>CAYTIB010000119.1:0-17201 GCA_964437725.1 uncultured bacterium | reverse complement strand
CGCGATACTTATCGACCGCCCCATCATAGGGTGCGATGCATTTCTGACTGGGCGGATTGACAATACCCATGAACCACTGCGACCAGGCGTAATAGGATTGCCCAAGACCACCGACATTGCCATCACACCACTCCTGACGCGCAGCCCATTCGATGCATTCGTAGTAATCTTGTTGTTCCTTCCTATCGAGCAGATTATAGACTCCGCCTGACTGCCCCGATCCGCGAACATCCATATGCACATAGACATAGCCTTGGTCGCGGACATACCATTCAACCGGACCGACCTCGCGCCATAGGAAAAGGGTCGAGTGAGGCAGATCGTCGGTTTCATATTGATATGGAGAAGCGGCAAAAAGGACCGGAAATTTGCCGGGCGCGTTGGGTCGATAGATTCGGCAGGCAATTCGGACACCGTCTCGCATGGTAACGAAGACAGGTTCTTCTATTTTCATGCCATATCGTTTTGTCTTTGTACTAGATTTTTTTTCCATGTTCTGTCTCCTCCTGCCTCCCTAGACCAATGCATTGGTAAGTGTTTTCAGCTGGCAGCCTTTACACTTCTTTTTTACGCACTCAAGGGTGAGCCTTGGTGTTTGTCATAACTTCCTTATGGTTCACCTCTCCTAGCCAGTACTGGGTTTTGGAAACTCCCTGCCAAGCCATGCTATTCCATTCTTTTGGGGCAGCGGCATAGCTAGTTCTTTCGTAAGCATATACACCCTTTTGGATATCGACACTCCACCTTGTGACTGAGAGAAGTGGACGCACCCCTAGCGCGAGGGTGAGCGTGGGATAGGTGAGCTTTCGCATACCCAAATTATCGCTGAAAAAGAGGTAGACGTGAAGAATTATTTCGCCTGTAAAGCATCTAAAAACTGATAAGGTGGTTGGTCTAAATTGGTTTGGGGTGTTTCCGTGGATGGTTCATCCATTGTGAGTAATTGTAAATTGACGGATAATATTTTCTGCCCGTAGGAAGTCTGGTTGTTACGGGTGGGGCTTATTTTATTTTGTTCCCCCAAGTCTCAGATGTGGCAGGGCTTTGGAAGGCCTTTCGATTATCGGTATTAGATTGAGGATGCGGACAAGGGTGCGTGGAGAAAGCTTGTATCGTCTCTGTGTTGAGTAAGGTTTTGGGTGTTTAAGGAGAAAGAGAATATGGCATCAGTTGCCAAGAAAAAATCCTCAGAGAAGAAGAACTACTCCAAGGCGGATTTGAAAAAGAAGATACAGGTTCTAAAAGAGGAGAAAAAAAGGATCCAGCAAGATGAGAGCGATAAGAGCATTTCCACATTACGCCGCCGTATTCACCGGTTGAAGCGCCAAGTGCGAAAGGTTGCTGCCGTTGATGCTATAGCCAAAAAAGAAAACACAGAAGAGGCGGGATCGGAAACGGTGGCTGAAACTCCAAAGCCGGAAGAAGGCGGGGTTGATGTGGCAGCTGAATCGGAAAACACAGAAGAGGGGGGATCGGAAACGGTGGCTGAAACTCCAAAACCGGAAGAAGGCGGCGCTGAAGGGTGAGATTAGAGTTGGTGGTTCCGTTGGAAGGTATCTTGGGTTGGTGAAGATTTTTTAATGCAAAGGAACAATTATCTTGACGTAACTTTAATGTTATTTCGAGGTTGGATGGTTTGTGCTTTCCGCTTGCAAGTTTTCTGCTGACCCAATATGAGGTTCATGAGGTAGTAAATGACCTTTCTCCATCCTGTATGGATGCACTTGGCATGCGTTGGCCAATGCAGAGTGGTGTGTGGTGAAAATCAGGGTTCGGTGGCTTGAAGTGATCCGATTCATCATGTTTTCGATGAAGGAGAAACTCTCAAGGTCTAGGTTGGAGGTAGGTGCATCCAGTAGCAATACCTCAGATTCCAAAGCAAGGGCGCGAGCAAGTGCCACCCGTTGTGCCTCACCTCCTGAAAGGCCAACGACCTTTCGCTCCTCAAACCCTGAAAGCCCGACTTCATGAAGAACCCGCAAAGTTCTTTGAGCACACTCTTGGCGGCCTAGTCCTCTAGCACGAAGACCGTAAGAAATATTAAATCGCACAGTCCCTCGGAAAAGCCAGGGAGACTGCATCACCAAAGTCATCTTACGCCGAGACTTAATATTCCGACTGTTGGTTGGGACGGGTTTTCCGTCAAACCGAACGTGCCCCTCTGTGGGTTTCAACAGACCTGCTAAAATGGAAAGGAGTGTGGTTTTTCCGGATCCGTTCGGACCAACGAAACCGTATGTTCCCCCTGCTTTCAAGGATAGATTTTGGATGTCAAGTGCAACTTTTTGGTTTTTTCTCCGATCGCCGAAGATTTGTCTAATGCTTTCGAGCTCGTATAACATTTTTATTCCTTTGCTATCTTGGCATGGAGGAGACGGAATATTACATTCACTGCGATTACGAGGGTGACAAGAATCAAGCCAAGCGCGATCCCAAACCCGAACTTGCCTCGAGAAGTTTCTAGTGCTATGGCCGTGGTTAATGTCCGGGTATGCCCACGAATGTTTCCTCCCAGCATCATGGCGATTCCTACCTCTGCCACGACACGACCAAAGGCCGCCAAAATCGAAGCCATGACGCCGTAACGGATTTCAGCCAGTACCGTCAAGGTGGTTCGAAGAGGTCCAGCACCAAGTGTAAAGGCTGTTAAACGAACACGGTGGTCCATCTCTTTCAATGCGGACAACACAAATGCAGTAACAATAGGCGTCGCCAAAATGACGAGTCCGATTATTACTCCCACAGGTGTAAAAAGGAGACCGAAGTTCCCAAATAATCCTTGCCTGGAGAGAAACGCATATACCACAAGAGCAATCACAACTGTTGGAAGGCCTAAGAGGGTGTTCACCAATGTGATAGCCGTTTCTCTTCCACGGAACTTATGTGTAGCTAGGAGGTAGCCAATTGGAAGGCCGAAAGTGCTGGCTACAAGAGTGCTCCAGAATGCTAGGTGAAGTGAATTCTTAGCTGCCGAAATGACTTCGGGGTCTGCTCTGACGAGCAAACGAAACGCTACAATTATCCCTTCTGCCAAAAATTCCATAAGAGGGGTTAAGGGTTAATTATGGGATTGAAGAGTGACTGCCCGGACACGGTGAATTTTCTGATTATTTCCTGTCCCCGGGAGCCCGTCACATACTTAATTAGTGCTATCGCCAGACGATGTTGAACATGGGGATGCCGTCTTGGATTGACGGCAATAATCCCATAAGGGTTAAAAAGACTTGGGTCACCTCTCAACAAGATCTCACTGCCAATGCTATTCCGAAAGACAAGGTAGGTTGCAAGGTCGGATAAAGTATAAGCTTGCCGCTCGTCAGCAATGAGTAGAGTTTTTCCCATCCCTTGTCCTACTTCAAGATACCAAGTTCCGTTAGGATGGTAACGTGCTTTTTCCCATAACCGACGCTCTGCTTTATGCGTTCCAGAGTGATCTCCCCGCGAAACAAAGGCGGCGCCTGTTTTTGCGATAAGGGAAAAAGCCATATGTGCATCCCTAACCTTTCGGATGCGCGCGGGATCCCCAGATGGTCCCAAAAGGACGAGGTCATTGTACATGAACTGTTTTCGATCCACTCCAAATCCCTTTCGCACAAATTGAATTTCCTCATCTGGAGAGTGAACCATCACAACATCCACATCTCCGTTTCGACCGAGTTCCAGGGCTTTACCGGTTCCCACCGATATGACATCGACCTGAGTCTGGTAAGACTTCTCGAAAGGAGGTAGGAGCACCTTTAGTAGGCCTGAATTGTCCGTGCTGGTCGTAGTTGCAAGGCGCAAACGGTCCGCCGCTTGAAGCCCTTTAGAAAAACTTTCAAAAAGACCTACATTAACAAAAAGAATAAGAATGGTCAGAAAGGTTCGCTTGATGGTGTTCCCATCTATTGGAAATGACCAGCGATTCTTCAGTAGGTCCATAAGAAAACCTGGGCAACCAGCCCAATGGGAATCAGTAAGTTGACTCAGATACTCGCATGCCACAGATCAAGCTCTAATTTTCAATCGTGCTTTATGTTGCTATGCCGCACCAGCGTGTCAAGAGAACAGAAAACATTTTAATGGCGGTTATGTAAGACTTAACGTCTACCCACTCATCTGGGCCGTGTGCTCCTCCTCCCGACGGACCTATGTTAGCCGTCGCCATGTCACCATATAGCGATGGTACCCGCATGTCGCTCCCGACCGGTGTTGCACCGAGATGGGTTTTCCTGCCTGTGACGGATTCGATGCTTCCCTGGATTGTTTTAATAAAGGGATGCCCAGGTTCACTTCGCGACGGGCTAAACTTCATCGGAAGCCATTCTATTTCCGGTGGGTTCGCTCTTAACCACGGATCTGCTGCCGTGGCAGCATGGATTGTGTCCTCGATGCGTTGAATGTTCTCATCGATAGATTCGTTATTTGGAAAGGTATAAACCCAGTCCATTTCACATGAAGGAGGCACTTGATATAACCACCCACCCCCGCGGCAGGCGCTAAGGTATAGGTTAGCTGCTCGGACTGGTCGACCACTCTGATAGAAACTATTTTCTGTCAACTCTTCCCGGCTATTTATTCCTATGTGGCGGTCAAACTCTTGTAGTGCCTCCGCAATTCTCCAGGCTTTCTCTATGGCATTGACACCCAGATGAGATTGAAATCCATGCGTGGTACTTCCCTTCACTTTAACTCGAAAAGAGAGTACACCAGATGAGGCAATCCAAACCATATCGGGTTTCCCTTCGCCAGGGTGAGGGTGGATTCCAGCATCCGTTTTGTACCCCTGCTCAATACAAGCTAAGATACCTCCGCTATCGCCGATCTCCTCCCCTATATTGCTTACGCATAGAACATCCCCCTTAAGCCGGATTCCCGCCTGAATGCAAGCTTTCACAGCAAAAAAGGAAGCGGCCATACCTGCTTTCATATCGGAGGTGCCTAGGCCATACATCCGGCCGCAATCGATCTCGCAGCCGAACGGATCATGCGTCCAGTTATCGTTAGGTGGAACCGTATCAATATGTGCAAAGTACATAATTGAGCGCCCATCGTCCGTTCCATGGTAACGTCCGATTATATTTGGCCGGTCGTTATAACTTCCAAGGTTCATGTCAGGATCGACAGGAATGAATTCTGGATGACCCTCCAAAGCCTTCATATCTGCGATGCATGGTTCAACCTCCAATCCCATATCGGACAGGTATTGCGCTATGAATTTTTGTCCCGAAGCTTCATTTCCCGTTGGACTGGGAATCCGCACGAGATCTTGGAGAAAACCGATTGCTTCCTCTTGATTTGAGTCAATCCACTCCAGGATACGACCTTCTTCGTTTTGCATTGTTTAATCACCTGATTTGGGGCTAAAATCCTGCCTTTTTAAAAGCCTAATAACGACGGGGCGATCCGGTCTTGATCCCCCATCCACCATACAATCAGAGCGACTTAATTTTTTTATCCGACAGGCTCACAAGACTGCATCAATATGCACATATTTATGTTAAAAGTATGTCATTAATATGTTTTTATATCCACTATCTCGAAGATTTTAAAAAGCAAAGGATCTCAGTGCTGAAGCTGTGCCTGCATCAGTAAAGACCTTTCAAAGGAGTCTTAACAATATCTTTAAAATTAAAAAGAAAAGGGGGAGGATAGTATAGTAGCGCAGTGTGCAAGACATACCTTTCGATGAGGGAGAAAAGGTGGACCCGGAGGATAGGCAAGGAATCGAAAAGCTGAAAAAGATTTTTTGGGGATTAGCTATAGTAGTGGCCCTCTTATTTCTTCTTCTAGCGTTATTCCAGTAGACGCTAGCATCCTTAAAAAGCATAAATAGAATTTTTCCTCACACCCTGCACTAAGATTGAGGTATTGAGTCATAGACAACAACGAACAAACAATAACGTGCCACTTCTGTTTTGAAACATTTGAAGTTGATTTGGAAATTGACCAAACATTTAGTGGTCATAATACTGAGATATATGACTGTTTCGTATGCTGTAATCCCAACAAGATAGACTATGAAGTTTATGATGGTGAAATTAGTACTCTAACTGTCAGTGACGGAAACGAATAAGAATCAAAGCTCATTTTGAGTTTTTTGTAAGAAAGGGCTGTACCAAGAAATCTTAGCTCTTTGTCTAAGTGGCCATCCACCCGCCGTCGACAGGAAGTGTATGGCCTGTGGTTAAGCCGGAAGCATCAGAGGCCAGGAAGAGTGCAGCACCTTTGATCTCGTCGGGCTGCCCCCTTCTTTGCATCGGCATTCTTTCTGAAATTTGTTCCCGCATCTTCACCTTCCATTCTGCGTCTTCACCGGGCGCCACCAGCCCGGTTTCAAAAAATCCCGGCGCAATGGCATTAACGCGGATTCCGTCGGAGGCCCACTCAACGGCGAGCTGTCGGGTCAGATTGACTAAGGCCGCCTT
The DNA here is from genome assembly GCA_964437725.1 of uncultured bacterium. Lineage (GTDB taxonomy): Bacteria > UBA8248 > UBA8248 > JACPRG01 > CAYTIB01. The sequence continues at coordinate 10,794 of CAYTIB010000119.1, read as the reverse complement.
CGAAGAAGCATAAGCAGCAACGGGCATGCTAGTACTTGCTCCCAGTCCCCAGACCGACGCGATGTTAATAATCGCTCCTCCTCCTCGCTGTTTCATAGTTGGATAAACTGCCTGACTACAAAAAAACGGACCGTCCAGATTGACTCCTAACACGGTTCGCCAGTGTTCGTCCGTCATGTCCTGGGCGGAATATGGGCCACCGTGACTTTTTCCACCAACCCCCGCATTATTAATTAAGATGTCAATCCCCCCAGTTGCCTCGACTATTTCTCCGATAGTCGAAGCTATAGCTTGACGGTTGGATACATCCATCGAGCGAAAATGGGCTTGATGCCCAGAGTCCTTTAACGCGCGAACCTTCTCTTCTCCCAATTCAAGGAGGAGATCCGTTAGAACGACCTCTGCACCTGCTTCGGCCAGGACCTCGACCATAGCCCAACCGAGGCCCCGGGCCGCCCCGGTAACGAGTGCAACCTTTCCGTCCAGTCGGAAGATTTGTGGCAATGTTTTATCTGATACCACTATTTTGCTCCTCGGAAATTTTTCCTTAAATTACTACCCTTTAAGGAACTCTGTGACTTGGGCCGCGAATTTTTCGGGCTCTTCTTGGTGAACTGAGTGTCCGCAGTTTTGGAATGTTATTAGTTCGGCCCCTGAAATGCCAGCAGCATAAGCCTCGCCGTGTGCACGCGGGATTATCCGGTCCTCAGCTCCCCAAAGGATTTGGGTTGGACAAGTAATCCTGTAAAGACGGCGTTGTAAAGCAGGATTACAGAGAAGAGGATTCCAGGCCAGATGAGCTAAGGTGCATTTTCCACGGTACAATTCTTGTTCAATCTCCGGAGTTGGCTCGATGGCAGCCATGGCAGCTATTTTCTCGGAATCGTTGAAAAGGTAACTTGGCATCTCATCCGGCGCGATTGCGAACAAATCAGTTATCCGAGATCCTTCGACTCGAAGCCCTGCAGCAGCCGAAAGAACGAGTTTGTCAATACGATCTGAGAAAGAAACAGCAAGCTCTGCTGCCAACCATCCACCGAAAGATATGCCGACTATGTTGACCTTTTCTATATTGAGTTTGTCCAAAAGGTCCAGGTAGTGAAAAACCATATCGTCCATGCCATCCAGCCAATCCGGCCGGTCAGACTGACCAAAACCTGGATGGTCGGGGGCCAGGACGTCGAACTCGGCTGCCAAGTTTTCTAATACCTGCAGCCATATACCAGACCGACCCGCACCATGAAGGAAGAGTAGGGGCGGTCCTTTGCCACCTCGTAAAAGACGGGTTTTGACGTCACGTACCTGTACGAACTCGGTTGCATGCTCTGTGGCTTGATTCATTTTATACTCCCGGGTAGACGGAGAGGTTATGGAAAAATCCTAAATTCATTCTGGACAAGGGCTCCCCAAGAGGGTTTCATTTCTGTTTCCATGGATCCATCAGGCACTCATTGTGATTGTGCATATCCCTAACACCACGATGCAAGTGGCGGTTACCAATCTTAGCGTGATACGTTCACTTTTTTTCAAAAAGATCGCGGAAAGAATCAGTGCAAAAAGTGGCGTTGTGTTGATAAGAAAGGTGATTCGCGAGAATTCTCCTCTTAGTAGTGAGTCGAAAATCAGGAATCGCCCAATAAGGGCGATGAATGCTGCTAGAATGAACGTGATTAGGCCTTTCCGGTTCCAGTTCAACTTCTGACCCTTTGGAAATATTGGCGCTATCAGCGCTAGCCCAACAAGTCCCCCCAAGGCGGCTACCACGACACCATAGGACAGATCAGGAATGTGGACGAGTCCCGACTTCCTTAGTGCGGGTGCCAAGCCGAATGAAATACCTGCCAACAAAGGAAATAAGTATTTTCGAATTTCTACACGTCCTTCCAGTTTCTCGACCAGTACGGTAACGATACCGCCAACGATCAATGAGCCTCCAAGCCAAATAGTCCATCCGGGTCGTTCACCCATGAAGACTATCCCAATAATTACGCTGACAAAAGGGGACATGGATGTGATTGCGGAGGTTCTCGCTACTCCGACTCGGTGGGTCCCTAAAAGCAGGAAGGTAATAGCCAACGCTGGATGGACCAAACCGGAAAGAAAATACCATAAAGATCCCTCCCAAGATATTGCCTCTATCCGAAGCCGACTGGCGACCCAGGGACCCAGAAGTAAGATCGGGACAAGTGCAACGACTACCGTTCCCATGTAAGCAGTGGCGTCTTTTAACGCTTTCTTGAAGGTGATGTGGGTTAGGCTCAAGAAGAGCGCTGCCAGAAGCGCTGTCACTTCCGGGAGAAGGTAGCTTTTCATATAGATCCTATCGGGATTCTGTGCCCTCCTGTAGTTAGGGCTTTTGTTGTCATGGTGATGCCCTAGGCCAAAATCTTTGCCTGAAAATGTGGCATGATTTCCGCAGCAAATATTTCCAAATTTTTCATTGTTAATTCATGAGGAAGTGTTCCGAAATGTAGGAGGGTAACAAGCAGTCCAAACCCCGCTTCTTTATGGTACTTTGCCAAGCGCTCCCGGACCGTGTCTACACTTCCCACAATGATAACTCCCTTTTCGTCGAGTTCGCGCGGATTGCGGTCTCCGGCCATCTTGTCCGCCTTGGCCGAAAGTATTCGAGCCATAGATTTTTCCGTCAGATACCCTGGGGGTAACCACTGAGTTGCTGGTCTCCGGAGGAGCTTGTTAAATAGGAAAGAAAGATGTTGTTCGGCTTCAGCCCAAGCCTGCTCATCGGTTTCCGCAACGTAGATGGGAACAGCCCAACCGAGTTGCTCAGGAGGTGCCTCGTACCCAAATTTTTCCGATGCTTCCTCTTTATACAGGTTGAGAATTTTCTTCATGCTTTCAAATGGACTGAAGACCTGCATGTAAGGGTATCGTCGTTTCGCGGCGAACTCGATTGTTTCTTGGCTTCCCTGAGAAGGCATCCATATTGGTGGATGAGGTTTCTGATAAGGTCGTGGCCAAGGATTGACATATCGGAAGTTGTAATGCTCCCCCTCGAAGGCGAACGGTCCAGGCTCTGTCCAGGACCGGACAATTAATTCGTAAGCCTCTAAAAAACGGTCACGTGAGGTCGTTGGGTCCATACTGAATGCAGTGTATTCGTCTCCTACACCACGTACAAATCCGGAGATAATTCGACCCTGGGTAATTACGTCTAGCATGGCGACTTCCTCTGCAACACGGAGAGGGTGGTCTCGAAGGCAGATAGCATTACCCAGGATGGCGATTTTGGCCTGCGAAGTTGTACGCGCTAGGGCAGCAGCCATGATGTTAGGGGAAGGCATTAGTCCGTAGCAGGTTTGGTGGTGCTCATTTACACAAATTCCATCGAAGCCCAGCGCATCTGCACGTTCGAATACATCTAGATATTCATTGTAAAGGACGTGCCCTTTTTCCGGATCGTAAAGACTATTTGGAATTGTCGCCCATGAAGTGCCGTAGGTCTCGACATAATCCTTCGGCATATGAGGGTAAGGCATTAGATGAAAAAAATAAAATTCCATTTTGGACTACTCCCAGAGAGGTGAGCCAATAGTGGGTTGAGCAAAGTTTCCGATCACTTCTCCCCGATTGATAACAAAAGGTCAGAAAAGCCTCCAACGGCTAGATTCAAAGTTTCAGTAGCTTCTCGGCATTGCCCCCAAGTATTTTGTCCTGGTCGTGACCCTCCGGGACAACTCGTTTTACTTGATCAACACAACCAAAGTCTGCCATATCGAAGGGGTAGTCGCTCCCAAGATAAACATGATCCGCCCCGATAGTTTCGACCAGAAACCTCAAAGCGGGGTCCCAGTGTGTAATGGTGTCGAACCATACTTGCTCTAAGTAGGCGCTCGGTTCCTTAGGGGCAAGTTTTCGCACTTCTGGGCGCTCACGGTACCCATGGTCCAATCTGCCACGTATGAAAGGAAATTGACCTCCTGCGTGGACAAGACAGACCTTAAGATTGGGATGTCGCTCAAAAACACCCCCCAGTAACATGCGTCCGATGGCTATGGTTGTATCCAGCGGATTCCCGATAAGGTTTGTCAGATAATAATCTTGATAACGATCATGCCCAGCGACATCGTTTGGGTGAAGAAACAGTGGAACATCGAGTTCTTCAAGTTTACTGTAAAAAGGTTCATAAGCAGGGTGATCCAGATCCCTACCCCCGTAGTTGGTCTGAATCATCGTTCCTTTGTGTCCCAAGGTTTTTACGGCATATTCCAACTCAGCGATTCCCGCGCTTACATCCTGTAATGGGATTGTTGCTAGGGCCCGAAATCGATCTGGGTGCTGGGATTCCATTTCCGACATGGCCTCATTCTGGATACGCGAAAGGCGGACAGCTGTTTCGCCGACAGCAAAGGCGTGATAAGAAAGGGGTGACGCCGCAAGAACAGATAGGTCTATACCCATTCGATCCATATCAGCAAGTTTACTCTTGGCTTCCAGGAGCCCCGGTTTGAATAGGGATGATTTCTCACGGTTGACGGCTCTCGATTCTTCTCCCTGAAAGTCGACTCCGGCGCCCGTTGGGTAGCTAGACTTGACCTCACTGGCCAATGCCTCCGCTTCCGCTACGAGAATATGAGAGTGCGCATCTATCACCGGTTGACTCATTTGAGAACCCTCTCTGGCTTGGCCTCTAAAGTTTTCAAAAACACAACTTGCCCATACGTAAAGTGTGTTTGATATCATGTAACGGGTTTCTTAGCTGAAAACACACCATGGTAATCGGGTTAAAGGATAAAATCCAGTCCTTGTAAAGCTAGTTTATCCTCATCCTCAGATTTTGAAATCCTTGCCCGGAGATTTAGCGTTGGGATTTCATCAAACACTCTTCTGATTATATGAGTAAAGGTTGGGTTGGTAGAAATGCAAACCGGAGGGCACCTCATCTGGAAATTTATTGTGTGTTAGCCTAAAAGTTCACAGTATGGAATTTTAAGGAGGAATGATGCTTTGAGATTAAAAGACAAGGTCATCATCGTTACGGGTGGAGTAAGAGGGATTGGGCAATTTTACGTTCAGGCCTTAGCTAAAGAAGGGGCAAGAGTTGTAGTGGCAGATATTGAGGACGGAGAGGATTTGGTTGATCGGGTAAAACGTGAAGGGGGAAAGGCTGTAGCAGTCAAGACGGATGTGACCGATGAGATTGCCACCCAGGAAATGGCGAAGACCGCACTGGATACCTTCGGGCGTATCGATGTGCTGGTGAATAACGCGGGTATCGCAGGCCGATTCGCACGTATTCCGGTTGAGGAAGTTACTGCCGAACTCTGGGACCGTGTCATGGCTGTTAACGCGAAGGGCATGTTTTTATGTTCGAAGGCAGTTTTGCCTATGATGAGATCTCAAAAGTGTGGAAAGATAATCAATATCTCTTCCCACACATTTTACTTGGGTGCCTCAGGCATGATTGCATACACAACATCTAAGGGGACTGTTTTGGCCTTCACTCGTGCCCTCGCGAGCGAAGTGGGGGATGATGGGATTGCAGTCAACGCCCTTGCGCCTGACTTTATTCCAATGGACGATGATTTAAATACTGTTCCGGAATACGTAGAGCAATCGATTCAGTCCCGGTGTTTTAAGCGTTCTCAAAAGCCGGAAGATATGGTTGGGACACTGATCTATCTAGCTGGTGATGACAGCACGTTTGTTACCGGTCAGACCCTGTTGGTAAATGGTGGGTCGTATTTGCAGTAGAATTATAGAATTTTCTGAGGGCCAAATCCGCTTTTTCTACTCGGGGTCAGTTAGCTCAACCGGGATCGTTTGACTCCAAATTCTGCGCTTTATAGGGGCATCCTGTCTGCTGATCGAATTTTCCCGGTCGATTTGTTATTGACGAAATTATCTTCGACATTGCAGCACTCTCATGTTGGTTTTGTTTCTAATGGTTTTCATTTTCTTTTACCCACCACTTCGGAATCTTGAGATCATCGGCCATTATATTGACGCAGTTGTATCCGTTGGCCGCGTGACACCCCCCGCGCGGGTGGGTGCTCGGCCCGCAGAGGTAGAGATTTTCGACCGGAGTTCTGTAGGGACGCTCTCCTGGTAGTGGTCGAAGAATACCTAGCTGATCTTGAGTCAACCTGCCCCCCATTGTGTCGCCTTTGATCATGCAAATATTTGTGTTCCATATGTCTCGAGGTGTGAATATCTTGCGGCCGAGTATGACAGAGGCATCCACATTGTGGGTGTATTGGCTAAGCATATTGATACACTCGTTTGCATATTGATCTTTAATTTCGTCCCACTTTTCAGGTCCGATTTGAAGATCATGTGGGGCGTACTGCCAGATGGCGATAACGTGCTTCCCCGGAGGTGATTGAGTTGTGTCGAACCGGGTTGGGTGCAAGGCGGTGTAGCAGGGTGGACTGACAAGCTCACCGTCTTCCATCTGACGGAACTCGCGTTTAATATCTTCGAAATCTTCGCGGCCAAGGACAACGTTGTACGACTCGTTAACGTTAGGGTTCTGGGTCCGGTAAATTACGTCCTCGTCTAGCGCAACATTTATGGAGAACATGCCAAAATAGTTCCACTGAAAGTTCTTAACCTTTTGGACGTAGTTTTCCTCAAGCTTTTCTTCGCCCACAAGATCGAGCATGAGTTGCCCCGGTTCCACGTTACTGGCAATGGCCGTCCTAGCGTTGATCTGATCGCCGTTCTCTAATCGAACACCAACGGCTCGATCTCCCTCAAGGATGACCTCGGAAACGTGAGCGTTCGTTATTACCTTTCCACCGTTGCTTTCAAGAAATCGTGTCATGGCCCGAGTCAAGTTACCGGCCCCACCGATACAGGTGGCATTTCCCGTTGATAGGTGTTGATTTACGATCAGGGTGATCGGAACAGCCCCCGAACCTTTAGCCCCGTAATGATTTAATGTTTGGAGACAATATCCAAGGAAGAAGGTTTTTGTGCGTTCGTGTTCAAATAGCTCCTCCGCGACGTCCGCCATACTCATGTAAAGAAACCTTTGGACCTCCTGACCGTTTGGAAGGGCTTCGTACAGCGCCATGACTTCCGACATGGGGAGAGGTGGTGAGAAAAAGGACTTGGCAAATAGGCCGAAAGCGTCTCCCATTGAGAGAACCCAATCTTTATAGACTTTTGCATCCCGCTCGGAGAATTGGGCGATCTCTTTTGCCGTATCATCGACATCCCGGTAGACGGTGATACTCCTCCCATCTTTCCACAGATGAGATGAAATTACCGGTGGGAAAACATAATCACAACCGTGTTTTTCTAACTCGAGATCCTTGTAGACGGGTCCGATGTGGATCCAATGATGATTCATTGCGTGTGTACTCATAGTGAATCCCGGAATGAGCTCCTCATCGATCACGCCACCACCGATTATATTTCGCCTTTCCAAGACAACCACTTTCTTACCGGCTTTGGCTAGATAACCGGCCAATGCGAGGCCGTTATGCCCCGCTCCGATTACGATGAAGTCGCAGGTATCCGCCAATTCATTGCCTCCTTCGTTCGAGTTCTTCTAATATTATCCATACATCGAATATGGGATTGTTCCTCATCGAAATTCACGTTTACTGGTTGGTTAAAATGACTAGTTTGTTCTCTGGTGGATCTGTTGCATGCAAAGATAGCACTGCTAATCTGTTTTGAGGAGTCATAGCTCACTTGGATATTTCCACCTCAGTTGCACTCGACATAAACTTCAGAGGTAACACCCATCCCGGCATTACGGAGCGTCCCGCACGCCCCCCTTTACGGATAACTCCTTGTTTGTGGATACCCTGTTTAAAGCCGCAGCTTTGTCTAAAGTTGCGACTTCCTTCATCTTGAAGGTCGGATTACCAGGCTGTCAAGCAGCCCTGATTCGACCTTGCAGTCAGATGAGAAATTTTTTACTGGACGATTGCATCCAATCGTTTGCAAGACCATAATCTCATATTGCGAGAACGAAATGGTCTCAAGCTAGTACAGCCCGTTTTTTATAAGGTTGCATACTGTTTCATTACCGATATTAAAATGTCTCATAATGTATCTCGAAAAGACACATGTTTCCTTGGGGTACCAATCTAGTGATACGTGATTATTGTCCTCGTGAATTTTATGTGTAATTGTCAACTTGGGTTGGTTGGGTTGAAGGTCGAGTTTCAAGTCCAATCTTTTTAATTGATTTTTTCGATGAAATATCCATGATTTTGAGGAATCATTAAGGCTGAGAACCTGTATGAGGCTCTGATATTGGTTTCAACGAAATGGTTGGCAATGGGAGGTTGACTATGAAGATCCGGGTGGCGGCGGCGCAGCCGTTGACCTTTCAAAAGGAAAGGGAGGCGGAAAACTTACCGGTGGCCCTAGACTATATTAAACAGGCGGCAGAAGCGGGTGCGAATTTTATCTGTTTTCCGGAGGGTTATCCTGGGCCATATTCGGGGTCGATGGACTTTGACCCGACCGATAATCTAGCGTTAGCAGCCAAAAAGAACAAAATCTATGTGATTGCTGGGGGTTTAGAGGAGGCTGATTCTGACGCCTTCTATAACTTGTTGGATTTCTACTCTCCTGCGGGCGAGAGGATTTATCGTTATCGGCGTTGTCAAAGCGCAGGTGATGGAGTTGACTTGCCATTATTTGGTCGAAGTATCCGGGAGGGAGAGGAGCTTAGGGTGTTGGAGACCCCCTACGGTAATGTAGGGCTTCAGATATGCTCCGAGGTTTTTTCTCCAGAGATGACTCGTATTTTGGCACTGGACGGAGCGGATGTTATTTTCTATCCAGCAGGAGGAATGTTTTACGAAATCTCAGAATCTTGGCGGATTCTTGTCCGTGCTCGTTCCATCGAGAACTACGTATATTCCGTAATGTGTCAAAATATATTTGGTATGGAGAAAGGTATTGCAGCGATTGCTTCGCCGGAGGGACTGTTGGCTGAAAGAGACACTCCGGGTCTCGTCATTGCCGATTTAGACTTGGACCGGCTGAAGTTTCTGCGGGAGACAAAAGAGAGCCTTATCATGCCTAAGCCTTACAAGACAATCCCCGGTCTTATGAATTCCTGGCGTAAGCCAGATTTATATAAACGAATTTCAGAAAATAGTTGATCAATGGCAGTGTAAGGTTTACGCAGAGTCTGGTCTGCCTGGGATTGTAGTCCGATGAATTGTGATTAGGGGAATGGTACCGAAAATTCTAGGAAACTAAAGGTATTATGTTTAGGAGGTTGATTTTGGCCGACCTGTTTGGGGGGTTGAATATATGAGCGGAGTAATTGGACAGTCTCTTCCACGCCAAGATGGGGTTGAGAAGGCAAAGGGCTCTTTTCAGTACGTTAGCGATCATTTCCCAACTGATTGCCTTACAGGGAAACTACTTCGCAGTGTGATTCCCCACGGAAGGGTCAAGTCTCTCAATCTGGAACGCGCTAAACGGTTGTCCGGTGTCCATGCCGTGATTGGTATCGGTGACAGTCCCGGGCGACGCTACAACCCCATATACAACCAGTCGAATCCTACGACGGATTTATTGGTCAAGGACGAGATGGTTTTCGAGGAGGAAATCCGCTACTTGGGTCAGCCCGTGGCCGCAGTGGCAGCGGTGAGTGCAGATTTGGCAGAGGAGGCTTTAACTCTTATCGAAGTTGAGTATGAAGAATTGCCGGCTGTATTCGATATGGAGAAGGCGCTCGAACCCGGCGCTCCGATAGTTCGTCCTGGTGGTGAGGGCAATATTGCATTTGGCTGGCGTGACGCTGATGAGCCCATCACACTCCATCGAGGGACACTGGAGGAAGGGTTTATGAAAGCAGATAGCATTTTCGAGGATGAATTTACAACGCAGCGCATCAACCAAACTGCCTTGGAGCCACACCTCGCCATTGCATGGCCAGAATCGGGTGGCCGGCTGGCCATGCTGTCTACGACTCAGTCAATTTTTGGTCTACGATCTTGTCTCGCAGAAGCCCTCGGTATTTCTCCGGGGAGAATCCGAATTCTTCGTCCGAATCTAGGTGGAGCGTTCGGAAAGGGTTTAGATCTGGCTGTTAACGAAGTCGTCTGTGCCATCTTGGCTATGCGTGCCCAAAAAGCCATTCGTATTGAGTACACGCGTGAAGAGGAATTCACCGCAAGCGCCCGGCACCCTGCACGCATTTGGGTTCGAACGGGTGTTAAGGACAACGGTGTCATAACATCCAGGCACATGAAGGCGTGGATGGAGTGTGGTTCCGCGGCTAACCATGGACCTTCGGTAGTCCTCGTGGGCGGAATGACCTTCATTGGAGCCTACAATACGCCAAACTATCTGTTTGAAGGTCATGCGGTTTACACGAATATATTCCCTTCGGGTGCAATGCGAGGATACGGCGGTGTTCAGACGAATTTTGCTATTGAGTGCCAAATGAGCCGAATTGCCTCAGAGATGGGTTTAGACGAGTTTGACTTTCGTTTGCAGAATGCCTACCAATTGGGAGATCTTTCGCCTCTTTCGGGTTTTCGAGTTGAATCCTGTGCCCTTCCGGAATGTGCGGAAATTGCCAGAGAAAAAATCGGATGGGACCGGGAGGAGTCTCATGAAAGTGCAAATCCATCTCTCAGATTCGGGGTCGGGATAGCGTTTGCGAACATGCGTAACACTGGTGTTCACGGTTCCGATGACCGACCAGAGAAAATACTTGAATACTCAGGGGCAATTGTGAAGGTCAATGAGGATGGGACGGTCAATCTAGTAACAGCCTCAATCGAGCAGGGTGCGGGACAAAGTATGGTCCTGGCGCAAATCGTGGCAGATGCAATCGGGATCTCC
>CAYTIB010000118.1:0-8676 GCA_964437725.1 uncultured bacterium | reverse complement strand
CGTAAACCAGTGGTTTCGTCAATCACGGCTTCCAGACTACATGAATCAATTAGAAGGGGACCGAAGCAATTTGGGAGCAAAACCTGGTCGAATCTCTCTCAACAAAAACGACGTATTCGAGTACACCTGGCAAGGTGGTGGTGGTTACGGTGACCCCATAGACCGAGATCCAGAACAGGTCGTTCGAGACGTCGAGGATGGTCTTGTCTCTCAAAGAGCCGCCAAAAAAATTTATGGTGTAACCCTAAATAACAAAACTGGCAAAATCAATCCAAGTGCTACCCATAGGCTCCGAAACACAATTCGCAAACGACGGTTAAACCAGTTGTCCTTTCTCGAAAATGGAAGGGGGGCGGAACTCGAATTATCACTCGACGAGATGGGAGCAAACCCACTGGGAGAGTTCATGTTTATAGTCCAACGCAACAAACGGTCGAAAATTGTCTGTGTTTGCGGAACAATACTGTCTGAGACTTCTGCAAACTGGAAGGACGGAACACGTCATGTTAGGCTCTCTCCAAGCGAAGTGGGGCCCTTGGTTTCCATCCATAGAGATCTTGAGATTCGCGCATACTACTGTCCGGGGTGCGGGCGTCAACACGCCATCGAAATTGCTGAAAAAGACGCTCCTGTTCTCCGAGAGTTCGAACCTTTAAATTCCAAATAAGGGAACGGAGTCTCCTGCTATAGGCAGAAATATTTCAATATGTCCAATTACTCGCTACTCGGTAGATTCCGGAAGGCATCGCATGGGATTCTATCTGGTTTTTTTCAACCCACAACCTGATACTTACATCCATGAGTTACAACAACTCTGAAATGCCCAAACACCCAAAACAAGATAGAACCGCAAATTCCATTACCTCCTTAATTAGCCCGGAATCCGTAGCTGTAATCGGAGCGTCAGCTGATCACTCGAGAATAGCTGGCAAGCCACTTAAAAACCTTCAGTCGCACGGATTTTCGGGTCGGATATATGCAGTCAATCCAAAATACAAAGAAATTGATGGGGCCCCTTGCTACCCCAGTGTCGAAACTCTCCCCGAAGCAGTCGATTGCGCCATAGTCCTTTTAGCCGCCGAAAAAGTAATTCCCACATTAGAAGCTCTCTCCCTAAGAAAGGCAAAATCTGCGATTGTCGTGAGTGGGGGATTTGCCGAGGGCGGGAAAGAAGGACGACAGCTCCAAGACAGGATATCGGCCATCGCAAAGCAAAGTGGAATGCGTATACTGGGTCCAAACACTCTCGGCGCAGTCAACTTTCACAGCCGTGCAATTTTGTCATTTTCGACCTCCTTTGAAGAAGGTGTATTACCAGCGGGACCCGTCGGATTTGTTTCCCAAAGCGGTGCCTTACTCTCTTCCTTGACCGATCGTGCGGCCGATTATGGTATGGGACTTTCTTATGCAGCCGCTACAGGAAATGAGGCTGATCTTGATGTCTCAGACTTCTTGGAGTTTTTCGTTCAAGATGAACAAACTCGCATTGTCATGGGATTAATAGAATCTGTTCAGAATGGAGAGAAATTTTTGCTCGCCCTGGAAAATCTTCGCCGTGTTAAAAAGCCCGTAGTGCTTCTGAAAGTTGGGAAATCGAAGGCAGGAGAAAAGACTGCCCTAGCTCACACTGGAGCACTGGCTGGATCTTCTCGCGTTTTCAATGCCGCCTGCAAGAAATCAGGAGTCATCCAGACGGACAATTTAGAAGATCTTCTCCAGACAACTCACCTCTTATCCAAAGCGAGGTTACCAACCAATCGGACTCTTGGGATCATTACCACTTCAGGAGGTGCGGCTGCTCTACTTGCTGACTCAGCAACCAACCTGGGATTCACCCTTCACCCTCCTTCCAAGAATGTTGTTGCTCGCCTAAAAAAATTACTGCCCCCGTTCGCTCAACAGAGCCTCAACCCTGTTGACTTAACGGCACAGCACCTGTCCCAACCTGAAGTCTACCGTGAAATTATTTTAGAATTTCTTAATGATGATACATTCGGATCTGTAGCCGTGGTAATGGCGCCAGGCAGCGGCAATTCCAGCATTGAAAGGGGAGAAACACTTGTCAGTCTATTTCATAAAACAAAAAAACCCCTAGTTGCCTGTTGGATTGGAGGGGGGCAATCTTCTCAAGGGCGTGACATCTGTAGACGCAATGGCCTCCCTACCCTAGATTTCCCAGATCATTCAGCAACATCCCTCGCTCGCCTATCAGATTATGCTGAAGCCCAAATACGGTTTTTAAATGCGAGCAAATCCACCGAGCAAATAGTGCAAAAACCTATCAAGCCACTGCCAACTACAAGCGGTTTAATATTAACGGAGCATGAAAGTGAGCAATGGCTCGCCGCTTGCGGGATTCCAGTCTTGGAAGGCAGAATAGTTCATTCTCCAGAGGAAGCACAAAAAGCCTCTGCCCAATTAGGTTTTCCAGTTGCCATAAAAGGAATTATGCAAGGAGTACTGCACAAGAACCAATCTGGATTGGTGCATTTGGACATTAATAATTCCGATGATGTTTTAGGCACCTACCAGCAATTAAAGTCGATATTTGCGAAAGAAACCCAAGATGGAACCAGGAGAGAAATCCTGATTGAACCAATGGCATCACTTGGAGTAGATCTGCTGGTCGGAACCCACATAGATCCGACATTTGGTCCGGTAGTCATATTCGGATGGGGCGGTATTCATGCAGAAATCCTTGACAAAACCTCCATGCGCCTCGCCCCAATATCTGAGGTTGATGCAACAGAAATGATGACTGAGGTACAGGGATTTCCAAAGATAGCCGAAGACGCCCTAGGAGGTAATGTAGAATGGAGCCCGTTTAGGAATATCCTGGTTCAGATCAGCCAAATTGCTAGCAATAAACAGAAAGAATTGGAAAGTATAGATCTCAACCCAATACGGATAACCAACAAAAATGGTGAATGTCAGGTTTTGGATGCATCCGTTGTCCTTAGAAACTCGAAAAACGCATAATGAACTCTAAAATAATAACAGGTGAATTAGAACAGGAATTAAAGCTCCTTCGTGACATGGTGCGCACTTTCGTTGTCCGGGAGCTTCAGCCTATCGAACAGTTGGTGGATGAAGCGGATAAAATCCCCCCTGAGCTTTATGAGAAATTGCGTCTACAGGCCGTTGAGCTAGGTCTACTTGGTCTCGCCTACCCCATCGAATATGGTGGAAGCGGACTCGGGGTACTAGCCCAGTGCGTAGTCCGTGAGGAATTCGGTGCAACTAGTGATGCACTCCGTATTGCATGTACCCAGGGCCCAAATAAGATGATCTTAGCCGGGACCGAAGACCAAAAAAATCTATATCTCAGATCTGCCATCCAGGGCAATTGCCTGATGGCCTTTGCAGTGACGGAACCGGAGGCCGGCTCAGATGTCTCCGCCATGCGAACCCAAGCCAAACCAACAAATGACGGATTTGTCCTTAACGGTCGCAAGCATTTCGTCACTAATGGACCCATCGCCGATACCGTTATCGTTTTCGCCGTAACCGATCCCGAAAAGAAAGCAAGAGGAGGGATCACTGCCTTCATCGTCAATAAGGGAACGCCTGGATTTTCAGTGGGGCAAATCCACAAAAAGCTTGGCTGGAGAGGATCGCCTACCAGTGAATTGGTTTTTGAAAATTGCCATGTACCCTCTGAACAAATCCTCGGTGACATTGGACAGGGTTTTCGAATAGTTATGGGCTTCTTAGATGAACAACGGCTTGCCGTTGGAGCAGGATGTGTGGGGACAGCTAAACGGTTACTCAGTATGGCCACAGATTACGCTCGAGAACGCGTGACTTTTGGAAAGCCTATTGGCGACCGACAAGCAATTCAGTTTATGCTAGCCGACTCTGCCTTAGAAATTCAGGCTGGCAGACTGATGGTTCATGATGGTGCTCGCCGGCTAGATTCTGGCGAGCGCGTAACTCGCAAAGCAGCTATGGCAAAGGTTTTCTGTTCCGAAATGGCAGGGAAAGTAGTAGATCGGACACTACAGATCTTCGGAGGGATGGGGTACATGAAAGACTTGCCTATTGAGTTAATGTACCGAGATCTGCGCAACCATCGGATTGCTGAAGGAACATCAGAGATCCTTCGTAGGGTCATCGCACAGGACCTCTTGAAAAATTAGTCAAAGCTTATCCCTGAAATTCCAAGGAGCTTCAGCAAATGAAAAACGGATTCCAAGACAACTGTGCAATCGCCGGGATAGGGGAAACAAAAATCGGGAAGCTACCAAATCGAACTAGCCTCTCTTTGCATATTGAGGCCGCAGTAGCAGCTATTCGGGATGCCGGACTCGAGCGTAAGGACGTAGATGGAGTACTTTCGATGCCTCCTTACGATGATCCGGCTTTCATGTTCTGCGTCCAGGTTTCCGAGGGCCTTGGATTACACTCTCATTTCTCATCTGATCTAAACCTCGGAGGTTCAACACCCGTCGTAATGGTCCTCCATGCCGCAGCAGCGATTGCCTCAGGATTAGCAAATGTAATCGTCTGCACATGTGGCGAAGCCCGTCTCTCTGGTCGTGGGCATCCAAAGCACGGACGTCGAAACTGGGGGTACGAGAATTACGAAAACCCCTTTGGCCGGATCGGCCCTGTTTCTAACTATGCCATGGCAGCGCGTCGACACATGCACGAATTCGGGACAACTGGCAACCAATTTGGTGCTATTGCTGTTACCATGCGAAACCACGCTCTTTTAAACAACGAAGCGCAAATGAAAAAACCTATAACGCTCGAAGATCATCAGAACTCCAGATTTATCGCAGAACCCTTTCGCCTACTGGATTGCTGTTTAAACTCAGACGGTGCCGCTGCGGTAGTCGTTACAAGCACTGAACGTGCCCGAGATCTTCCCCACCCCGCAGCCCTGGTTTTTGGAGGAACTCAGTGTCATACACACAAAAATTTCTTTGAGGCACCAACTCCTGCCCAATCGGGAGAAGAAAAAGCAGCTCAACTATTGTATAAGAAATACGACCTAACCCCTGAGCAATTTGACTTTGCAGAACTCTACGACTGTTTTACGTTCACCGTATTAGCTCAATTGGAAGCCTACAAGTTTTGCCCTGTGGGTGAAGGTGGACCATTTGTAGAAGATGGACAAATCGCTCTGGAGGGAAAGATCCCAGTAAATACACACGGAGGCCTACTCTCGCATGGATATATCGATGGAATGACACACATCACCGAAGCAGTTAAGCAAATTCGTGGAAATTGCGGAGAGAGACAGGCAAAAGAAGCCAAATGGGGTCTTGTTACCGGCAATGGTGGTGATTTGGCTACTCATGCCAACCTGGTTTTAAGGAGAGAGTAAATGGCCCAGTCTGTTTATGAAAAAAACCTGCCAATCCCGGACGGGGACTCGGAAGGGTTTTGGGAAGGATGTCGAAGTAGCGAGTTGCGCTTACAATTTTGTCTCTCATGCTCAACCTACCGCTACGCTCCCAAGCGAATCTGTCCTTTCTGTTGGTCAACCGAATTCGAATGGCGCACCACCACCGGGCGTGGTCAAGTTTATACCTTCACAATTGAGCATCACGCCTACCATCCTGCGTGGAAGGAAGACGTTCCATACGTAATCGCCATAATTCAGCTTGAAGAAGGCCCTCGGATGACCAGTCGTATTGTTGGAGTAAAGCCAGAAGACGTTCGAATAGGCCTCCCAGTACAAGTAACTTTTAACAAAGCAACTGAGGAAATATCACTACCTTTATTCAAACCCATCAACTGAAAAGATGGAATAATACAAATACTAGCGCAAGTAAGGTGGAACGATAAATGGTCATAGACATTCATGCGCATCAGTATCCAGATATCTTTAGAAATGAATTTAAGCGTCTCGTCGAACTAGGAATAATGCCACCCCCCGCATACAATTTGGAGCGGTGGGACATCGAATCACACTTGAACCTCAATGATTCTTTTGGAATAGATCTACAAATCCTTTCAATAACATTACAAACTTACCCACCAGATCCGGATGCTGCGCGGGACCTTACACAAGCCGGAAACGATGGACTTGCTGAGGTCTGCAGACGTCACCCAGACCGCTTCGCAGCCTTCGCCGCTCTTCCCCTTCTTGATGTTGAGGCTTCCATACAAGAGCTTCGTCGTGGAGTGACCGATCTGGAAATGAAAGGTGTCATCCTGGGGACAAATGTACGAGGGCGCGCTTTAGACGACGAGGATTTTCTCCCCATCTGGGAAGAGATTGATAGGCTTAGACTACCAGTCTTACTCCATCCACTCGACCCAGGTGGACCCTCTCAGGCCTACGCACACCGCCTTGAACTTTGGATAGGGTGGCCTGTCGATACGGCCTATGCTGCCGCACGCCTTATCATGAATGGCATCCTAGACAAATTTCCCAATCTCACAATTATTTTGTCCCACCTAGGTGGTGCAACTCACTATTTGTTAGAAAGAATTTGTGAGGGCATTCGGAACTCTGCGGCCAAACGTCCGGGAATCGATTATTACCGGAACATGTATCACGATACCGCTGGTCCTGTTTCCTCCTCCGCCATGCTTTGTGCAAATGATCTTTTCGGAGCAGAACGAATAGTTTACGGAACCGATTATCCTTTTGGAGAAGGTCAGGGGAGAGATTTCATAGAAAGGGCTTTTTCATGTGTCAAGGAAATTTCCCTGCCTAGTGAAGAGGAAAAAATGATTTTCGAAACAAACGCAAAAAAAATTCTCGGCATGACAAAATGAGGCGATTTTAAAAATTGATTGCGCTTCACAACGGGAGATAGCTCCATGCCATTCAATGATCCTCGCGACTTTCTCGAATATTTGGAAGAAAGAAAAGAACTTCTTCGTATTCACAACGAAGTGGATCCTCAATTTGAAGTTGGTGCTTATATTCGAAAAACCTCTGACCAACAGGGTCCTGCGCTTCTATTCGAAAACATCAAGGGGTATGACATTCAAATGGTAGGGGGAATCTTCGCAACCCGAGAACGTGTTCTCATGGCACTAGAGACCAACTCGGAAGAGGTCTATGAGCGATTTTACAAAGGAACCTCAGATGTCATACCACCCCGCATAGTCGACTCCGGCCCTTGCAAAGAAGTCATCTATAAAGAAGAAGATGTAGACATAACGAAGCTTCCCATTCCGGTCTATGCTGAAAAAGACGGCGGAGCTTTCATTACTCATGGAGTGGTTATCAGTAAGGATCCGGAGACAGGTACAGGAAACGCTTCAATCTACCGGTTACAACTAAGAAACAAAAATGAGATTGGACTATACGTCTCCCAATATCAGGACATGAATCGACAATTCCTAAAAGCAGAATCTAAAGGCCAGCCACTAGACGTTGCAATTGCCTTAGGATGCGATCCAGTCATTATGCTTGCCACTCAGGTAAACGCGGCCTATGGAGAAGACGAAATCGCTATCGCAGGAGGATTAAATGGAAAACCCATTGATGTGGTCAAGTGCGAAACCGTGAACTTAACAGTTCCCGCTACATCCGAGATTGTAATCGAAGGGAAAGCACTCCCTTCACGTAGAGAATGGGAAGGCCCATTTGGAGAATACAGCGGGTACTACGGTCCAGCAGACAAACGACCGGTAATCCAAATAACCGCCGTGACCCACCGTTCAGATCCTCTCTTCCATGCTGGTCTAACTGGAATGCCAATGACCGAAAATCACTTCCTTAAACAAATCCCAAACGAAGTCACTCTATATAGAGACTTGAAATCAAAGTTCGCTGGCATAAAAGCTGTCAGTTTCACTCCGGCTGGGTGCTGTGAGTACATAGCTTTTATCAGTATGAAACAGGTCTACGCGGGTGAGGCTAAAAAAGTTTTAATGGCTGCACTCGGGAGCAAGAAACTTCCCAAATATGTCGTTGTGTGCGATGAAGATATCAACGTCCACGATAATACCCAGGTACTCTGGGCCATCTCGACACGAGCCAAGCCAGCAGAAGACATGCTGGTCGTACCCGTCCCAACCGCAGCTCTCGACCCAACCGTACCCGAAGGCCAGGTAGGCTCCGCCCTGGGAATTGATGCCACACGACCCGTCGGACAACCTTTCCCAGATGTTCCTGTGCACCCTGGCATCGATCTCGTTCCCGATCTTCGAGCAATGGTCAACGAGGGAGCATGAGGCTCCCCTCTTCGGATTTTACTTCCAACCGAAACACTTACATAGCGACTCTTCGCGGATAGGTTCTTTCACCCCCCTTCTAGATTGATGAATACAGTAGTTCGTCAACAAAACTAGATAAAGGTTCTAACTAAGACCGAGGAGAAAAATGTTGATAAATTGGAAGGTACTAAGCTCTATGTTTTTTCTATTTTTCTCACTTAGTGCCTTCTCGCCTGTTTTTGCGAAAGAGATAAAGGTCACCGTATGGGCGCCTGCGGACCAAAATGAACGCTATCGACATGAAGGACTTAAATTAGCTGCAACAATCCTCAACGAAGAATTGAAAATTGAAGGACGAAAACTTTATCTTTCCATTCATGCCCAATCTTTTTCCGGATCACAAACGTGGCAGAAATTGAAGCAGGGCTTTTCCCTAGCAGTGGAGGCCGGAAAAGGGCCTCACATAATTGTTGGTGGTCATGAAGACATCCCCGTCTGGGGTAGTGCCGGGTTGATATATCCCATAGAGGACATTATTGATTTAACACA
>CAYTIB010000117.1:0-5294 GCA_964437725.1 uncultured bacterium | reverse complement strand
ATTTACACCTATGCTTACTTTAACATATACGTTGGTGAATTTTAAGCTTGTAATATTTACTGTCAATGTATTTTCACCTTTGCCTACGGTACCAAATACGTTGGTGAATTTAAAGCTTGGAAGTATCACGGGCAAGGTACTCTCACCTTTGCCAACGGGACCAAATACATTGGTGAATTCAGAGATGGGAAACAGCATCGGGGTGTTTTAAAAAAGACAGATGGAACGGTTTCAAGGGAAATAAAGCCATGAAAAAATTCATCCTGCTCACCACGCTTGCGTTCTTGCTGATGTTTCCGTCTGTCTGTTTCGCTGAATGGAAGCTTGTGGCTGGGACTACGGAGATATCGGGGGGTCTCAAAATCTATGTGGATATGGGTTCTATAAGGAAAGGCAAATGGACCGTGGGGAAGTCAAGAAAGCACTAAGGCTTGCCCGTAGGTGTGTAAAGAAAAAGTATAAAGGCTGCTAACTGAGGAAGATCTGCAAAATCAGGAAAAAACAAACCAAGCTCACATCTGCGACAATGTCATATGAGTATGGATTAGCTGCTTTCCGATGCTTAGAGAATTGAAGAGCATCGTCACACCTACCAGATTCATTCCATCTAGTCACACACAGCAAACTATTACCAAGGAGATGAACATGGAACAAGGCGAAACCAAAAAGTCACTCGACGCGCGAATGCGCAGTATTGAAGACCGCCTCGAGATATACAATTTGATCGCGTCACACCCGCCGAGTGCCGATACCGGCGCCTATTACTACACCACCTCCGTCTACACCGAAGACGGCGTGTTCGATCGCGGCGAAGGCCTCACCAGTGCGGTTGGAAATTCTGAAATTGCCGCCATGACCCAGTCGCCCGGACACAAGCAGGCCATCCAAGGCGGCCTCGCACATTTTGGAGCATTGCCCTATATCGAGCTTGATGGTGACGTCGCTTACGTAACGTCGTACCTGCAGATTCTCCACCCCGACGGGCATTACGGTGACCGTGAGCTTCCCAATCACGGGACGTCGCCGGGGTATCGCATTCACCGCGTGGTTGCCAACCGATGGGTTCTCGCACGCACGTCAAAGGGATGGAAAATCAAGAGCCGAAAGCTACGCCCGATCGATGGGTCCGCACCCGCACGGAAAATCCTGTCACAGGCACTGGATAGCTATCGCCCGGATGAATGAGGGGATCTTTCGGCATACATATGATGACAGAACCGACACGAGATATGCAGATTACTGCGGCGCAAGGGACGCTTTGAAAGCTAGTCAAGTAGGTGCGAAGTAAGGGGGGTTATTTCCGTGGTGTGTGTGGGTAGACCCTATATCTTAGCTGTCAACCCCTGTATTATAAGGGGACAAGGAAGCATGCATGATATCAACGTACAATAAACTTGTACAACTTATTGGTTTGATATTTAGCATCTTTTCAAAAAAGGCCGTCTATGGTTATAAAAAAAGCTACCCAAAGCAGTAATAACAGGAACTTTAGAGCTGACAGCTTTTTGATCGGGATTGATATAGGTGGAACATTCACAGACATCTGTCTCCTTCTTGGAAACGGGAGGGTAAAAACCTACAAAACTCCCTCCACACCAAATGATCCCCTAGGAGGGGTACTCGAAGGTATCCGATTGGCGTCTAGCGACCTTGGATTAACTTCGGAGCAATTCCTTGAAAAAGTAGTTTACTTCGGCCACGGAACAACTATCGCTACAAACGCACTAATACAAAGAAAAGGAGCTCGCGTAGGATTAATAACAACCCGTGGTTTCCGAGATACCATTTTAATTCAGCGCTCCCTTGGAATGACTGCAGGTTTAACCGAAGAAGAACTCGCAGACTATAGCTTACGCGCATATCCGGAACCACTGGTCCCCCCTAACGTTATTAAGGAAGTTAGTGAACGAGTGGACTACAAGGGCTCTATAGTTGTTAATCTGAATTTGGACGAAGCTAAAGATGCGGTTAATGAGCTCATTGAATCGGGCGTTCAATCTATCGCCGTATGTTTCCTTTGGTCATTCTTAAATCCAACACACGAACAAATCCTCTGTGAATGGGCAAGAACTAAGGGCATACACGTTACGGCTTCAAGTGAAATGTTTCCGATTCTGGGCGAGTACGAGAGGACTGCCTCAACAGTGCTCAATGCCTACCTCAGTCCAATTGTCAACGAATACTTAAATGGACTAGAGGATAATCTGAAAGCTGTAGGCCTCCGCCCATCTCCCGTCATCATGCACTCAGCAGGAGGTTCAATATCACCAAAAGAGGCGGCTGAAAATTCTCTGACCCTACTAATGTCTGGTCCAGCAGGGGGCGTAATCGGTTCAAGAGTTCTAGGGAAAACCTTAGGGCACAAAAACATCATTACAGCTGACATGGGTGGCACCAGTTTTGACGTCGGATTAATCGTAGGAGGCACACCTGTCCATTCGGAAGACGCTGTTTTCGACAAATATCACACCCTAGCTCCAATGATGGCAATTGAAACTATCGGTGCCGGCGGTGGAAGCATCGCTCGAGTTATAGACGGTGAGCTACTAGTCGGCCCTCAAAGCGCCGGCGCAGCACCCGGGCCGGCATGCTACGGAATGAACGGAACAGAACCCACTGCGACTGATGCGGATATCGTCCTGGGAATCCTAAATCCAGCCTTCTTTCTTGGAGGGCAGATTCAATTAAAACCCGAAAAAGCCTATGAAACCATTAAAAACAAAATTGCAAAACCTTTAGGACTTTCAGTGCTACAAGCAGCAGCGGGTATCCGTCAAATAATCGACCAACGAATGGCGGATCTCATCCGTCGTGTTACTCTCGAAAGAGGATTCGACCCCCAGGACTTTGTCCTTTATGCCTACGGTGGGGCTGGCCCTACTCACTGTGCCTCTTTCGGTAAAGAACTTAATATTTCGGAAATCGTCATGCCCAGAACGGCGGGATCGCATTCCGCATTTGGGGCCGTAGCTTCAGACATTCAACGCTCATTCGCTCTCTCTTTTCTTATGAGAACTCCACCACTATCCCCTGACCCTGCATCCAACTTGGATTCTCGTAAAATAGGAAGCATTTTTCGAGAACTGGAAAATCGAGGGTGTGGCACGATGAAAAACAATGGTATCCCCCGGGCCGATGTTAGCTTCAAACGATTTGTCCACATGCGGTATCGTCGGCAGACCCATGAGGTTCCTGTTCCGGTACCCAACGGTCGGTTCAACTCAAAAAGCGTGCAAAACCTCATCGCTCGCTTTGAAGATGAATATGAAAGTAGATACGGTGTAGGCTCAAGATTTCCAGAGGCCGGATTGGAGATCACAACTTTCCGAGTTGAAACCATAGGGCACAAAGTGAAACCAGAGATCCGATCCAACCGCAAAAAGAAAAAAACTTCTGCCCGGCCCACCGAAACAAGAAAAGTCTATTATTATGAAGCGAATGGGTTCCTTTTAACAAAATTCTATCGGGGAACCGACTTGCCAACGGGTGTGGAAATTAAGGGGCCGGCCATACTCGAGTACTCTGGCACAACAATTTTGGTTGAGCCGGGACAGACGGGAATTGTCGACTCCTACCTCAATGTACGGATTCTCTTTTAGATAACGTTAGATTAAAATGGCCAAAAAAAATCAAAAAAAACAAAAGATTACAGATCCAGTCCTCTTCGAGGTACTCAAACATAAGTTACTGTCCATCACTTGGGAGCAAAGCAACACACTAAAGAAAGTTTCAGGATCGCCCGTAGTCACTGAAGCAAACGATTTCAACACTGGGCTTTATCTTGGAGACGGATCGATTGTAACCCTAGGCCGACAAATGATTTGGCAAACGGGGGCCATGGCAAACATTATTCGATCCGTAATTACAGATTGCGAAGACAACCCCGGCATATCAGAAGGGGATGCGTTTATATGCAACGACCCCTACAAAGGCGCCTTACATGGTTCCGACGTTTCATTGGCCACTCCTATCTTTTTTGAAGGTAAGCGAGTTGCCTGGGTAGGCACCGTCGCCCATCAAATAGATATGGGTGGAATGGACATAGGCTCTTGGTGTCCAAGTGCAACCGATAGAGTGCAAGAGTCTATGAATCTCCCACCTCTCAAACTGATCCAAGGCGGGGAGATCCGTCAAGACGTTTGGAACACTATTCTTAGCATGACCCGCCTACCCTTCCTCCTAGGACTTGACCTTCGTGCAATGACAGCAGCCAATAACACTGCCAAAACCCGATTGATGGGTCTCATGGAGCGTTATGGATATAAAACCGTCCTTTCTGCTATGGAAGAGTTGATTTCCCTTTCCTCGAAGAGATTAAAAAAACGTTTAAAACAACTCCCGGACGGCATATATCGTGCGGTAGATTTTCTAGACCACGACGGGCATGAAAATCGTACTTACAAAGTCGAATTAAATATGGAGAAACGAAAAGACCGGTTAATCTTTGACTTCAGTGGCTCAGCAAACCAGGCACCTGGATTTATCAATTGTACCTGGGCCGGCCTGTTGGGAGCAGTCTGCACCGCCCTGTTTACCATTCTCTGCTACGACATTCCATGGACAGAGGGGTTGATCAATTCCATCGAAGTCCGTACTCCGGAAGGAAAGATATGCAACGCCCAACCACCTGCGCCGGTCAGTATGGCTACCTGTGGCGTCATGTATTCAGTTTGCACTGTAACAACGATTGCTCTATCTCGAATGATGGGGTCCGATCCTTTGCATCGCCGACATCTCCAAGCAGTTACCCGGGGCGCCATCTCCGTTTTCAACCTGGGAGGGACCAATCAATACGGCGAGCGATTTGGTACGATGCTTCTTGATTGCCTAGCAGGAGGAGGAGGGGCTTTTTCATACAAAGACGGGTACCATGCTGCGGGCAGCCATGCTATTCCTGTTCCTAACATCGCTAATGTAGAGAGCACAGAAAATGTAACGCCAATCCTTTATCTCTATCGAAGCTTAGTCAAGGATACCGGAGGACCGGGACGACATAGAGGAGGTATTTCATGCGGTATGGCTTTTACCCCTCACGATGTAGACCAAATCTCCGGTGTTCTTATCTCCCATGGCACGGAAGTTCCCAATGCCCAAGGTTTGTTTGGAGGACTCCCCGCTGCCTGCACAGTCAACCAGATGATCCGTGAGACAAACGTAAACCAGTGGTTTCGTCAATCACGGCTTCCAGACTACATGAATCAATTAGAAGGGGACCGAAGCAATTTGGGAGCAAAACCTGGTCGAATCTCTCTCAACAAAAACGACGTATTCGAGTACACCTGGCAAGGTGGTGG
>CAYTIB010000116.1:0-16636 GCA_964437725.1 uncultured bacterium | reverse complement strand
TGGGGCTATTCGAAAGTTGCAAGAAGAATTTCAGTTGCCGGTGGGTTTGAGTGACCATTCGCTAGGTATCTACACCTCCCTCGGAGCGGTAGCCTTGGGAGCTTGTATATTGGAAAAACATTTTACCGTTTCCCGCCAATGGCCTGGCCCAGATGTTCCTCTCTCAATTGAACCGAATGAATTAGAGGAGTTAGTCAAAGGCGCAAGGGCAATTCATGCGGCTCGGGATGCGTCTAATAATATTCTTCCAGAGGAACAGCCTGTTATAGATTTTGCTTATGCCAGTATTGTTACTATCCGAGACATTGAAGAGGGAGAATCCTTTACTTTGGAAAACGTTTGGGTCAAACGTCCTGGGGGGGGTATTCCAGCGAGCCAACTGAGTGATGTAATTGGGCGTAGGACCAGAAGGCCACTTTTAGCCAATGTGGCCATTATGCCTGAGGATATCCTCGAATAGGGAATGAGGATTTTTTGTCAATGCGGACTATATGTGTAGTTACAGGAAATCGAACCGACTATGGTCGGGTTCAGACAATTATGAGTGCGATTAAAAAACATCCTCGACTTAACCTTCAAACTGTAGTGATTGGTGCACACCTTCTCAAACGACATGGATATACGGTTGATCAAATTGTTGAAGATGGATTTACTCCCGATCAATGTATTCACCAAATTGTTGATGGTGAAACCCCAGGTGCTATGGCCCGTTCTATTGGCTTGGGTGTCTGCGATTTAGCAACAACCTTTGAGCGCCTGAAACCAGATGTTGTGATTGTTCCCTGTGATCGCTTTGAAATCCTTTCTGCGGCGGTATCGGCGTCTGTTATGAATATTCGGGTGGCACATATTCAGGGAGGTGAGGTGACTGGAAACATTGATGAGTCGATTCGCCATGCAATAACGAAACTAGCACATATTCACTTTCCAGCAACTGAGGAATCTCGTGAACGTATTATCGCGATGGGCGAGAACTCGGACTATGTTTTTAATGTGGGTTGCCCGGGAACAGACTACATACTAAACATGGAGGAGCAGACGACTCGAGAAGTCTTTCAGGAATTCTCCGAGTTGTATCCAGAAACGGACTTTCCTGAATCGATAGAGCCTTACCTATTGCTGGTCCAACACCCCGTCACAACCCAGTACGGAGAGCAAAGCCATCAGTTTTTAAATACATTAAACGCTGTCTGTCGCACAGACCTCCCGGTGATATGTTTATGGCCAAATGTGGATGCTGGTGCACAGCAAATTGTGGAGGAAATTCGAAGTTTCGTCCATTCAGGAACTTCTGGCGATAAGTTTTTTACATTTAGTCGCTTGAAACCTGCGCAGTTTGTAAACCTGATGAGAAATGCAGCCTGCATGGTTGGCAACAGTTCAGCTGGAATTCGAGAAACCTGCTACATGGGAACACCGGTAGTTAACGTTGGCATTAGACAGCAAAAACGTGAGCGCGGGAAAAATGTAATCGATGTTCCAAACGATTCGGATTTGATTTATCAAGCTATTATGAAACAGTTTGAGGCTGGGCGCTTCGAACCAGATCCAGTCTATGGGGATGGTCAGGCGGGAGAGAGAATAGCGGAGGCTTTAGCTGGGATCGATCTACCTCCTATTCAAAAGATTATTCAATACTGAGTGCTTATTCTTAATATTGGCTTTAATGTTGCTTATTTGAGAAGAAGGATTTTTTTAAGTTTACCGTGCGGGTGATGTTGAATCGATACAATGATTTGGAGGTTCTCCGTTTTGCTAAATAAATCGACCATTCTGGTGACCGGGGGTACAGGATCTTTTGGGCAGGTTTGTGTGCGGACTATCTTGGAACGTTATCAGCCAAAAAAACTGATAGTTTTTAGTCGCGACGAGGACAAACAGTTCACCATGAGCCAAACTTACGATACCCGAACTAATCCTCCCATACGCTATTTTCTTGGTGATGTCCGGGATCAAGAACGCCTTTGCCGGGCGTTTCATACTGTGGATTATGTCATACACGCAGCTGCAATCAAGCACGTGCCGGCGGCTGAATATAACCCTTTTGAGGCTGTGAAGACTAATATTTTGGGTGCGCAGAACATCATTGAAGCCGCAATCGAGCAAGGTGTAAAGAAAGTTATTGCACTCAGTACGGATAAAGCTGCTAATCCGGTGAATCTTTATGGTGCGACCAAACTTTGTGCAGACAAGTTGTTTATTGCAGGCAATAACTATGCATCACACTTTGAAACGGCTTTTTCTGTAGTGCGGTATGGGAACGTGGTGGGAAGCCGGGGTAGTGTTATTCCCTTTTTCTTGAAGGCCAGGGATAAAGGCGTCCTCCCTATCACAGATGTTCGTATGACACGTTTTTGGCTAACTATCCAGCAGGGAGTAGACTTCGTTCTTGGATGTCTTGAGAACATGTGTGGAGGGGAATTATTCGTTCCCAAGTTGCCCAGTATGAGCATTCTGGATCTTGCGAAGGTTGTTGCTCCGGATTGTCGTACAGAGGTTATTGGCATTCGTCCTGGAGAAAAACTACATGAAGTGCTGATCCCTACAGATGATGCGCGGCATTCGCTTGAGTTCGAAAATATGTATCTTGTCCAACCAGAATTCCGTTTTTGGGACAAACGGTCGAATTGGAACGGTGGATCTCCTCTTCCCGATGGATTCGAATACAGATCAGACAATAATCCATGGAAACTAGGCAAGGAAGAATTGACTCAAATGGTAATGAGTTTTGTTTCTGAGAAAGCAGCCCAAGAAAAAGGAGAGGATTGACCGCTCCCTTCAAGGAAGCCCTCAACGTATTTAAATCGAATGGAAGACTGCTTTCCCTGGTAACACATAAATCCAAGTAGGTGGTGCTATGAAGTTTTTGGTAGTTGGATGTGGATCTATTGGAAGCCGTCATCTGAGGAATTTGGTGTCCATTGGCGAAAAGGAATTGATCGCGGTGGACCCTGATCCTGGAAGACGTGATATTGCACAAAGAGAATGGGGAGCAAAACCTTACCCCACCTTTAATGAAGAATTGGCCGAAATTGCTGATGTAGTTTTTGTAACACTTCCTAGCTCTTCACATCTAGAAGTTGCCACGTTGGCTGCAAAATTCGGTTGTCATTTGTTTGTCGAAAAACCTTTGGCCTGTTCACTCGAGGGAGTGGACGAGTTACTTGATAGTGTCCGCCAGAACAAGCTGGTCGGTTTTCTTGGTTCAAACTGGAAGTTTCACCCTGCGTTGCAACGCATAAAAGATCTTCTAGATGAGGAAGTAATCGGGCGTGTTTTGACCGCTCGTTTTATGGCCGGCCAATATCTTCCAGATTGGCATCCCTGGGAAGATTATCGGAACACATATTCTGCTCAAGAATCTTTGGGTGGAGGGGTCATTTTCGATTCCCATGAGCTTGATTACGCTTCGTGGTTTCTCGGTCCTGTAAAAGAGCTCGTTTGTTTTTCAGGACACCTTAGTGACTTGGAGATTGATACTGAAGATGTTGCCAGTATGCTTCTCAGGTTTCAAAGTGGAGTGATAGCTCAAATTCAACTCGATTATCTCTGTCGGAATTATACTCGACGGTACGAGTTTTTGGGTGCAGAAGGAACTATTCTTTGGGACGTCCACTCACGAATGGTTGAGTTATATGAAGCTGATGGGGATAGTTGGCGCCGGTGGGATACCCCTCGAAATTATGACAATAATTCGATGTTTGTGGATGAGTTAAAACATTTTTTAAACTGTATCGAAGGTATTGAAGAACCTGTTACATCCCTTGCGACGGGCCGTGAAGTGTTAGCTCTATTGCTTTCGGCCCATCAATCTAATCGCGAAAGGCGTGTATTGACTCAATGATAGGGTGATGCTTTTCTCAGGATGAAAACATTAGGGAAGAACGATTGTCCATAAGGAGGTGATCTCGATGGAGGGCTACCCAAACGCGTACGCGGTTGGTGAACTTATTTATTTTCGACATCCGACCGAAGAAGATGCTCGAGGGACTTGGCATTCCTGGCTTTCTGATCCTGTAACCACTCGCTATCTCGTCGCACAAAATTGGCCAAACTCCGTTGAACAGCAGGTAGAATTTGTTCGCTCGTTAGAACCATATGGTTCTCGAATGGCATTGGCAATAGTTGCAAAAAATGAGCAACGTCACATCGGAATCGCTGGACTAAGCTCCATTGACTACATTAACCGGACTGCACACGTTTCGGTTTTAATTGGTGAGGCGGAATATCGGAAAGGTCCTTTTGCTCTTGAAGCGTATCAGCTTCTTTTAGAGGTAGCTTTTTTAAGATTAAATCTGCGGATGGTAATCAGTGCGGCAGTTGCTGACAATGTGGCTGTACGCTCGATTCATGAGAGATGTGGATTTCGTGAAAAGGGAAGAATCGAGAATATGTTTTGGGCAGATGGGTCCTACCGCGACAATGTTATTTCCATGGTAACGCAAGAGGAATGGATCCGTGGTAATTCGGCAGAACAGGATGCCTGATCCGAGGCGTCTTTTTGCAGGCGTGATGGGAATGGCGCAGGCCGATGTAACCTCCAGTTGTGAAATGAGGACGCTTGCAGCGTGGGATTCTTTACGCCACATCGATTTGGTTTTGGCAATAGAGGGTGCTTACGCTATTAAGTTGGACCTTCGAGAAATTATCGCACTCACTTCCTATGGGAAGCTTGTAGAGATTCTTGCCGCAAGGGGACTGAATACTGAGTCTGGCATTGATACATCTTGAAGTGGTGATTCGAAAGTTGTTTTGCTGAATATGGTTCTGTGGCAAGCAAAGTGTTCGTGAGATCGTTGAGGGTTTAATTCAGATATTTATGAAAGTGGTTGGCGTTATTCAGGCTCGAATGGGTTCTAGTCGGCTTCCCGGTAAAGTGCTAAAAGAGGTAGCAGGAAAACCTCTTCTGGTCCATATGTTGGACCGAGTACTCCGGAGTTGCAGGTTGGATAGCGTTTGTTTGGCTATTCCGATAGGAAGCGCAGATGATCCCATTGTTGATGCAATTAACAATAGGGTCACTATCTATCGAGGTAGCGAAGAAGACGTACTGAGTCGTTACCTAATTGCAGCAAGCGGTGAGGATGCAGATGTGGTTGTGCGCCTGACGGCGGACTGTCCCTTGCATGATCCAGAAATTATAGATGACGTTGTTTCCGCATATAACGACCGATCCCATGAAGTTGACTACCTTTCTAATACATTGACGCGAACATTTCCTGATGGACTAGATGTTGAGGTGTTCTCTTTTGAAGCTCTTTCACGAGCAGAACAGGAGGCCGTTAGCCCTTATCACCGGGAGCATGTAACCCCTTATATTTATTGTTCGAAAGATAAGGTAGGGATTCCATTTCGGATTGCAGAGCATAAGGGTATGGTCGATTTTTCACATTTAAGATGGACTGTTGATGAGAAGGAGGATTACCTTCTCGTGAAAGCAATCTATGAGAAACTTTATCCTCACAATCCTGCGTTCGGGTGGATGGATATCGTGAGTTTGGTGACGAGGGATCTGCGACTTTTGCAATTGAACTCTCATCTAGCTTGAAGCTTCTATTCTCAGTAGAAGATTCTTACGAGAAATGATTAACGGGTGTGGTCAAGGCTTTAAATGATTTAATGAGAAGATGTAGTATCCCAAGCGGAATTTAATCGGAATTGCCTTCGGTTCTTGGCCCCTAATTTTTGGCGGAGGTTCTTGATTATTTTGGATCCGTTATTATCGAGGGAAAAATCTGGTAGAGGTAAGATAGGCAAGGATCCCGAAAGTCGACTTTCGTACGAAAAGTCGGAGGCTCTTTTGAAGCGGGCCGAGAAGGTGATCCCAGGTGGAAGCCAGACATTTAGTAAAGGCTACCTTAATTGGAGTCGGGGTGGGGGACCTTTGTTTCTAAGTCATGGTAAGGGTTCTCATGTATGGGATGTGGACGGTAATGGTTATGTCGATTTTGTAAATGGGCTGGCTCCAATTATTCTGGGCTATTGTGATCCTGATGTAGACGGTGCCGTTGAGTCCCAGATGAAACGCGGCGTTTTGATGAGTCTCTCTACCGAGTTGGAGGTCGAGCTAGCTGAGCTACTTCAGGAAGTCATTCCCTGCGCTGAAATGGCTCGCTTTGCTAAAAATGGTTCAGATGTGACAGCCGGAGCGATACGTTTGGCCCGTGCTTTTACAGGTCGTGAACATGTGGCAGTTTGTGGATATCATGGTTGGCAAGACTGGTTTATTGCCTGTACCAACTGGAGTTTAGGGATTCCAGAATCGGTTAAATCCCTAACGCATTCTTTCGAATACAATAATTCAAGTACTCTCAAAAAACTTTTGGAAGCACGACCTGGAGATTTCGCTGCTGTTATCTTAGAACCGATCCATTCCACCGATCCAGTTCCTGGATTTCTTGAGACAGTTCGAGAACTGACTCATGACCATGGAGCTCTGTTAATCTTTGATGAAGTAATATCAGGATTTAGGCATCATCTTGGAGGTTCCCAGTCACTTTTCGGCGTTTTACCGGACTTGGCAGCTTTTGGGAAAGCTATGGCCAATGGGTATCCCATCGCTGCACTGGTTGGTCGTCAAGACATAATGCGTAAACTGGAACAAGTCTTTTTTTCGTTTACAAATGGAGGTGAGACTCTTTCTTTGGCTGCAGCTTTAGCAACCATTCGTAAAATGCAAGCCGAGCCGGTACTAGATCATATCGATAAGCAGGGACAAAAGCTGATTGAAGGAGTTCGAAAGGCTATCCAAGACAACAACCTTGAAGGAAGTTTTGATATTGTTGGACGCCCGTGCCTTAGCCGGATTCAATATCGAAATACCCCGGATAATATTGATCCTTGGGCACTCCGGACTTTACTACGGCAAGAAGTTCTTGCTTGTGGAGTGCTGACTACCGGAACACATCACCTGTCTTTTAGTCATTCAGATGAGGATGTTTTACAAGCTGTTTCTGCTTACTCCCATGTTTTCCGGGTAGTCAACGAGGCTTTTGCTGAGGGTGATGTGGAGAAACGGCTCCGAGGTGACAAAGTTCAGGAAATACTCAAGGTTGCGACGAGGTAATGGCGATCAAACGAGCTCTTATCCGCGCGGATGGTTCGAAGGTACTGGGTTTAGGTCATGTCCTACGTTGCTTGGCAATTGCAGAGCGGTTGGTAGTTGCTGGATGGGAGGTCTCGTTTGGCTTAGAAGCGAGATCCGGTCACCCGGCTGAATTATTATTAGCTCGAGGTTTTGATGTTCATTTTTTGCCCGTTGGTTCTAGCGAATTCGATGATTTGATTTTCGATTCGTGGATGGGCCATGTGCCTGCAGACCTACTTATAATCGATCATCCAGAGTTGGATTCTGAGTGGCATTTTAAAGCTTCGAAAAAAGTGTCTCGGGTATTGATCGTCGATGATATTGCAGGACGGGACTCGTGGGGGGATTGGCTCCTGAATCCTTCACCTGGGTTTCAGCGAGATGACTACGCTTCTCGTGTTTCTCCTTTTTGTAAGCTTTTAATTGGACCCTCTTATGCTTTGGTGAGAGCTGAGTTTTTGGAACACCGCCTCTTGTCTCCTATGACACGCCCAATTCAAAAAATATTAATTTCTTTTGGAGGAGCAGATTCGAAGAACCAAACCGAAAAGGTGTTAAATGCTTTATCCAAGATTGTGCGGGGGCAAAAGCTTGATGTGGATATTATTCTTGGTGGAGCGAACTGCAATTTAGAACGAATACAGAGATTGGCTGAGGAGTTTGTGTGTCCTGTGGATCTCCAATTCGATGTAACAGACATGGCAAGAAGAATGGCTAATGCCGATCTAATTATCGGCGCTGCGGGAGGTAGTGCCTTTGAGCGCTGCTGTCTGGGTGTTCCATCGATCATGATAATGACGGATGAAACCCAGAGAGCCATGGCCGCTTTTTTAAACGATGTAGGTGCCGGTATCAATCTGGGGTGGTTTTCGTCTGTTTCCGAGGAGAATATTAGCGATGCTGTGCTATCACTTCTTCGCAATGAGGACAAAATTCACGAGATGGGAAAAAAGGCTTGGGGACTCGTGGATGGAAAGGGAGCTGACCGTGTTCTTGTTGAGATAGAAAGGATTGAGGTTCAAAATAGTACGTCGTCGTGTGCCTTTAAACGAGACTTTTGAAGCCATATTAGGGTTCATTTTTTAAGTACTAATAATATGAGACAGGGAAAAAACTGGTGGTAAGAGATCGAGGTTTTTTCGAGAAAAAGAATTTAACTGTTTTTATTCTTGGTGGCAGTGGATTATTGGGAAGTCACTGCCTGAAACGCTTTTCGGAAGAGGGTTGGGATGTGTGGACCACCTATCGTTCGGTTCGCCCTCCTTTAGGGAAAGCGTTTCATTTAGACCTATTGAATGTCTCTGAGAGTGATCTGGTTTCTTTGCTTGAAGAGGCGCGTCCGGATTGGATTATTAACTGTATTGCCCAGACAGATGTGGATTTTTGTCAGCGTTTTCCGGAAGAAGCAAGAGCGATTAACGTTGAGGGAGTAGGTAGGATCTCATCGTTGTGCCTGCCTTGGTCTTGTGGTTTAATCCATCTTTCCTCCGACAGTGTATATGGAAATGGAAGTCCCCCACATCAAGAAGAGTCCGATTGTTATCCTCTTTCGATTTATGGCCAAACGAAATTGGACTCAGAAAATTTGGCCACGGGTTGGAAAAATGGTCGATTATTGTTGATTCGAACCGCATTTTATGGAATCAATCAGTTGGCTGATAGAGGATTTCTAAACTGGGCTCTGGAGGCTCTTAATGGAACTGAGCAGGTGTTCGGTTACAAGGATGTTTGGTTTAGTCCGATTTCGGCAGCTAGTTTGGTTGAAACTATGATTCTATTTATGAAATCCCCCAGGACAGGGGTTGTTAATGTTGGAAGCCGGGATGGGTGTACTAAATACGAGTTTTTATTGGCATTGAAGGATATATTGAATGCTAAAGGCCCTTTAGTTGCTGTGGAATCAAAAAATATGGCAAGGGATGCGATTCGGGCATCTTCCGCAGAACTTTCCACCCAACGACTCGAACGGTGGTTAGGTAAAGCACCACCATGTTGGCGTGAAGATCTTCAAAATTATATTGCTACTCAATCGAAAGCAAACTTGCAAAGACCTATGGTTTCGATCTAATGAATTTATCTCCTACTGAAAATAGAATTCTTGTAGTTGCTGCTCATCCTGATGACGAAGTTATCGGTTGTGGGGCTTCAATTGCCAAGTGGGCTTCTGAGGGCGCGAAGGTTTACATATTGATACTCGGGAGTGGTGTGTCATCCCGGTACGATATTAGCGAGTTGAACGAGCCGAGGGTAGTTGCTGATGTTCAGAGTCTGGCTGCAGAGGCCAAACAGGTGGCTCGTGTTTTGGGTGCAGTCGAATCGGAGGTGATCGATCGTCCTTGCTGCCGGTTTGATGAACGATCACAATTGGAGATTACCAAAGATATTGAAGCCCGTATCGAAGTCGTCCGACCGCATATTATATATACCCACTGGGCCGAGGATGTGAATACGGACCATGGCATGGTGTTCAAAGGTGTTATGGCAGCGACTAGACCTGTTTGGGATCATCGTCCCAGTCGAATCCTTTTGTGGGAAAACCCCTCTGGTACGGAGTGGAATACCATGGGCGGTTTCTCTCCTAATTGGTTTGCAGAGATCCAAGATGAGCATCTGCAACAAAAGATAGATGCTCTTCGAGCCTATTCTGGAGAGATTCGGGAATTTCCTCACTCGCGCTCTCCGGAATATTTGACGGCTCTTGCCCGTGTTCGTGGTGCAGCGGCAGGAGTCCCTTTAGCGGAGGCTTTTTGTCTCTTTCGGCAAGTTAGTTGAAAGAGAATGACCCCACGTTAAGATGGGGAATTAATACCATGCCCGATATTGCGTTCCCAAAAGCATTGCCTGAGCCGGTCACTGCAGGTTGGATTCTTCAGCAAGTTGGGGAAGAACCTGTAGCAGTTGTAGGGAGTCCGGATACGGAGGTGATTTCAGTTGCTGCTTTGGAGGATGCGAAAGCAGGTTCTTTTGTGTTTTGTCGGGGGACAAGTCCTGGTACTGTCAGTCGAATCGCTGAAACAAAGGCTTCAGTTGTTGTTGTGGAAGTGGCAATTCCTGAGGATCCAGAACGTTGTTTTATTCAGACTGATAATCCGACAACCTGGTTTGTGCGAGCATTGAAGGTATTGTTCCCTTGCAGGTTCTCAGGAGAGATTCACCCAACGGCAATAATCGCACAAGATGTTGAGCTAGGTAAGGGAGTAGGGGTAGGCCCTTTTTCCGTTGTTGGTCGTGGTGTGCAAATCGGGGAAAGTACGCAAATTGGTTCTAATACATTTATTAATTCGGGCACAGTGATCGGTAACAATGGGGTAATTCAGTCTAATTGTACGATTGGTGGTGATGGTCTTGCTGTGAGTGAATGTGAGGACGGTAGCTGGTTGGACTTTCCAAATCTAGGAAAAGTATTGATCGGAGATGATGTGCGAATTGGACCGAACTGTTGTATTTTGCGGGGGCCGTTAAAAGATACTTTTATCGGAAGTGGGACACGAATTGGGAATCAAGTGAATATCGCACATAATTGTAAGATTGGAGAAAATTGCTGGATTTCGGCGCAAGTTATGCTCTGTGGAAGTGTTACTCTGGACCGGAACGTTATGGTAGGTGCTAGTGCTTGCATCAACAATCATGTACGAATCCACACAGGCGGACAGATCGGATTGGGTGCAGTGGTGACAAAGCATGTCCCAGCCTATACTTCTGTTTTCGGTGTCCCGGCGAAATCAATTTCGAAAAACACCTACTTTACCAATAGATACTCTAACCATCAGCAATCAAATTATGAAGCTGGAAAAGAATAGCAATCGTGTTGTTTTAATAAGCGGCGGAAGTCGAGGACTTGGCCTTGCAACGGTTCGTGCGCTGCTAGAGGCAGACTATCAGGTTGTAACATTTAGTCGCAAAGAAAGTCCTGAACTTACAGAACTGATCAACGAGTTACCAGGCAGGCTCGTTTTTTTTAAAGCAGATCTTGCTGACCAAAAATCCCTGCGTAAGGTTGTTAGGCAGACTGAAAAGGAAGTTGGCCCTATTCAGGCCTTGGTTAACAACGCAGCCATTTCCATTAACAGCCTTATGGTTCAACAGTCTGATGAGGATATTGACTCTCTGATTGATATTAACTTGAGAGGTACAATCGCGCTGACTCGGTCCGTAGTCCGTGGGATGCTCATCCGACGTTACGGAAGAATTGTGAATGTCTCATCGATTGTATCCATGCGGGGATATAAAGGCGTAGCTGTTTATTCTGCAACCAAAGCTGCTATAGACGGAATGACTCGTTCGCTAGCGCGTGAGCTTGGGAGGAGGAATATCACCGTTAACTCGGTTGCTCCGGGATATATGGAGACAGAATTAGTGTCTCACCTTGAGAAGGGGCAACTCGATAGTGTTAGTCGTCGAACTCCCTTGGGTCGACTGGGTAAGCCAGAAGATATAGTGGGGGCTATTCGTTTTCTTCTTTCAAATGAAGCCAGTTTTTTGACGGGTCAAACTTTGGTTATAGATGGAGGCCTTACTTCTTAATAGATGTGTCACAATCTAACAAATTGGACCCGATATGGGTTTTCGGTGTTCTTCCTATGGTGTTTTAGACTTAAATTTAAAAGTGAGATAGGAACAGGTGAAGATTTTCTCACCAGAATTTAA
Source organism: uncultured bacterium (assembly GCA_964437725.1). Classification (GTDB taxonomy): domain Bacteria; phylum UBA8248; class UBA8248; order JACPRG01; genus CAYTIB01. The sequence goes on along the minus strand of CAYTIB010000116.1, from coordinate 4,902 downwards.
ATATCGGGGTGATCGAAAATATGTACACGGTACTGACTTGTATATCGCAATGATGCAAGGCCTGGAGGAATCGGGATTAGGGATTCCACAGGGGCCTGTGGTTATAAACCTTAGGCACTTGGTCCAACATCAACCGGAAGCTTGGTATGGCGAACCGGGTTTGAAAACAGCTGTACCAGATGGTGCATTAGTTGATTTTCAATTAAAAGTTGCGGATGGAGATATGGCGGGATGGTTCGTAAAGACGGATCGCCCCGTACACGAATCCATTCCATATGACGAAGAGAAAATCAGAAATTCGACTTTGATTGAATCCTCTTCCATTCAGATAACATCTGATACTAGCTTTGCTCCGATAGAAGTTTACACATCTATGGCGGTTCATTTGCATAATGCTTTGTTGCCCCCTGAAGGGGGAAAATGGGTATTTACTAGATTAAGTATTTCTCGACCTTTGGTACCAGAGGACGCAGCGCAGGGCAGATTAGAGTTGAAAAAAAATTTCAACAATCGACTAACTGATTGTGAGATTTTCTCAGGGCAAGAAAGTCTAGGTCATATTTTCTTCTCTTTCGCAGATTTTGAGAAGTTTGATTTTTCCGACGGATAGTCCCTGGACTTGTGCAGTTAGCTAGGCAAACGCGATAGAAATTGTTCTCGTGGTCAAATTCTGGAGGTCGGCACGTTCTTCCCCGATGAATGTTTCCCTGTTTCTCGGTTCCCTTATCGGAGAAATATATGAGTCCCTTTAAAGACCAAGTGATTGCGGTAATTCACGAGGTATGCGATCCGGATTTGCCCGATTTGAATGACGAAGATAGTTCTCTTCTGGAGTCTGGTCTGGATTCGCTTGATCTTACAACTGTACAGATGGCCATTGAAGATAAGTTTGATGTTAGTCTCCCTGCTGAATCTCTGGGTGACCTCATAACTATAAAAGCTATTACGGAATTTCTTGAAAAAAATGTTAATGCCTAGTTCCGAAATCTGAATTTTTGATTAGTCGTGGTGTAAATTTTCTTTTTATTTGCTTGATTCGATAATGATAGGTTTTTAGATGTCCAATCAACCGGTTGAAACTACAAAAGCTATTCCGACGATTTTATCCAGAATGGAATCCTATGGTAAGTCTTCAGCTTTCTTCTGGAAGGGTCGCGAACATAACTATCACGAATTTTTTGAAATGTGCGCTCGGTGGGAGGAGGAACTTTCAGATTTAGGAGTTGGCCACGCCACAGTGTGCAGTGTCTTGGGTGACTATTCTCCCGAGACATGTGCGCTGTTCTTTGCTTTGATAAGGCGGAAAGCCATTTTGGTGCCTTTTACCCCAGAGAACGTGCCAGAGTTCCCCGAATTGATGAGTATTGCAGGAGTACAGTGCCAATTCACTTTTAATGGAGAGGAAGAGCATACCTTTGAGTGGTTCAAAGATGTTAAGAAAAATGAGTTAGTGAATGATTTTAAAGAGCGAAACGAGTCGGGCTTGATTGTCTTTACATCTGGTTCTACTGGAGAGCCCAAGGGTATTATGCACGACTGTGAACGCGTTTTTCGAAAGTTTCTAAAGCCGCGGCCCGCTTGGCGAACTGTTTTATTTCTGAAAATGGATCATTTTGGAGGATTTAATACTCTTTTGTCCACTGCGTCTAATGGGGGGTTGGGAGTATGTCTACATGCTCGAACACCTGAATCAGTTTGTAGAGCTATACAAGACTCACGGGCAACACTACTTCCCACCACACCCACATTTCTAAACGTTTTGATCGCTTCTAAAGCCTGGGAATCGTTTGACCTCTCTTCAATTCGTTTGATTACCTACGGGGCTGAGGTAATGCCTGATACTACACTGCGTTCTGTCCATAAAGTATTCCCCAATGTGGAACTGAAGCAAACCTACGGCATGTCAGAACTAGGCGTTTTGCGTTCCAAGTCGAAGTCTCCTGACAGTACATGGGTTAAGGTCGGTGGAGATGGTTTTGAAACAAAAATCATCGACAATGTTCTGTGGGTGCGCTCGGAATCTAATATGGTTGGATACTTAAACGCTCCGAACCCGTTTGGCGATGATGGGTGGTTATGTACAGGTGATAATGTTGAGGTTAAAGGGGATATGATCCGGTTCCTTGGTCGCGACTCTGACATGATTAATGTTGGTGGGCAAAAGGTTTTTCCTGTGGAGGTAGAAACCGTATTGTTGCAGGCAGACAATGTGAGGGACATTATGGTTTACGGTGTTTCCCATCCCTTATTAGGGCAGGTGCCCTGTGCGCGAGTTTTCCTGAAAAATCCTGAGGATCCAGGAGTTTTAACAAAACGGCTCCGCAAGTTCTGTATGGAGCGTCTCAATCGCTACAAGGTTCCCATGCGGTTTACTACCGTGAACGAAGAGCAGATGGTCAATGGCCAAATTAAAAAGAATAGAAGAATTTCGGACGAAAGTGCATGAGTATAGAGAATCTTCGATGGGATTGTAAGGGAAAACATTAAGGGTGGCGATATGATTTTTTGTTACCGGATTTGAAGGGTCCTGTCATGTTTTTGAAATCCGTTTCTTTTTCCAAAAAAATTATTTGGTGGGGTTGGTTTTGAAAGTAACGGACTCGACACCACCCTGCCAACATTCATTTTCTGATCTTTCTGTAGGGCAACAGGTTACGCAAAGTGTGACTTTCGATTGGAAAACAGTTGAGGCTTTTGTGGATATTTATAAAGATTATGCCCGCATACACCAAGATGAAGCCTTCGCTCGTGATTTAGGGTATCCAGGTCCAATTCTCCATGGGTTTCTCGTGAGTGGCCGGTTTTCTCGTCTGATAGGAATGTACCTACCGGGTGAAGGGTCTGTGTTGCAGACAATAGATTTGAAATTTCGTCGCCCTGTTATGTGTGGCAATGAGGTGGTTTATCGACTTTCCATAAGCCGACTTCGTCCCGCCCATCAAATTGTAGAGATGGATCTTGCTGTTATGACGGATGGGTTAGAGGCTGTGACTGGTCAATGTCAGTGCGTTCTTAAATAAGGTTCTTATTTTCTTCAACTGGCTTGGTGGATATGGGGAGAGTAAGAATCCTTGAAACGCTTGAGAATATGAGGCAGTTTTTACGAGAGGGATTAGAGAAGGTCTAAGAACGAAACAAGTATACTTGTGGTGAATTTAAGGTTTCATGCGCAAACCAGCCCTACCAAATGGACGTAATAATTCCTTGGAAAACCTACTTGTAAAATGCCTAAATGAAAGGCGTACATTTGTTATCGCTGAAATGGGTTCTAACCATGGAGGATCCCTGAAACAGGCGGAACAATTGGTCGATGCAGCAGCAGAGGCCGGTGCCCATGCTATCAAGTGTCAGAGTTTTTTAGCCGAGGATCTTGTTTTACGAAGTGACCCAATTTTCGATGTGCTTCTTTCCCTTGAAATGCCGAAGGAATGGTATCCAGTTCTTATCAAGCGAGCCCGAAGCCATGGGTTGGAGTTTATGTCAACGATCACCAATTTCCTTACACTTGATTGGCTAGAGGAGTTGGATGTTCGAGTTCTGAAAGTTGCTTCTTCCAATATTAACTGTTTTCCACTAATAGAACGTGCTGCTAGCTTTTGTGAGTCTATAGTTATTTCAACCGGGATGGGAACTTTCGAAGAAATCCAAGAGGCCCTTAATTGTGTGCAAAAAAGCGTGCATAGTGTATTGCTTTATTGTCTCAGCGAATATCCCGCCTGTCCGAAAGAGCTGCAATTCGATACTATCAGGCTGCTTCAGGATGCCTTTGGGATTCCGGTTGGATTTTCTGATCATACGACAAGCATTACTCCCTCTCTAGTCGCCGTTAGCCGAGGTAGTTGTATTATCGAGAAACATTTAATGCTTGAGGGCTCGAATCCATCAAAATTGCCGGATGCGCCCGTTTCGATTAGCCCTAATGAATTTAAATCTCTGGTCAAAGAGATTGCTCTTATTGATTCGATTCTTCAAAACGAATCTGAAGTGCCTCAAGATTTGGGGGAGAGTCGTTCTGTGTACCGGCGTTTCAAACGTTCGATTCACTCACGTAGGATGTTGTCGGAGGGTGTGGTGGTTCAAGCGGAAGATTTGTGTTTTCTGCGTTCTGGTAAGGCGGAAATCGGTTTGGAACCGAAGCACTTTAGCGAAATCGTGGGAAAGAAATTGAATGTTAGCCTCGACAAAGAAAGTCCGATTACATGGGAGATGTTTGAGTAGTTCTTCTGTAGATCCGACATAAGCCCAGTGAGCCCTAGAAAACCATCTTCTGAATTTTCTATCGGAATATGTCGCGGCTATTTGGTAGATGTTATTATTCGGCGAGCTAAGGGAGTTTGAAATGAAGGAGCGCGGGTTAAATCTTGCAACATTCCTGCGAATTGTATCGAAGGCCGCTCGTCTTTTAAGTCATCTTCCGTGGATTCTGAATGAATATGACAATACGAGCTTGGCCCAACGGGAGAAGCTTACCCTTCAAGGAGACAACCATCATATAGCATATACGGCCCAATTTCGTGATGCCGAGAATATTGTTCTTGGTCAGTGGACACAGATAGGCGAATTTTGCCATCTCGTTGCCGGTAAGCATGGAAAAATCCACATCGGTAAGCATTGTATCATGTCCCCGCACGTAGTAATTGTTGCTTCCCGGCACGGTACAGAATCCGGAGTTCCGATGCGTTTGCAAGCGATAGATGATGGAAAAGTTCTTATCGGAGATGACGTTTTGATTGGAATGCACGCAGTTATTTTGAAGGATGTTACCATAGGGGATCACGCTATAATTGCGGCTGGCTCTGTAGTAACGAAGGATGTACCACCAGACGCAGTTGTTGCCGGAATACCCGCTAAGCCTATCAATTCAAGGTCACATCTTTTGTAATCTTTTCTGTGAGACTTCCG
>CAYTIB010000115.1:0-16302 GCA_964437725.1 uncultured bacterium | reverse complement strand
GTTGGTTTGCACTGTACCTGGGATGCCCTATGGCTCGGCAGTAGTGGACAGTGTGTCATGATGACGTTTGGGCGGTGTCGTCCTGCGGTTTGAGCGGTATTCGAGTATAGTCTTCGAAGGAGGTTTGGGTATGAGGTTCCCGAGGTTGCTAATTGTTGGACTTTTGGCTTTCTGTGTCGGTGGATTCCTTCCGACGACAAAAGCTGAGTCGAAAGATGTCACTTTTTGTTTTGCCTGGAATCCTTATGGTAAACACGTTGGATTTTACGTTGGCCGAGAGAAGGGCTTTTATAAGGCCGAGGGCATGAACGTGAAATTTATTAAGGGTGTAAGCGGTATGGATAACGCAAAGCGGACATCTACTGGAGCTTGCACCGTTGCCTCGGGTGGAGTGGATACGCTTGTAATTGCACGTTCTCAGGGGGTTAAGGTTAGGGCCATTGGTGTATGGCATACCAAGAGCATGCATGTCATTTTTGCCAGGGCAGACCGTGTTAAGAATGTCAATGGACTTGAGGGCAGAAAGATTGCTACGGTTGCAGAAGAAGATGGTAGCGTACTGTTCCCGCCGTTAGCGAAGGCTGCAGGGATAAATGCAGCTAAGGTAACGTTTGTTCCGATGTCGTGGAGTTCCAAAATTCCGGCCATGGTTTCTGGCAAGGTAGATGGGCTAGTGACTTATACCACAGTGGGCCCGAACGTAATCAAGGTTGCTAAAGCAGCCAATGTTCCGGTTACTAAGATCCTATATGCAGATCATGGATTGGATATGTACTCGAACGGATTTTTGGCGACAGAGAAGATGATTAGCAACGACCAGAATTTCCTCCGGAAGTTCATGCGTGCCTCGTTGAAGGGCTTGGCCTACGGGGTAGAACACCCTGCCGAAGGGACAAAGGTCTTCCTCAAGCATCATGGCGAGATCAATGCGCAATTGGCAAGGGCGCACTGGGACATCGCCGTCGATCATCTGATTACAGCCGACACTGAGATGAATGGATTAGGTCATATTGGTTACGGGAAGATGAAGTTCACACGTGACATCATTGCGGAGGCAAGGAATATAAAAAATGTCGAACCCGTAGCGAACTACTACACGAATGAATTCCAGCCAAAGCCGCCGATCATCCCGAAACGTCCCTAAAGAATTAAGGGGAGCGGTTGCGAAGAGCGGTCGGTGAGTTTTGTTCTCATCGTCGCTTGAAGACTCAAATGCGTTGGAAGGGAAGGGGGTTTCCGGGTCTTGTTGCCAACTAGTCTCGGAGCCCTCCTTCTGTTTTTCGTTGAATTTTAATCATTAGGGGATGTCCATTTGAATGCTGAAAATGGTGACCTGGCAATCGTAGGCAAGCGAGCGGTTAAGGTGGACGGCGAGCTTCTTCTAACTGGAGAAGCGACGTATGCTTTCGATATTACCCTTCCTCGAATGTTGCATGGGAAGATCCTGCGGAGTCCTCATCCTCACGCTCGGATCCGAAACATTGACACCTCGAAGGCTGAACGGCTTTCAGGTGTTAAGGCCGTTATTACAGCCGAGGACACCCCGAAGATTCAGTATCATTTTTTGGGTCACCCCCATGAGGATAAGTATCCGTTGGCCATTGATCGGGTTAGGTTTGTCGGAGATGAAATTGCTGCAGTTGCGGCTGTAGATGAGGATACTGCGGAGGAGGCACTTTCGCTCATCGAGGTTGAATATGACCTGTTGCCTGGTGTTTTTGATCCGGAGGAGGCCGTTCAACCGGGAGCACCGCTTTTACACGAGACTAAAGAGAGGAACATTGCCGCCCATGTTGTCCGGAACGCAGGTGATTGTGAAGGGGCCCTTAGCAAAGCTGCGGTAGTGATCGAGGGCGAATTCACAACACAGCCAGTTGCACAAACTCCTATGGAAACACATGGGTGCGTTGCCCAGTGCGACACACAGGGTCGGTTTAAGTTTTGGGCATCTACTCAGGCGAGCGATATCCTTCGTCGTGAGTTGGCCAACGCTTTGGGTGCCCCTCTTGGGAACGTCCACGTGAATGAGGTTTTTATCGGAGGCGGATTTGGTGGAAAGTCTAAGGTTGGAGGGAACGAGGCCCTAGCTGGATTTCTCGCCCAGAAGAGTGGGCGCCCTGTTCGACTTTTTTTGTCTCGGCAGGAAGAGTTTGCTACCTCTGGGCACCGAAGTGCATTAAAGATTCGCATGTGGACAGGAGCTGATAAAGATGGAACATTAGTGGCCCGGAAAGGAGAGTCCTACGTCGACAATGGAGCCTACAACAATGTGACTCCAGCCACAACAGGTGTCGGGGGAAGTATTTGTACCTCTTTATATAGGGTGCCGAATGTTCGTTATGACGGCTACGTAGTTTATACCAACAAAAGTTGGGCTAATGCTTTTCGAGGGTTCGGTGGTCCTCAGGTAACTTTTGCAGTTGAGACTCAGATGGATGAACTCGCACAAGAGTTGGGAATCGATCCTGTCGATCTACGCAAAAAAAATGCAACACAGCCTGGCGACGTGACACCGGTGGGATGGCAGATTACAACCTGTGCTATGGAAGAGTGTATCGAGAAGGCAGCGCGTACAATCGACGTGGGCTGGAAAGATTCGGATCGACCTACTAACGGTACAGTTCGCCGCGGGCGAGGGATCGCAGGGATGATTTATACTGTTGGTGCACGTGCCTATTGGGATGCTGATTGTTCTGGGGCTTTCCTGAAGATCCACGACGATGGTTCAGCTAGCGTTATCACAGGCACCGTAGATTGTGGTCAAGGTGCGAAGACAGTCCTATCACAAATTGCTGCAGAAACCCTTGGTATGAATCTTGAAGATGTTCGCGTGTACACCATGGATACGGAGAACGCCCCCATGGATAGCCGTGGAGCAAGTGCGTCTAGCGTGACGTTCATCTCTGGTAACGCTGTCTACAACGCAGCCAAGCAGGCCCGAGAAAAACTTCTTCGAGTGGCGGCCGAGAAACTGGAGGCCGCGCCGGAAGATCTGGATCTTCGGAGCGGAATGGCCTTTGTTAAATCTTCCCCTGACCGATCGATGACTCTCGGTGAGGTGGCCGAAGCGGCTACCTATCGGCAGGGAAGCGAAGCTATTTTGGAGACAGCACATTACGACACGCCAACCGAATTCATTGACCATATGACGGGAACCGGAAACATCTCGCCGGCTTATTCCTTCGCGGCACATGCTGCTGAAGTAGAAGTCGACATGGAAACGGGTCGGGTTCGTGTCCTCAAAGTTGCCGCAGCTCACGATGTAGGGCGGGCTATAAATCCCATGCTATTGGAGGCTCAGATACACGGTGGTTTGTCACAGGGACTGGGCTATGGTCTGACCGAGAATTTAGTTATTGAGGATGGACAGTTTACTAACGGCAACCTTGCAGACTATAAAATATTTACCTCTAAAGATATGCCGGAGGTAATTCCTATAATTGTGGAGACTGATGATCCCGAAGGACCCTACAATGCAAAAGGGATCGGAGAGCCCGTCTTGGTGCCAACAGCGCCCGCAGTCGCGAACGCAATTTTTGATGCTGTTGGGATTCGGGTGAAGGATTTGCCTTTAACTCCCGTTCGGGTTTTTGAATCCCTTCGTCAATCAGAGGGGCTGAAGCCTTGAAGCCATTTGAGGTTATCAAGCCTACCTCGATCGAAGAGGCAATTGAGGCTCTCAGACACTATGGTGAATCCGCACGGGTTATTGCAGGGGGGACAGCCCTGACTCTCCTAATGCGGCAGGGGCTTTACCACCCGCAAGCACTTATTAACTTGAATACGATCCCCACCCTCACAGGAATTAAGAGTAATGAGAGTGGTAGCTGGTCCATCGGAGCCCTTTCACTCCACCGAGATATTGAACATGACACTCAGCTTCGGGGACAGTATCCCGCGCTTGTAGAGATGGCCCATTATGTGGCCAATCCTCAGGTAAGAAATATGGGGACCATCGGTGGAAATCTTTGTCATGCCGACCCCGCTTCTGATCCTCCGACTGCCTTGATTGCGGCTGGCGCGGAGGCTGTGGTTCAGGGTCATAGTGGTGAAAGATTTTTGCCGGTTGAGAGTCTATGTCGAGGGTATTACGAGAACAGTCTAGCACCGGATGAAATTCTGACCTCAATCCGGTTACCTACCCCGGCTTCTCGCTCGGGAATGGCGTACCTCCGCTACACCACAACGACTTTGGAAGATCGGCCTTTTGTTTGTGTCAGTGTTGGTCTAGCTTTAGCTGAAGATGGTAAGACTTGTGTAGATGCAAGGGTAGGAGTGGGTGCGGTTTCTCCGTCACCCGTTCGTGCTTCGAGGGTAGAAGAGGTGCTGAAGGGGCAGGAGGTTTCAGAGGAGTTATTGAGGGAGGCGGCTGAGTACGTGGTGGATGGAGTTGAACCCATCGATGACGTCAGGGGACCTGCCTCGTACCGCCTGGAGATGGCAAAGGTTTTCTTCCGGCGAAGTGCTGAGAAAGCTTGGACGTTAGCGAGGAAAAAACTGTGAAAGGTGATATCCATCATACAATCCGATTGACGGTCAATGGAGAGATCGTGGAAGAGACTGTTCGGTCGTCAGAACTCTTAGTGGATTTTATCAGAGCCAGTCTCCAATTAACGGGAACTAAGCAGGGATGTGAAAGTGGCGTTTGTGGCACATGTACTATTCTCTCTGATGGTTTGCCCATCAAGCCTTGCCTACGATTTGCCTTTCTCGCAGACGGTTCAGAAATTTTGACTGTTGAGGGTTTGGCACAGGGAAGAGATCTTCATCCGATCCAACAGGCATTTCTTGAGAATACAGGAATGCAGTGTGGGTTTTGCACTCCGGGAATGTTGTTGACGGCCAAGTCTCTTTTAGATCGCAATCCCGATCCATCAGAGGCGGAAATTCGAGATGCTTTGGTCGGAAACCTTTGCCGATGTACGGGCTATGTGAACATTATTAAATCTGTTCAGGTTGCTGCAGAGAAGTTGAGGACAGACTGAGGACATGAAATTTTCTGTTTTCCGAAAAAAACCCACCGGATGTGATCCGGTGGGTTTTTTTCTTCTTTTGTGGTTTCTTCTAAGAACTAAGAAGATTTTAATTTTTTAGCTTTTACTTTCAACTTCCGTCCAAAGGGATGCACTTCTCCTGGCCCGTGGCCAATCGGGAATTTCTTCTTGGCCATTTTTTTCCTGAGGGCGCGGGTAGCCTTCCAGTTGATCTCGTACTCTAATGCCTCAGGATCGCCCACTTTTATTACAACTCCATAGATTTTACGAGCGATTTCTTCTGAGAGCATCTCGTTCATTACATCCTGAAGGACCAATTTCGGATCTCGTTTTCTTGGGTCACCATATCCTCCTCCTCCGTTGCTTCGGAAATTAACTACATCGCCAGGGCCGACATTGATTCCGGTGGCGTGCATCCCTAGGCGCTGGTGGCGCTTTGTCCCTTCATTGAGCGAGAGCGTATTGGGAGATCCGTTTAACCCGCCGGATAGGCCGTAGGGCGTCACTTCCTCTCGATCGCCGTGAATAGTAATGATCCCATCTCCCCATAACTGGTAGTGCCTTTGGAAACCAAATCCCCCGCGGAACTTGCCGTGGCCACAAGAATCAGGAAGGAGTTCTGCCTTGAGATATGTATACGGAAACCATCGCTCCAGAACTTCAATTGGCTGGTTACATGCTCCACCTGCGAACATCATCATCATGTAGCTTGGACCATCTCGGTCCACCCGAGCTCCTTGTCCCCCCTCCATCCAGTTGTAGGATACGTAGCGATTACCTGTTTCCGGATGCATTCCCCCACAGACACAATTTTCTAAGTTGACGGTGCCCGCGTGGATCTGAGTTGGGTCTACTTGAGCGAGAGGCTGGGCCCAACAGGCCATGACCGCCGCGTCTACCTTCTCGTAGGTTCCTGCGCAGTAACCGGCCATTGGCGTCGGGGGTAGGATGTGAACGGTAGTTCCAGGTATGGTTTTTAAACCGACCGACCGAATTATGCCGTTATTTAGAGGTGTTAAGTGAGGGAAACAGTGAAGCGTACCGTCAAATGCGGCTGATGTAAGCCCTGGAAAGGTCAAACCTGTGGGCCCCTTTGGAGCCGGATCACTCTCTGTGAAATCTAGGGTTACTTGATCACCCTTGATAGTGAGAGAACAATGGATTTTGACTCTGGGGTGATCAGGATGACCTTCGTCCATGTCACAATAGTCGGTAAATTGATATGTCCCGTTTGGCAGGCGGGCTACCTCCTGACGGAAGAGCCGTTCTGAGTAATCCATCGATTCTTCGAACGCCCGGAGAATAGTTTTTACCCCATATTTTTCCGCGTACTCCTGAATTCGAATTTCCATTACTTCGACAGCACGTGCTTGAGCTGCTAGGTCTCCCATCCTGTCGTGGGGCACTCTCACATTCCAACGAAGCAGGTCAAAACTTGACTTCACCGGTTTACCCTGATCGTATAGTTTTGTTGTCGGAACCATAAGTCCTTCTGCGTAATACTCGCGTGCGTTGGGGTTAAAGGTTCCTGGAACTGGTCCTCCGACGTCGGTCCAATGGCAGTTGGCTATTGTGAAGGCAATATGTTGACCCTTGTAAAAAACAGGTCGGACGAGTCGGACATCCTGTGTATGTGTCCCTCCCCGGTAGGGATTGTTAAACATGTATACATCTCCGGGTTTGAAGCCATCCTCCACATCCTCAACCACGCTTTGGACAGTTCCTTCAAATGTCCCGAAATGGGGGGTGTGATCGCGAGTTCCGTGGGCGACGAGGCGTCCGTCCGCAGTCAGTAAGGAGACTGAAAAATCGCGGCCTTCCGTAATAGCCGGGGCGTAAGCGATTCGTTCGATCATCGCGCTGCCCTGTGTGCAGAGGTCACGAAACGCACTTCTAAGAACCTCAAAGGTGATTGGGTCCATAATCGTGTTGGTCTTCTTTTTTTTCGCCTTGGCCATGCCCTTGCGCTCCTAATCGATAATTACGGCTGAGCGAATTTCATTGTTTCATTTCGCTATTAAGAACTTATCCGATTTCTCATGACTTGCCGATTGTAATTACAAGGTTGAGGTGGGTATCCACAGTTGCAACGGCTTCAGGTGGAAGGACGGTTGTTGAGTCTGGTTGTTCAATGACAGCCGGACCTTTCAGCCGATTTCCAACGCCTAGGCCACTTCGGTCGTAAATAGAGGTATTAATGAATTTGCCGGATTCTCTGAAATAGACTTTTCGAGTACCCTTCAGAGCAGCTTTCGGGCTTCCCTTCTTCTTAGATCTACTCAGAGTCCCCTTGGGGACTACGCCCACAGCCGCCAAACGTGCATTACTAATCTCAATATCCGCAAATTTTCCCGGAATCGTGTATCCAAACTCCCGTTGATACTGTTCGCGGAAGTCGTTAACAATATTCTCTAGTGTTTTCTTAGTAATCCGGCCTGGGGGTACGGAGATCGGCATGTATTTTGATTGTGGAAAGTATTTTACGTCAGCAAGACGATGTAACTCCACACGCTCTAAAGAGATATTCTCACTTTTGAGTGTTTGCCGTGCTTCTTTTTCCAGATTGCGATACGTTCGAGCCAGTTCCTCATGTGTCATGTTATCAGTTTTCTTGAGGATTGGTTGGATGAAATCGTGCCGGATGTCTACTCGAAGAGCTCCGAAGGCAGAGGTAACGCCCGGGAATCGTGGGACGATGACCTTCGGAATCTTTAAATCGGCCGCCATTGTTACTGCGTGCATCGGACCGGCGCCGCCGAAGGCGACGAAGGCAAAGTCGCGAGGGTCGTATCCACGGACTACACTGATCAGTTTAACGGCATTGATCATGTTGGCATCGGCGAGTCGCAGAATCCCGTCGGCCGCTTTCTCCACCGACATTCCAAGTGGACGGGCGATATGTTTTTCAATTGCCTGGTGGGCTTTTTTTGCGTCCAGACTCATCGCGCCGCCAAGAAACTGATCCGGATCGATGACCCCGAGGACAACTTGGGCGTCGGTATTGGTAGGCTGCTCGCCACCGCGACCATAGCAGGCGGGACCCGGGTAGGCTCCGGCGCTCTGTGGCCCATTCTTCAGGGAGCCTCCCTCGTCAATCCACGCGATACTACCACCTCCTGTTCCGATGGTTGTAATGTCCACACAGGGGAAACGGATTGGTATGGTGAATTCGACTTTGAAACCCGACTGAACAAGAGGCTGCCCCTTCCACACCAAAGATAGATCTGCACTTGTTCCACCCATGTCAAAGGTGATGAGGTTTTTGTGCCCTGCGAGAGCTCCAATGTAAGCCCCACCGACCACGCCGCTGGAGGGACCGGATAGGCAAGTTCGAGATGGGATTGTTCGGGCCAGTTTAGTGCTCATCACACCGCCGCCCGAATGGATGATAAGAACGTTACCAACGAACCCCCATGCTTTGGTCCTGCTTTCCAGGTCAGTTAGGTATCTGTCGACTATAGGCCCCAGATAAGCATTGACAGTGGTGGTGCTCGTTCGCTCGAACTCTCTGATTTCAGGAAACACATCGGAGGATGTGCAAAGATAGGCGTTCGGAAAAGATTTAGAGAGTATTTCCTTTGCCCTCTGTTCGTGCTTTGGGTTCATGAATGAATTTATGAAGCAAATGGCGATGCTTTCTATTCCACGTTTGCGGAAAATGCGAGCTATTTTTTTGAGTTCCGATTCCTTCAAAGAGGTTGTTACATCCCCCTCGAAGCTGATTCGCTCAGATACGGTTTGGCGATTATAACGAGGGACAAGAGGTGGAGCAGGATCCCAGGTGAGGTCGAAAACGTCTGGTCTTTCCCCCCGAGCGCCCTCCAGGATATCTCGAAACCCTTCTGTTGTTACCAGACCCGTGTTAGCTCCCTTTCGCTCGAGGATGGCGTTTGTGGCAATTGTGGACCCATGGCGAAAGGTTGTCATTTCCTTAGGATTAGCAATGGCCTTCGATAGGACCTCCATAACTCCCTCTATGAAAGTGGGAGGAGTGGAGGGAACTTTGTGGTTGGTGACCTGACCCGTAGTTTCGTTTAAGCAAACAAGATCTGTGAAAGTGCCACCTATATCGATACCGACGCTGTAACGGTTCATAGCATCCCTCTATAGATATTCAAGAACAATGCGTAGCGCATTTTTGCCTTCAAGTCCATAATGGGATTTTCGGCCTGCGCTGATGACTTGCTCGATTCATTTGGCATTTCAGCTAATTTCTCTTTGGGGAGAGGCGGTAATAAATCTTTCCTGCTAGGTGAAAGGAGGCATTCTCACACTCTGCCTTCACGAAAGTCAATTGTAATAGTTACTAATCTATTGATGGTAAAAAAGTTATGAAGCCGACAATAAGGTGTCAATGCGTCAAAAATCCTCCGTCAGCAACGAGGTTGTGGCCGGTGATGTAGCTAGAGTTTTCACCCGCAAGGAATAGACAGACTTCGGCGATTTCTTCTGGTCGGCCCAGCCTGCGCATCGGGATATTGGCTAAACGGGATTCGAGCATGGTGGGATTGCCGTGGTAGACATGGGATAGTCCCTCCGTGTCGATGGGGCCTGGGGCTACCGCATTGACGCGGATATTTTTTTCGGCTAGCTCCAGAGCCAAAGTCCGAGTCATGTTAACTACAGCTCCTTTGCATGTGCAGTAAGCTGAAAGCTTCTCGGCCCCGACAAAACCAAGCTGAGAAGAAATGTGGATTATCGATCCATGACCACGTTTCTCCATATAGGGAACAACTTTCTGAGTGAGGATATAATAACCGGCCACATTGACCTCCAGACTGCGGAGGATTTCTTCAGGTTTAACTTTGAGAAAAGGTTTGGTGACCCGGTATACGCAGTTGTTTACCAAGATGTCGATATTCCCGAACCGGTCGACTGTTTCCCGAACAAATTCTTCCATTTCTGGTGTTTTCGAGGCATCTTTTGCGGCGAGTAGTACCTCAGCCCCATGGCTTTGGCATTCCGAACCGACTGTTGCCAAAGGTTCTTCGTCGGTGTCAACAAGGGTTATTTGGGCATGCTCCTTTGCAAGCCTGATAGCTACGGCTTTACCTATTCCGCTTGCAGCACCCGTAATTATGGCAGTTCTTCCGGTGAGGCTCATTTTTCAATCCTCGCTTGACAAAAGGTTGCAAGGGAGCAAACAGTTTAGGCTTAAATTTTCAAGTGAATAAGTAGGTTATAAGTCCAGCGTTGATGTAGTCTTAGAGTCATATACTTCATTCTATCTTGTTGACTTTCTTTCAGAATGTTGTTGTGAAATGAAAAATGGCGATGAACACAATTAAGATTATAGCTGTTATCGCCAATTCGATGAATCACTTGGAAGATAAATCGATGTCATTGTACATCTTGCCAGATTTTCTGGACACTTTCTCGATCTACTGGTCTCGGATTAGTCTGACATTGAATGGCATTTAGAATGGTCTCGAGCGTTTTTTCAGAAAGGACAGCCGACCGCTCAATCTCCGAAAGTCTCCGCGGAATTCCTGCTTGGTCAGCTAGGGTTGCGATCCCATCGGCGAGTGCAGTTGCAGTCAAATGTTCAGGTGCATCTCCTGCTGGCCAAAAGGCTGGAGCTAGGATCTTCCCTAAGTGAGCGTATTGATCTCCCACCTCGGATTCGTTGTAGCGGATTACGGGTGGCATGAATATAGCGCAGACCGCTCCGTGTGGAATATGTGTAAGTGCGCCAAAAGGATGAGCTAGGGCATGTACCAGTCCTAACCCGGCATTGGACATTGACATTCCCGCCATGCAGCTTGCATGAATCATGTGATTAGCTGCCGTAAGGTCTGACCTGTCTTCTAGGTAAGGGCGGAGGTTTTCTGCCCAACGCCTTGCGGCCTCCAGAGCTATTGACTCAGTTAACGGTGTTTTCCTTCGTGAGACAAACGATTCTATGTTATGGCTGAGTGCATCTAGGGATGTCTGTGCAGCAACTTGAACTGGGAGGCCCGCCAGAAGTTCTGGGTCAAGCACCGTCAAACAAGCCGACAAGGACACACTCTTGATGACGAACTTCTCTTTTCGTTCCAGGTCGGTGATGACTGCGGCCGATCCCACCTCACTTCCTGTCCCTGCTGTGGTGGGTATAGCAATTAGGGGAGGGGGAGTTGAGGGGAACTCTTCGAGCGGAGCTCTGTAATCAATGGGGTTGCCCTCGTTTACGGCGATGACTGCGGCGGCCTTGGCAGCATCGATGGAGCTCCCTCCACCGAGACCAATGAATGCATCCGATTCTGTCCGTTGGAATGCATTTGCGGCGGCTTCGACCACGTGAATAGGAGGATCGGCCGTGACCTCATCATAGACATTTACGGTTAAGGAAGTTTTTTTAAGGCCAGAAACTACCCGCTCTAAGATTCCGGCCTGGACGATTCCAGGGTCAGTTACGATCAGAGGTTTTCGGATACCAAGTTTTGTAAGCTCATGGCCAAATTGTTGGGAAGATCCCGGACCCGATAGAATTGTTCTTGGTAGCTGAAACTGAGATAGATTTTCCATTTTTCCCTCGTGACTGTTACGGATATTGTCCGGTTTTCCTGGTGGAGGCAGGTATATGAACCTTATTTTTCCAAAGGTCCGTATCCTCCTCCTCCGGATGATTCCACCAACACTAGGTCGTTAGTCTTGAGATGTAGGCTTTCTTTACCCCTAATTGGTCGCTCGTCGGGTTCTCCCGGATTCAGCGTGACTCGGAAAGTTTTTCCCGGTTCTCCGCCGAATGCACCCCAGGGCGGGATTTCATGCCGCTCCATCATCGTTGTCAGTCGAGACTCCTTGGCCAACATTCGGTAGCTTCGTCGGATGCCAAGTCCACCTTTTTTGCGCCCTGCACCCCCGCTATTATCTCTCAGGCTGTAGGACTCGACACGCATAGGGTATTCAGCTTCTAACACCTCGACGGGAGTGTTCATCACGTTGCTCATGTGGACCCGCGTGGCGTTACTTCCGTCTCGGTGAGATGCTGCACCTGCACCTCCCCCGTGAACCTCGTAGAGAATGAACGTTGAGCCGTCTTCCTTTTTTCCACTGAATAACGTTAATCCCGATGTTGCTGGTCCACCGGCGGTGATCCGATCTGGTAGAACGGGTGCTAGTGCCTGGAAAACCGTATCCACGATTACCTGAGACGTCTCATGATTACCGCCTACCCGTGGGGCTTCCCGTCCAGGATTCAAAATTGTGTTTTCTGGAGCGAGGATCGCCAAAGGACGGCAACACCCATCATTCATCGGGATTCCAGAGCCTACGAGTACACGCATGCTGTAAAAGACCGAAGCCCCTGCGATGAAAGGTGTCGTGTTAATGGGGAAAGGAACCGGTGGAGTAGTCCCCGTGAAGTCAAATTGAGCTTCTTCGCCACGGATGTGAACCATCAAACGGATTGGGAGTGGCTCGCCTCCGGGTTCAACTGGATCTAGAAAATTCTCCGAAGGATAGTCTCCATCCGGGATAGCATCAATGGCCCGACGCATGCGGATTTCCGATTCGTCCTGCATTCGGGTAAATGCGGCCAATACCGTGTTACGCCCCCACTGGTTGAAGAGTTCTTGTAAGCGAGACTCCGCAACTGTTTGGCTCGCATACTGCCCAAGGATATCGCCTTCTCGTTCCTCTCTGCCCCGAACGTTTTCCAATACGAAATCAAGCGTCTCACGAACTGGCTGATCATTCTTGAAAATTCTGACCGGGGGAATTCGAAGCCCTTCTTTATAAATTTCGTTGGCATCGGGTACGTAGCTTCCAGGGAGTGCCCCACCAGTATCGGGCCAATGCGCGAGGCTGACGGCAAACGCCACGAGTTCTCCTTCGAAGAAAACGGGTCGAATGGCCTTTACGTCCGGGAGATGATTTCCTCCGATCTCAGGTAAATTTGTTAAGTAAACGTCTCCCTGATGAAGTTTCTCAGAAGGGACATGTTTGAGGAATTCCTTTACGGTAAATGCCATGACACCCAAATGTACCGGCGTGTCTTTCCCCTGGGCAATGACCTGGCCTTTTGCATCGGTAAGGACGCAGGAAAGGTCACCAGCTTCCTTGAGTAGGGGCGCCCGTGCAGAACGCATGACAATAAATCGCATCTCTTCGGATGTAGCCAGTATCGTGTTCCGAATTAGTTCTAGTGTAACCGGATCGATTGCGCTCATGCTTTTCCCTCAAGGATCAGGTGACCTGCCTCATGGAGTGTCAGAGTGTGGTTGGGTGGCAGTACTGTAACAGACCATTCGTCTTCTACGATTGCTGGGCCGTCGAAGGTTTCTCCTGCTATCAGGGCAGCTCGGCTTAAGATTGGTGTCGAAATTTTTTCCCCATTGAAGTCCACTTCACGATTACCAAGCTCCCGCGGAGTTTCGCCAGTGGAAGGGGGATGGAATTGTATTTTGGTGTTGGTTTGGACAATGGCCGCAACGCGCATATTCACGCATTCGATGGGCTCATCTGTTGTGTAGTGATACAAGGCTTGATGACGTTGATCAAAAGTTTTGCGAACTTCTGATGTGGTCCAGCCGTTCATCCCACTAAGGGGAATTTCGATTTCGTAGTTCTGGCGCCTGTATCGCAAATCAAGGGAAAATCGGACCTGTACCTCTTCCTCGGAATGCCCTTCGTTCGTAAGGAGATGTTGTGTTGATTGGATGAGTTCTTCCCAAACTGGCTTTAAGTCACCAGCTGAAAGGTTGTCTAAGATTACGTGGTGTGTTCTTACGGCTTCGTATAGGAGGTTCGAGGTCATGCACCCTAGTGCCGAGAAAACAGAAGAGTTTGACGGAACGATCACACATTTCATCTCGAGTTCTTTGGCAAGAGAAGCTGCGTGTACAGGGCCAACGCCGCCGTAAGCGACTAAAACTCCATCTCGCATATCCCTTCCTCTTTTGATGGAAACCAACCGTAATGCGCCCAAAACATTTGCTTCCGCGATGGCAACAACACCGCGTGCAGTTTCTGTAACGGTCATGCCCAGTTTTTCGCTTAGCCGACCCATGGCTTCTTCGGCTTTGTCGCAATTCAGCCGGATTGTTCCTCCTAATATCGCGTCTGGATTTAGGTAACCTAGCAAAAGGTTGGCATCAGTTAAGGTTGGTTCTATCCCGCCAAGTCCATAACAGGCAGGCCCAGGATGAGCTCCAGCACTTTGCGGCCCCACGTGGAGTGCACCTACCTCGTCTGTCCAAGCTTGGGAACCACCCCCAGCACCTATGCTTTCAACGGCCACGGAACGGAGGCGAAAGGGCTGCCCCGCGATCGTTCGTTGAGCCATAAGTTCTCCCTGCCCGTTTTCGACTAGACAAACATCCGTAGTTGTCCCCCCCATATCAAGAGCGAGGGCCCGAGTAGACTCATGGTCCAGACTTAGTGCACAAACCGCGGCAGCTCCTGCCGCAGGACCAGACATAACGAGGTTAAGTGGCCGCTTGCGAACAGCGGTCGCCGACATCATCCCTCCGTTAGATTGCACCAAATGGAGACGGGCTTCGAGGCCGGTAAGGTCTTCATTAAGGTGCGAGAGAAATCTTCCGACCACAGGCATTAAATAGGCATTTAAGACAGTTGTTAGCGCCCGCTCGTACTCTCGAAACTCTGCGTTTACTTCTGACGATAGGCTGACATGAGGAAATACAGCACTTAAAGCTTCTCCCAGCACCCGCTCGTGTACGGGATTGGCGTATGAATGTAAGAGACAAACAGCGATTGACTCAACCTGTGCCTCTTTCAGCCGGTCGATTAGTTCGGAAATTTCGTTGCTTTGGAGAGGGAGAATAACTTCCCCGGAAACGTTCAAGCGTTCCCCTATCTCAAAGCAAAGCTCTCGGGGAACAAAAGGAGGTTGTCGAGAAGGCACGTCTATTTCATAAATCTCATCTCGCGACTGACGTGCAATCTCAAGAAGATCTCGAAATCCGCGAGTTGTTATCAGGGCTGTACGAGCCCCCTTTCGCTCTTCGAGTGCATTTGTCGCAACGGTTGTTCCGTGAACAATTTCCAGGCCTTCAAGATTACTGCCATGGGTTTTGGTAATCCTTTTCAGAACTTGAAGGAGCGCTGCGGCGGGATGTTCGGGATCGCTTGGGACTTTGAAAACGGTTGACTCTCCATCTGGAGACAGAGCAACTACATCGGTAAAAGTCCCTCCGACATCCACACCAATTTTCCAAGTAGCCTTTGTCATGGGTTCTGGGCTTCCGATTAGTAAAGGATGTGTGTGTTTATCCGTTTTTTAAGAGGCATTGGCTTGTGTGGATAAGGTGGCCAAAACCCGCTCTGGTGTGATCGGGAGGTCTCGGACTGGTTCTCCTAGGGCATCCACGACAGCAAGAGCCACGGCCGTTGCTGCAGGTGTCAAAGAGGGTTCCCCAATCCCCTTGGCACCGAATGGGCCGATACCTGAACCGGACTCAATAATGTGAGTTGCAATATCCGGCGTATCGAGGGCAGTGGGCAGTAAGTAGGTTTCCAGGTTTTCAGACTGAGTGACTCCGTTATTGAGGACTACTTCCTCCATTAGTCCTTGACCAAGACCCATGTAGGCTCCGCCTTCCATCTGGCCCTCCACACTTGTTCGATTTACCGCCAACCCAACGTCGAAAACAGAGCTTAGTTGAAGGACAGTAACCACTCCAGTTTCCAGGTCTATGGATACTTTTGCCCCAATAGCTCCAAAAGTATAATCATTAAAGGCTCGACCCTGGCCGGTAAGTGGGTCGATTGGGGCGCCACCTGGGGCATCAAATTTCATTAGGTTTCCCAGTGGCTTGCCCAAAGATGCCATTCTTCGGACCACCTCGGCTGTATTGATACTGTGTTCGGGATACCCTTTGACGAAGACACTGCCATTTGCTAGTTCAAGCTCATCTGGCGGAACCTCAAGTAAGTCCCCCGCAACCTCCACCAGATCCTCGCGGATACGGAGGGCTGACTTGAGAACAGCATTGCCACTCATCGTTAACTGTCGGGTTGCTGTTGTTGTTCCTGCAAGGGGAGTTAGTTGACTATCGGCCCGTTGTACTGTGATTCGTTCGGGATCAATTCCCAAAGTTTCAGCTGCAATTGTTGCCAAAGAAGAAGACTGCCCCCCCCCGTGATCTGGAGTGCCTGCACGGATAACCAGGCTTCCATACATTTCGAATCCAACCCATGCCTGGGAGCTATCGTTTGTCCAGTGCATTCGCCCATAGGGTGTGAAACTTGCAGCGACGCCACAGCCGATAGAAAATTTACTTCCGCCCTCGCTGTCTGAAGTTTTCTGGGTAGAGGTATCACCCTCATTTATTATCTCTCGACAACGGCGCACAGCCTCAGT
>CAYTIB010000114.1:0-67094 GCA_964437725.1 uncultured bacterium | reverse complement strand
GCTAGAGAAGGCACCATTCCCCTGTGCCGTAATCATAGGCGGCATCTGGTAGGGGAAGAAACCTTCGCTTAGTCCGAGGACTTGAGCCATAAGAAGCATAGATACATCCATCCCGTGCTCTATCCCATAGGCGATGATGATGGGCGTAATCACGGCCGGTATCGCTGGGTGCGTTGTCAAAATAGCAAGAGATAGTGTTATCAGGGCAACCGTGGTTACCTGTCCCGCGCCACTCATCTCTGAAAGGGGAATGAAACCAAAGATCCCGCCAGCTGCCCATTCGCTTAAACCGGTCGTAGCCAAGACGGTCCCCAACCCAAAGATGCTAGCCAAATAAATAAGTAATGGAAAGTTCGTATGCTGAATCATTGCCTTTTCGTTCAAAACTCCAATTCGTGGGAGCATAGCAACTAGAGCAATCGATAAACCAACCCAAGCCGGTTTGACGCCGTGCAAGAAATCTGTCGCCCAAAGTCCAACCGCAATAACAAGAAAAACAATCATCTTTTTCTCATTTAGAGTTAGCCGATCAGTGCTATAACCAGACAGAAAATCACTCTGAAGAGTAGGTAGCGATTTGGGCCAGATAAAAATTCGAACTACCCCATAAATCAACACCAACCGCGCAATGCCAAGGACCGGAAGATGTAAATAAGCCCACAGGCCGTAAGAAATGTTTAGGCCTCCAACTGACTCAATGACTCCAATGTGCACTAAATTCGGCACGTTCGCAGTAAGCAGGGCAAACCCCGGGAAAAAAGCAGAGAGAGTCGTTGCAAGAATCAGAGCAGCAGAACCTCTAGACTTGAGCTTTAGACCAAAAGCATCCTGGATTTCCAGTGCTATGGGAATGAGCAAGGCGACACGGGCGTTTCCAGAAGGAATGAGAAAGTTCAAGATAAATCCAATTAAACAAAATCCTTGGACAATTCGATCAAACCGATTGCCAAACACACGCACGATGGCAAAAGCCATTCTTCGAGCAAGCCCAGTTTGAAGCATTCCCCCTCCTAATAGATAGGCAGCGAACACCAACCAAAGGGCAGGCGTTGTAAACCCGGAGAACGCCACACTTGGCGAGACTACGCCGGACAGAGTAAAAAAGAGGAGAAGCAACAATCCGGTTACACTGAGCGGAATAATCTCTGAAACAAAAAAACAAATCGCAAATATGACCATGGCAAGAATCTTAAGACCATGCGGAGGAAGTTTTAGTGGGGGATTCAGTAATAGCAGAAACAGCGGCAGCACAATTCCGAGAATTCCAACTATACGTCGAGTCATATTCTTTTCGACAACCTGTGAGAGTTCAATGCTAGCAAACTCAAGTAAAATCTACCCGGAAGGTAGAATAGGCAATCTCACCATGCTGAAATAAAGCCGTCAAGCCATATGCTTTTGAAGCAGGCAGAATCGACTGTCAACAGCCCATGAACTTTGAGAACAGTAAGGAAGTTTACAACCTCAAAAGACAGGGCGATGCCATTAGGTCATAATGGAAGACAATAAATTCCCCCTTTTGCGGAGTATCTGTCAGACCCTGCTAACACTGGCTTTATCCCCCGTATCCCCATACCCAATCGAGCAGTTAGCTAGGTTTTGCCCCAAAGCGTCCAGAAACGTCATATGACGGTTTTGTATCTGGTGGGTGTGGGTAAATGTGTGGGTTATCTACCTGACTTCCATGAGGAACTTTGGAAGAGATTCAGGAGTGCGAATCCCTTTACATTTTTCCATACCCTAAGGATGCACAAGGGCGGGGCTTTTTCCGAGTGTTTTGAGAAATCGGTAGTGGGCGCCGATGGCGGAGCGGAGCGTCGGATAGCTAACATAGTCGATGGAATAATCCCGGCAGGTCTGCTTCACGATTCCGCTGATTGCCGGGTAATGAATATGGCATATTTCTGAAAAGAGATGGTGCTCGATTTGGTAATTCAACCCTCCCAGATACCAAACGGCCACCTTGTTCTTCGGTGCGAAGTTTGCGGTGGTTTCGACCTGATGAATGGCCCATTCGTTTTCGATGCTGCCGGTGTCCGTGTCCGGCCTAGGAAAAGTCGCCCCTTCCAAGGTATGCGCCAGTTGAAAGGTGATGGAAAGCGTAAACCCCATCAGCAGATGGATTCCCACAAATGCGATTAGTACGTGTAAGACCGGATGGAACAGGAGCGGCAGAACGAGAGTGTAGCCGAAGTAAGAAGCCTTGCCCAGAAAGAACGTGGTCATTTCCGAAGGAGACGCCTTGCGCAACCGATATTGTCCGATGCGGCCGGAAAAGAGCTTACTGAAATCGGAGTAGGTGACCCACGACAGCGACAACAGGGTGTAGATCGGGAAAGCATACAGGTGTTGAAGGCGATGCCAGGGTCTCCAATCCTGCTCCGGGCTTAAACGGAGCAGGCCGCCTGTGTGGAGGTCACTGTCCATCTCATTGATATTGGTGTAGGTGTGATGCAGGACGTTGTGCTTCTGCCGCCACAGAAGATGGCTGCCTCCGATCATCTCCATCGAGAAGCTCAACACGCGATTGATTTTGCCGCTTTTCGAATAGCTTCCGTGGTTGCTGTCGTGCATGATGTTGAAAGCGATGAGCACGAGCCCCTGCGCAATACAGAAAGCTATGATCGCGGCCATGAGAGGCGATGAGGAAAAGAACACCAAGAGGACATAAAAGGCCGGCAGCAATGGTAGAATGATTGCCGTTTTTAACGGCATGCGCCAATTTCCCGTCTTGGCAAAACCGTGCTCTGTGAAATACTGCTCCACGCGCTTTCTCACGGTTCTGTTGAACTCGCCCCGGGCAGGAAATCCGATCTTTCGTTCCGTCAAGAAAACCTCTCTCTAATCCGGCAGGTCACACCGCTCGGCGCGCTTGAACGCCTCGGGAGCGCCGGCGGCGTCTAGGTGCAGCGGACAGAGCCGGCCTCGAGGGCGTGGCTCGCGGGGGGGACCCGCTCTCGTTATCAATCGGCCGACTCTCGACAACGGCGATGGGGCGCTTCGTCAGCCTCTCGATATTGCGGAGGTAGGCGCGCTCAGTCGGATCGCAGAAGGAGAGCGCGATGCCCTCAGCGCCTGCTCGGGCTGTCCGGCCGACACGGTGGACGTAGCTCTCCGGCAGGTCCGGAACTTCGTAGTTGATAACGTGGGTCACGTCCTCCACGTCGATCCCCCGCGAAGCAACATCCGTGGCGACGAGGACCCGCGAGCGACCCGTTCGGAACTTCTTCAGGGCAAGCTGGCGAGCGTTCTGGGACTTGTTGCCGTGGAGCGCCTCAGTCGCAACGCCTGCTCTGCTGAGCTGCTCAGCCACCCGGTTGGCGCCGCGCTTGGTGCGCGTAAAGACGAGGACTCGGGCCAACGCTGGGTCCAACAACAACCTGGCCAACAGGGCGCGCTTGTTGCCTTTCCCGACGAAGAAGACTCTCTGGTCGATCCGTTCCACGGTCACGGTTTTCGGCGAGACCTCGACGCGAACGGGTTCACGGAGGATCTCGCGGGCCAGATGCACAACATCCGGGGGCATCGTCGCCGAAAACAGCATCGACTGACGCTGCTTCGGCAGGGCTCCGATGATCTTTCGCACATCCGGGATGAAGCCCATGTCCAACATGCGATCGGCTTCATCCAAAACGAGAAAGGACACCTTGTTGAGTCGGACGTGGCCCTGACTAAGCAGGTCGAGCAAACGTCCTGGGGTGGCGATTAGGATGTCGACCCTGCGGGCAAGCGCCCGAACCTGAGAATGTTGCCCGACACCGCCCATTATGACGGCCTGACGAAGCCCAAGATGTCGCCCGTAGGTTTTTAAGCTGTCTCCAATCTGGAGTGCCAGTTCGCGCGTCGGCGACAGAATGAGGGCACGGGCAACACAGGGGACGGCACGTTCGCGCCTCTCGGAGAGCTGCTGCAGGATCGGCAGTGCGAAGGCCGCGGTCTTGCCGGTACCGGTCTGGGCAATGCCGATCAAGTCTTTCTCGGCGAGAAGCAGCGGGATCGCTCGTACCTGGATCGGCGTGGGGTTGATATAGTTCTCGGTTTTCAGGGCACGCCGAAGGGGCGCGGCCACGCCGAGATCGATGAAGGAGCGGTGGGTCATGAAATGGAAGTCCTCAGTGGGTCACAACGTCCGCGCGCCCAGTAGGGCGAGCGGACGCGTCATGGCGTTTCGCCTCTTTCCACACGCACCTGGATGAGACGGGAATTTTCAGAATTATCTCGGGATAGGGTGCTTACGATTGCCCGGAAGCATGTCGTGCGATCGCGAGAAACATCGCGCTGTATATGGCCTTCGGTCTCACGAATGTCAAGGTAGGCCCCTTTCACTTTCTTCGAGAGAATAATTCCGGAAGTCTTGAGGGAGGAGCCCATGGTAAAGAACACATTCACCAGATATGCAGATTACTACGGCGCAGGAAACGCTTTGAAAGCTAGCAAAATAGGTGCGAAGCAAGGGGGTTCTTTCCGTGGTGTGGGTGGATGGATGTGTAGGTAGATCCTGTACCTTCTCTGTCAATCCCTGTAATATAAGGGGGTAAGGAAGTATGCATCTTAATGGAAGACAATAAATTCCGAACCTACCAAAACCCTATTGGCGAAGTTATGAATACTGCTCAAGTGTGGCTCAACGAGGTTAAAGTCGATTCTCTCGTTAATACTCTTAGAGAAACCATTCGGATTCCAAGCCCCACGGGTTCTGAGCGGAAAATGGGAGAGTATTGTGCACGCCGAATGCGTGCCATGGGCTTTGAGGTGATGGAGGTAACTCAACGTCAGGAGAGCCCAAACTTTATAGGTAGACTAAGTGGAAAGAAGGGGCCAGGCATTACACTCTGTTTTCACGCTCACATCGACACAGTTCCTCCTGGTGATCCAGCGAATTGGACAAAGGATCCCTTCGGCGGTTCACTAGAAAATGGTTATGTGTACGGTCGTGGGGCTTGTGACGTCAAAAATGATATCGCGGTGATGTTAAGCGTAGCCGAGATTCTAGCCGCAAGAAAAAACGAGTGGCGGGGAAATCTGGTTTTGTGTTTTGCATCCTGCGAGGAAACTGCCGATCCCGCTGGCACACAGCATGCTATCGATTCCGGCTTACTGGATGATGTCGATTTTGCCGTTGTCGGTGAACAAACAGAGTGCGGAATTGTAATTGCACACAGGGGAGGAGCACATTTCAAAATCACCGTTCAAGGGGAGTCAGCCCACAGTAGCATCGCTGATCATGCTGGAATTAACTCGATTCACAAAATGAGTCTAATAATCAATGCAATTCACAAACACTACCTTCCCGCTTTAAAACGTCGAAGTCATCCCTATCTACCTTCCCCTGTTGCAAACGTAGCGATCATCCAAGGTGGCGTAAAGCCAAATATGGTCCCAGACCACTGCGAAATGATCATGGACCGAAGAATGCTCCCCGACGAAACGCCGGAGGCCATCCGGGACGAGATTGTCTCCATAATTAACGAATTACGGATTGAAGACCTAGAAATTAACGCGCAAGTCGAAATATTGATGAGCATGCCCCACTTTGAAACAGACCCCCAGAATCCACATGTTCAACGTCTTCTCAATTCCGCCTCTGAGATTCTCGGGTCAAAGCAGAAACCTCAGGGATACGTTGCTGGAACAGATGCACGTCTCTTCCCTCCTGCCGGGATCCCGGCCGTCGTATTCGGCCCAGGGGACTTCTCGGAGGCGCATACGGCTAATGAACGCATTTCTGTAGACCAACTACTTAAGGCTACTCAAATACTGACGATGTTTGCATATAAAACATTTACTGATTAAATTTTAATAGATTACAGCTATCACCAGTGAAACACACGACAAGGAGTGAGTTCTCAGGATATCATTTCTTCACGACTTTACCGGAACCCTCTGTGTACCCATTCTTGGCTAGCGCAGAAGTGAAGATGCAAAAGAACCAATATTAAAAATATCTCAATTTCATAAGCACATTATCACTTGCAACCAGGGCGGGTTCCGAGCAGAAATTACAAGATGTCGGCATGAAAGGTTAAAACCCTCCCGAGATGCCCCACAAATCATGATAAAATTACCACCATTTCCTCCACAGGAAGGAGAAACTCCGTGCCAGAGTTCAGCGAGCCGCCAAACCGTGATACTTGGGGAAGCCGCTCGGGTTTCATACTGGCTGCTATGGGATCCGCAGTAGGTTTGGGAAACATTTGGCGCTTCCCTTATACGGCGTACAACAACGGCGGGGGCGCATTTTTAATCCCCTATGCGGTTGCCTTGATCACTGTTGGCATTCCCCTGTTACTTCTTGAATTTGGTCTAGGGCACCGAACCCGAAAAAGCGCACCCCTGGCCCTTGCTAAAGCAGGTAAAGGTTGGGAATGGGTGGGATGGTGGGCACTGTTCATTGGAATGTTCGGTGTGAATCCCTACTACTGCGTTGTTATCGGCTGGACTGTTGATTACTTTGTGTATGCCTTCAGTTTAGGCTGGGGACCGAATCCAGGAACATTCTTCAGCCAGGAGTTTCTTGGACAAACATCAGGACCATCTGAATTGGGTGGTTTCCGTTGGCCTATTCTTATCGGAACTGTTGTAGTTTGGGGAGCAACCTGGGCAATCACCTCACGCGAAGTGCGTCGAGGGGTAGAGTTGGCCAACAAAATATTCATGCCTGTCCTGATCATACTTATCGCAATCCTTGTATTCTGGAGTCTGACTTTGGAAGGAGCCGGTTCCGGAATCCGGGCGTACCTAACCCCCGATTTTGCTGCCTTAAAACGTCCAAAAGTCTGGATTGATGCTTACGCACAAATCTTCTTTAGCATGAGTCTCGGATTTGGCATCATGATTGCTTTCGCAAGTTATCTCCCAAAAAATAAGCCGGTCGGACGCTCTTCCTTTGCAATTGGATTGGGGGACAGCTTATTTGCGATATTTGCAGGATTTGCTATCTTCGCCACCTTAGGCTACATGTCCGCCGTGGTTGGGAAACCTGTAGGCGAAGTTGTAAAACAAAGTGTAGGATTAGCTTTTGTTGCTTACCCTGAGGCAATCAACAAACTTCCCGCTTTGCGTCCTCTTTTTGGAGCGATCTTCTTCCTGGCCTTGGCCCTTGCGGGGCTGAGCTCAGCTATTTCGCTGACCGAGGCATTTGTAGCAGCACTCTTGGACAAATTCCACATGAATCGCCGTCGTGCCGTGTCAATGCTCTGCAGCATTGGATTTCTGCTGAGTTTGGTCTTTACAACGGGGGGCGGCCTGTTCTGGTTGGACATTGTAGATCGGTTCATTACAAACTACGGACTTGTTGTAGTTGGCATTTTAGAAGCTGTTCTCGTCGGCTATATTCTTAAGCCGCGGTATGTGCGGGATCATCTAAACCAAGACAAAAACATTCAACTGACTCGCCGTTGGGATTTCGGTGTAATGGTCCTGGTACCAGTTATCCTAGCTTTAATTATCGGGCTCAATTTGTCCGAGGATCTAAAAAAACCCTACGGAGGTTATCCATGGTCAGCGGTAGTTACTTTGGGCTGGGTCTGGCTGGCTATTCTTGCAGGCGCTTCCATCTGGATAAGTCGGCGAGACAACCGAGAACCTGCGACGGATCGGCCTAGAAGGTGACTAACTCAAACGAGAACAAACAATTTCCCTTGAGCACCGCGGAAAATAAATTCATAAGGTTTAGAACCCCCACAGGAAAATCAAACAGGGCTTCTGATTTTCATGGTTTTTGGTAAGAGAATTCGCACCCGGCTTAGACATCTATTTTGGACGGATCTGAATGAAAAAAAAAGGAACACAAAAAGAGCTCCAGGAACTACCCTCTGTTGATGAAGTACTTCAAGTTCTACGTAAGAAACCTATCCATGATCTTCCGGAAAAAACTGCAACTGACTGCGTGCGCGAAACACTAGCCCACCACCGAAAAACAATTCTCGAAGCTCAAGACACATCAGAGATCGATATGTCTCCGGAAAAGATCGCAAACGAAGCACTGGTCCGGCTCCAGGAAACTCTGACGCCAAAACTTCGGAAAGTGGTAAACGCAAGCGGTGTAGTCCTCCATACAAATCTCGGGAGGGCCCCTTTAGGAACCGATATCTTGAAGCGAGCTACAGAAGTCGCCGGAGGCTATTCCAACCTGGAGTTCGATCTAGAAAATGGCAAAAGAGGCCAACGGGATTCCGCCATTGAGCAGCTAGTGCAACGACTAACCGGAGCAGAATCCGCTGGGGCTGTAAATAATAATGCTGGAGCCGTCCTACTTTGCCTTGCGGCTTTAGCCACAGGAAAAGAAGTAATAGTCTCTCGGGGTGAACTGGTCGAAATTGGAGGAGGATTTCGCATTCCGGAAGTAATGCGACAAAGTGGCGCCATTCTTCATGAAGTGGGTACTACCAACAAAACCCGCCTAATGGACTACGCAAACGCCATAGGGGAAAACACTGCCCTTTTGTTGAAAGTTCACACTAGCAATTACCGTATCGTGGGGTTTACAGAGGAGGTCAGCATTCGAGATCTTGCACAGCTTGGCCGAAAGCATAAGATCCCTTTCATGGTGAACTTAGGAAGTGGATACATAACGAATCTCAAAAAGTTGGGAGTCATAAAGGAGAAAACCCCATCAGACATTCTCGGGCAGGGAGCCAACCTCGTCACTTTCAGTGGTGATAAACTTCTCGGTGGACCCCAAGCAGGTATTTTTGCAGGAGATCGCAAATGTACAGATCTAGCAAAAGAGCACCCGCTAATGAGGGCTTTGCGTCTTGATAAGCTGTCCTTGTCAATTCTCGAAGAAACCCTTTTGGCACATTTGGATCCACAATCTGTAACTGACAAAATACCGAGCATCGCTTTTCTATCGACAACTGAAGCAGATGTCCGGGACCGTGCGGTCTCTCTCTTGTCCAAGCTTTCTACCCGTGCCACAAAGCAACTCCGACCTAGTGTCATCTCGGGGAGCTCTCGCGCAGGCGGTGGAACTCTGCCAACAGAGGAAATCCCAACGGCACTCATCGCTATAAGTCCAGATCCCATATCGAAAATAGATATCAAGAAAACCGAAGCGCAACTCCGCTCCTTTGATCCTCCTATTATTGGTCGGATTCAAGAGGATCTGCTTCTCTTAGATTTGCGAACTGTCTTCCAAAACGAAGAGCATGATATTCTGGCTGCCCTCGAATCTATAAGCGAAGAGCTGGCACGTTAGGATTTCTCCCCTTCATTCCAGCCGGTGCATCCAACGGAGATTGCCTTGAAACAGGTCGTTCTAGGTACTGCCGGTCACATCGATCATGGAAAAACTGCACTTGTGCAAGCTTTGACGGGTGTAAACACGGACCGCCTCAAAGAAGAAAAGGAGAGAGGGATTACGATCGACCTGGGGTTCGCTTCCCTAGACCTACCGGGCAACGTCCGGGCCGGAGTAGTCGACGTTCCCGGTCACGAACGTTTTGTTCGGAATATGTTGGCAGGAGCTGGGGGAATCGATCTAGTTATGTTTGTGATAGCGGCCGACGAGGGGGTAATGCCACAAACGCGTGAACATCTTGCAATCTGCCAACTACTCGATATTCGAGATGGCATTGTGGCGCTGACGAAAAAGGATCTGGTCGATGAGGAATGGCTGGAGCTGGTAACGGAAGATGTACATGAATTTCTTAGTGACTCTTTTCTAGAGAATAAGCCCATCATCCCGGTCTCCTCACAAACGGGTGAGGGCGTGGATGCTATCAGATCCGCCCTTGCAATACGGGCAGCTGATGTTGGGGTTAGGAATGAGGACAGCCCCTTTCGCCTTCCTATCGACCGTGTATTTACAATGCGAGGATTTGGTATGGTTGTAACAGGAACTTTGTTTTCCGGTAGAGTCCACCTAGATGAGCGAGTCATACTCCATCCAAAGAACATCACTGCCCGAGTACGAGGTCTTCAGGTACACGGGGAAAATGTCAAAGAAGCAACTGCCGGGCAGCGCACAGCTATCAATCTCCAAGGACAAGACAAAGAGACTGTGGAGCGAGGTGATGTCCTGGCTGCCCCAGATAGCTTAGCACCTTCCTATATGGTCGACGCGACCCTGCAACACCTGCCTAATTCACCGAGACCTCTAAAAAATCGGGATCGAATACGCTTTCATCAGGGGACCGTTGAGGCCATCGGAAGGGTAGCATTAATCGGAACGGACCGCCTTCAACCGGGGGAATCTGGATACGCACAATTTCGCCTGGAGCGACCGGTCGTGGTTCGTCCGGAAGATCGCTATGTACTTCGGTCATACTCACCCGTTACCACCATCAGTGGAGGAAAAATCCTTGATAGTCATCCTCCCAAACACCGGCGAATGCGACCGGAAGTTTCGAAACGGTTTGAGGCATTGGACAAAGCCGATGATGCCGCCCGAGTGCGTCTCTTCCTACATGAGGCAGGGTCTAGTGGGATACCTCAATGCGACCTTCTTCCTCGAACCGCAACCGGGCGTAAAGACCTGATAGAGATATTGGCTAATTTCGAAAAGGAAGGTACAGTCATCTGGGTCGATAGTCCGTCAGGATGGTCAGTCCATCAGGAGGCCTTAGGGATATTACAATCCACGGTCCATGACTACCTTGACCATTTTCACCGCGAGAACCCCCTCCGCCCAGGGCTCCCAAAGGAAGAGCTTCGAAGCCGCCTTCCAAATGTGCCAGAAAAGGTTTTTGGAACCCTTTTGAAAGAAGTCGGGAAAACGGGGGTCGTGGTCGACGGGGAAATCGTGAGACTTGCAAGCCATGAAGTCAGCCTGGTCGCTGATCAGCTCAAACTACGTGATGAAATTGACCAATTATACCGAGGGTCCGGATATCAACCCCCGAAGCTTGACGAGGCCTGTGAAAAACTCGGAATTACAAATAAGAAAGACCGAGAAATTATTCAGGTTCTGGTCAGCGAAGGAATTTTGATTCGGGTAAAGGACGACTTGCTTTATCACCAAGAAACCCTGGAAAGCATAAAAGATTCTTTGACAACATTTCTTAAAGAGAAAAATGAGATCTCCGCGTCAGGGTTCCGGGACTTGCTCGGTATTACAAGAAAGCATGCGATTCCGTTACTTGAGCATCTTGACTCGACTCGTTTCACTATGCGTGTCGGTGACAATCGGGTACTCCGCAAAAAATAAAAATTCGTGTATATCAGACAGTAAAAACTACTAAATAAATCAGATTTCCGTTCCAACGCCTGAGGTGTCCAATGTTTTTTTGATAGGCTGAGTAGGGTCGTCCCTGGTTACCATCTCCGCTAAAACCTCATCTACCGCATCAGCAAGTAACCAGGTCGCCTTGTATTCCACAAACCCTTGTTTGTTCACCACATAGCAGAAATTCGGCAAATTTCCAAGTAACCCGTGGTATTTCTCGTCAATTCTGTCCACGAGAACAGCAATCGTCAAATTTTTGATTTGGACCAACTCCTCAGCAACCTCGCGTTTATGCTCATAACTTTCGTGATTACGAAATTGTTTAAACCAATTTTCGCCAGCATGCGGTTCGCGAACATACATTGCAAAGAATTCTACGTCTCTTCCCATATATTTCGTTTTCAATTCTTCCATAGGCAACAACTGTCGCCGGAATGGTGGTCAAGTGATCGCCCCTGTAAAAAGAACGAAATGTTTTTTGCCAAGAAAATCTGAGGTTTTGACCACATGTCCATCTGAGGTTTTCAGCTCAACCGTTGGGAACTTCGACCCAGGTGGATAGAGATTTTTGAATTTTTCATAAAACGATTTAACCCTCTTACTACTTACCAACTTTAAGGTCTTGAATTTATTTAAGTACCTCCAGGACCAAAGACCAAAAAGGGGACCAGGAGGTCTGGGCAAAAAATGGTTTCTATCGAACATTTTCAAATCTCCCGAAACAGTATTTCCCGGACGAGTATGAAGGCAGTTACATATAATCTTTCACCATACCCAAGAAATCATAACAATCTTACTTAATTATTAGTTGAATAGTTCATTCCGGGAGGCGCAATATCGCGCTTTTTCATGTTACTTGGAATTGTCATCTCGCATAGACATTTCCACAGAAAGTCCAAGTTGTTCGCGTCTGAAACGCTCTCCATGTTCGAGGCGCCGGGATATTGGCGGATGACTATAAAAAAGCAGTTCCACCCAGCGAGATGGAGATTCTTCCGCTAAATTAAAACGCGAGAGCTTACGCATAGCAGACAAAAATGAAATTGGATCCTGAGTCAGTTCTAGTGCGTAACTATCACATCCACGTTCCATCCGCCTGGATATCCAGTGTCCGAGTGGGGAAATCAAAAATCCGCCAACGACTAAAATCACAAGAAAAAGAGGCAACCCAGAGGGATCCGTCGGATGTAAGATTCCTAGGGGAGAGCCGAGAACTCTTAACAAGAAATAGACCAAGTAGCACGTTCCTACACCCAACAACGTCTGGATAAAAATAAGTTTCAAGATGTGACGTTTTTTGTGGTGAGCAATCTCATGAGCAAGAACAACGGAGATTTCACTTTGGGTGAACTCTCTCAAAAGATTATCGCTGAGTAATATTCGCCGTGTTTTACCTAACCCGATTAGCGCTGCATTTGCAGTTCGACTTTTTCGACTGAGATCATATTGAAAAATTCCCTGAATTTTTGTCCCGGATTGACACGCCAACTCCGTTAGCTTTTTCTCAAGCCCACCATCAAGAACTGGCTGAACTCTAAAAAAAGCTGGCAACAACATTACGGGAGTCAGCCAACAGCTAACCAAGAGAAACAAAAGAAACCCCAATCCCGCCCACCAGGGAAAAAGAGTTTGGCTCGATTCTCGCATCAGCCAATATAAAATTTCAAAACCTGCAATAACTAGCGCGAATTGTATGGTCGATGCCTTAATATGATCCCCTAGCCAGGCTGAAAAAGCCTGATGGGAAACACCGAAACGATGCGCCAACCGATAACCACTTAGAAAGTCCATGGGGAAGTTAAGTATTTCGATCCCTAACTGCAATACAAAAAGATAAATAGCTAGCACCCCCCAAGGGTTTACAACAATGCTGCGTATCCAATCTTCCAATTTCATGGAAAAACCTGAGACTAAAAAAAATCCAAGAAAGAGAAATACCAGGGCTATTCGCAACAAGCCTATCCATCGTCCGATCCGGTGGAATTTTCGTGCCTCTTGCTGAAAATGGAGCATGTCTTTACTAATCAAAGATCGAGTTTCCTCACTAAATTCACTCGCACTTCACAATACACGCCTTCTTCAAAAGAACATTGTTGACGAGACAATGATGATGTTCAAGCGTTATGCTACCTATGTTGAAGATTTTGTTTCGTCGATAGGAGATTCGGCACGTGCATTTATCAGACATTGGAGAGTTTGGCCTAATAAGCCGTTTAAAAAAACGCCTCGGGCCACAGACTAGCGAAGGGATTATATTCCCAAATGGGGATGACTGTGCGGGGCTAGCCTTCACCCAGGGTCGCTGTGTGTTGGCAACAAGTGATGCGATGGTTGAAGGCGAACATTTCCTCCAAAAGCACGCTACCCCCAAGCAACTCGGACAAAAAGCGTTGGCCATTAATATCAGCGACATTGCTGCCATGGGCGGCTACCCAAAGTATGCGCTAATCTCCATCGCTATTCACGAGGGAACGCCAACAGAATATCTGGAAAGTATCTACGATGGACTCAGAGAGGAGGGTGAGAAACACCAAACGACTATTGTGGGTGGAAATATTTCGCGCTCAGCCAATGCAATGGTCTTAGACGTGCATTTGTTGGGAGAGTCGGATCCAAGCCTTACCCTTCTCCGATCGGGAGCACAGCCCGGTGATGTTCTGATGGTCACGGGTACGCTTGGAGATGCAACGGCAGGTTTTCGGCTCTTATACGATAGTGAACCGAAAAAACTGGAGAAAACCGAGGCCCTTTCTAGCAACATCAAACCCCTTGTCGACGCATTTCTCCTACCAACTCCCCGCGTCCTTGAGGGACAATCCATTTCAAGATCTAAGATGGCAACAGCAATGATCGATTTAAGTGACGGTATCTCCGGAGATGTTTCACACCTTTGCCAGGCTAGCAACACCGGAGTTCTTCTTCATTGTGAGCAGTTTCCTATTTCAGATGCCCTACGAAGCGTTGCCAAATCATGGAATCGCGATCCAATCACATTAGCCCTTCAAGGGGGAGAGGATTACGAGTTACTTCTGACCGCTAGAGCGGATGAGTCGGAAAACCTGGCTACACGCGTTTTTCAGGAAACCGGAACAGTCCTTACGCCGATCGGGTGTATTACGACCCCTGATAAAGGCATAAAACTTTTACGCCAGGGACGAGAAGAACCCATTACAGTCGTTAGCTATGATCACCTGAGAGGTGAGACATCTTCTTCCGGATAAATCTCATTTTCAAAAACCCAAGGAAGGTTCAGATTGAGGAGCGAGGATGGGAACAGCAGAATCAAATGGGGTAGTACGTGTTGCACAGATTGGACTGGGAAGGTGGAGTGAACTTCTGATAAATGCCGCTGCAAAGAGCGAAAAAATCGAAATTGCTGCGGGTTTTAGTCGTTCCTTAGAAAAAAGGGAGGTGTGCGCAAAAAAGCATAAAATAGACATGGTATCTTCATATGAAGAGATTCTGAGACGAGAGGACATTGAAGGGGTCATTATTTCCGCCCCGAACAACGCTCACACAATTCTATCCGTTCTCGCCGCAGAAGCTGGGAAACACGTGTTTGTTGAAAAACCCATCACAAATGACATTAAAGAGAGTCATCGGGTAATTGCCGCCTGTAAAAAGGCGGAAATTATACTGATGGTCGGCCACAGCTCAAGGCGCCTCGGTGGACACCGCGTCCAGAAGGAATGGATTGAAAACGGTAAACTCGGCGAACTCGTGATGATTGATGCAAACATCTCCAGTCCACTAGGAATAACCGTCAAGGAGGATGATTGGCTTTGGTATAAAGGAGAAAGTCCTGCTGGGGCCTTGACACAACTAGGTGTCCACCACGTGGATACCTTAAATTATCTCGGTGGACCAATTTCTCGGGTGTCCTCCTTTATGGGAAAAAAGGTGACGAAAGCTGAAATTCCTGATGTGACAAGTACCATTGTAGAGTTCGAGTCTGGGGTTCAAGGATATGTGGGAAGTAACTTTGCTAGTCCCCGTTGGACTTACTTTGTCAACGTTTACAGCACCATGGGTAACCTTTTTTACGATCGGTATGAAGGTCTCTACCATAAGGAAACGGACGAAGCCCGCGTCGCTGTACCATACCCCGGTGTGGACATTGTAAAGGACGAACTGGAGCATTTTGCGGACTGCATCAGAACTCAATCAAAACCCGAGACTGGAGGGGAAGAAGGCTTAAATGCACTAGCGGTAGTAGTGGCAGCTACTCGTTCAGCGGAAGAAGGCCGTGCTGTTGATGTTGCAGAAGTGCTGGGCCAATAACTTACATATCACGGTCTATGGGGAACTTGCGAAATCTGCAATAAATAAAACGGGTTAACCAGTGGAATCGAGCCTCAAAGCTTCCAGGCTCTCCTGACTAACATCTAACTGATCCAAAACACCAGAGCCATGTGCTGCAATGATTCGTTCGATGATAGGATCCTCAAACTCCAATTTGAGGCCGATGAAATTCGACCAAACAAACTGTGTAAATGCGACAAAATCTTTCTGAATAGCTTCAACTTCATCGGGTGTGTAATCACCAGCCAGTTGACGGTCCACTTTTTCCCACTCACCATCATCCATCTGGAGAAAAAGGTTGTAGTAATTTTCGCAAATTTCTTTGGTGGTCTTCACCAATTCGCTAACCCCTAATCAAGAAAGCAACTCTGAGGGCTATACATGGATAGCTTCATAGTCTTGCTCAATATCTTCAACATTGCCCTCACCTTCGCCTTTGGTCGCGATTCCTAGCCAATAGGGAACTTCCTCGGGCGTAAGGCTGCCTTCCTCTACGGCCTTTTGGAAAATCTCCTTCCAAGTCAGTGGAGGATCCTCATTTGGACCGAGTCTTCCAAGGTCAGCTGCTTCTCTTTTGTAAATTTCAAGGTGCAGCTTATCCGACACCCAGGCCTGGATGGATTCAATTGCGACAATTCGGGCCATGCCTCTTGATCCTCCCAAATCTGCCAAAATCAGGCAGTAACGTCCTCAGTACTCTTCATGGAGTTGATTTTCCGATACACCCCTTCCGTATAATTCCAGTGCGCATCTAAACCCGACCGGAAGTATTCCTCTAGTTTCTTCTGGCGTTCTTCAGTTGTCGCAAATTTTTCAACCACTTGCTCACCCAATCGAACGTGAAAGCGCTCCTCCGGGACAATCTTCTCAGCCACCCGCGCTAGGCTATGCATCCCTACCTCGCGGGCATAGGCACTAACTTTTTCTAACATCCGCAATGCAGTTCGCTCACCCGCTGCATTGTGCGCAGCAAAATAAGCACCGGGATCATCTATGTCCGCGTAATAGCCATAAAAGCAATCCGTCAATTCCTTCACAGGAGTGAAATCCTGCATCGCGAAGTCTTCGTCAAACGCCTCCTTGAGAAGAGATTTCA
Source organism: uncultured bacterium (assembly GCA_964437725.1). Lineage (GTDB taxonomy): Bacteria > UBA8248 > UBA8248 > JACPRG01 > CAYTIB01. The sequence goes on along the minus strand of CAYTIB010000114.1, from coordinate 50,529 downwards.
CATCCTTACTATGACGCGCCTCCTCCCAAACTTGTCGCGCAACCTTGATTTTAAGATCGAGTTCAAGCTCAGGAAAGCGTTCCAACAATGTCGAATGGACCCAGGAACTAGCATACTCTGCACAGGCAAGCTGGCGATAAGCTTCCCGAAGAGGTTCCCCCGTTTCCTTGAACCATTCGGCATAGACGAATGTCCGCTCCGAGATCGTTTCGTCGTAAACTTTCCGAAGGTGCTGGACAAATTCTTTCGGTGTCATCGACCACCTCTCCTCATATAGCCTATCTTTGAGCCTATTTGTTCTCTCTTCGGCCCGCATCTATAAGATGTTAATAGCGACTTTTGCAAAAGGAAACATGTATCACCCATTTAGACTGGTAATTTTCTGATAAACCCCCTCTGTGTAATTCCAATGAGCTTCTAGTCCCTTTTTAAAGTGTTCCTCCAACCTTTCTTGTGTATCTTCATCGACGGCGAATTCTCCCACAATTTCCTCACCTAAACGAACATGAAGGCGTTCCTCGGGTATAACTTTCTCCGCAAACCGAGCCAGGCTCCCCATGCTCTCCGCCCTAGCAAATACGGCGGCCTCTTCAAGCATAAGAAGAGCCGTACGTTCTCCTGCCATGTTATGCGCGGCAAAATAACCACCCACGTCATCAATGTTCCCATAGTAATCATAAAAACATTTCGTCAGTTCAGGTACCGGTTCGTAGTCATCAGCTTTAAAATTTTCCCTGAATGATTCTTTGAGCAGACGAGTAACATCCTTGCAATGCCGGGCTTCCTCCCAAACTTGACGAGCCAACTTGATTTTGGTGTCGATTCGTAGAACTTGTTCAAATCGTGCCTGAGCCTTTGCATGTACTTCCGAGCTAGCCCAGTAGGCACACGCCAACTGCCGATAAGCTTCCCGAAGCCTATCACCCTTTTGCTTGAACCACTCCGCATATATAAAACGCCGATCGGATACAGCCTCTGTATAAACATTTTGCAAATGCTGAACAAAACTTCGCGAATCCATTGCGGCCATCTAAGCAATCTCCAAGTCGGAAAACCATTGGCTCAGTTGGAATATTACCACGATTCAGGCATACCAAATAAGCTGATCCGCATAGATCCATCGATCAGAGCGTTGCACTAAGGTGATTGATTTTCCGTCAAGAACTCTGATCTTTTTTCACCAGATCCCTCCAATGAGCAAGGCGCTCGGCAACGGTCGTCTCAAAACCCCGATTAGTCGGGTGGTAGTAAATTCGACCGTCCAGGTTCTTCGGAAGATAAGTCTGACCGGGAGTAAAACCATCTTCGTTATCATGGGCATATTGATACCCTTTCCCGTACCCTAGTTTAGACATCAACCGAGTGGGTGCATTTCGGATATGATGTGGGACTGGCTCATTTATAGTTTCCTTCACATCCCGAACGGCGTTCGTATATGCACGATAGACGGCGTTGCTCTTTGGGGCAACGGCAAGATATACGGCCGCTTGGGCCAAAGCCAGGTATCCCTCCGGTGGACCGATAAAGTGAAAGGCCTCCTTGGCTGCAACAGCTTGCGACAGAGCATTTGGATCCGCCACACCTATATCCTCTGAGGCAAAACGAACCATCCTTCTGGCTACGTATAGTGGATCCTCACCCGCTTCGATCATTCGGGCTAGCCAGTAAAGAGAAGCATCAGGATCGCTGCCCCGAAGACTTTTGTGAAAGGCTGAAATAATATTGAAGTGTTCTTCGCCCGCACGATCATAAAGAGGGACGCGTCGTTGAAGAGCATCTTCAGCGTCGGACAATGAAACATGACGCCACCCCTCCGAGTCCGGTTTTGCAGCAAGGGTGGCCATTTCCAGCGCATTAAGAGAAATTCGGGCATCACCATTAGACATCTTTGATAGATGTTCCAAGGCATCTTCTTCAATTTTCACCCGGAGCGACGCAAGTCCTTTTTGATCCACTAACGCACGGCAAAGCAATTCCCGAATCTGACCAACTGTCAATCCTTCCAAAACAAATACCTGGCACCGCGAAAGTAGCGACGAATTGACTTCGAAAGATGGATTTTCTGTAGTGGCTCCAATTAGAGTGATCAACCCACACTCAACGTGAGGAAGGAAAGCATCCTGCTGAGCTTTGTTGAACCGATGAATCTCGTCAACGAATAGAACAGTCCGCCGGCGCTGAACCTTCTGCGCTTTCTGAGCAACTTTGACAATGTCTCGTAATTCTTTCACCCCACCCAGGACTGCACTGAAAGAGATGAAATTAGCATCTGTCCTCTTCGCAATGATATGGGCAAGGGTAGTTTTACCCGACCCGGGAGGCCCCCAGAGAATGATAGAGGTCGGCTCATCTACTTCCACAATTCGGCGCAGAACCTGCCCAGGGCCGAGAACATGATCCTGCCCGAGGAAATCTTTCAGACAATCCGCACGCATTCGATCTGCAAGGGGACGGAAGGGCTCCTGACTATCAGCAACCCCTTCCCTCTCATCAAAAAAAGAATGCCCTGAGGATCGAAACTCTAATTCTGCCGAGTCATCGTCTTCAAACAGATCCATAGATTTTTTCATCCACAGCTCATTGTCTGAATATTCACAGATTTCATAATTTCTGAGAATAGGAGGGAGCCTTTCATGAAGTCAAGCTTGTATTCGGTTGAAAATCCGATTGTGTCTTCTACTTCCCATTGACTCATGATCTCTTGCGTGCTAACTAGGGCCCATTATTTCTTTGTCAAGAATTCAGATCGACAGCTAATCTTTAGCAGTCATCGGAGATCTTCCTTGATGCCAAAACCCTCTGGAATACAAAGGATTACTGTCGATCCGGACAATCCAAATTCCTCCACCGTAACAGAAGCAGCGAGGATCATAAAAAAGGTGGGGCTCGTTGGCCTGCCAACAGAAACCTTCTACGCTCTTGCTGCCAACGGCCTAAATCGGAACGCAGTGGATCGAGTCCTCGCGGCGAAAGGAAGACCCGATGGAAAACCGTTAGGCCTTCTATTGGCCGACAGAAACATGATCGAGATGGTTACGACAAATATCCCTCCATTCGCCGTGACACTCATAGAGGAATTTTGGCCAGGACCCCTCAGTCTAATTCTGGACGCAAAGCAGAATCTGCCAAAGGGAGTTTTGGGTGAAGGAAACGGCGTAAGCGTTCGCGTACCAGGGTGTCGGCTAGCTGCTGAAGTCACGCGTCAAGCAAAAGTCCCCTTAACTGCAACGAGTGCAAATTATTCGGGAACAAACCCTCCAAAAACTCCAGAGGATGTTATTCGCAACATAGGGGAGCACCTAGATCTGGTTCTCGAGGCAGGGGAAACACCAGGTGGCTTACCATCGACAATGGTCGACGTGCGAAAGAAGGAACCTGTTCTGATCAGGGAAGGTGCTATCCCCTGGGAAAAAATTGTTAAGCTCCGCCCACACTAGCTTGAATTGCTGAAAACTCGAAAGCCTAACGAAAGGTTTTTAATTTCACTTCGTTTAGACAGCTACCTTCTGTTCTTTCCCGCAATGAATTGCGGGTGTATAAAAGGCTCAAGATCCCGATTTCCCTTCATACTCCGTTGTGCATGTTAAAATACAGGACAGTACAAAATTCGAGAGGACTTAAGTAATGTCAAAATATAAGCAATTTCATGGAAGCTCAAAAAACGTCCAACGAATCGGACGGATCGATATCCCAGGCGGTGGTCAAGTTACAGTCGTTGATAAGCGAGCCTATATTGGCCACATGAAAGCACCCCATGGAACTACAATCTTAGACGTCTCCGATCCAAAGAACATACGGACACTTTCACATATACAAATTCCTGAAGGTGTTCACACCCATAAAGTGCGTGTGCATGATGGGATCATGCTTACCAACGTTGAAAACTACGGAAACGGACCCGGTAATGGTGCCGGCCTCAAGGTGTATGACGTTTCTGATCCCACTAAACCCAAAGAGATCGCTCTTTTCCAAACTGCGGAGGGGGGCGTTCACCGTTTCGACTTTGATGGCCGCTACGCTTATTTCTCTCCCTTCATGGAGGGGTACTTAGGAAACATTGTCCTGATTGCTGATTTAAACAATCCGGAGAACCCCGAAGAAGTCGGACGCTGGTGGATGCCAGGGCAATGGGTGGACGGCGGAGAAACTCCCACATGGGAAGGTACCCAACACAAATGCCATCACCCACTCAAACTTGGTAACCGACTCTACGTCAGTTATTGGTTGGGTGGATTTGTGATTTTGGATATTGCAGACATGAGTCAACCCAAAATGGTCAGCCACTTGGACTGGAGCCCTCCTTATGTCTGTCCAACCCACACAGCGCTTCCCATCCCTCACGACTTGAAGGGCCGTCGATTTATGGCTGCCACGGACGAAGATATCGGTGACAGACTTGCTTCCAAACCCAACGGTTGGTTTTGGATGGTCGACATCACAGATGAAACCAATCCCATTCCAGTTTCCACCTGGTCATGTGAACAAGACCACGAATTCGACGGTGGAGAATGGTTCGGTGCTCATCAGCCCCAAGAGCAAGTGTATGAACACAACATCCTATCCCTAACTTGGTTTGCGGGCGGAATGCGAGTACTGGATATCAGCAACCCCTACAAACCTCAGGAGGTAGGGCACTTTGTCCCGGAACCGGGCAAAGACCAAACAATGGTCCAAAGTAACGACGTATTTATGGACACCGACGGTTTGATCTATTTATTGGATCGATTCGATGGCTTAGAAATTTTAGAATTTACAGGGTGACAAAAAACCAATTGGCTCTTATTGAAACAAAAGGTAATTGGGAAAGTGGAAAGCTAAGCTTCTACTTCCTCTACAATTGAGTTGGGAATATCAGCGTTCGTATAGACATTTTGTACATCATCATGGTCATCGAGCACATCCATCAGGGTGAGAACATTGCGAGCTTTTTCGCCTGTTATTGCGAGTGGGCTCTGGGGAACCATGGTTTGTTCCGCCGAATAAATTGCAATACCTCGTTCAATTAAAGTATTACGGACACCCTCGAGCAACTCAGGCGAAGTAGCGATGACAAAATAATCCTCCTCCATAATAAGGTCATCAGCACCTGCCTCTAAAACTATTTCCATCAACTCATCCTCTATCACCTTCTCCAATGCCACAAAGATAATTCCTTTTTTCTCGAACATCCAAGCTACCGAGCCGGCTTCAGCCAGATTTCCACCAGATTTTGAAAAGATGTGCCGTAACTCCGCAACGGTCCGGTTTCGATTATCCGTCAATACCTGTATCAATACGGCAACTCCCCCTGCACCGTAACCTTCGTAAGTAACCTCATCATAAGTAACGCCTTCAAGCTCACCAGCACCCTTGAGGATTGCTCGGTCTATATTATCGTGAGGCATATTGGCGTTCTTAGCAGTCGCAATGGCAGTCCGAAGCCTCGGATTGCCTTCCGGATCCTTGCCGCCTAATCGAGCAGAGACCGTTATCTCCTTAATCAACTTGCTAAAAATCTTGCCCCTTTTGGAGTCGGTCGCAGCCTTTTTGTGCTTGATGCTAGACCACTTTGAATGACCGGACATTAATTTCGGACCTCGGTTGATAAAATTTAAAAAGGTGATCTTCAGTTCAAAGGAAGATTACTACTGCCGAGCAGCCACTAGTCACTTAGCACCGCACCATCGAAAAGTCAAGAAATTCCAACAGTGCAAGTTCTTTAACCGATTACACTTCAAATACATAGAAAGCGTTTTGAGATATTAGGTAACTCTTGCACCCCAAAGGGAAACCTTATTGTAAACAGGCGAACATTCATGCCTGAGGCACCCACCCCAACTGAAATAACCCTGCAAACCGCATGGGCGTCACCTTTATACCCTTCCTCACGTTTCCTTATTTACTCGTGCTATAATCGGGGCCCAGTGCTGAGTTCCTCTTGTATGCCGCTTTCAAAAACAATTATCCGATTCGGAATTGGCGTGTGACAAAAAAACGGGCACCGAGCCCTAAACTAAGCCGTCGTGGACGGCTGCTATTCGGCTCTGTAGCAGGCTTAATACTAGCGGCCACCCTTTCTCTCCATTTTTGGTACTTTCCACTTTTCGGGCAAAAGCCAATTGACGAGTACCCCGTCTTGGCAGAAGGTTGGGTGATTGCAAAAGAGCCTTTTCAAGATGTTACAGGGACAATGGCAACGCGTATCATCTACCGCTTCCAGACACAAAAAGGAAGGTTTATAAAGGGCCAGTCTTCTGCAAAACACGAAAAGTGGACGAATACAAAAATAGGAGATACGATCCAGATTCTCTATTCTGAGCGCAATCCACAATTGAACCGACCTGTTTCCATTGGTCACCAACCGTGAGTATAGGGACACATTACGTTAAGATGGAGAATGTATCCTGACGATCCATCGGGGATCAAAAAATGAAAAACAAAAAAACAATATCCAGAAGCTCGATAGATGCGCTTATTTCATTGATGCGTGACCCAGATCCGCATGTTTGGTTATCAATTGAGAAACAACTTTTAAATCTAGGGGAAAACATTCTTGGGCAGCTTCAGCGAGAAGCGGATGGGGGTAAGTATTCTATAGTACGACTTCGAGCGCGAGAGACACTCGGGAAGATTCATGAGCAGTCAATGCTGGGGCGTCTTCGCCGTTGGGTGGACCCGGGTGGGCCAGAACCGGACCTTGAGGAAGGTTGGTTTCTTCTTACCCAGCTCGAATATCCAGACTTTAATGAAGACCATTACCGGAGGCAGTTAGATGAGATGGCAGCTGACATTGACCCTCTTTTGCGGGGAGCCCAAGATATAGAAGCTCTCAAGGTTTTCCAACGCTATCTCCATTTCGAATCCGAATTTCGCGGAAATGTCCAAGGGTATCGAGAACCTGAAAATAGCTATATAAACTGCGTGCTAGACCGAAAACTTGGAATTCCGATTAGTTTGTCCTCGCTGTATCTTTTGGTTGCACGACGGATCGGATTGCCCCTTGAAGGAATCTCTGCCCCAGGCCATTTCTTAGTCAGGTTCCGAAGAGAGCGGACAGAAATGGAATTCATCTACATCGACACTTTCCATGGCGGACGAAATATGAATCACCAAGAATGCTTAGCTTTCCTCCGTGCTATGGGTCATTCCGTCCAAAATGAATTAGAAAAACCGGCGGGTAGTAGGGCGATTCTCACACGCATGTGTCAAAATCTGATTGCAAATTATGATGCCAACGGGGCCGAGCAAAAAAGGGACCGCCTATTAGCATGGCAGGAAGTCATCCAGTCCGCCCCACTATAAAGGAAACCTGGAAACCCTAATTCATAGGAAACTGTTTAGCGTAATTGAATTCTCTTTTACAAATTGCATTTGAATGATCTTTTTTGATTAGCTACACAATTTTTATCGAATCGAAAAAGAGGGGAACGGACTTCCAAAGATTGAGGAAAAACAATGGACACTGACCCAAACCTGGAGCATCATCATGAGCTTTTAGAATCCTCAAACTCTGCTCTCAAAAACAGTGATGCAGAAAAAGCCTTGGCATTGGCCCGCGAAGCCTACCTTACCCTCCCAAATTTATACCCTTACAACTACAAAGCACTCTCAATATCCTTGAAGTGTCTCGTAGCACTAGAAATATCCGAAGAGGCAGAAGAAGTTCGAAAAACAATGGAAAAAATCCTTTGGGAACACGACACAAAACTTCATGCGGAAGGAGAAGCCCGAGCTAAGCACCCTCTCAAGAAGGAAAAAAGACCCTGAGCAACAAACCTTAGGTCAGCCTCCAAATTACGTCGAAAAGCCCACGGGCTCATTTTTTGGGATTTACCTACAACAGACGATCCTCACTAAGCTAGTCCCTCTTCCAATCTGGCCCGCACTTCCGGATCATTGCGAAATATACTTTCGTCAACCTCTACTCCCAAGGCACTGGCTATACGAGCAATGTAATTTCGATAGGCCGAAACTGTCACAATTTCCAGAATGGCCCGATCGTCGAATCCATGCGTCCGTAGATTTTCGACATCCGAACAGACGATGGTACTAGGCTTGAGAGTGATTTTCTCCGCGAACTCCACCATTGCTTGATCAGCTGGGGTAAGACCAGCTTTCCGATAATCTTCCTTCAGGGCAATAGCCTTAGATTTTGCATCTCCTGAGGTAACATCACAGAGAAACTCTCCGTGAGAAACAGTTCAGTACTTACACCCTAATAACGCGGAGATAACCACGGCGAGTATTTCCTCTCGTTCTCTTCCCAAACTTGTTGCACCGAAGGTTACGGCAGATCCGAATTCACGATAGGCCGCCATAAGCTCCGGCTTAATGCTATGGACTTTGTGGACGTTCGGAATATCCCCTCGTGATTTCTTGAGAATTTCATAGTTTTCCTTGAGAAGCCCCTCAGCCTTTGATTCATCAACGGTACAAATCCAGGCCATGTATCATCCCCTTTCCCTTGGGTATCGGTGAAACTGAGCTAAAAGGGTATCCACAACACCCTTGAATTACAATTTTGCTGATTTACCTGGCTTACGATCCATGATTATCAATAGAACTGGCACTTTCCACGTTGCAAGGAACCTCGCAACATCCGTACCACAAGGCTAACCGGGGGTTTGGCAAAAGGAAGTAGGGCGAAAATTAAAACCTAGTCAATTCAGTCTTGACTGCTTGATCATACTCCCTACCAACCCAGGTGATCAGCCACATTAGGAGAATCCCCAGACCCCACGCGTTCCCATTCACAAAATCGAGTAGCAGCGGGTGTATTCCGACTCTTCATAGCCCAAACTCGGCCATCGATCAAAACACCTGTAATCCCGGGAATGTCTCCTAATTCGATTGCCTCCAAAGCATTTGTTGCCACAGAACCCAATGGAGCGTCCATGATAACCAAATCCGCTGCGGCACCCACCTGAATCGTACCTTGATCCTTCAGCCCCCAATGCTTAGCTGGAGTCCCGCTTCCCAGTGCCCAAACTTCTTGAGCTTTGAGGTCGGCAAGAGACGCAAGCTCGACAATGGATTTGATTACCCCCATCGGTAAAATTCCTGTTCCAGACGGTGAGTCGCTAGCAATATCGATTCGATCTAATTGGCCCAGCCCTTTGCAACGCTCGACGGTGAGCAGTGCGCTACGCAAGTTACCGCACTGGCATATTTGCAAATCGATATCCGTTTCATGAATGACCCGTTCTAATCCTTCATCAGATAAGGCCTTCGTGCCTCCGTTGATGTGAGCGGCTATATCTGGCCGGATCTCCAAAAGATCCTCGGCCATCACCGGGGAACTACCAGGGATAGAAGCCCCACCCGTGTGGCAAAGGACTTTGAAACCATATTGCTGAGCAATACGAACGATTGGCGCACAATCCGCCTGGTTTTCAAAATCTCCAAAACCAACTTTAGCAAGCCAGACACCCGCGGCCGCCATCTCTTTAAAGTCTTTTTCCTCCAACCCTGGTTCAATAATTACTGAACCTGCATGCATCTTGAACCCGCCCGGGCGAAATTGACTGAAGCATTTGTGTGCAGCAATAGCCAAGGCCTTAACACCCACAGGGTCTTTAGGGCGTCCCGGCGCATGGACTTCGCTAGGAGAAACACCACTGGTAACTCCCCCATGCACCCAACTTTCTAAAAAACCGACGGTCTTTTGTCGGGGTGTATAATCCCCAATAACCACGTGGAGGTGTCCATCAATTAGGCCGGGTGCAACAGTAGTACCGACACAATTTAAAATCCTGTCACAAGCGGAAGTATCCAACCCCTGTCCCAGTTCCTTGATCCTACCGTCCTCAACCAAAATGGTGTCTGCATCAATCAGCCCAGTTTCGAGTGAACCGGAAATGACGGATTCGATGTTCGTGAGGGCAAGCGAAGTCATCAGCTTTTCTCCCTGAGACCCCAGATTGGGGTTCTACATAATTTGAGTTTGCCAATCCAAAAATTTTTCATAGAGGATCGTCTGCCTTGCTTCGAAACAAGACTGACTGCGGAGACGTTGAGCCCAAGACGTCTCCCACGAGTCTTGCCTCTCAGGAGCCTCTAGCGCCTCAAGACTAGCCACCTCGTGGATGAAAATATCAGTCCAGGATTCAGGTTCCCCAGAGACAACACTGAGTCGTAAGCATCTCCACCATCCCTCCACACTGAGTAAGTTGTCCACAAGCTCTTGCTCATACCAACTTACCAGGTCCTCCCGAGCTTCCTCGGGGACGCTAAGTGCATCAATCACAATATAGGGAGAATCCCCAGGTTGTTCTGGAACATCCTCCCGCCGACGAACCGAACAGACAGTTGCAAGGTAACGGGTGAAAACAGAAACTGAGGAGAGAATCTTTTCGGTTTCCTCAGACTGATGCTTTTTTACTTTTACATAATCGGGGTGATCCAGAGCACTCAGATCCTTCAAATTGTAGCGGGCGAGAAATCTCGGACCCCTTCCGACCACTTCATAGCGCGCGGCACTCAGAAATCCGGGAACGGCCATCCGCTCCGGGATATGCTCATCGTTATACCATTTGTGAAAATCGGCCTCCAACGAAGCCGGACACTCCATTTGAGATAAAAGCATCCCCATAGCTGATGTATCCAACCTCACCCCTCCCCTAGTAATTTTTTGTTTTTTGATAAACGCAAAGCGCCCAGACAAACCTGAAATCGGTAGTGTCTATTCTATGAAATTGGGCCCCTACACGCTCTAAACCACGTCCCGAGAGGATCCACTTCAACCCGCCAACTATGTGGCATCACTCTCGCTGCGGCTTCCCAGATTGGCGAGAGCGCGAAATTCTTTAGCTGACATGGGTTCCCGACCCAACATATTTCCTAATTCAATGGCTTCGTGGACTGCCTCCGCGGTGGATTCAATCAAATCGTTCCTGTGCGGATACTTGTAGAGCACGTCTTCCATACCAACACGAAGGTGCAAACCGAGAAGGTGGTTGATGGCCGTTCCATAAATCGACGCTCGACCTGCATCGCTAGCAATAATGATGGAATCAGGATCTATTTCTCGAATTCGATCCACCAGAAAGGTCACCCCATCCCATGTCGCCCGCACGTTAGGCATATAAAGAGTTCCTGGCAATCCCGGTAAAAGATGCCAGACAAATGGGGGCTTCAAAACTCCCGTCTCAATTAGGTGACGCTTAGCATTCCAAATACTCGATGCCTCATGGACGTCAATAATATTTCGAACTCCCATCGCATTGTAATAATCGGCTTGGGCCTGCATGGTCACAGGGCGCATCGCCCGCAACCGATCTCCCAGCAAACCCGAGGTAGGATTAACGATACAAAGATCAAACAGGCCCTCCGTAACCGGAATCATGCATTCCTCAAAGGTGCGCCCGGTCATTGTCCCGCCATCGATAATGATATCGTCTCCGTATTTGGAAATGATTGGATCTAAAACTTTATGGTAGATTTCTGCCTTTGCTGTGGGCTTTTCATCGTAATCCCGAACGTGTACGTGGATCCCCGAGGCACCAGCCTCTATAGCAGCAAAAAAAGCTTCTTGTACCTCTTCGGGAAATGTGGGCTGCTTTGGGTTTTGATCCTTGCCTACAAAGCTACCAACCACAGCAGCACTGATAAAAAATTTCTCATTAATTGCCCATGGTTCCTGAACACGGAAATCGACTCCCTTTGTCTCCCAGTCCGGTTTATGTGGGGGCGGCACATCTTTGAACTTCTTCAACAACTCTTCGCTCTGACTCATTTCTATCTCCAACTTAGGACTCAGAATCGCAGCACTTTTCCTTTAGTAGGTATCTCTCGCATTGCAGAACACTTACGAATCAAGCGGCAAAAAATCGAGAAATGGAGGAAGATTTTCTAGAACCACTTCCCAACTCTTTCCATCCTCACCGGAGCGGACAATACGTCCCTTCTCCGTCGGCGAGTCAACACTGGGTGAAACAAAACCATCGACATTAAAATATTTCAATGGCAAATCATCCTTAGGATTGGTGGAGGGCCTTAGATAAGGTGATAAGCCAAAAAGGACTGCCCCCGGACAGTCATAGTCTGGCATGATCTTCGGAAAATAGTTAACAGAGGGCAGATGAGTCCCGTCATGTGGCTTTGTCCAAGTCTCACCCCCATCTTCGGTCCGGAGCACAGTACCGCCCGTGCCAGTCGGCATGTGCCAATCGCTCGGCGCATAAGGATAGGCGACCAAGTGAAGCACTTCCGGCCGAACAGGGTCTATGCAAATTCGCCAAGTGTACATAGGGTGCATATCTCGATATCGATACTCCCATGACCCTCCACCATCTCGCGACCAGTAGACACCAGGACGAAAAGCGGACGCGAACCCAGTCGTAAGATAAAGCGTCTCCGGGTCTTTGGGGTGTATAACCACCACGTGGGTATCCCGGTTGACTTCATGGGTCATCGACTTCCAGGTCTCTCCGCCATCCAGGCTTTTCATAAGACCCCCCATCTCCACAGTTGCATAAACAATATTCGGATTCCCGTGATGAAAGAGGATAGAAACTAGACGAGGTTCATGAGGAGGTGGGGGAAAACACCAATACTTGGATCCCTCCGTTTCAAGAAAACGTTTCGCCTCATTCCATGTCTGTCCGTCTAGAGAGCGAAAAATCTTCGCCGGCCAAGTACCTGCAAAGACTGGATGCGGAAAATGAGGCGAGACAGCAAGGCTCATAAATCGATTGTGGGGGTCTCCCGAGTAAAATTGCAAATTCCAACTTTGTCCTTGGTTTTCACTCTTGTAGACACGGCTGCTTGCCGTTGCAGCATATAGGACATTTGACTCGGGGGAGGAGGCAATGACCGTAACCCGCTCACCCTCTAAACCAACTCGATCGCACTGGGTGGCATCTGCAAGCCAAACGCCGTTGGCGGTACCCAACAAAAAAGTTCTCACATGGTTACCCCCCTTTCCTGCAAGTCGCGACCTCAAAGACAGAAGAAAAGAAGAGAGCCTTATTTTCTCGTTCAAACAGAGTTAAGAGTGTGTTGATTTATGCAATTTCATCTTTCTTCAATGGAATCGTGGTCGATCTGTTACTTTAGTATCCTACTGACCAAAACCACCTAGTCGGACATCAGTAAGAAGTCTGTTAGACACAGCGCTTCCGTCCCAATATCTGCCACTACCACCCCACTTCAAATCCAGGGTCTTTATTGGCTTTCAAGGAATTCTCGGACACGACCGTAGAACTCCATTGGACGTTCTTTGTAAAAGAAGTGCCCTCCTTCCATGATAGCAAGTTCCGCTCCGGGGATTACGCTCGCCAATTCTCTCGAAAGGTAGGGAGGAGTACAAAAGTCCTCTTCTCCAACTATAACTAAACAGGGTATTTGTATATCTGGAAGACGATTTAGCTGATCGTGAGCAATAATCATATCGATCCTCTTCACCATTATGTCGACATCCGCTGGAATGGAAGAAATCATCTCGATCCATTCTTCAACCTTGTCGTAATGATCACGCAAATAGGTCGGAGCAAAGAGGAAAAGTGCATTCGCTTCCTGAGCTGCTCTAATACCTGAGTCAACTAGCGTCAACTTGCGTGTCTCGAACTGATGGCGAAAATAGCTATCCGTTTTTGCCCACGACGAACAAACAACAATGGAGCGCACAACATCAGGCTCATCAAGTGCCATCACCGTGGCGATAGCTCCACCTGTGGATGAACCTATGATGTGAGCAGGGCCACAATTTATTTTGCGAAGCGTTTCAGCCATGTCGGAAGCATGTTGTTCAATTGTGTAGCCGTCTTCGGCAAAAGTCGACTGGCCGGCTCCCCTGTGATCTGGAACAACTGTTAAGTAATCTTTTCCAAAAAGTTGCGCCTGCGGCCCCCACCCCGTACCAGACCCACCTAGACCTGTGATCAACATAACCGGATCCCCTTCACCATGAATTTCATAATGAAGCTGAATACCGTTAACCGACGCCTCCGGCATAAGCCCCTCCCTTTCTTAGTCCTGAGCCTAGTGTGTTATGGGACAACCCACTTCGAAACTTCTACATCGGAGAATCGCCTAATACACCTAAAGTACAAAACCGTTAGACCATCAAAACCGCCTCTTACATTAACTCGCGCCTTAATCGGAAAAAATTGCCCCCAAAAATCACCCTGTGACATTGGTTCCATCTCGTCCATCGTCCAACCATTCAAAGTAGGTTCGCTCCAGTTTAGAGGAAATACGGCCCATTCCCCCATTGCCAATCTTTCTGCCATCGATGTCTATTATGGGAACCACACCCCCAGCCGTGCTACAAAAAAACGCCTCGTCAGCTGTGTAACAATCATACGGGGACAGGCTCCTCTCTTCGACAGAGATATCTAGCTCCACTGCCATATCCATAATGGCTGTCCGCGTGATGCCTTCCAGAATTTCTCCCTTTGGGGGAGTAACTAAAGCACCCTTTTCAACTATAAAAAAATTCAGCCCTGGCCCCTCAAGCACTTCTCCTGACAAGTTTGGCATTAATGCATTGTCAAATCCCGTTTCGATGGCCTCAATCTTTGCTAGAACAAAATTCATATAATTCAGGTTCTTAACCTGGCGACTGAGAGCATCGTTGGGAATCTGACGCGTTTGCGTGATTTTGCATCGAATTCCTTTCCCTTTACTTGAACCTGCTAGCCACATATATGGGCGACAAAATATGATTACGTTGGGGGTACACCCACGGGGATCCAGTAAAGGCTGAGGTCCAACACCCCGCGTTACCACACACTTGATATAAGCGTTTCGCAACTTCGACTTACGAACTGTATTAATGACGGCCTCTGAGAATTTTTTTTTCGACAATGGGATCTTTATCTTGATGGCATGTGCAGAGCGATAGAGGCGATCAATATGCTCTTGGAGCCGGAAAATTGAGTAGTTCCAAGAGCACATCGTGTCATAGATGCCATCCCCATAAAGGAGACCATGATCGAACACCGAAATGGATGCCTTGCTCTCCGGAGAAAACTTACCGTTAATGTAAACTTGCCGTTCGCGGCGCTTATCGGCCATCAATCCAATACCCCCTTTCAGAAAAACCAATCCTTCAATTCATTCGTTATAAGCTACCAAAGTTTCATCGTACTAAGAAATTTCCTGACCACATACCTTCTCAGACAATTCCAAGCTGTTTCCCTACCTTTCGGAACACCTCAAGACAACGGTCAAGATCGTCTCTGTTATGGGCAGCAGAAAGCTGAACCCGAAGACGTGCCTCACCCTTTGGAACAACTGGAAAACCAAACCCAGTGACGAAGATCCCATCCTCGAGGAGCGCTGCGCTCATCTCCAATGCTTTCGGGGTTTCTCCGATCATGACAGGAACAATTGGGTGAAACCCCTTGATAATGTCAAAACCGGAACTAACAATTTCTTTACGAAAATAATCAGTATTTTCCATGAGACGAATCCGGGGTCCCGGATCCTTTTGAATCAATTCAAGCGCGGCCATACCTACAAATATAACAGCAGGCGGCAAAGCATTTGAGAAAATGTAAGGGCGTGAGCTCTGGGTTAAAAAATTGATAAGATCTCGGCTCCCTGCCACATATCCCCCCATCGCTCCACCTAAAGACTTACCCAATGTCCCCGTCTGGATTTGGACCCGCTCTTCAACACCAAGATGTTCGGCCGTCCCTCTTCCACTATCACCCAAAACTCCGAGGGCGTGGGATTCGTCCACCACCAGGAATGCGCCATAACGGTCTGCTAAGTCTGCCATCTCCGGTAGAGGAGACAAATTCCCCTCCATGCTAAAAACCCCATCTGTTACAACCATTTTGAGATTGGCATCCTTATTTCCCTTCAAACCTTCTTCCAGTGAATGCAAATCTCGGTGCGGGAAGATGTGCCGATTGGCGCGACTCAGACGAATCCCATCTATAATACTGGCGTGGTTAAGGACATCGCTACAAATCAGATCCCCCTCCCCCATCAATGCCGGAATTAAACCCTCATTAGCAGTCGCACAGGAAGAATAAAGAAGCGCATCTTCCGTGCCAACGAATTCTGCAATTTTTGCCTCTAACTCACGGTGTATGTCCAAAGTTCCGCAGATAAATCGTACAGAAGCCGTTCCACAGCCATAGCGACGAAGCCCTTCCTGCGCAGCTTCAACTAATTTGGGATGATTTGCCAACCCCAAATAGTTGTTTGAGGAAAGCATGATGACATCCCGCCCATTCATCCGAACATGAGCGCTCTGGGCTGTTTCCAAAATAGGAACTGTCCGATACCTTTTCTCTTTTTCGAGTTGTTCCAGGTTGGCTTGAAGCCTTTGAGATAAACTACTCAGCATAGGAGTAAATCCGCCCTAGGTATAGAGGTCCGTTAATTCCACCCGCTACCATTCAACGAATCCCTCTTGACACTCTCAAAGGGTTCATGAATGATAACTTTCCGTGTCGTCTTACAGGGAAACACGGCCATAGTAGCGGAGCCGTTTAAAAGGCGTCAAGCAAGACGACCGGAAGTGAAAACCGGATAATCAACTTGCGGTGAAAATCTTCCAAGTCGATTATAGTCAAAACTGAGGTAGTAGCCCTGGGATCTCAACAGGCATCTCTTCGTATCGGCAAAGCAATTTTTTTAACTTACATTCAAGTGGAGGCTATAACTTGAACTCAAAGTCTCAGCGCACTATCGATGTGGACGTCCTTGTTGTAGGGTCCGGTGGCGCCGGTGCTGAAGCAGCTATCCATGCTCAAAAGGGAGGGGCAAAGGTTCTGATTCTGGACCGAGGAAATTTTGGTCGCAGTGGAGCAACCATAACAGCCGGCCACACTTGCACAGGGGCAGTCGGGGACGATGATACACCGGAGCTGCACTTTCGCGATACTGTTATTGGTGGGTATTGCATGCCGGATCAGCCGCTTGTTGAGCTCTACGCCAAGGAATCTCCCGAAACATTACATGAATTGGATGAGTGGGGCGGCGGCAAAACGTTTCGGAAAGACAAAGACGGAAAATTCGACCTGGTCTGGCCTCCTGGAGGCCACTCTCGCAAAAGATCGGTTCACTATGGATTTATGACGGGCCCGCGAATGATGTGGGCACTCCGAAGAGAGATCGACCGGATAGACGTGCCATGGATGGAGAGTATCCTGGTTACCAGCATCCTTGTCGAAGATGGGAAGGTCGGAGGCGTAACAGGCATAGACTGGAAAACCGGTGAGTTCCTAATTTTCAAAGCCAAAGCAGTCATCCTGGCGGCAGGGGGATATGCCACACTCTGGCCTATGCGGTTTACTACTACCGCCGTTGAGTGCGGGGGAGATGTCCATGGAATGGCCTATGAGGTAGGCGCGGACATGGTCGACATGGAATTTATTCAATTTCTCCCCTCTCAGGTGGATCCAAGGATCACACACATCAATGTCACCATAACCAATTTTCCAGGTTGGCGTCCCCAAATACGAGAGCACGGGCGATTCATAAACTCAGAGGGCGAGAACTTTCTCGCAAAATATGATGGCGTACGGGCATGGAACACAACCCGGGACGTTCGCTCATTTGGTATTTACAGTGAGGTTCGGGCTGGCAGAGGCTCCCCTCACGGTGGCTGTTATATGGATCTGACCTCTGTACCAAAAGATATCCTCATTTATGAATTCGATAAGTTCCAAGGTGGAAAATCGGTTCCAAAGAGCTATCGCGTTCGCTGTGAGCGCGTTGGATTTGATCTTTCCGAGGAGCCGATGGAGGTGGGTGCTAAATCTCACTTCACCGGCGGAGGTGTTCGAACAGGTTTGGACATGATGACAAATGTCGAAGGACTATACGCGGCGGGCGAAACCCAGGGCGGTGTTCATGGTGCAAACCGTTTGGGTGGTAACGCACTCACCCATGTGGCTGCCTTTGGCCGCGTGGCAGGACGGGAAGCGGCAGCTTACGCTGCCAATACATCTGCACCGAAGGTTACCGATGCCAAGATTGATCTGGAACATGAGAGGGTTTTTGGCTGGACGGATGGGAACGGGAAGGGTGAGAGTCCCATTAAAATCCGCCAGAAGATGCAAGAGACCATGTGGGAAAAGGTAGGGGTAATCCGAAACGAGACCGATCTGAAGTCCGCTATAGATTGGTTTGCTGAGGCGAAAAATGAGTTACTGCCACAAGCTAAAATGAAGTCCAAAGCGTTACCCTTCAATTGGGAATGGGCAACGGCCATAACCCTTCCCCGCCAGCTCGACACCTGTATGCTGGTTGCCCATGCTGCGTTGGAGCGGAAGGAAAGTCGTGGGAATCATCACCGAGATGACTATCTAGCCATGGATAATAGTAATTGGCTAAAAAACACCTATCTGCGGCGGGGCAACGGGGGAGACGTAGAACTCCGGACGGAACCGCTTAAGGTCACAACGGTCGATCCAAAGGAGGTCATTGATGAGCGACCCCAAATTGCGGTTTAAGGTATATCGTCGGGATCCAGATGCAGGAGAGACGGAAGGTCGTTTAGAGGAGTTTGTCGTCCCGAAGTGGGAGGGCATTAAAGTCCTCGATGCATTGCGCTACATTCAAGAAGAGATTGACCATTCGCTCGCCGTCCGGTGGTCGTGCCGGATTGAAGATTGCCGTACTTGTCAAATGCGAGTTAATGGGAAATCTGTCCTTTCCTGTCAGATTCCGCTTGAGGAAGGGATGGTCGTGGAACCCGTACCTCGCTACCGCCTTATACGAGACCTGGTAGTGGAGTTCGGTGAAAAAATGGAAAGCTCGGAATACGCTAAAAACGAATTCACGAACTGAGCACTTCTCACCAGCAAGAGGTATCTCTGCTCCGTGAGAGGGTGGGAAAATCACCTACCTGGGAGAACATTCTCGTTGAACCCCCAGGAACCGCGAAGGTGGCGGTACCGATGTCGACACACCTTCAAGTACAAACCGTGAGTTGCCATACCCACCCGGAGAAAATTCGACAAAAGCAGAAAAGCTGTCGCTCCGGTTCATTCCCATACGACTCGATTTCGCAATGAACCTATCCGAGCAACCGAGACTACAGCATAATCTCTGAGGAACAAAGTTAGCCTATATTCTACTAACGCAACGACAAAACACCGTTTGTCGCAAAGGAGAAAAGAACGCATGGCTACCGCGCGGAAAAAGAAACTCAAATCAATTTGGATGCAGGATCTTACTTGGGAAGAGATTGCCGAATACCTGGAACAGGAAGACATCGTAATCGTACCTATTGGAAGTACCGAACCACACGGTCCACATCTTCCCATTGGGGTCGATGGGTTCGAAGCTATTGATTATTCGGAAGGGATAGCAAAGGCCGCGAATGTCTTGTGCACACCACCAAGCTGGTTTGGAGACGCCCAGCACCACATGCACAAACCTGGGATTTCGCTTAGGCCAGAAACAGTAGTCGATCTACTTAAGGATATTTATCGCAGCCTCATAAAACATGGATTTAAAAACATTATCACCTTCAATGGCCACCGGCTAGCCAACGTCGCTGCAATTGGGATTGCAAGCAAAACCATTAAACAAGAAAATCCAGAAACCTTTTTTGCTTTGTACGATCCTTTAATCATTGCTTCCTCAACCCATAAAGAGGTCTGTGAGAATCCGGGCGCGGGGCAGCATGGCGGTGAGTTTGAAACGTCCCATATGCTATTCAAACGTCCCGAGATGGTCCAAATGGATAAGGCCTTCGAACACCGGGGAAACCTTTACTTTGAAAGTCGGTTTTTTTCCCACGACAATTTTGCATCCGGCGACAAAATTCCAATAACGATAACTGCAGACGATCAGAGCTTTTATACTCCCCCAGCACACATCGGCGATCCAACTGTCGCCAATGTGGAAAAGGGCGAAAAATTGTGGCAGGCCATCATTGGAAACGGGGTTGAATTCATCGAGACGCTACGGAAGCATCGGCCTGCAGAAAAACGCAAGTATCCCAATTTAACTAAGAACTCCAATGAAAACGACAGGGAATAAACAGGTCTGAAGTTATGGGCGAAAATCCTGAAGACCGAAGGGCCACTGGTTTGGGAACATGTCCTCAAGGTGCTATGAACTGCTGTGAGCCTGGAAAAATTTCGAAGAGATTATTGACGATTTTGCTGTGTCGGATATAATGCAAAGGGAACCAAGGGGTTATCGTTCGGATCTTGATTCGGCAACCTATTATTTGAGTTATTTCACACTACCACAAGGGAGTGTCGGACGTTCGTAAATGCGGGCGGCTGACCAGGAGATTCGCCACAATGGCTAAGGTCAAAGAGGACTTCACAGCTTATATTAGAATGGGAAAGGATGGTGATCCGGAGCCCGTTGAATTTAGTGAGGGAGAAGAAGTTACCGTCATTCAAGATTGGGAGGGAGATCTCATCTTGATCCAGAACGAAGATGGAAAACTATTCAACGTAAAGAAAGCTCTCCTCGAAATATAGTAAAAAACATATAGAAACCGCCAGGCTGTCGATTGCCAATAAAATGATCAGGTAACATTTTATAGATGCTTCATTTTCAATCATTTAATTTCGATCAATTTCTGAAATGGATCTCAATCACCGATCGGACAGAAAGTCGAACGATTCATAGACGGCTGTCCAACTGGCGGACGGAACGCCTGATTCATTTTACATCCAGGGCCAGGTAAAAGGATACGTACTTGATGCCAACGGGTCGAATCAAGCGAATGGTTACAAGTCGAGGCTTTGGATTTATTGAGACATCCAGCGGAAAAGATCTTTTTTTCCATTGCTCGAAACTACACGATACTGAGTTTGCTAGCTTACAAGAAAATCAGCTCGTCGAATTTGAGGTGACACAATTCACCCAAGGGCTACAAGCCGTCAACGTTCGTTTAGCTGATTTCGGACAAGACATGGAGGAAAATGGCAGGGGGGCTTATGTCAATGTTCCAACTGGATGGGACGAAGAATCGAGCAATCAATATTCAGATCCAGAAGAGCTCAGCCCGTTGACAAACCGTGAAGAGCTGTTCATCCAACTAGCCGTCAGCATAACCCGAGGAACAGAATCTAGTACTCGCAACCAATTAGATATCGCCCGGGAAATGGGCATCGACAGGAACACCTTAGCCATTGCCGTGGATCATGTAGTCAAAGCTAACGCGGACTCCTGTCGTGCGGTCTCGGGGGATATCTTTGCACCCAAAAGTGAAACTCCATCAGGAATTTGAGTTCTCAATCCCTGAAAGGACACGGTCGTGGAAAAAGATATCTTAGGACGCCGCGTTAAAATAAGGTTTTCCGAAGGGGATGGAAAATGGGAAGTATGGGCTGACCTATACGAGGAAGCGGCGAAAGCGGACAATGACGAGAATGCCGTCGAACGGGATTTTTACGGCATTGGAGAAGATCGAGAAGACGCAGAAGAAATGATGGAAATTTTGATTACAAATTACCTGAAAAAAAAATGGAAAAAGGAAAGACTGCAAGGGCAGGACGGCTGATCACCATATATTGATGAACTAAATAACAAAACTCCCAAAGGTCAACCCCCACATACTTTCTTGTCTGTTCAGGATGCGGCATGGCCAGGGTGTATTTGGTACACGGGGGGTCTCGATATCTTTACCGTGGGAAATCCAACCCAAAAATCTCGCCTGGACAAATAGGTGCATTCAACGGGCAACGGTCTTTTATTGTGAGAAAATATCGGTATCTTTTGATAGGGGAGCATGTTGGAAAGCCCGTGCATTCTCTCCCATGTAATCATTAACACAATGACCTGATCCGACAACTTGATACTTATATGTCACCAACCCCTCGAGTCCGACTGGACCACGTGCATGGAGCTTTTCGGTGCTGATTCCAACCTCAGCTCCCAACCCGTAACGATATCCGTCCGCAAAGCGGGTTGAAGCGTTCCACAAAACACTCGAAGCGTCTACACCATTCAAAAATCTCTCGGCTGTTATTTTGTCTTCCGTTATGATCCCATCCGTATGTTTTGAACCATGTTGATTAATGTGCCCCACAGCATCCGTTAAATCCGTTACGATCCGAACCGAAACGATTAAATCCAGAAACTCTGTATCCCAATCATCATCTGTTGCAGGAACCAAGTCGGAAACGATTTGGCAGGTCTTTGAACATCCCCTGACCTCGACGCCTGCTTTCCCCAGTGCTGAAATCATAAGAGGCAAGAAATCCATCGCCACCTCTTCATGTACCAAAATAGTTTCAACAGAATTGCATGCCGCTGGGTAATTCGTCTTGGCATCTAAAACGATGGCAATCGCGGTTTGAAAAGATTCAAATCGGTCTACAGCGCGATCCACATAAAGGTGGCAAATCCCGTCTGCATGTCCGAGCACAGGCGTGCGCGTATTCTCTCGAATGTATCGCACAAACGCATTGCCTCCTCGTGGAACAATCAAATCCACGAGATCGTCCATATCTAGCAAATCTCTAACTTCTTCGCGGGCTTCCAAAAGTTGCAGAGCATCAGATGGAACACCTGCCAACGCAACCGCTTCTTTCAGGATACGGGCGGTCGTACGATTCGTCCGTAGCGCCTCCTTTCCTCCTTTGAGGATGACAGCATTACCAGACTTGATACAAAGGGAAGCTATTTGGGAAATCGCATCAGGACGTGCTTCAAAAATTGCAGCAACGACTCCCAAAGGGCAGGTTACACGGCGAAGCACCAGTCCATCGTCCAAGCGACAAGCGTAATCGCAAGAACCGAGTGGATTATCTAGTTCTCGAACAGCGTGTAGATTATCCACCATAGATTGAAGTTTGTTTATATCAAGAGAAAGACGCTTGAAGACAGCATGAGACATGTTACCTGAGCTTACTGCTTCCTCTGCGTCACGACAATCCTCCTGATTGGCAGCTAAGAGTTCTTTAGCTCCTCGATCCAAAGCCTCTGCCATTGCTTCCAGAGCCACATTACGCACGTCTAGACCCAATGAAGAAAAACTCAGGAATGCTTCGCGCGCTTTTTCACAAATCAAACGGACTTCACTCAAATCCTGCTCCCCTCAAACATATCGCTGCACTTTAATGGCGCATCTATAACCGGACCCTACCGTCGTGCTATTTCCAATTTTCCTTGAACTTCCGTTAGTCAACCAAGTATTTAGCTAAGTAATCGGCCATGGGCAAACGAGTTAAATGATAAAGGTTGTGGCAACAATGAATACCATCTGGTTCATACTGGGTAACAATTTCCCTAGCGTTCACAGCTTCCTTCTCTAATCGGGTGGCTTGATTAAAAGGAATTAAATCATCCTTCATGCCATGCTGAAGATACAGTGCGCAGGTAATCTTGTCAGAACAATCGGAGAGGTTAATGCACTTCAATGTCTCCATTCCCTTCTCAGGATCTGTTTCACCAGCGCAATAAGTAAATCCGTTTCGTGTGATATCGTGCATATTCCACCAGTATGTTTCAAGCTCATACAAAACACCCCAGCAAACGCAGACAGCTATTCGTCCGTCATGGGCTGCACTTCTCGGTGCGTAATAACCTCCAAAGCTTCTTCCTAAAACACCAAATCTTGATGTATCGATATCCTCCCTAGTCTCTAAATAATCCAAAACCGCAGATGTGAATCGTTCAAAATCGGGCCGAATCTTCGTCTGAAAAAACATCTCGCCCTGACCGGGACCGTCAAATGCAAATGTTGCCATTCCTCGGTCATGGCACATGTGCTCGAAAAAATAGCTTTCCTCTTTGGTGCTCTCCAAACCTCCAATCAACACAGCACACCTTGGTTTTTCAACACCGCGGGGTTTTCGAAAATAACCGGGAATGGTGAATCCCTCGAATGGGATATCGACACGTTCGGCAGGCGGGAAAAATAAAGGTGCTGCTCGTTCGTAAAGCTCAACCTTCTTTTTCTGGCCAGCTTCCCTCAAATCTGGGCGTTCAAACATATAAAATTGTGCGTAGTGGTAGTACATACAAGCTCGCCAAAAATAAACGCCCGCGGAGATACCGCAGCTGTTGGCAAGACGCTCTTCTGCTAGCTGTTCATATCGATCTCCTATCCCGGTTACCACCTCATACCAGTTCGCCCAGCCTGAACACCGATCTAGAATCTCATCAATATCAGCTGCTTCTAATCCATCCCCTATCATCCGCCCCTTGCTACTTTCCATCACCTCGGCAAGCGCATCGTTTTTTCCACTCAATAGCTTATTCTCCTTTCATGGTTCGATGGCTAATGGTTATACTCAAAAAAGTTCTAGGGTATCGAAAACCCCTCCGGCACTCTGACTGTTTAACAAACTTCAGATTTTCATTGGAATTCTCGTTACAATACCTCGGAGTTTCCAAAATGACTAGAGTTACCTAACACTGCATAAGGAATTCATTGATGTATCTTTACCTTGTTAGACACGGCGAGGCCGTACCAGAAGAACGAGACTCCAACCGTCCTCTCGCAACAAAGGGTTGGGAACAAGCCGAGGTGATGTCACGCTTTTTAAAGGCAAAGGAGATCTCAGTCTACGCCATCTGGCACAGTAAAAAACTGAGAGCAGCTCAGACAGCGAAGGGGCTGAGTTCTTCGGTTCAATCTGTATCCTGCATGCGCGAACGTGAAGGACTCAACCCCATGGACCCAGTCGCCCCCATTGCCGACGAAGTAGCTCAATTGGGAAAATCCCTGATGATTGTTAGCCACCTGCCCTTCCTATCCAAACTGGTGTCTCAGTTGGTGATGGGCAGCGAGGCCTGGGACATCATTACATTCCGGGAGGCTACAACCGTTTGCTTAGAGGGGGACTTCTATCATGGGTGGAAAATCGCCTGGGCAACAGATCCAGAAGCTTTGCCCTTTTAAAAACTTCGAAGTTTCAAACTTGCTTTGACTAGCCCGTTTGAGTGACAACGTACAAATAAAAAATGACCTTCGTACGATAATACTTTCTTTACACCAGGATTGACTTTCTACCCCCTGGAAGCTTAACTGCCGATTCGCAATCGGCTAATAGCCATCTCGAAAGAAGCAACGCCACTTCACTTACGTCTGACTGGAAGGTTTCTCTTGTCCTTCATTCAAACCATCCCAGTACCCTTCATTGCGCTTCTTGCTGCCTTTGCAATGTCTTTCCTTAGTGTCTTGAACCGTCAGGGTCTCCAAACAGGATCCCCCTACATGGCGGCAATCATAATGAACACAACGGTTCTAATTATTTATTTTGTAGTTTGTACTGTTCTAGGAGTCCAATGGACAAAACTTCCGCTAACCGGAGTCATGTGGTTTCTGATAGCCGGTATCAGTTCCCCTGCCCTTTCGATGACTATTTACTACTATGGACTAAGTCGTTTTGGCGTCGCACAAGCCGCTCCCATTGCTATGGGTGCAAATCCTCTAGCCTCGGTAACTTTGGCGATCATACTTTTGGGCGAGAGACCAAATTGGTCTTTATACTTGGGAACAATCTTAGTCATCAGTGGGATTTGGGTGATTACTAGACCGAAAGGTCTGCCACCGTTAACGTGGAAGGAATCCCTGATTCCTTTGAGCGCTGGCTTTTTCTGGGGATTGGCTTCTGTTTTTCGGAAGATCGGCTTGTCTTATATCTCACTACCTCACGTTGGTATTGCCATCTCCGCGGCAACAGCCTTAACATTTTTAATCCTGACATATTGGTTTGTCCCAAAAGGAAAACGACTTGTGTGCTCCCGGAAGGCCGCGAAGTTCTTCCTTTGCGCGGGAATTGCCTTTGCCACATCCCTTTATTTTCTTTACTCCGCTCTCGCTTTGGGGCAGGTTTCCAAGGTGATGTCTATAATGGGAATTATTCCGCTTTTAACCATCGCCATGGCTGCCATATTCCTCGGAAATTTAGAAAGGATAACCGCCAGAACCTATGGAGGTACAGTAGCCATTGTAGTAGGCATTATCATCATTACATTGCTCAGGACCTAGCACACTTTTCTTTTCAACTAGAATACTTTTCCCTTTAAATGGAAATACAAATTGCAAGCCATACCCGCTGATTTCCTGGCTCTCATCGCTGTCTTTGCCATGTCGTTTATGAGCACTCTGACCCGTCAAGGGCTACAAACCGGCTCTCCCTACGTCGCCGCTGTGGTCATTAACCTAACCGTTTTAATTGCCTATACTGGAGTATGCGCCTCCCTTGGGGTCCAATGGACGGATTTGTCACAAAAGGGTGTGCTCTGGTTTTTGCTGGGAGGTATCAGTTCCCCTGCCTTGTCCATGACGATGTACTACATCGCTCTAAGTCGCTTGGGAGTTGGGCGAGCAGCCCCCATAGGGATGGGCTCAAATCCTCTCTTCTCAGTTATACTCAGCGTTCTGCTCTTGGGCGAACGACCCCACTGGACTTTGTATGTCGGCACCGTTCTGATCGTTGGAGGAATTTGGGTGATTATGCACCCAAAAGGGGAAACACCACTAAAGTTGAGAGAAGCGATCCTTCCCCTGGCCGCAGGATTCTTCTGGGGTCTAGCCGCTGTTATCCGAAAGGTCGGATTATCGGTCATCCCGCTCCCTCACATAGCCATTTTGATTTCCACATTTTCTGCCCTAATAGTCCTTGGAATGACCTATAAAATGTTCCCAAAAAATATGCGGCTGGTCTGTTCTACCAGAGCATTGGGGTTTTTCCTTCTCGCAGGAATCACTCTTGCCGTCACCTTGTTTTTTCTGTTTTCTGCCATCTCTTTGGGAGAGGTCTCGCGAGTCATGGCAATTCTCGGCGCTACCCCGCTTTTATCTATCTCCATGGCGGCGTTCTTTTTGGGAGACTTAGAAAATATAACGAGAAGGACATACGCCGGGACCGCATCTATCGTCCTCGGCGTCGTCCTGATCATGCTTCTAAGGAGTTGAGCAACCGCCTGTTTCAATGATAAGGTCTGTTGAATAAACCAGAGGAAACGCTGGGGTAGTACCCAAACCTTCAATGTATAGGGGGCGGTGTCCATTTGAATTCGGGAATCGCCAAGAGGCCCCTTGTTTAACAGGAGTTAATCATGAGTTCATTTAGAGTGATAGGTTCGCGTACCCCGATGGTTGGGTCCCCGGTGAAGGTATCGGGGCAAGCCAAGTTTGCTACAGATATGAATTTTCCGGGTCTGCTGCATGGCAAGGTATTGCGAAGTGTGCATTCTCACGCGCGAATTCTGAAAATTGACACCTCTGAAGCCTTGAAGGTTCCCGGTGTCAAGACAATTGTGACTGGTCAGGACATCCCTCCGGGTGCAGGATTTGGAACATTACGGAAAGATCAAACCGCCCTCGCTATAAACAAAGTATGGTTCATCGGTCACGAGGTTGCGGCGGTTGCCGCAGTGTCTCGGGAGATCGCCGAGGAAGCCATTGATCGCATAAAAGTAGAGTATGAAACGCTTCCTGCCTACCTCACTCCCGAAGACGCGATGGCGGATAACGCCCTTCTCATTCACGACGAGGCCCCAAATAACATCTGTCACGAATTAGATTTTCAGAAAGGTGAGAACCTGGAAACCACCTTTGCAGCTTCCGATATCGTTCTAGAAGAAGAATTTATAGTAAAAACACAGTATCACGCCTTTACCGAACCAAACTGTACCGTTGCCGATCCAACCGATGGAAACAAGCTGGTCATGTATGTCCCCTGCCTAAAAGTTTTTCTTGGCAGAGACAGGATCGCAATGGGGTTGGGGCTGGAAACTTCCAAGGTTCGACTGGTTCAGCCTTATGTTGGTGGCTCCTTCGGTGGAAAATCAATTGATGATCCCAATGCTCTTATCAACGGACTACTGGCCCTGAAGTCTGGTCGTCCAGTTAAGCTTGAAAACCTCCGAACTGAATCCTTTCGGGGGGCAACACGAATGCGGGTGCCCGCAAAGGTCCAACTCAAAATCGGGGCCATGAAAAATGGAACCCTCACTGCGCATTCCCTGAACATTGTCGCAGAATGTGGAGCGCACGCTGGGGCCTCTCCGGGTATCGTCAATACGATGGTAACCCGTTGGCCATCACTTTATCGATGGAAAGCCTGCGGCGTGAAGGCAAAATTAATGTACACCAACAATCCTCCGAAGGGCGCATTTAGGGGATTTGGGACACCGCAAACAACGGTTCCCGGTGAAATCATGATGGACATGCTTGCTGAACAGTTGAATATCGACCCTCCGGATCTACGTCTTCAAAATGTGCTCAACCCTGGTGAGCTCTCGATTCACAAGTGGAACGCAATTACAAATGCTCTTCCCGAATGCGTCGAGCGTGCTGTAGAAATGACTGATTGGAAACGCAAACGCGAGGAAACCCGTCAGTCGGACTCCGGAACCCGCCGACGAGGTATTGGATTAGCATGCGCCAATCACGTAAGCGGAAACCGTGTGATTGCAGGGTGGGAAGGCTCCACAGCGATTCTCCACGCCCACGACGACGGGCGAATCGGTTTGCTCATTGGGGAAGGGGATAACGGACAAGGCGCACCCACAGTTCTTAGTATGTTCGCTGCGGAAGAGCTCGGCGTGGATGTCAAAGATATTGACATGTGCGAGCCAGACACCGATGTCGCCCCTTACACTCTTGGGTCCTTTGCAAGCCGAATCACTATGATTGGTGGTAACGCCGTTCATCGGGCAGCAGTGGAGCTGAAAAAGAAACTTGCAGCCGTCGTGTCCAAAGAGTACGAGGTGGACTCGGATGATCTTGTTTTTGAACAAGGCCGGATTTTCGTTAAGGGATCCCCTGACCGGGGAATGAGTATCGGAGAAGCTGTCAAGAAGGAACAAAATAATGAGGGCCCAGTCATGGCCGTCGGCCATTACGAGGCTGAAAATGAAACCATCCGGCCACCGCTTCTGGATGGTAACGTGGCCCCCGGCTATGAATTCGTGGCGCAGATTGCCGAGGTTGAAGTGGATGTAGAAACCGGTCAAGTGGATATTCTGGAATTCGTCACGGTGGACGATGTAGGGAGAGTCATATCCGCACTCGGAGCTGAAAGCCAAACGGAGGGTGCCATTTCTCAAGGATTAGGATGGGCGTATTTTGAGGAAATGGTGTTTGAGAACGGTCAACCGGTAAACGGAAACCTGGCCGACTATGCCGTCCCCAAGGCTGAAGCTATGCCACCTATCCGCCACGATTTCATTGAATCGGATGACCCCCTCGGCCCGCTCGGGGCCAAAGGCTGCTCCGAAGGGCCTGTAAATCCTGTTGCTGCGGCAATTGCAAATGCAATTCACGACGCAGTAGGCATCCGTTGTCATAAGGTTCCAATCCGACCCCAGGACCTGCTCCAAGCCATCCGGGCAAAGGGAATCACCTCTAACGGGGGCTAAAAGGAATGCCCACCCGAATTCAGAAGAGAGGGATTTCCTCTTTTCGAGTCATCTGTGGTGCGCTTTCATCGGATTTTGCTGCACATATACCGTCTGAGGGTATCCGGACTAAGTGGTGACAAGTTTTGTTTTTGGTTGGAGGTTTCAATGAAGCTTGGTATCGATTTGGATGGACGCATTTCGCTCTCCGACATGGTTGATATGTGCCGAATTGCCGACGAGGCGGGTTTTCATTCCATCTGGGCTGATCAACACCTAGGATATCGAGATGCCGTTTCTTCATCGATCGCCTTTCTAGCAGAAACAAAAAACACACTCGTCATACCTACCGCACTTAGTCCCTACGTTGCTCATCCCCTTTTTTGGGCGATGGGGGTAGCAACATTAGCGGAGTACGCTCCAGGCCGCACAGCTCTCTGTGCTGGAACAGCCAATGCACAGGTGATACGTGAGATGGGGATCCCTTTAAAGAAACCACTAGCCCATATGCGGGATATGATTTGCTCTATACGACAAATTTGGGATGCCAAAAGGAACCGAGTAGAGTTCACCGGTGAGACCTTGAGCCTCAAGGGAGCCCACATTGACTTCGAAATTCCAGGACCCTCAATTCCTATTTATCTTGCGGCCATCGGCGAGAAGATGTGCCAACTTGCCGGAGAAGTATCCGACGGGGTCGTTTTCTCCGCATCCGTATCACCCCAGTACATCGAATGGGCCATGGAACAAACCGAGATTGGCCGAAAGAGAAGCGGGAATGATGGGGGGAACTTCACATATGCCAGTCTAATAATGACCTCTATTTCAGAAAATTACGAAGACGCTCTCCTTGAAGCGCAAAAGGGGCTCGGCTATTTGCTCCGAAATCCTGGATTACGGACAAATCTTGAACTAACTGGAGTGAATCTTGATATCGATGCGGTTAATAATGCACTTGTCAAGGAAGACTGGATAACCATGCGCCGTCTTTTGCCAGAGAAAATCGTTCATGCCTTTACGGTAACAGGTACGCCGAAGATGGCAACCGATCGTATATCAGAATACCTCAAGACGGGACTTGAAATTCCCATCCTGGCTCTTCGCGGGTCCCCGGAGAGCCGAAAACATGCTCTTAGACTTGTGGCAGAACAATGGAATCGCGAAAAAGGAGCTCCAACATGAGTGAAAACCATGAGAAGTTTATGGCCATGGCCATCGAGGAATCCCGCAAGGGTCTGAGTGGTGGGGAGGCCCCATTCGGAAGTGCTATCGTTCGGGACGACGAGGTGATCGGAAGTGCCTACAACACCGTCAATTCTTCGTTCGACCCCACTGCACACGCGGAAACCAAAGTAGTTAGGGAGACTTCCGTACGATTGAAAACTCCGAACCTCGAAGGCAGCACTCTATATACTTCTTGTGAACCTTGTCCGATGTGTTGCGGAGCTATCCTTAACGCCAGGATAGGAACATTAGTTATTGCCGGCCGGGGCAGCACACTAGTTAAACTGAGAGGCCAGACAGGCGAGCGAACATACAATCCCGACCGGCTTGCTGAAATGTACAAAATGGACCTCCAAGTTATCTGGGGTGTCCTGCAGGAGGAAGCAGAACTCGTACTAGCAAAATACCAATGGATACTAGATTCGAAAATTCGGCAAACCTGATGCTTTACCTCAAACATGGGAAGGGAAGGAATGAGCACCGAACATGAGAAGTTTATGGCTGTGGCTATTGCAGAAGCTCGTAAAGGGCTCCGAAATGGTGAGCAACCCTTTGGATCAGTCGTAGTGCGCGATGGGAATATCGTTGGACGAGCCTTCAATGTGGTTAACTCCTCTGGAGATCCAACCACACACGCGGAGGTTAATGCAGTTCGTGACGCTTCGGTCAACATGAAGACTGCAAGTTTGGCAGGTTGTACCCTTTATACGTCCTGCGACCCCTGTCCTATGTGTGCCGGAGCAATAATGATGGCTCAGATTGAGCGATTGTTCATAGGGGCCCGATCCGCAAAACTAGCGGAGGTTCAAAATGTGCCGGGTAGAACATATACGGCAGAAAACCTCGCCGAACAGATGCACGCATCCCTTGAAATCACCCGGGGAGTGCTTCAGGACGATGCTGAACAGGCTCTCACCGAATACGACTGGTCGATTTCTTAACCAGAATTTCCGTTTGAAAAAACAATGAGTCCGAATCGGGAGATTTTGGATGGAAGCGGACCACGAAAAATTTATGGCTATGGCCATTGGGGAAATGCGTGCTGCGGTTCAATCTGGTGATCGGCCATTTGGGTCCATCGTCGTGCGTGACGGAAATGTAGTGGGACAAGGACGTAATGTCGTCAATTCGACTGGGGATCCGACTGCACACGCGGAGATCGAGGCAGTTCGAAATGCTGCAAAAAACCTTAAAACCTCGAAACTCACCAATTGCACACTTTATACTTCATGCCACCCCTGTCCTATGTGCGCGTGGGCAACTGTCGCCTCAGGGGTTAAAGCCATCGTCATCGGGGCCAGTATGGAAACGTTACTAAATGAGTCCAGAGGGTATTACGATCTGAATAAGTACAACATCGACCATTTATTAAAGTTAACCGGTTTCGAAATGGAGGTCCGGACAGGAATACTGGAAGAAGAGGTTAAGGTCGCTTTTCGTGAATTTGGTGATTTATCGATCGTCTCTCCAAATGTATTACGGTCCGGTCAATAGAAACTACAAAATACGGAGAAAAATCTTGATGGACCATGCAAAATATATGGCCATGGCCATTCAGGAAGCTGAAGACGGCGTCCAAAATGGATTCTTACCATACGGCGGCATTATCGTAAAAAATGATCAAGTCATCGGTAAGGGAAAAAGTACAGGAGTAGCCACAAAAGACCCAACAGCACACGCCGAGATGAATGCAATTCGCCAGGCCGCTCAATTTTTGGGCACCGGCGACATGCGTGGTTGTACAATGTACGCTAACTGTGATCCTTGCCCTATGTGTGCCGGAGCAGCAATTTATTCTGGTGTAAGTACGGTTGTCATTGGCGCCGGCCCAGAAGTTCTTCGCCGGCTTTCTAGCGGACGATACGATTTAAAGGATTACACCATAGAGCGGGTGGTGGAATTGAGCGGTCTAACCATTCAGGTCATTCGGGGTGTCCTCGAAGAGCAGGCAGAAAAAGTATTCAAAGAGTGGAAGGATTGGAACATTGCCGCATCATCTGTCGCACCAAATTGATCAAGGTATCTCACGCAACAAACTATGATTTAAAATTTGGACTAACCCTTTCAGAGCATTTCGAGTTGCCCGGATTTATCAAAAAAGATGCGGACAACCCTCTCCATCTTCCTAAGAAAAAGGCTAGAAACAATACAAATGTCCTTCCCTAGCAATTTCAAAATTATTGGCGGTAATTTCCAAATTGGATTCAACATGTCGAAGGGAATATCTCTGATCTATTAGAAAATCGACAATTTTCCCTGCATTTTTCAATTTGCTCTCTCGTTCTGCCCCGTGAATTTCAATGAGTAGCTCTGGCTTGTACTGCTTTAACGTGCCCTTCATCCCCGAAAGAACTTCCATCTCGAGACCCTCGACATCGACCTTCATGAAATCCGGTTGTGGCAATTTTTGGACGGATATCAAATGATCTAACGAGTCCACGTCAACATTAATAGTTTGGCTCCCACCTTCTCGGGAAATATTTCCCTTTAAACCTTCTTGAAGACTCGCCGTTCCTGTTCCAGACATCCGAAACGCTAATACCCTCCGCCCACTTTCTTTTCCTATGGCAATCTGGCGCACTTCAACATTTTCAAGCAGGTTTCTCTTGATCCGTTTCGTCAATTTTTGAAAATTCAAGGGGTGTGGTTCAAATGATATAACCCGACCCTGAGACCCAACCGCCCGGGCAAAAAACAGACTATAGTAACCCTTGTAGGCACCAACGTCATAGACAGTACGTCCCTCGAGATCAAGCTTTTTCAAAAATTCCGCATCCTCTTTCTTTAATCCTTTCGGGTGAGAGCTGGAATAAACTAGCGAAAACAACTTGCGTAAGATTGGAAGTGAAATTCGAAGGATATTTCTATTCATCGGACAAAGCCCGCGAGAATGGATGAAGGATCTCTATCGCACAGATAAGTTGGCACTGCCCAGATCCAACAAATGTGGGATCTGGTAGAGACCAGGTTAGCACCCGAATGAGGGCTCTTTGCTGGATCAAAACCGCCACTCTTTCAACTCATTTACAGACCCCACGCCTTCTTCATCCATCTTTAAAAGTAACTCCTGGTTGATTCGGGCTGCAATTGAGGGTCCATGGTAAACAAATGACGTGTAGGCATTTGCAGCATCTGCTCCAGCCTGCAGCAGACGATAGACATCCTCTCCGGACGATACCCCACCGGACACTCGAACTGCCAAACGCCTACCGATGGCCCCCCGCAACTCGCGGACGACCTTCAAAGTATTTTCGAAGCACGGTCGACCAGTCAAAGATGCTTCGGATTTTGAAAGCCGCTGGTCCTGGACACGAAGATTCCCCGCAGCCGTGATCCCATCCAACCCTGCTTCGGCTGCAGCGATGGACATTTCGATCGCTTTCCCCCAATCTTTTTCAGACGTTCGTAATGGAAGCTTCGTAAATACCGGCTTGGTCCTCTCCACCACTACTTGCTCCATGGCGGACCGGATACCTTCAAGCTTTGACAGTTCTCCTTCCATCATCACGTTTGGACAGGTTAGATCCAACTCAACAGCGTCCACATATGGTTCCGTAGCTCTGAATGTAGCCAGAATCTCATCGATGGAAAATCCTCCGACATTCGCAATAATCGGCGGGCCATCAACAGGACGAACTGCATGATAACGTTGAAGATTATTAACAGCGTAGTCGAGACCTTTAGAAGGGAGCCCCATACAGTTGACCAACGCCGCTTCCGCTGGGCATCTAGCTAAACGAGGTTTCGGATTTCCCGCCCTATACTTCGGCAAAATGGCCCCAACAGTAACACTTCCGAATCCGAGGTGCGAAAGACCTGGAAGGGCCAAGGCGTCTTTATCGAAACCTGCCGTAAGACCAAACGGGCTAAGCTGGAAAAGTCCTGCAACCTCACATTCCAACCGTGGGCTAAAAACCTTCAGCTGTTCCCCAAAAATACGCCAAGGAAATTCGAAAGATAAAGCTCGTTTGGCTAAGTTATGTGCACTTTCAGCGGGTAGTGCGAAAAGAACAGGACGAACTGTCCGAGTGTAAAAACCCATACTAAAGTTCTCTCGCCTTAAAACTATGGAAACCAAGAAAAACTAGCGTCAAGAACTGGGTACTTTAGAAGTTGCCCGGGATCGGATTTCCCCGATGGATCCCACTCCCTCTAAATCCATTTTTTCAATCAACTCCCTGTTCATGGCTGCCACCGCACCGGGACCTCTAAAAATAAAAGCCGTTAGAACATTGACGGCATCTGCACCCGCTTCCAGCATTCTGAAAACATCTTCACCACTCGTCGCTCCCCCTGCAATACGTATCACGATTTCCTCGCCAAATGCGCTCCTCAAATCCCGGAGAATCTGAATTGAATTCTCCAAGAGAGGCTTGCCCGCTAATGCACCTTTTTTCAAAGCTAAACGGTCATCATCAATGGCAACACCACCGGCTGGCGTTACTCCATCCATACCATACTTTATGACAATCTCACTGATGGCAAGAGACTTGCGCCAATTCTCGTCTGAAAGACGAAGGGGTAATCGAAAAAAGCACGGCTTACTCCGCACATCAACAAGTCTCCTTACAAATTGTTCAATACCGTCAACGGTTTCGAAATCTCCTCTTTCAGTAACGTTTGGACAAGTCAAATCAAATTCGATGGCATCCGATAGCGGCTCAACAGATCGGTGGGATGTCAAAAGTTCGTCAATGGTAAGCCCACCCAAACTGACGATAACAGGAGGACCCTGACCTATTGGGTGGCAATCACGAAACAATTTCAGCCTTGACACTCCATATTCTATGCCCTTTGACGGCAGACCCATATGATCGATAACGGCCATCCGATCAGGAAGACGCACCATGCGAGGCTTGGGGTTTCCCTTCCTGACCGATGGCATAATAGTTCCGATAGTGAGGCTACCAAAGCCTAGGTGGAAAAGACCTGGTAAGGCTTCAGCATCCTTATCTAACCCTGCTGTTAGACCGATGGGACTAGACTGGTGAAGACCTCCCACCCGTGTTTCCAGTCGACGATCACAAAATTCAAACCGACCTGCAAGCTGTCGCCAAGGAGTTTCAAATCCAAGGACTCGCTTTGCAACTTCATGTGCTCGCTCCGCAGAAAGTGTGAACAACGCAGGCCGAATCAGATGTTCATAAAACTTCATAGCTCGCATCTTCCCCAAAAGAGGTTACCATTTGCTAATCAGGCTTTGTGAACGAGACTTGTAAGCACAAATCATATTCCGTCATCATAGTATCCTATTTAAGATGGGAGACAAGGGCGAATTGATTAAAATTCTTGGAAGCCCTCGTCGAGAGACCCTTTAGTCGCTTAGAATGACAAAATGATTGCTCGAGGAGAAGGTGGTACTGGCACACTATTTGTCGTTGCCACCCCCATAGGAAACTTGGAAGACATTACCCTGAGGGCCCTAAAAACCCTTGAAGCCGCAGATCTCATTGCAGCCGAGGACACCAGACACACTCGAAAGTTACTCTCTAGACACGGAATTACGGGGAAAAAGCTCGAAAGCTATCACGATCATAATAAAGAAGCGCGGACCCCTTCTTTGCTTCAGCAGCTGCATGAAGGAATCACTGTGGCACTGGTAACGGATTCTGGAACCCCTGGCATTTCCGACCCGGGGTATTATTTGGTGAAACGTGCTGTGGAGGCTGGGGTGACAGTCGTTCCAATTCCGGGCCCATCGGCTGTCATCGCTGCTTTGTCGTGCGGTGGCCTACCGACCGACCGATTCGCCTTCGAGGGATTTCTGCCTGTCAAGTCGGGTCGACGACTCCGCCAGCTTGAAAACCTTAGAATGGAGTCTCGCACGGTTGTCCTCTACGAATCTCCCCACCGGATTAAGAAGCTTCTCCAGGAACTTCAAGAAACGGTAGGAGAGCGACAGATCGTCGTTATCCGCGAGATGACAAAAATTTATGAAGAAAAATTTCACGGTACGGCAGAAGAAGTCGCCAAAGAGATCACTAAGAAAAAACCTAAAGGTGAGTTTGTCGTCCTAATTGCGCCTCAAAATATCAAATCGCAATCCTAAACTAATCCTAAATCATCCAACCCAAATACCGGTGGTTTTCCACACCCAATGTTCACAGGGCTCTCGCCCTAAACCCCCTGGTCCCGATTGGTGACAGTTGGTGTTGGTTCGTTTCAAAAATTGATACTGGCAATAATTAAATGTACGCCCTGCCTTCTTGTTTTGGGCCTAGCCAATATTTTAGGGTAGCCATACAATACACACAGCCTGCACCCAACATATACATATAATTGGGGGTTGTTGGATTTGAGGATAAAGAATATGATTCCTAAGGATATGTATCTGCCTAGTTCGATGGTAAGAAAATGGCGTAGTTGGTGATACGGTGGTTACATTTTAATATTCTTTTGATTTCAATGACTTACATGCTATCCCGCTGAAAAAAACCTAGGTACTCTCGCTACGTAAATGAGGAGTCCCCGCACGAAAAAGGGACGAACCGAACCTGAGGATTATCTGTTGGAATCCTATTTTCTGGATCTAAGTTTTTTTGCAAACTTAACTTTGTTTTCCCTGGGGACAATGTTGGTAGTATGGGGGGCAACAAAATTTGAATCCGGAGCTATTTTTATTGCCAAAGCAGCAAATATCCCCAAAGTGGTAGTAGGTGCCACCATTGTAAGTCTTGCTACTACCTTTCCAGAGTTCTTAACCTCCTTCATTGCGGCTTCCTCCGGAAAAACCTTGATGTCTGTTGGAAACGCGTTGGGTTCCTACCTTTTCAACATCGGATTAATTGTGGGTTTGGCCGCGATGATTAAGTCATATCCCATTCCCAAAGAGAATTTTCAGTTCCAAGGACTTTGTGCTCTTGCTGCAGCAATCGCAATGGCGATTGCAACCCTTGGCCAGGAGATTGGAAAAACTATTGGAATAATCTTTACGCTCGCTCTATGTGCATTTCTTTTCCTTAGTTGGAAACAGTCCTCAACAAAAAAGGAATTCGACAAATCCCCTCCTAAGATTTCCCCAAAAGATTGGCTCTCTCCGATATTGTGGTTTATTGCTGGAGCCGGCTGTGTCAGTGTGGGATGCATCCTCTTGGTGGAAAATGGAGCTCAAATAGCTCGGTACACTGGAGTCTCAGAGCTCATAATTGGTTTGACCATCGTAGCCGTTGGTACGTCCCTTCCAGAGATTGTACTCGCAATCACATCCATAATCCGGGGGAACGTCGACTTAAGTCTGGGAAATATTCTTGGCGCCAACGTACTGGATATTTTTTGGGTCATTGGTGTAAGCGCTCTGGCCAATCCATTACCCATAGTCACTCAGACAAGGGTGCTTGATGTCCCATTCTCTATTTTAATAGTTTCATTACTTCTGGTATTCGGGTTGCGGGGAAACCACCTCAGCAAAGCCCAAGGGAGTGCTCTCGTAGGCACGTACTTGTTGTACCTAATTCTGATAGGGATATTCTTTTTGTAACATGGGTATGCATGACGGACAATCACGCTCATTTGATTAAACTTATCAAATCAAGCTGAGACATGAAAACAAAGTTACTACAAAAAGCTACAAAGATATTGGCGGAAAGCCGATCCGCTGTAGCCATGACTGGTGCGGGCCTGAGCACGGAATCCGGAATCCCCGATTTTCGATCGCCCGGAGGAATTTGGGCGCACATGGACCAAAAGGATTTTACATATCGATACTATGTGAATGACATCGAGTCGCGCATTCGCTACTGGAAAACAACTCCTCAAATGTACAAACGTTACAAGGAAGCGCTTCCTCACGCAGGGCAGCAGGCTTTTGCGGAATTGCATAGAGGCGGAGCCATTCGCCAACTCATTACGCAGAACACTGACGGCATGCACCAAAAAGCAGGCTATCCAAAATGCGATCTTATTGAAATCCACGGAAACTCGCACTGGGTAAAATGTCTTGATTGTATCAATAGAGAAAGCAGAGATTCGGTCAATGAACGAGTGGCTAGGGGTGAGCTACCCCCCTATTGTCAGAATTGTGGTGGGATTCAAAAAACGGATGTTGTTTTTTTCGGCGAAGGAATCCCGCCAAATCTTATGAAGCCGGCTACCCAGTGGGCGAACAACGCCGATGTCTTCCTCGTGGTAGGGACATCTCTCGTTGTCCAACCCGTTGCAAATTTACCATCTAGGGCAAAATCTCGTGGGTCACGCCTGATCATTTTAAACCAGGAAGAAACCCCATTAGATGCACAAGCTGATGTTATTCTGAAAGGACGAGCAGGGGAAATCTTACCGCAACTGGCCAAAGCTGTTCTTTCCGAGCGGCAGGCGTCGATTTAGGGAACACTATTGAAAATATCTAGAGCAGAGTTCGAGAAATCAGTAGTCCATTTCAAAGACTATCCCAGAGGTTCACTTCCAGAGGTTGCCTTCGCAGGTCGTTCCAATGTCGGTAAATCCTCGATGATGAATACCCTTCTGGGAAGGAAAGGCTTGGTCAAAACAAGTGGCACACCAGGTAAAACAAGAACCTTAAACTTTTTTCGGATTCAGTCAGGAAATTCAGAGTTTCGGTTCGTTGACTTGCCAGGTTACGGGTACGCTAAGGTACCCCATCAAGTTCGGGTGTCTTGGAAAAACATGATCGACACATACCTGGAACAGCGTCGAGAATTGCGAGGTGTTGTCGTAATTATGGATATTCGGCGAGGTGTGATGGAAATGGACCTAGGCTTGCTCAATTGGCTAACCTCAAAACGAATCGATACCTTGGTTGTTTTAACCAAAGCCGACAAGTTGTCAAAATCAAAACAGGCCACCGCTGCGGTGCAGGTAAGGAAAGAATTATTACTTAGGGTGGATGAACCAATTTTGTTTTCCTCAGACAAAGGGTCAGGCAAAGGTGTTCTTTGGCAACGCCTTAATCTCTGGATTCGCTCCGGAGGCTAAATTAGCAAAGGTTCGGAGGGTTCCGTCAAATCCAGACAAACATCTAACACCTGACACAAAACGATTGGCAAAAGAAAAATTTCGTGAGTATATTTTCCTTTGTAATACCAACACTATCCCAGCACATGATGATGAAAGGGCGTTATGAGCGAACTTCGATTCGGTACTGCCGGCGTTCCATCAAGCTCTGGAGGGAGAAAGGGAACAATCGATGGAGTCCGACGCATTCGTGAGTTGGGCCTGGATTGTATGGAAGTAGAATTTGTTCAGGGTGTTCGAATGAAAGAAGCTACGGCTCTCGAGATTGGAAAGGTTGCAAAGGAAAACGACGTCGCTCTTTCCGTTCATGGCCCCTACTGGATCAACTTGAATTCCAAGGAGCCCGAAAAAATTGAAGCTAGCCGTGAACGAATATTAAACTCCGCTCGGATAGGAAATTGTTTCCAGGCAACGGGAGTCGCCTTCCACCCTGCTTTCTACATGGGGGCAACGTCTAAAGAGGTTTACCCAAAGGTTCGAAAACACTTAAAGGATCTAACTGCCCAACTGAGAAAAGAAAAGGTTAGTGTCTCCCTCGACCCCGAAACAACAGGAAAAGGTTCGCAGTTTGGTTCGTTGGAAGAAACCCTAAAACTTGCAAAAGATGTTAAAGGTGTAAAACCCTGCATCGATTTTTCTCATATCTACGCCCGGGGCACCGGTGAATTAAATTCTTACGATGAATTTTGCAATATTTTAGAATCGGTTCACGCTACGCTTGGGAAAGCAGCCCTAAAGGATCTTCATATCCATATTTCAGGTATCGAATATGGTCCAAAAGGTGAGAAAAATCACGTTATTCTTAAAGAAACGAACTTCAATTACAATGGGGTCCTAAAAGCCTTAAGTGATTTCGGAGCCGGCGGATTACTGATTTGCGAAAGTCCAATTCTCGAGGAAGATGCTCTCATCTTACAAAAGACATACCGGAAGCTTTGATCTCAGGAGGTCAGGGTGACATCCGGACCGCCCGTTGACAGACCTTCTGAGCCCCCATATCATTTAACGAAATTCGGAGTTCCAGGATTCAGTTCTACTTCAACGTTCAACATAGAGACGAAGATCCTGCTATCCGCTCCGATATTCGAATTTGGTAGTATCTAAGGGGGGACAAGGTGCCCTCCAGACCGCTCCTAGGTTTAATATCCTTAGGACTCACATTAGGAACTAAGATGGAGAATGTCGATATTGTCGTTGTCGGTGGAGGGCCGGCAGGGCGTTGCGCGGGTCTTTATTCTGGCAGGGCCAAGCTGAAAACTGTTGTCCTGGAGAAAGGAATCCCGGGAGGACAAATTGTTAACACAGGCGATGTAGAAGATTATCCTGGGTTTGAACATATCATGGGGCCAGAGCTGGCCCAAAAAATGGAAGATCATTGCAAGAAGTTTGGCGCCGAAATTCGCATGGAGGAGGTCGAAGAAGTATACTGCGATGGAGAGGATCGGGTAACACGCACAAACGAGAATGAATACAGATCGAAGGTCGTTATCCTTTCCGCCGGTGGGAGTCCCGTTTACCTGGAGATCCCCGGGGAAAAAGAATACTGGGGAAAAGGGGTTTCTTATTGCGCGATTTGCGATGGCGCTTTCTTCCAGGATCAGGTTATTGCTGTCGTAGGCGGCGGCGATGCCGCTGTCGAGGAGGGTCTTTTCCTTACAAAGTACGGAAGCAAGGTGTTGATTGTACACCGGCGAGACCGACTCCGTGCCCAGAAAATCATTCAAGAACGGGCCTTTAAAGAAGAAAAGATTGAATTTATATGGGATACAGTCGCTGAGGAAATCGTTGGCGACGACAAGGAAGTAAAGTCCATTCGCCTCAAAAATGTCAAAACTGGAGAATCGAGCGAGTTGGAGCTAGGTGGTGTTTTCGTGTTCATTGGGTTTACTCCTAACAGCGGGTTGGTTCGTGACCATCTGGAAAAAGATGAAAACGGCTACTACCTAACCGATGAGACAATGATGACTAATATTTCGGGGATCTTTGCCATTGGGGACGTTCGGACTCAAGTGGCCCGCCAGTTAACCACAGCCGTAGGGGATGCAACCACAGCTGCCGTTGCAGCTGAGAAATACATTGAATCTCTTCACGACGCAAAGACCGTCGCAATAAGCTCCTAATAGCTCAGAGAAATTAGGATACTTTGAAGGAACAGTTTAAGATCAAGATTTTGACCGATTGGGTGAGGGAGAAGAAACTCCATGCTGAGTAAAGTCCTGAGTAGTCTGTTTCTGGGAGACATCAGAAAAGGACTAGCTACCACATTAAAACATCTGTTCAAAAAACCCATCACACTTCAATATCCCGTGGAGCGACCCGTGCTTCCTGAACGCTCCCGCGGGGTTCTCGCCCTCACCAAGGACGACGAGGGAGAGGCTTATTGCATTGGTTGTCTATTGTGCGAAATTGCTTGCCCCACAGACTGTATCACCATTCAGCCAATCGGCCAGGGAAAAGAACGACGTGCCAAGGAGTTTCTTATCGATTTCACTCGTTGCATGTGGTGCGGGCTTTGCGTAGAGGCCTGCCCTACGGACCCAAAGTCCATAATCCACTCTCCTCATTATGAGATGGCAACCGACAACCGACGGGAGCAGACTCTGAACATGGAGCAGCTTCTTGAGGTCCTGGAGTGGCAACCCGTAGAGTATAAAAACTGATTTCCTTGCCACTTCTTTGACTCCATTCGAGCCTTAAATCATGTCACCCATTGATCCAGACAAACTCGTCCGCCAAACGGCCACCCATGAAGAAATCAAAGAAGGGCAAGTTTCCGATATCTATTTCCAGCGAACCCTTGAAATTCTACAAGCCAAAGGTATTGAAAAGCGGGTCCGCGCCGAATTTGCTGTAAAGTCCTTCCCCAACGGATGGCCATGGGCAGTTTTGGCTGGAGTGGAAGAAACTGTTGATTTGTTCCGGAATCTTCCCGTGAATGTCCGCTGCATGGAAGAAGGAACTATTTTCCGGCCATTTCAACCCGTGTTGGAAATAGAAGGGGACTATGCCGATTTTGGAATCTACGAAACAGCTATTTTAGGATACCTTTGTCAGGCAACTGGTATTGCTACGAAGGGAGCACGTTGTCGGATTCTCGCAATACAAGTTCCCTTGATCATGTTTGGTGCCCGTCGAATTCACCCAACAATCTCTCCGATGGTTGAGAGAAATGCCTACATAGGCGGATGCGACGGGGTTGCAGCAGTCAAGAGTAGTGAGATTATTGGCTTACAAGCTTCCGGAACTATCCCTCATACTCTCACGCTACTAATGGGGGATACGGTCACTGCTATGAACGCATTCGACGAGATCATTGAACCTGAAGCAAAGCGCGTCGCACTTATTGACACCTTTGCCGATGAAAAATTTGAAGCTGTTCGGGTTGCAGAAGCTTTGGGAGACCGTTTAGCCGCTGTTCGCCTGGATACCCCGTCCTCTCGCCGAGGCGACTTCATCCAAATTCTTCAAGAAGTCCGTTGGGAGCTTGATCTTCGCGGTCACCAGGATATCCAAATTTTTGTAAGTGGTGGACTTGACGAAGCAGCGATATCCGATCTTCGCCCTTACGTTGACGGTTTCGGTGTGGGAACAAGTATTAGTAGCGCGGCAGTTGTAGATTTTTCCATGGATATTGTTGAAATCGATGATAAACCGATCGCCAAACGCGGCAAATGCTCAGGAGCGAAAACGGTTCTCCGAAACCCAGAAACACTCAAGGATGAAATTATTTCCTTAAAAGAAGCTCACGAGAAAATGGGAGAAAGCCGTGTAGATCTTCTGACCCAGTTGATTGAGAACGGTCGAGTTGTACGTCAATTGTTTTCAGCCGCGGAAATTCGTGAAAGAGTCCTGACCCAATTAGATCACCTACCCGAAATAGAGCCTGGCCAATAAAGTGAATTCAGGAACGTCCGAAGACGAGCTCATACTTATTCGCGATACACTGGCCCAATACAGGCACCCCTTGATCACAACCCATGTAAACCCTGATTGCGACGGGATTGGGTCAGAAATGGCTCTTTACGGGTTTCTCAGGGAGCAAGGGCGAAGAGCGTCCGTGATGAACTGCTCACCTACGCCCTTTTT
This sequence comes from uncultured bacterium, assembly GCA_964437725.1. GTDB lineage: Bacteria > UBA8248 > UBA8248 > JACPRG01 > CAYTIB01. The sequence continues at coordinate 7,035 of CAYTIB010000114.1, read as the reverse complement.
TTGTAAGTTCTTGGATACCGAGGAAATCATCCAGGAGTTTCGGCCTGATCATCCCTTCCCTCAGGACGTAGACTTGATCATTGCTTTGGACTTTGGCAAGTGGGAACGAATGGGACCCATGACCGAGGCAGCCCGAAAATCAGGGCTCCCCGTCCTTTGCATCGATCATCATCCGAGCGAGGGTCCCTTCGGCCACCCACAGATCATCAACGATAGTGCTTGTGCAACCGGTGAGATTATCTTCGATCTTGTCAAATCCTGCGGCCACACACTTTCCTTGCCTGTAGCCGAATCCATCTACTCTGCGATAATGACCGACACAGGTTCATTTCGATTTAATAACACGAATGTCAGGACTCATCAAATCGCGGGAGAACTATTAAGCGTGGGCGTTCAGCCAAATGTCATGTACTCGAATATCTACGAATCAACACATCCGGCTCGACTACACCTACTCGGACTTACCCTGAGCGAATTAAAAGTTTCCTCGGATGGACTGGTTGGTTGGATTGTCGTAACTCAGGAATTACTTAAGAAGGCAGGTGCCAAACCTCAGGACACAGAAGATTTCGTAGATTTTCCGCGAATGCTTAATGGAGTCCAGGTGAGCATATTATTCATCGAACTAGATTCCGACATCATCCGGGTCAGCATGCGGTCAAAGGGGCTGGTACGAGTGAATGAAGTCGCCATGGGTCTTGGTGGAGGTGGACACCCCTTTGCTGCAGGCATCCGAGTGCCTGGACCACTAGAGGAAGCCATTCCGCGTGTTTTGGATCCAGTCCAGAAAATTATTCGAGAATCGACAGGAAACAATCTACCATCGAATAGCAGCTAACCTAATATTCGCCATGGGAAGCAGTATGCTTGAGATGCTCGCTACCTTGACTTTGATTGGGGAAGACGCCATATTCTCCAGAACCCGTTCGGTGGCACTTTTTTTGCCGTGAATCAAAATGAATCTGTGAAATATTTTTCCCCGGTAGCTCAGTTGGCAGAGCGGGTGGCTGTTAACCACCATGTCGCTGGTTCGAGTCCGGCCCGGGGAGCCAAATTTCAGGGAGGGGGTTAGGCCAACAAGAGCCTAGCCCCTTCTTTTTTTGGAGTCACAAAACGAAGGCCCCCGGCCAATGAGAGGGAGAAATCCTAAAACAGGAGTTATCCCTTCTACGTTTCATGGCGCACTACTCGCCAAAACCATGAGTTAATCGGCAAACTACGGCAGAGAAAAGTTTTGTTCCGGAAACTAAGACCTCCTCGTTGAAATCGAAAAACGGGGTATGGTGACCACTAGGTAACTCCGTCCCAAGAACAATGTAGGAAGCTTTCCCTCCATCCTGTTGAACACGATTCATCATGATAGCCGCATCATCCCCAGCTCCAAAGTTTTCCTCCAGAACGATATCGTCAAAATCCGGTATATCAGATGCTACCTCGGCTATAAGGTTTTGCATCTCGGGATCACTTCTTCCCGAGATAGTCTGCCCCATTTTTTCGATATTCACTCTTACTCCATGCATAGCGGCACTGGCCTCGAGAATCTCACGAGCACGCCCTTCCATATAGGAATCAAGTGATACTGTCTCACCCCTAGTCTCAAGCTTCAACAAAGCCCTGTCTGGAATAATGTTCCGACCGGAGCCCCCCTCCATCATCCCGACATTAACCCGCGTATTACCTTGACTATTGCGCGGTATAGCCTGAAGTTGGAGCAGGGCCGTTGCAGCCGCTGACAAGGCATTCCGTCCTAATTCAGGTTCGAGTCCTGCGTGGGCACTTTGACCGAGAAACGTGGCATCCATTTTTGTTGTTGCCTGAAACCCTTTGGCGCCACACACAATTTTGCCTGTCCGATTAGCACGGACTCCCAAATGTGGAGCCAAAAAATAATCCACGTTATCGACTACGCCCGCTTCGACCATAGGCAAAGCCCCACGTCCACCCTCTTCAGCAGGTTGGAAAACAATCTTCAATCGACCCCTCCACAGATTTCTGTTACTTGCCAGGAGGGAAGCAACAGAAATCCCGATTGTAGCGTGTCCATCATGGCCACAATTATGCATCACACCCGGATTGATAGAAGCAAACCCATCTCGGAAGGGTAAATGTTTTTCGTCCTGAGCCTCCTCACTCGAATTGGCATCGATATCAAATCTCATCGCAACCGTAGGACCATCTTCGTCACTCTCTAAAACTCCTACTACACCGGTAATCCCACCTCGCATTTTCGAAAGCCACTCTTCCTCTGCTCCCCGTTCCAAAGCCCAGAGAAACGCTTCTTCTCTTTCCTCCTTGGGAGGCAAACCCATTTGCGAACAACTATCGATAACTTGTGACCCAATTTGAACTTGATACCCAAGGGACTCCAAGCGAGACGCAAGGATTGAACTTGTTCGAAACTCTAGCCATCCGCGTTCAGCATGGCGGTGAAAATCTCGACGCATCCGAACGGCCTCATCCTTTCGCTTATCTGCCTCTTCCGAAATCAGTGAAAGGAACTCTTTTGTACCCATTTCAGTTCACCACTCTGTCTGAACATTCAGGTCGATTTCGTTTGACCCACTCCAGAGACTATTGGGAGTAACGACTAGGTAAATATCTAGCCCTGAAAATTCAAAGAGGAAAACACGAAACTAATGAAAAAGTTCATTTAGGGAAACACTTCGACAGTCACATAATGGAATTAACGTCCAATCAGAGCTTTTTTCTTAGACACATTATTGTTCGTCCTCTTCCCCAAAACTTTTTCATAGTACTCACCTCGATTTATTAACTTCTTTTTTCGGTTTTTCCTAAGCTTTTTACGAAGAGTGACCGTCGCCTCAACATCAACCCTGTGTCTCTCGCCCTTTCCAATTACGACACCGTAATCCCGCTCCGCTCCTTCTCGGGACACCTTTCCTTGGACCACATCCATCCGAACCCTATCAATTTCCCGGTCCAGGGGATCACCCCACCCTCCTCCACCTGTTGTAACAACGCGAATTCGATCTCCTTTTTTAACACGAATATTGTCACATAAGGCGGGAAGTACGCATTCTTTTTTCGTGTCCGGGTTAAGAATGATCTGGTAATTTCCCCCTGCCTCTCCACCGTTCACACCCCAGCACGCCAACTTGGATCGATCTGCCAAGGAAAAAACTCTCGCATCACATAGAACCATAAATTCTTTCAAGTACCCAAGGCCACCTCGCCGTTTTCCGGGTCCACCAGAGTCAGTGCATAAGCCAAGACTATCGACCCGGACAGCATAGCGGGTTTCAGAAAATTCGGCGGGTAAATTTCGTGAATTCGGGACAATATGGATGACATCCTCTCCATCTGCATAGTGCCGCCCCCCTGAGCCACCCCCCAGAACCTCACGAAAGATAAACAGCTCTCCACTGCTATCCATCCCATGCAGTCCCCAAATCCGAATGGTTTCCTGGTCAGCCGGCACCTTACCTTTGACTGCTTTAGCTAAACATGCACAAAAAATGCCTAGTAGACGCAGGGTGGTGAACATTATCATATTCGTTGGAGCTGGAAATTTTGGGGTGATCAATGACCCTTCTGGAGGAAATTTGACATCTATAAGCCGACACACTCCTTCATTAATGTCGATTTCGTTTGCCCGTTCAGGTGTATCAGCAAGATTTCGGAGTATTGGGCCAATCCACTTTTTTAAAAATTTTCCCCCTGCGTAATTTCCGGGCCAGTTAATGGGTCCCTTTGCCTGAGGATCTGTGCCGGAAAAATCTAGCAAAAGCCTACCCTTCGCCTTGGTGACCGTTAGACGAATTTTGTGAACGTGGTCCGGTGTAACACCATCGTTTTCTACGAAATCTTCCCAGGCATAGGATCCGTCAGGGATTTTTGAAAGCAACTCTCGTGAGACAACCTTCTCACATCGATCGAGTAGGGCGTTAAAACAGCCAAATACCGCCTCCTTCCCATAACGGTTAAAAAGCTCAACAACCCGTTCGGCCCCGGCCCGGCAAGCACCAATCTCCGCATCAATGTCTGCTCGAAGATGTTCCTCCAGACGCGAATTCCGAAACAGGATGCTATAGGCAGCTTTGTTAAGAACTCCCGCGTCATAGAGCCTTATAGGGGGAATCATGATCCCTTCCTGAAAAATCTCCGTTGCGCTGGTAGGCATACTTCCCGGAACCATTCCACCGATGTCATCGTGGTGGCCAAAAACCACTGCGAAAGCCACTAACTGGCCCGCATAGAATATGGGTACGGTGCTACAAATATCCGGAAGGTGGCCTATCCCCCCTTCCGAAAGGTATGAATCATTGTGCAAGAAGACATCCCCTTCTCGCATCGTTTCTATTGAGAAGTTGTTCAGTATGGGATCTACCAACGCTGAATAAGACCGACCGGTCAGTTTATTCCCTTGGCAGTCAAATAATCCCACACGGTAATCATGCTGATCGCGAATCATAGGAGATCGGGCTGTTCGTTCTACCAAATCTTCCATTTCACGTTCCGCGGCAAGAATGGATCCTTCAACAATTTCTTGAACGACAGGATCTATGGTTTGGCTCATTCGCTTGTCCTTATAACTTTGGCGTGATGACGAGATTGCCAAAAGGGTCGACTCGCGCACTCTGCTCTGGAAGGATAACTGTCGTGGAACCATAATCCTCCACAATCGAAGGCCCATCAAGAAAATTTCCAGCCAATAGCTTGTCTCGATGATACGTGCGACATTCAAGTAACCCAGTCTCTTTGAAATAAATTAAGCGGGCAGATTTGTAGGCACTCACAGGGCTGGGACCGCCTTGTTCAACCTTTTTCAGGATCGGCCTTCCCAAAGAGCCTATGGCTGAGAGTCTCAGATTGACAATCTCCACGGGCGTTTCTCCCTGATATCCATGGCGGAAGAGAGCAAGGTAACGTTTGTGAAAATCCTTGACGGAATTTCGAAGGGACTGTTCGGTGATCCGAGACCCAATCAAAGGCACCTCCATCTCCTGTGCCTCGCCAAGGTATCGGAGATCCACGCTCCGGACATATCTGGTTCCCTTTAGGGTCATGCCTACTCGCTTCAGGCCCTTCATTGCTTCTCTCTGCATCTTTTGGAATTCGCTTTCGATAGCCTGAAAATTAAGCTGATCTTCACGCTGGGTCACTGTCCGAACATAATCATTTTTGAGATCAACTACCTGTAAGCCAAACGCAGAACCAACGCCTGGAGACGGAGGGACAATAACGGATTTCATCCCCAAAATATCGGAAATGCGACCGGCCATCATAGGACCCGCCCCTCCAAAAGCCACCAGGGAATATTCGCGCGGATCCCGCCCTCGCTGGATGGTCATTCGCCGAATCCCATGGGCCTGGTTCCAGGCGGCAATCTCAAGCAAACCTGTTGCAGCTTTACGAGGTTCCAAACGAAGCTTTTCCGCGAGTCGACGTATACCTTCTTGAGCCTGATTGAGGTGAAGTGACACTTCACCCCCCAGGAAGGTTCGAGGAAGGTGCCCCAGAAACATCGCTGCGTCGGTAACCGTCGGCTCCTGACCTCCACGCCCGTAGCACATAGGCCCTGGAAAAGCACCCGCACTTTGTGGGCCCACTTTCAGGCGGCCTTCAGGGCTTACCCATGCAATGGATCCACCCCCCGTCCCCACCGTTACGATATCAAGCATAGGGACCTTAATCGGAAAATCTTCAATGACAGTTTGAGTAGTTCTTGCAACTTCTCCGTTTTCAACCACGGTTACATCTGTCGAGGTCCCACCCGCATCGAAAGTAATAACCCGTTCAAATCCACATCTCTCCGCAAGGAAGGCACAAGCAAGCGCGCCTGCGGCGGGCCCAGATAAAATAGTAGAAATTGGTTTCTCGGCTGAATCCCTCGCGCTGATGACACCACCGTTTGATTTCATTACCAAAAAGGGGGTGTTTTTAAAAAGCTCCCTGACTCGCTTTTCACCCTTATCAACATATTGCTTGATGTGTGGTTTTAGAGCCGCGTCCATGCAAGTCGCCATGGCCCGTTCATACTCACGGTATTCAGGCATGACTTCGTTTGAAAAAGAAACGAAAACATCCGGAAATTCCTTGGCAAAAATTTCCTTGATCTCCTGCTCGTGGCGGGGGCTAGCGTAAGCATGTAGGAGGCAAACCGCCACACTTTTCACACCTTGCCTTTTAAACCATCTCACAGCACTGGATACGCTTTTTCCACTCAAAGTGCGCAAGACTTTTCCATCTGAGTCGAGGCGCTCATCCACCTCCCGAACAAAATGAAGAGGAACAATTCGTGCGGGCTTTACCCAAAAATATGAATTGCCATAACTATCGGGAACACTTTGCCTTGCAATTTCCAATAAAGATCGAAATCCCTTCGTCACCACAAGCCCCAAACCCTCAAATTTTTGCTGAAGTAATGCGTTCGTAGTGACTGTTGTCCCATGAAACAAAGAAGAAATTGCTTCCGGCTTAACCCCCATCTGGTTTAGAGCCTTTCTAATTCCCTGAACCAACGCCAGGGATGGATCATCGGGGGTACTAGAAACTTTGGTGCTAAAGAGCTCTCCCGTCTTCTCGTGGATAATCACGATATCAGTAAAAGTCCCACCGGTATCGACACCCACGCGGTATTTGTCCAAATCGTTCACGCCTTTATCCATCCCTTTCTAGCCTACTTTAAGGAGACGACACTCTACCATAAACTTTAACCAACAAAGGAGACAGGAGGGTTTGATTCTAAATCTCCTTGGAAAAAATCTCTACCTTCTGACCACCTATGGGCTTGACAGCTTTCTGCATAATTCGCTAACCTTCGAATTGTCTAAACATTGCCTTCGAGGTGGCTGGTACATCGTCGTGGGGGGGATCCTCCCATATGGCTTTCTTTTGTTTCAATACCCAAGCGGCCGATTCCTCAATCGGTGTCAAAGAGGCGACGTTATGCGGAATTTTGAGTTACTAAGTTGTAAGAGTGAGTCGGAAGCGTTGGATGCTCTAAGCGAGCATTCAGAGGATGGCAAGCTGATCGCCGGGGGCGTGGCGTTATTGATTGTTATGAAGCAGCGG
>CAYTIB010000113.1:0-9642 GCA_964437725.1 uncultured bacterium | reverse complement strand
AGCTTTTTGAAGCAGTGGAATCAGGCAGGTCTGGTGGGCAAGATAGCTCTGTATGGGCCTGGGTTTTCCTTTGATCAAACAATCCTCAAGGCTACCGGAAAAGCCGCTCTAGGCGTCATCAATACTACTCAGTGGAACAAGGACTTACCTAATACCGCCAATAAGCAATTTGTAACGGATTTCCGAAGAAAGTATGGTCGCCTACCTTCCATGTATGCTAGCCAGGGTTATGATACTGCCAGGCTAATCGGCAGTGCAATTAAATATGTAAGAGGGGATATGTCCAAGCAAGATGAGTTTCGCAGTGCTCTCAGGCGTGCAGATTTTGAAGCCGTTCGTGGCAATTTTAAGTTTTCCTCAAATCATCATCCCATCCACGATGTTTATGTTCGAGTGGTGGTGAATGAGAGCGGGTTAATTACCAATAAAGTTATTGGCAAAGCATTCTCAATGCGTTCAAATGCCTATGTTAGTCAGTGTAATATGAAGTAATAAAATGAGAGGTATAGTGGTGTCTCTGGCAGGGTTCTGCTACTCTCATTCCATCTTTCTGATCTGCTTTTACTATGACCCTTTTGTTGTTCCTCGAGCAATTCTTAAATGGTCTGCAATTTGGTGTAATGCTGTTTCTTATGGCTGCCGGGCTGACACTTGTGTTCGGTATCATGGATCTAATCAACTTGGCACATGGTTCGCTTTACATGGTTGGTGCCTACCTTTGTGCTACCATCTTTCAGCTTACTGGGTCATTTGCTATGGGAGTTTTGGTTGCTTTGCCCGGAACAGCGGTGGTGGGCATGGTGGTGGAGATGATAGCCCTGCGTACCTTGTATGCTCGCAGTCATCTCGATCAGGTTTTAGCGACCTTTGGTCTAATTCTATTTTTCAATGAACTGACGAAAATTATTTGGGGTCCATCCGCACTTTTTTTAGATGTGCCAAATGCCCTCTCAGGAACAGTGGAGATCATCCCTGGTGCTCCATATTCTACCTTCCGCCTTGCGATCATTGTTACGGGTATCGGGGTGAGTTTTTTGCTCTATTTTCTGATTTCTAGGACCCGCTTGGGCATGTTGATCCGTGCGAGTGCAAGCAACCGTGAGATGGTGGGGGCCTTGGGTATCAATGTGAAATTACTTTATACGATGGTGTTTGGTATTGGCGCTATGTTGGCAGGTGTGGCGGGTGTGATGGCAGGTCCTATTTTTGCTGTAGAGGTGGGAATGGGTGAAGATATTTTGATCCTCACTTTTGTTGTAATTGTTATCGGAGGAATCGGATCCATCAAAGGTGCTTTGCTCGGGGCGATCTTGATCGGACTGATCGATACTCTAGGACGGGCCTTTCTGCCGGGCTTGTTTAAGTTGTTCTTTGACGCTGCAACAGCCGATGGGGCGGGCGCGTCTCTGGCTTCGATGGCCATCTACATTTTGATGGCTATTATACTTGCCTGGAGACCTCGCGGATTATTGCCTATTCATGCCTAAATTTAGATTGTTGCCGAAAAGCTGGGTACTTTGGGGGGGGTAGTTTTTCTCATTGGACTTCCGCCCTCAGCTTCTACACTTCAAGACCCCTTTGTGGTTAGTCTATTTAGCCGAATCCTGATCTATGCTCTAGCCGCCGTTAGCCTTGACTTGATTTTGGGATTTGGCGGTATGGTAAGTCTCGGTCATGCAGCATTTTTCGGAGTGGGAGCCTATGTGGTAAACATCTTGGCATTCCATAGCGTTGAAGGTATGGCCGTTTTCAGCTGGCTCCCATTTGATGGGACAGAAAACGCTTTTGTTGCTTGGCCGTTAGCAGTTTTTCTCTCGGGAATCCTAGCCTTTATTATTGGCGTAATCAGTCTCAGGACAAGTGGAATCTATTTTATTATGATCACCCTGGCTTTTGCTCAAATGATGTATTTTTTCTTTATCTCCCTTGAGAAATACGGTGGAGATGATGGACTGAGTTTGGTTTCCCGAAATAGCTTGGGGAGACTGGACCTCAGTGATGATGTTACGTTTTACTACTTGTGCCTAGCCCTGTTGTTTCTATTTCTTTATCTTCTACGTAGGTTGATCAATTCTCGGTTTGGGATGGTGATTCGTGGTTGCAAGGAAAATGAGCGTCGTATGAGTGCGCTTGGGTTTCCTGTTTATAGGTATAAGCTAATCTGTTTCGTAATTGCTGGATCTATCAGTGGTTTGTCTGGGGCTCTTATTGCTAATCAAACCGAATTTGTAAGCCCTAATCTTATGCATTGGACGGTCTCTGGGGAGATCATGGTCATGGTGATTTTAGGTGGGATAGGTACGCTTTATGGTCCTGTATTTGGGGCTATGGTATTCCTGCTGTTAGAAGAGGTTTTATCAATCTACACAGAGCATTGGATGTTAATCCTTGGGCCCATAATGATAGTCATAGTACTATTCGCACGACGGGGTCTTTTTGGATTGTTTGCAGATACAAAGGTGCGGAATGTCTGAGCCCCTTTTGGTGGCACGAAATTTAACAAAGACATTCGGCGCACTCCTGGCGACAAACGCGCTTTGTCTAGATGTCATGCCAGGCGAGATTCATGCTGTGATAGGTCCAAACGGTGCGGGCAAGACTACGGCCATAGCACAACTTTCTGGAGAGCTTTTACCTGATTCGGGTAATATTCTTTTTGCCGGCAAGAAAATCACTGATTTACCAGTTTGCTCTCGCTCTCAATTAGGGTTGGCTCGATCATTTCAGATTTCTTCCCTTTTTTTGGGTTTCACTGCTGAGGATAATGTATCCATGGCGGTTCAGGCACAGGATGGCCATTCATTTCGCTTTTGGAAAAAAGCAGGGAATGATGAGCGTTTGCGAAGACCAGCTAGGGAGGTTTTGGATCAGGTTGGGCTTATAGATCGGGCGGATATCATAGCCTCGAATCTTGCTCACGGGGAACAGCGTCAGTTGGATATCGCCATGGCTCTTGCAACAAAGCCTACGATGTTACTGTTGGACGAACCTATGGCAGGGATGGGCGCCGAAGAGTCTAACCGCATGGTTGAGATGCTCAGGCGCCTTAAGGGCACGGTTACTATCCTTCTGGTTGAACATGACATGGGAGCCGTGTTCTCCTTGGCCGACCGGATTACCGTTTTAGTTGACGGTCAGGCTATTGCAACGGGAAGGCCAGAATCGATCCGTGAGAACCTAAAGGTCCGACAGGCCTATCTGGGGCAGGAGGCATAATGCTCAAGGTTGAACAACTTGAAACTTTTTATGGTAGTAGCCAGATTTTATTCGGGGTAAGCCTGGAGATTGGCTCAGGGGAGGTTGTAACTCTCTTGGGGAGGAATGGAATGGGAAAGACAACGACCGTACGGTCTGTAACCGGATTGACGCCTTCACAATCCGGTCGCATTTTTTTCGATGGCGTTGAAATCCAAAACTTGCCCAGTTATGCGATTGCTCGTTTGGGTCTTGGTCTTGTACCTGAAGGTCGGCAGGTTTTTCCAAATCTTACCGTGCATGAGAATCTGGTAGCCACTGCCGCAAACCGAATGGATGTGGGGAATCCCTGGGTGTTAGAGGATGTCTACGAGATTTTTCCGGAGTTGATTGAGCGGCGCAATTTTTTTGGCAAGACACTTTCTGGCGGTGAGCAGCAAATGCTAGCAATTGGACGGGCATTAATGACAAATTCGAGGCTGCTTATCCTAGATGAAGCGACAGAGGGATTGGCCCCTTTGATCTGTGCTAGGATTTGGGATTGCTTGGAAACCTTGAAAACCAGGGGACAGGCAATTCTGCTGATTGACTGTAAATTGAGTACCCTAACTCCCATTGCAGAGCGACACTACATAATGGAAAAAGGTCGAGTGGTTTGGTCTGGTGATTCGATTGCCTTAGCTGAATGTGATGACTTGAAGCGTCGGTATCTTGGGGTTTAGTTAGTCTCTGACCAAACTCTGAAACCTCTTGTCTGCGTTTTATGGTTCCTGAAGGCCCAAAGGTATGACAAGCGTCATTTCCAGTCGATATTCGGCCAATTTGATTAAGATGATTACTATCGCAGTTGTAGTTGTGGGGGTTCTAGGGGTTATCGACGGAAAGAGTGAAGCGGAGTTCTCTGACCGATGGGTTGAGGGGTATGAGCGACTTCTGAAACGTTATATTAAACCCGGATTACACAAGGGAATTGCGGCTAGTCTGATTGATTACAAAGGGCTACGTGAAGATATGCAGTTTCGGAAGGTTCGACGTGGTTTGGCAAAGTTGCCTAGTTTTTCGTCCTTGAATCCAAAAAAAGAGTTGGCGTTGTGGGTAAATATCTACAATTTTCTTGTACTTTCCTTGGTAGTGGAACACCCTGGTCTTAATTCTCTCCTCGAGATAAAAAAAGGTCGAAAAAGCGTTTGGTACTTTCCGGCGGGGAAGGTTTCGGGTAAGACTTATACCCTTCATGAAATAGATCGCGGTATCATGCGAAGAAAATTCAAGGACCCACGTGTTCACTTTGCCCTGAGCAAAGGGGCGATTAGCTCACCCGATCTTCGAATGGAGGCGTACCAGGGGAAGCTTCTGAATGCTCAGTTCGCTGACCAGATTAGCTCCTTTTTCGAAAATGGTAAAAAAGGAAAACGTTTTGGTGAAGAGAATGGAAAGAGGACAGTTTACTTGTCTGTCGTTTTTTCTTGGTTTGGCCGGGACTTTGACAACAAGCCACGCGAATGGATGTTGAAAAATAAGTTGTTAACGGTAGATGAATCCCGTTACCGTCTTCAGTACATGAGATACAATTTCACCCTGAATGCCCAGCCGGAACGCAGTTAATTCTTGGTTTGTTCTGGATGATGAGGGGGGAAGGGGATAGATGAAGAGCGAAAACCATCAGACTCCTAGGTAGTATTTCTTTACAAGGTTGTGCCCGCTTAGCTCTTCCGCAGTTTTGCCTTCGAAGGCAATTTTCCCCTCAACGATAATGTACCCCCGATCGGCAACCTTGATGGCCTGATTGAAGTTTTGTTCGGCCATCAGAACCGTAAGGTTTTGTCGTTCCTTCAGTTCTTTGATCTTTGCGATTACTCGACTGACAAGAATGGGTGCTAGGCCGACTGACGGTTCGTCCACAAGCAGTATTTTAGGAGAGGACATGATCGCCCGGGCGATAGCCAGCATTTGTTGTTCTCCGCCGCTCATGCTTCCCGCTTGCTGACGCCTGCGTTCTTTAAGAATTGGAAATGCTTCGAAACAAAATTCTTTATTAGATTCGATCCCATCTCTTGCCTGTGGGCGATAGCCTCCTAGTTCCAAGTTCTCTTCAACGGTTAGCACTGGAAATAACCGTCTTCCCTCGGGTATGAGGGCCACGCCCAAGTTCACGATCTCCTCTGAAGATTTTCCAACTAAATTGATATGATCGCCATTGAGGTTGAGGATGATTTCACCGCTACTGGGTGTCACGAGACCCATGATGCACTTCAGCAAAGTGCTTTTTCCGTTGCCGTTTGTTCCGAGCAGGGCCACTGTTTTTCCGTCGGGTACCTCTAGGGAAATATCGTGTAACACTTTGACCGCTCCGTAGCCGGCATGGACGTTATTGACTGCGATGCTATTCGCCAAGGTAGGCCCTTTCTACCTCTTTGTTATTGATGATTTCGTCCGGTACGCCCTCGGCAATTTTCTTGCCTGCATCGAGGACAGAGATTCTTTTTGAAAAACTCATTACCGCCCGCATTATGTGTTCAATCATGATGATGGTAAGCCCACGCTCATTTAATCGAATCAAAATTTCAATGATCTCGTCGACCTCTGCGCTGGAAAGACCCGCCATGCACTCGTCAAGGATCAAAAGCTTAGGATTTGCTGCCAAAGCCCTTGCGAGCTCAAGACGACGCATATCAATTTGGGTAAGTTCTGCTGGTCGTAGATCTGCTTTTTCGTCGAGACCGATGAGCTGAAGAATTTCCATTGCCTCGGATCGAACGTCCAGACCATGGTGCGAATTGTGATGTGCGGCGTATTCTAGGGGAATTCGAAGATTTTCAACCACCGTCATACTAATAAACGGTTTGGGGATCTGAAAACTCCTCACAAGTCCCATCCGGACACGTTTATAACCTGCCAAAGCTGTGATGTTGTTTCCTCCGAAATGGACTTGCCCTTCATCGCATTGTAGGGCACCGGAGATACAGTTGATCAGAGTCGTTTTCCCTGATCCATTTGGCCCGATAAGCCCAAACCGCTCCCCATCGTTAACATGTATGCTGACATTGGTTAACGCCTGGAAACCTCCGAATCGCTTGGTTACGGATTGAATATCGAGGAGTTTACCGTTCATGAGGTTTCTTTCTTGCCGCCAATTTTTTAAAGAGCCCAACGATCCCTTCGGGTGCAAGGATGACAAACCCCACTAGCACGACACCTACGAAGAACAAAGCCCATTCGGAGGAAATCGTGACCGATAGAATTTGCTGGGCTGTTCCAAGCAGTACTGCGCCGATGACCGGACCGAGCCACATGGTTGTACCACCAATCAGAGGCATCGCCAAGCTGTTGACGGCATAGTCCAGGCTGAATGCGGAAGAGGGCTCTAGGTAGGTAATGTAGTAGGGAAAGGGCGCGCCTGCAATTCCCATTAGGGCACCGCTAACGGTTGTTGCAAACAGCTTGAGTTTCAGCACCGGGACGCCCATACACTCTGCTGCTTCTTCGTTGTCCCGAATTGCCGCAAGACCACGTCCCACCCAGGATTTTTCGATAAACCAGGCAACAGCTACCGAGAAAATAGCGATTATCAGCATCATAGTGAATAAGAATTCTACATAATTAGAAAATAAGGGAACTTCTCGTGGTCGGATCACGTAAGTTCCACGAGCTCCACCAACGTATTCCCAATTGTCTACAAAAGTCATTAGTACGACCGCAAGGGCCAGTGTAGCTATGGCGAAAAACACGCCTCGTAACCGGAGGGTGAGATACCCAATGCCAAGGCCTAAGAGCCCTGAACAAATCCCTCCACCGATAAGAAGAAAAAAGAAATGGGCCTTAAAAGCTTTGAGCAGAAAAGCGGCAGTATAGGCACCCACAGCAAAAAATCCAGCAGTGCCAAAGTTTACATAACCCGTATAGCCTCCCAGTATGTTCCAGGCAGTTGCGAGAACAACATACTGAAGGATTACATAGCTTGAAAAATATATGTACTGATTATCGACGACGTTAGTCAGGGTAAAGCCGCCGGCGATGATCGCTAATCCTAATAGAAGGAGAATCTTGTTTTTCAAGTGCCGCTTCTCCCAAAGAGGCCAGACGGCCGGATAGCTAAGACGATCATGAGTATTCCAAAGGAAACTGCCAGGGCCCAAGATGGACCTATGAACGTCGATGTCAAGCTCTCAGCCAACCCCAAGATCAAAGAGGCCACTAGCGTTCCGCTGATACTACCCATTCCTCCAAGGACAACGATTGCAAACACCCGTCCGATGTATTCTCGGTTGATGGAGGGTTCAACAGTTGCAAGGATAATTAGGAGAGCGCCTGCCAGACTAGCCGTGGCGATTCCGATTCCAAATGCGATGGTTTTAATCTTGACCGGATTGGCCCCCATAAGGCTGAGTGCCAGTCCATCCTGGGACACCGCCATGATGGCTTTTCCGTAAAAAGTTTTGGAAAGAAAAAGGTAAAGCGCCAGGGTGAGTAAACAGCCCCCGGCAAAAGGTACCAAGAGACGAGTGGCCATGCTCAAGTTGCCAATCACTATCGACTCCCCGATGTAGGAAGGCTCGAGTAAGCGGTAGTCCACCCCGTAAATGATGATCAGTCCGACCTCGATGATGAACAAAAGGCCAAAGAAAAATACCAATCCACGAAGGGACTCAGCCCCTTTTTTCTCAAAACAGTTGTAGTAAACTCGGTAGGTGATAGCTCCGAACAAATAAAATACTGGCATGAATAATATGCCGGTTATTAACGGGTCTATACCGAAGTTTTGAAAAAATACGAATGCAACATAGGAGCCCATTATGACAAAGACCGGGTGGGCGATATTTACAACATCCAACAAGCCGAAGACTAAGGACAGGCCAATGGTAACAGCTGCGTAAAAGCCCCCCAGTAATAGACCTGCAGCAGTGACATTCAACAACAGTTCGAAACTGAACAAACCAGAGCCCTCTCGGATATTAACGAGATACCAAAGGGTTCCCTTCCTTTCGCCTGGAAGGAGAAAGGAAGGGAACCTCCATCTTTTTTCAGCGTTAGCCCTATCCTAGTTTGCTTTGGAGTAGGGGTAGATTATATTGCCAGATTTCACTGATTTCGGGTAAAGGACAACCCTTCTACCGGGCTTTGTAAATTGCCCTGTTCCGGAACCCTTAATGCCCTGGAACTGAACTTGAAGTGTACGAGTTTTCGCCCACTCGCCGTTCGAACCGAATTTGACCTTACCCACAATTGTGTCGAAGGTGTGGGTACGGATGTATTCGCCCACCTTCTTTTGGTTTGTGGTTTTTGCACCCTCAATTGCTTGGCCTAGAACCTCTAAGTAGGCATGGGCCCATGGGGGTAGGTAGTGTCCGAGAGGATCCACGCCGGCCTTCTTGGCTTGCGCCTGGTACTTCTTAAGAAATGCTTCGATTCCCGGAAAATTCAATGTCGGTTCGGGAACCCAGAAGTCGTAGTTGATAATTCCGTTCAGTTTCGAACCGAGTTTTGACAGGAACACAGCGTACTGTAGACCAACCATCCCCCCTCCGAACATTTTGGGTTTGAGCCCGACTTCGTATGCCGCCCGGGTTAGGCCGACGGAACCAGGAGGATAGGAACCAGCATAGAGAATGTCTGGATTGGTCGCCTTGATAGCACGTGCCACCGGGGTGAAGTCTGAAGTTCCGGGTTTGTAGGTTTTATCGTAAACGATTTTGAGACCCAATCTTTTCGCATTATCTCGAGCGCCAGAGACAGCATTTCGCGCAAACTCTGCGTCCGCCCCGATTAACGCAACTGTCTTTGGCTTGGGATTCTGACTCATGGCAATTTCGAAAAATCCTCTCGACCAATCTCTACGTGGATCTGGTCCAGCTGGCATGATCTGAAAATAGTTGTTGTAGTTAAATTTTTCATTTACTGCCAGACCAAATAGTCCCATGTACACAAGCCCGCGCTCCATAACGATTGGCATGGCCGGTGCAATCAAGTTGGTTCCGTATCCGGAGACGACGAAGTCCACCTTGTCGATGTCAAGAAGCTTTGTATAAATTCCAGGCACGGTGGCAGGTTTCGTCTGGTCGTCATAATAGACCAGTTCGACCTTGCGGCCGAGAAGTCCACCTTTCTTATTTACAGCATCGCGCCAAATTTTCATGGCCACAACCGCCGCTTTTCCATTGGCTGCGAGTCCGCCTGTCAGGGCCATACCGAATCCAATCTTGATAGGCTTCTTCGCTAGAGCACTTGGAACTTGTGAAGCGGCCAATGAGAATGCGATAGCCATGAACAGCCCGATATGGAGAATTCGCTTCAGAAACGACTTTTTCATCTTCTCAGACCTCCCTTTTATGGTAACCGCTGACATTGAACCACACGGCAATAAAGGTGCAGACTAGACTCCCAGAGATTCAAGGAATCTTCGTGTGTTTCTAATTGCCATTATGAATTCAACTTTACACTATAAAAGCT
>CAYTIB010000112.1:0-4030 GCA_964437725.1 uncultured bacterium | reverse complement strand
CTTTCGTTACGACCTGGTCTGGGAATTCGTTTCGGCGATTGTGGAAGGACGGCCAGCAGTACCAAGCTTTTATGACGGGTTACAAGCTCAAATCGTAGCGGCTGCGGTCCTGCAGAGCGAGCAAGCCGGTGAATGGATTGCGATTGATGAGGAACCACGCTAAATAGTTCCCGCTGGCCTGCTATAGAACCAACGGCCGTTCTGCGATATACAAGAAGCTTGTATTGTCACTTAACCAACGACCGAGCACCCCAAGCCAATGGCTTCACGACTGGACGATCAACAACAAGCAGGCAACTCGGCCAACTCTGCGCCCCAGGCCGCTCCAGCAAGTCGCGACAAGCCTCAGCAACGAATCCAATCGTTAACAGGGGTTCAGATTCTTGCCGTGGGAGCATGTGCCCCACCGTTAGTGGTTCGCAATGAAGACCTGGCTGAACTGGGTTACGATGCGGACTGGATCTTGCAACGTACAGGAATCCGAGAACGCCGACGGGCAGCTCCGGAACAGGCGACCAGCGACGTTGCCCTGGAGGCAGCTCGCAATTGCCTCGAGCGGGCAGATTTATCAGCTGACCAGTTAGATTTAATCCTGGTCGCCACGATGACTCCTGATCATCTCACCCCCTCCACTGCTTGTCTTGTCCAAGAAGGATTGGGAGCTCACTGCCCGGCGATGGATGTGAATGCTGCCTGCGCAGGGTTCATGTACGGTTTAATCACCGGCATGCATTTTATTCACAGCGGCACGTTCCAAAAGATCCTGGTGATCGGTGCAGATCTGCTCTCACGGATCGTCAGCCCCAACGACAAGAAAACCTATCCGCTGTTCGGCGACGGTGCGGGTGCGGTACTGCTAGGCGCCAACGAACAAAATCCAGGCTTGCTGGCCTTCACGCTCGGTGCAGACGGTAGCGGCGGGGACTTATTGTGGGTACCCGGAGGAGGATCACGGGAACCGATCACCGATTCAATGGTTGCCGACGAGCGACAGTATTTACAGATGGATGGTCGGGCAGTTTTTAAATGGGCTGTCCGCACGCTAACCGACTCGGTCACCGCCGTTTTGAAGCACGCCAATATCGAGAAGAGCGAGTTAGACCTTATTCTTTTTCACCAGGCGAATATGCGAATCATCGATGCCGCCACTGATCACTTGGAATTGGATCGGGACCGGGTGTTTATCAACCTGGATCGCTATGGTAACACTTCCGCGGCCAGTATCCCCCTGGCACTGGACGAAGCCTTCCAGCAGGGCCGCGTCAAACGAGGTGACAAGATTCTGATGACTGGCTTTGGAGCCGGATTGGCTTGGGGATCAGCCATCTTACAATGGTAGTCTTGTTCCGATTTGAATCCTGTAACTGCGAGCAACACCGATGAATCAGGTCATCCGCCTGCCAGAACGTCAAGACGTTAAGATTGAAGACACTTGGAACCTGGACAGCCTTTTTACAGACGAGTCCGGCTGGGAAGAGGCTTTCTCCCAGTTTGAGCAACAACTGGAAGGTTATCAGCAGTACCAGGGTAAGCTGGCTGAAAGCGCTGAGACCCTGGCCGCCTGTCTGCAATTTGACTCGGAACTAGAACGGCTCGGTGAACGACTGGGAATCTATGCATTCCTGTTAACAACTCAAAACCAGGCCGACAGTCACTTCCAGGGAATGCAGGCACGTTTCCAGAACCTGGCGACACGTGCCGGGCAGGCCGGCAGTTTCATTCGGCCGGAAATCATGGCCATTGACTCAGCTCGGATGGATGAATTCCTGCAGGCCGATGTTCTCGAACCTTTCCAACTGGCGCTCGAGCGGATGATCCGGTACCGACCCCATACCCTGGGACACGGGGAAGAAAAACTGCTGGCCATGCAAGGTGAGATGGCCCAGACCGCAGCCAAGGCATTTCGCCAATTGCACGATGCCGACCTGAAATTTGGTCTGGTCGAAAACGAGCAGGGCGAGCAGGTGGAGTTGAGCAACGCCACGTTTTCGCAATTTCTTATTTCTCCTCAGCGATCTGTTCGCAAGACGGCCTTTCATCAGTATTACGAGCAATTTGCCAACCATGAGAACACCTTTGCTGCCACTCTCAGTGGCTCCATTCTCAAGGATGTCTATTACGCTCAGGCGCGCGGTTACGACAGTGCCCTGACAGCAGCCCTGTTCCCGGACAACATGCCACAAACGGTCTATGACAGCTTGATTGCTTCGGTGCGATCAAACTTGCCAGCCCTTCATCACTACTACGACGTACGACGACGCAAGATGCAACTGGATGACATTCACCATTACGACACGTACGTCCCGATCTTGAGTGACCTGGCAACTCATCGCAGCTGGGACCAGGCCGTCGAACTGGTTATCGATTCACTGCAACCACTGGGCCCCGATTACACGGGGGCCCTGCAAGAGGGATTGCTAGGACGCTGGTGTGATCGCTATCCCAACCAGGGAAAACAGAGTGGTGCTTTTAGCTGTGGTTCGTTTGACGGGGATCCGTACATCCTGATGAATTACCAGCCAGAAGTACTCAACGATGTCTTCACCTTGACCCATGAAGCGGGTCATTCGATGCACTCCTATTTGTCATCAAGCCATCAACCTTTCGAGTACTACGATTACACCATTTTCGTGGCAGAAGTTGCCAGCACCTTCAACGAACAGTTGTTAACAGCCCACATGATGGAACATGCAGAGGATGATCAATACCGAGCTTACCTGATCAATCGGGAATTGGACGCCATCCGGGGAACCATCCTGCGCCAAACGATGTTTGCGGAATTCGAAAAGATCACCCACGAGATGGCACAGGCTGGGCAGCCATTAACGGTACAAGACTTCAAGGATGTCTACTTCCAGTTGCTGAAAGACTACTTTGGTCCTGATTTTTCCTTGGACGACGAATTGGCCCTGGAATGCTTTCGCATCCCGCATTTTTATCGTGCTTTTTATGTCTACAAGTATGCCACTGGTTTGTCCGCGGCCATCGCTTTAAGTAAACGTGTTTTGAATGGTGGCGGGGACGAGTTGACTGATTATCTCGGTTTCTTGCAGGGCGGCTGCTCAGCAGATCCGCTGGACCTGTTGCGAAACGCGGGGGTCGATATGGAGCAGCCTGAGGCGGTCGACACGGCACTGGATCATTTCGGGAAACTGGTCAGCCAGCTTGATGAATTGCTCTGACCGCCGAGCCGGCAGCTGTCAGGACTTCTTCAACGTTGAAATCCAAATAAATGGCGTGTTCACTTCGTCGACACGGATTTCACAGTAGAGTCGTGCCTGCGAAAGAACTCGATCCAGGATCTTCTTGTAGTACGTTCGCCCAGCCGGCACGTTAACCTTAACGGTCTTCATATCGATACGGTCCCGCGCCAGGGCGTTGTAATCGAATACAAAAGGTGCTTTGATTCGCGGGGCAATCGCTGTCAGGGCAGTTGAGAGTGCGACATCCTCAATCTCCACTTCCAGGTTTTTAAACAGTGCCGGAAGAAGAGCACCGGGGTTCTTTTGGGGAGGCCAGCCAATGGGCCATGATTCCTTAACCTGATCGGAACCGATAACGACGAGTCGCAACATCTTGCCAGTCGGCTTGTCTGGCACCAGGACCAGTCCCAGTGGTCGCAGGACAATGGCCAGCGAGGTACCGCAGCTAAGACCCTGCAGTTCGTCGGCAACTTTTTCCTGGCTGGCCAGGGCCGTGCGGGCCGTCGGATCAAGGGCTACTTCCAGTTGCAAGCCGCGCGCGATACGGGTAACGGCCTCTGCATTGGTTAAGCCCCGCGTACTAAAATTTACTTTCCCAGTGAGCGCTTCGTGAACTTGTAAAATCTGCTTCTTGGTTAGTCCAAAAACACCGGTCTGTGCTGTCACGCCCTCCATTCCATCGGCTTTCAGCTTCTCGACCCATTTGGTGATCGCCGCCCGTTCACCGTAACGAAATTCAACCCCGGGCAAACGAAGTGTATTGCGAGCCGTGAGGACTCCGATCACGACGTAATTAGGCGATTGTTCCGTACCCCGGTTCTTGATCT
>CAYTIB010000111.1:0-36890 GCA_964437725.1 uncultured bacterium | reverse complement strand
GAATCCGTAGGGAATATGACGAGTGTCACCAGCAACGACTTTGATATTCTCTAGTTCAACATTTAAGGTTGCCGCCAGTACTTGCCCAAGGATGGTTTCATGGCCCTGTCCCGTTGGTGTTGCCCCCGTGTAAAGAAAGATCCGACCCGAATGATCCACCCTAACCACAGCCCCTTCGTAAGGCCCAAAGCCGGTTCCCTCAGTGTTGAAGCTGACTCCCATCCCGACGTACCTTCCTTTTTCCGGATTATCCTGTTCTTGAGGCAGTCGATCTCCCTTATGAAATGCTGTGTATCCAGCGCTTTCCAGAGCCATATCCAGGAGAGCGGGATAATCACCACTGTCGTAGGTCATCATTGTTCCATCGCGCGCACGGATACCAACCTCATAGGGAAATTCATCTGGCTGAATGAGATTTCGTTGGCGAATCTCGACTGAATCCCTTCCGAGGCGTTTCGCAACTCTTTCAATCACTCGCTCCATAATGAAGCAAGATTGGGGACGCCCTGCGCCCCGCACTGGTGCAATTGGGACACGATGGGTATAGACAACGTCCACTTGGGATTCGTAGCTGCCAAGTTTATAAGGACCTGGAACATTCGTAATAGAGAGTATTGGTACAATTGCGCTGAAGGGAAGGTATGCGCCCGTATCAAAAATACCGCGAACCCGCAGGGCTAGAATTCGACCTTCCTTATCAAAGCCAACATCCACAGTGTGGACTTGTTCTCTTTCCTGATAGGTTGTCTGAATGTGCTCGATGCGGTCCTCGATCCACTTAACGGGTCGGCCCAATTGCATCGCGGCCCAAGGTAGAACAAAGTCCTCTGAGTAGGAGAAAGCCTTTGGACCAAAACCTCCACCAACGTCTGGCGTAATAATGTCTATAGTTGCCTCTGAACGGTCGAGAACATACCCAATGTTCCGACGGACTTGGTGGGGTACCTGAGTAGAAGAATAAATTTTTAGCTCATCGAAGGTTTCGTTATACGAGACAAGATATCCTCGTGTTTCCATCGCCTCGCCCCCTCCGCGCTGAACAGTCAAGTGAAGAGTCTCTCGGTGGGGTGAATGTGAAAGTGCTTCTTCGGTGTTTTTAAACCCTGACTTAACGGTGATGGCTACATTGTTTTTTGCATCCTCATGAACCAACGGTGCGTCATCCACGAGTGCGTCAGCAGGGTGGGCAAGGGCCTTGAGGACCTCGTAGTCGATACGAATCTCACCCAGGGCATCTTCGGCCAAAGCTCGACTCT
The DNA here is from genome assembly GCA_964437725.1 of uncultured bacterium. GTDB lineage: Bacteria > UBA8248 > UBA8248 > JACPRG01 > CAYTIB01. The sequence continues at coordinate 35,634 of CAYTIB010000111.1, read as the reverse complement.
CGGCCAAAATGATGGCCACAGGTTCTCCGACGTAGCGAGCGACTTTCTTGGCTAGCGGCAGTATACTGTGAGCTCGAATGGTGGGAATCGGAACAGGTTGGGGAAATTCCTTGCAAGAAGATCCCATGTCTTCCGCTGTAAAAACAGCAGTGGCGCCAGCCTGAATTGAACTCGATATATCAATGGATTTAATGCGTGCGTGAGCATATGGTGACCGCACAAAAGCTGCGTGTAGGGCCCCCTCGGCAGGAAGGTCATCCACAAAACGACCTCGTCCCTTGAGGAGTCGTTCGTCTTCAACCCTTGGAACCTTGGCTCCAAACCACCGAGGGTTCAGTTGAAACTCAGTTGTCACGGGAATAACCTCGGTTTAGTTTGTCCTGAATTGGATTGCAAAATGACTAGCCTGCAGGAGATCTGGTAACAGGCGAAGCGGGTTAACGGTTAGTTAGGCGCTATTCACATCCCGGTCCCCGCACTTCGCGTATGGCGGAGTTTTGAGGGACGAGAGAAGCAATCAGGTATTCAGGATCTGCCGCGTATTGATCCAGGAAAGATTGAAGGTGCTGAAGAACCTTATCACGTGTATTAAGACCTAGGTGGTAAAAAGCAATTGGGTTCATTAGCTTAAGGTAATAGTGATTTGCGGCTTCGTAGTCGGTAGAGCATGGAGCTGGTGGTGTGGCTACCGATAACTGATCCCCAAAGGCTTCTGCGAAGCGAGCAAGCAAAGGTTCTTCAACTAAATCCTCCTTGATCTCTGGAAACCGTGTGATTAACTCTTCCACATTCAATAGGGTTCTCCTTGTGGAGAATGGCTGTTGTTAAGGAAAGGCGAAACCGGAGTTTAGCATATGGGACTGTCCAAACGAAGATAAGCTTTATTGGTTCAAAAAAATGATGGAGAAGATGTTAACCTATTAGTGAGATCAATATCATGACTGATGGAGCGCATGCTGAGCCCACTGGGCGATCCGAGGAACTTTTATACGACCCGAATGTGCCTACACCTACGCACGGTGAGCGTGCACGCACCCTTACGGCTCTACAGAAAACCGGGACACTTTGCACAAAAGCAAGGAACCCGGATGGATACCCCTATGGCTCATTCGTAACTTTTGTGCTGGATGGGGGTTGTCCTGTACTCCTGCTGAGCGAGTTGGCAGAGCATACCCTAAACCTCCGATCTGATGGGCGAAGCTCGCTTTTAGTAGCAGAAAATGAGCAGGAGGACCCTCTAGCAAATGCGCGCGTCACGCTGCTCGGTATTTGTTGCGTAATTTCTGCCGATAAGGAGAGGATATCTGCTCGGGATGCTTTCTTAAACGCTCATCCAAATGCAAAATATTATGTAGATTACAAAGATTTTTCTTTTTGGATGCTTCATGTGGAGTCTCTTCGCTACATCGGAGGGTACGGCCGGATGTCCTGGGTATCGGAGAAGGATTGGTATGGGAGCCGTTTGGATCCCATCGGACCCCACGCAAAGTCGATTATTGATCATATGAATACAGAGCATGTGGATACGATGGTTGGATACTCTCGGGCATTCTCAAAAGCTGAGGATACTAAAAGAGCTTTGATGACAGGGATCGACTGTTATGGTTTCGAGATGTCGGTCGAGACAAATAAAGGTTGGCGGCCAGTACGTCTTGCATTTTCTAAGCCGATTAAGACACCAGAGGAGGCCCGTATGGAAATGTTGGATTTGGCGAAACGTTCTAAAAAAATGATCCGCTGAATTCGGGGAGTAGCGTAGGATGGAGCGAAATGGCTTCGGTCTCTTTGATTTTTGCTCGACTACCCTAGCCAGGTGGAGCGTATGCGGTTGAAATATTCAATAGCCAATTGTTGAATGATAACCGCAAAGGGATAGGGGTCCTGCTCCATTTTCCCATCGGGTGTATCTTAATTTGAATTTTGGTTTAATTTGTCCCGTAAACGTATAAATTAATTTCGAAAGGGACCAAATGCTTCTGCAAATCCACTACTGGTCAGCAACGTTTTATTGTTTGTGCTTGATTCTCATGGCCCTTTGGATACCCTTTTTGAGACGATTGCCACCGGGGGAATGCATGGGCAGGTTCACAAAGATATTGGTCATTTATCATCCGGTCATTCTGGTTCTTCTTGGTATCATACTTATGACTGGCGCGATGTTGATCACTGAACTTAAGGTGAGGATAGGGGTTCAGTTCTTCGAGGTTATGTTCCACAGTCTGGGACAGAAACTATTGATTTTCTTTCTAATTGCTCTGTATAGCGCCCATATGTTCTTCGGAGTTGGGTTGAAAGTGACCCGGGCCAACGCTCCCCCGGAGCTTAGGCAGTTCGAGATGCCAATAGAAGATCAACTCAAAACTCTTCGAAGATTACACACTGGAACTATCGTGAATCTTCTGCTTTCCGGTTATGCCTACTCCCTTGGGTTGAATATGGTTTAACACACAACGGATTCTCAGGGGAGAAGACTTGTTGATGGTGAAGGAGAAAGAGAAAGGTAGTTCCTGCCTGGTAGAGACCGAATGGCTTGCCGAACGTTTAGGGGATTCGAGCGTTTGTGTAATAGAAATCGACTGGGATCCTGCGGAAGCTTACAAATACGGCCATATCCCGGGGGCGCTGAATTGGCGATGGAAAGAAGATTTGTGGCACCCCACGAACCGAGAGTTCATTGAAGGCCATGCTTTCTGTGAGTTGATGGGCCAATCTGGCATCTCGAATGACACGAAGATAATTCTCTACGGTGATTCAAATCGATTCGCGACGTACGCTTTTTTTGTTCTGAAACTCCGAGGTCATTCAGATGTCCGATTACTACATGGCGGGCGCACAAAGTGGATTGCGGAAGGTCGTTCTTTGACCGATAAGGTTCCCTTGCCGGGGCGCGCTGAATACGAGGCAGGAGAACCGGAGCCAAGGCTTCGAGCAACTTGGAGTGACATTTTAGTTGGCTTGCCGGAAAGCAGCCACTTTCTCTTGGATGTTCGGAGTGTCGAAGAATATCGAGGAGAGCGGGTGGCGCCTCCGGGCATGTTGGATCATGGGGCAGAACGTGCCGGACGTATTCCAGGGGCTGTTCATCTGCATTGGGCCGAGTTAGTCCGGGAAGATGACACATTTTTACCACTAGAAGACCTTCGTACTCGTCTCGAATCGATTGGGGCGACACCGGACAAGGACATCATTATATATTGCCGCATGAGCCACAGGGCATCTTTGGCTTGGTTTGTCCTGAAATATCTCCTGGACTATCCGTTTGTTCGAAGTTATGACGGATCTTGGACAGAGTGGGGCAGCATGACGGGAATGCCAATAGAAAAGTAGGCTCAGTTTCTCTTCTCTAATTGCCTCTCCATCATGCTTGATGATCCCGAGTATTTTTTCTGTTGCATGATGGTTTTTTTGGGACTTTTGTAATTGTCGTTATTATTCGGTTCTGGCTCTGCCGAATCTAGATATTTTGGTGTAATTTTTCATGTCGGATCCTGTGATCACATCGAAAAGAATTAGTTCCGGAGGATTCCTTCTTGTTTTTTTCCTCGGTTGGGTTGTCCTTTATGCTGATCGAACAGTTCTTTTTCCCCTTCTTTCTGTAATTGGAGAAGAGTTTTCTCTGACCGGGGTACAAATTGGATCTATTACGAGCAGCTTTTTTGTCACCTACGCTGTCATGCAGGTTCCGGCCGGAATATTAGCCGATCGCTTAGGGCACCGGAAGACCCTAGCTGCTTTCTATGCTCTGGCGGGTGTTTCTCTTCTGGGAATCTCCCTAGGGGGGGTGACCTATGGGCTTCTTCTCTTTTTTGTAGCCTTGCATGGGGTGGGTGCCGGGGCCTATTTCCCTTGCTCCTTCAGCTACATATTAACCCGATCTCTCCCTGAGCGTCGGGCATTTAATGGCGCAGTTGTATTTACTGGCTTGTTCGTAGGTCTTGGGTTTGGATTGCTCCTTGCCGGCCCACTCCATGCCGCGCTGAAGAGTTGGAGACTTCCCTTTATTATTCTTATGGTTCCAACCATTGCACTCGCTGTTTTTTACATGTTTCGCCTTCGGGATCTTCCACGCCGAGAGTCGGGAATAAAAGTCAGTGCAGTGCTCTCTGACAGGAGTATTATCTTAGTGATGTTGGCTAATTTTTGCTCTTTGTATGGATTTTGGTTGGCGGTGAGTTGGGGGCCGGCTTTTCTTCAAGCGGAGCGGAATATGAGTTTAACCGGTTCTGGAGTCCTTACAGCTCTTTATGCGGCTGCAGCTATTCCCGCGAGTATTTTAATTGGACGGATTTCCGATAAGATCGGGCGCAGACGGCTTTGTGTGCTCCTTTTCCCTCTGGCAGTACTATCCATTCTCATGATGTCTTTAGCTCAATCAAGATTTTGGTTGGCGGTTTCGCTCATTGCTTTCGGTGCATTGGGAAAACCGGCAGTAGAACCAGTGATGGTGGCTTGGATTGGGGACCGTGTTAGCCAAATAAAACCCGACGCCATGGGAAGTACGATGGGGGTTGTAAATTTTATCGGACAGCTTTCGGGAGCTGTTGCACCTGTCCTGACCGGTTGGATCTGGGACGTAACGGGTTCGTTGGAGGGGGGGTTTTATTTGGGTGGCGCAATTGTCTTTTGCGGTTTTCTACTTTGTCTCTTTGCAAGAGAATAGATGAGTGGAGCAACAGTCATTTTGGTTTATGGAAAATTTAAAATTTTGCTCTTTTATTGCCCTGTCAATGTGGGTTCTTTTGTTTAAAAGAACGGCGAGCAAGTTTACTGACCGCTTCGGCCAATTGGTCGATTTCTTCTTCTAGGTTGACGTAGTGGATCGATACGCGTACGCCAGGAGGGTATGCTGGCACCTCACGAACTAGAATTTTCTCCTGTTGCCTCAGCGTCTCGACGGTATCTTTTGCTGACATTTCCCCGATTCGAAATGATATTAATCCTGAGTGGGCGGGGGTGCGTCCGGGTCGCCGGGTACTTAAAAGCTCTAAATTCGGAATGTTTTTTAAAAGATTAAGAAGACGGCTAGTTAACGAAAGAATTCTGTGCTCGACCTTTCCCAATCCAAGGTTTAGAGTCCGCTCCACTCCTTTGGCCAAACCTGCGAACAGGGCCGTGCTGCCGGTAGACACTTCAAATCTGCGTCCATCCTGATGGGGTGTATAGGATGCAGAGGCTAGGTCAAACTCTAACAACGAGTTGTATCCCCCGTTTGGCAGAAAAATTTTCTCTTGAAGCTCTTTTCGGATGAATAGTGCACCAGTACCTTGAGGCCCCATCAGCCATTTTTGGCCGGGGAGAGCGTAGAAATCGCATCCAAGCCGATCGACCTTGATTTGCAATGCTCCCGCGGCTTGAGCACCGTCTACCAGAAGCAAAATGTTTTTTCCAAGAAGTAGTTCGGATACATTCCTCAGTGGATATCGGTATCCCGAAAGCCACGCCACATGGCTGATGCACACCAAACGAGTTCTCTTGTTAATCTTTTGGTCAAGAGCTTCCAAAAATTTTTTATTGTTGCCGTCCACCGGAACTTGATGGACGCGAATACCACACCGGTCTCGCAATATCAGCCAAGGTATAAATCCTCCTGGATGCTCAGCGTTGGAGATGATGACTTCATCGCCCCGATTCCAGTCGATCGACTTGGCGATGATGTTGATGCCGGTCGTAGCGTTATCGGTTAATGTTATTTCTTCCTGTTGTGCTCCGAGCACTTGGGCGATAACGTTACGCGTATGGGAAAATACAGCGTCACGTCGCTCAGTTACCTTCGGGTGAAAGGGGCCGAGTTGAGCTTCACGTTTCAAGATTTCCTGTATAGACCGCAAGATTGGACGAGGAGATGGTCCGCTATGACCCCAATTCATGCAGATGAATCGTTCCATGATTGGCATCTGACGCCGGATTTGCATGATTTTCTGTCGGCTAATCATTCTCTTCCTCCTCAAAAAATATCTATTCGGATATTCTAAAGAAACAGAGGTCCCTTTTTTGGAGTCACCGGATGTAGGTGAGGCCCTGGAACACATGCCGGGTAGCCTGATAGAGTATTAAAATGCCGATCCGAAAACCACCTAAAATAACTGACTCTATGAGAATATAATGGAATCTTACCTTGATTGCCTCAAAACGGCCGACGTAAAATAAAAATCCTGTCTAGTTTTGAAGAGGATTGGAGATGATTACGAATTCCGCCACAAGGGGTAGCCGTAAACCATCATGGCTCAAGATTGTTTTTGTTTTTTTCCTGTCTGCATTTGCTTCTGCTACGTTTTCGGGAAGCTTTTTCTTCGAGTGGTTTTCGGGACACGATATGACTACCGACCTCTACATTTATAGGTATGTCTCCCTGGGACTTGCAATTTTACTCCTTTTCTGGGCCTTGGTTTTACTAAGGCGCCTGTTTTTGCTAGGAAGAGAGAGACGAGAACTGAGATCGTCTTCCTCTAATACCTAGCCGGCGCGAGGAAACTTCCTCAGATTGGTAACGCTTTGTTTGGAGCCAGTTAGAAAGACAAATAAGAACGATGATCCAAGTACTTTACTCCTGGGCCGAGCTTCCCATCATAGTTCAGGAAATAGGGAAGACTAAGATTCGTCGATCCATTTGGATTGTTATTGATGTCCTACGAGCGACATCGCCCATCGTTGCTGCCTTTGAAGCCGGGTGCCTAGCGATAGTACCGGCTAGTGGGATTGCAGAGGCGCGAAGCCTTAGAAGGGCGTCCAAAAGGAGAGACCGACTTTTGGTTGGAGAGCGGAACGGGAGGCCGATTAAAGGATTTGATCTAGGGAATTCACCCCGAGAATTTATTTCCGGTCGGGTTGCAGGAAGAGAATTGGTACAAACAACGTCCAATGGAACCAGAGCAATCACTGCAGTTTCAGTTTTAGAGGCCCGGGATATTTGGATGGCTTCCTTTGGAAATGCGCATGCAATCGGCCGCAGAGCGGCCAAAGAGCAAAAAAATGGCAGAGGGAAATCCGTTCACATTTTATGCTCTGGAAAACAGGGTCGCTTTTGTCTGGAAGATGCTGTTTGTGCGGGTATGATTATCGAACGGATGAAGGTTAGAAAATCGGAATTGACTGATTCGGCTTCAGCGTGTTGGAATTTGTATCAGCAACACCAACTGGATCTTCGAGGAATGCTCCGAAAATCGGACTGGGGAAGGTACTTGATAAATATAGGCCTCGGACTGGACTTGGAATTTTGCGCCCGGACGAATTGGAGTGGAATCGTGCCAGTACTTTCTAAAGGTATTATCAAACCCGGTTGACTGCGAATTATGACCAAAATCGGTATTGTGTGTAAACCAAAAAAAGAAGTTGCTGAGCCTGCTCTACTCCGCTTAGTGGAGTGGTTGGAGGCTCGCCAGATTGAGGTTGTGTTGGATTTGGAATCGGCGGTTTTGGTTGGTAGGTCGTCACCGTATGGGCGAGAAGAAATTCCTAGACAAGTGAACCTCTTAGTTGTTCTGGGTGGTGACGGGACCATGCTGTCTATGGCCCGTAATGCGGTGGGATTGGATGTGCCGATATTGGGGGTTAATCTTGGGAGCTTAGGGTTCCTAACGGAAGTTCCCCAGGAGCGCCTCTATAACGCACTAGAACGTATTTTTGCAGGTGATCACGATCTCGAGATTCGTCCACTATTGCGCGGTCGGGTACTCCGGGGTGGAGATTCGATATTTTCTAAAGAAGCACTGAATGACGTTGTGATTGGTAAAAGTGCATTGGCACGGATTATTGAGTTGGAGGCTCATGTGAACGGTTGCTTTGTCACGACCTTCAGAGCTGATGGATTGGTCCTTGCGTCCCCTACGGGTTCCACTGGACACTCTCTTTCTGCCGGTGGCCCTATTCTTATGCCCTCGCTTCCAGCCATCATCTTGAACCCCATTTGTCCCTTTACCTTATCAAATCGTCCATTGGTTCTCCCCGATAGTGCCATTGTTACTATCGTAATGAAAACTTCTGGACAAGACGTTCATGTGACAATGGATGGCCAGGTGGGATGTACTTTGGAGGAGCAGGATGTGGTAGAGGTAATAAAGAGCCCCCACAGTGTCCATTTAATCAAACTTCCTGAAAATGATTATTTTAGCTTACTTCGTAATAAGTTGAAGTGGGGGGGGCAGTTAGGAATTACCCCTCATCCAACCTGAAATAAGGGTACCGCCTGATTGGCCGTTGAGTTCCCGAGGGTCAGCGGATCCGATCAGGAATTTGAATTGGCACCAATCAGAAGAGTCTTATTGCTAGGCTCGCATGGCGGGGAGATGTACCCTTGCTATCAGCACTTCAAATCCAAAATTTTGCCCTTATCGAGCAACTCTCCGTTGAATTTGGACCTGGTTTGACGGTTTTAACGGGGGAAACTGGTGCGGGCAAATCTATTATTTTCGGCGCACTCCAGCTTATCCTGGGTAGTCGGGCGTCATCCGAGTTGATACGAGCTGGTGCGGATGAGGCGACCGTTGAAGCTCTGTTTCAGGGTTCAGCGAATGGTTCCGGAAGTGAGGTTTTAGAGCGGGTTCGGGAGTTAGGAATTGAGCCAGACGAGGATGGAACGATTGTGTTCCGACGGGTAGTGTCGGCCGGAGGAAAGAATCGCTGCTACATTAACGGTAGCCCAGTCACATTAGTGATGCTGAATTCGGTTGGTGAATATCTGGTTGATGTGCATGGACAACACCAGCACCAACGCCTCCTGTATCCTGACAATCATTTGGCCATCCTTGATGATTTTGGGGACCTTCGATTGCACAGGAACGAAATTGTAGAGCTCATCACAAAGTATAGGGCGTTGGAATCGCATTTGACCAAGATTTCCCGGAGTGAGGCTGACCAAAGGGATCGTATTGATCTTCTTCGCTTCCAAATCAGCGAGATTGGCAGTATTGATCTTCAACCAGGAGAGGATCGGTTATTGGAGGAAGAATCGGTTTTGCTCGCATCAGCGGAGGAGCGCCACCATCTGGCTCGAGATGCTCACGAAAGGTTACACGAATTAGAAGGTTCCGTGGTAGATAGCCTTGCAGAAATTGCGGAGAAGGTTAAGCGATTGGCCGATCTTGATGTGGTCGCGCAGGAGGTATCCGAGGAGCTTCGATCGGCCTCAGTACAAGTGGAAGATGTCTCTCAGCGGCTTCGACAGTACGCCGATGGTGTTGAATTCGACCCTGGCCGACAACGTGTTGTAGAGGAGCGTTTGGATGCCGTTAGGACTATCAAGAAGAAGTATGGAGGCTCTATTGAGGAAGCCCTGGAGTTTAAAAACCGAGCAGAGGCGGAGCTCGAAGGAATTTCACGTCAAGATGAAGAGTTAAAGGGACTCACACATGAGATTGAGGATTATCGCCATCGTGTTATCGATGGAGCATTGAAGCTTTCGGACGAGCGCCAAGAAGCAGCAAAGTGTTTTGCCAAGGCTGTTGAGAAGGAGTTGAAAGGTCTTGGAATGAAGAAAGGCAAGTTTTTCATTAATCTTCAGTCAGGTGAGGATCTAGACGGGTTTTTAGAACGTGATGGTCAGAGACTACGACTTTACGATGATGGTGTAGACCGGGCAGAATTTCAATTCGAACCGAACGTTGGCGAGGGTGTTCGTCCATTAGCACAAATTGTTTCGGGGGGGGAGCTTTCCCGCATCATGTTGGCGATTAAGACGGTAATCGCAGGCAAGGACCGTGTGCCCTCCCTGATTTTTGATGAGGTAGATGTAGGTATTGGTGGGGCTGTTGCCGAAGTGGTCGGAGAGAAGCTTCAGGCGATTGCCCAGAGCCACCAAGTTTTTTGCATTACCCACCTGCCACAGATTGCATCCCTGGCCCGGGCACACTTTCTTATATCTAAGGGGGCTAGCGAAAGACGAACTCGGACGACCATCCGTCCACTAGAACCAGAGGAGCGCGTAGACGAGATAGCCCGGATGTCGGGAGGAAGAAATATTACCGATGCCACTCGCCAGCATGCTCGGGAGCTCTTGGGATTAAAAGCCTAGATAGTGCTCGAGAACTAAGATGACCGAGAACTAATCCCGCGGAAAATCTGAATTCAATTTATTAGCAGGAATCCTAAAGCCAGGGAAAATATCTTGCAAGGTGTGACCTTCACCAAATTAAGGATCTCACCTCCGTAGTCTTCAGGCCTTTCCAATTTTTTACCAAGGTTTTTCGTCTGGGAAGAAATCCTCAGGATCGAACTCTCCCCAACCAGTCGGGACAACACGGTCAAAACGCTCTCGGGCGGGATGAGTGAGAGAAGGCTTAGTGGCGTCGATAATTACTTTGGACCCGACGCGTTGAACCTTGCTTCCATAATCTCGTTCCGGATCTATACAAGTGATTGAAGGATCCATGGGATGGTTGCGCACTCCGGGGATTGTCACAATATCCAATTCCGGATTAACCCGAGTGGAAACGGCGAAAAAGACCTCATTCAAGTCAAACGGATCTACGTCCTCATCCACACCAATAGCAATTTTGTGATGAAGATAACCACCCGAAAGTGCGGACATGAGAATGTTCTTGACCTGCCCTTCATAACTGGGTGTCATTTGGACGATCACTGTGAAGTTTGTCGGTAGTACATTTATGTTGTGAATCTGAACCATTCCCTCGTTTTGCTTGAGGCGATTCCAAAGATTTACGGCCATAGGGACGCGATGAAAGATCGCCGCTTCGGTGTTGTAAGCACTTTGAACAATCTTGTAAATAGCATCGTTTCGCATTGTGATCGTTTTTACAAGGAAGACTGGGGAATTCGTTTCACCGGTCAAGTAATAACCCTGAAATTCGCCGAACGGTCCTTCGGCTTTTCGAGTGCGTGGCGGTATTTCCCCCTCCACAATAATCTCGGCGTCGGCTGGTACCTCCAGGTCAATGCTCTTTGCTTTGACCATTCGGACAGGTTCACCTAGGAATGTTCCTGCTAGTCGAATTTCATCTATTTCTTCCGTGCCTGAGATTCCTCCTGCGAGGGCAAAGCCGGGGTGGTGGCCGATGACCGCGGCAATGGGCATCGATTGATTTTTGTCTTCATATTTCTTGTAAATTCGCCACATGTGCCGGGGTAGCATAAGGAATCCGGTTTCCTGCTTTCCTAGTGGCATCATTCGGTGATACGAGAGGTTGTATTTTCCGGTGTCAGGATCTTTGCATACGCAAATGGAAGCTGATATACATTTCCCCCCATCTTCCCGACTTTGCAGATGAGCAGGGAGCATTCCGATATCAGCGTCGTTTCCGGTGTACACTTTCTCTTGGCAAGGTGCAGGTTCCCCGTTTAGGAAAATAGGTTCGGTGGGCGCTGCGCTCAATAGATTGGCAACGCGAAAGACAAGCTCTTCTTGCTTTACTCCCATCGCCATGGCCAAATGACGCCAGTTCGCCGGTGCCTGAGCGAGAGCCGTCCATCCAGGATGCCCTTTGATTTTCTTCATCCATATGGCCCGTTCCTGGGCCAGATGGCAGAGCGTTCCGATGTTGTTTTCGGGGTCTACTTCTTTTTCCACGTGGATCAGTTCCCTGTGTTCATCAAGTTGGTCGATGTAGGTCCGTAAGTCTTTTGGCATCTTTTTGTTCTCCAGATTCATATGAGGCTCCAAGAGGTTATAGGCCTCTTGTGGGTTTTGAATCTATTCTGCCTGGCCGAAAGCCCGGAGAGCGTTAAGCCCAAGTACATCGGCAAGCTGAGCGTCGTTTAGATGTTTCTGGGCGGTAACTAAGTTTAAAGAACGCTCAATCCAGTCTGGTTGGATGGGGTAGTCACTTCCGTAACAAATATGTTTAGTCCCTAGGGTGTCGAGGGCACACCGTATCTCTGCTTCGTACCAGTAGGGAGGTGCCGTGTCGAATAGCATTTGATCGAGATACTTGTCGTACTCGACGTCCGCCGGGTTCCAATGAGTTTTATAGGAAGGGTCGAAGCGGCCCCTCAAAATGAACATTGCTCCTCCCAGATGACCTTGAAAAAACTTGAGATTTGGTAACTCTCGAAGGTGGTTGCTGAAGATCAACCGTATAGTTGCAAGGGTGTGATCGAGTACGCGCCCCATAGATCGAGCCAGGTCATATTGCTCTAGCGTTTTCTCGTAATCAGCCGGAATTGTTGCGGCATGAACAATTATGGGAAGTCCCATGTCGTGAGCTTTGTGAAATAAAGGCATATATTCTTCCGCGTCAAGGTATCTTCCCTGGGTATGGGTTGTGATACAAATTCCTTTAAGACCTAGATCTTTGGCGCCGCGTTCAACTTCATCGAGTGCACCGTCATGAAAGGGTGGAACATGGATTAGGCCCCAGACCTGATCCGGGTATTTCTTTTGAATTGCTGCCATCCCGTCATTAACTACTCTAGCCATTTTCAGAGTGCAGAATTCCTGAACGCTGCTGATTGAGCACAAAGCAATGTCGACTCCTCCGGTGTTCATGTCAACAATTTGTTTATCAATGTTGGGCATTAAAATAGTGTCTGGAGTCAAGAGTTCAATTCCATCTCGCCAAAAAGAAACTCGTTCGCCCTTTTTTTTGGTGGTGACCTCTTTGGGGAGGTAGTCTTCCAGGTTGTGAAGAATCTCACCTGGGATATAGTGATGATGCACGTCTACAACGGTGTGTCCCTTGATCATTCTCTCACCTCACTGCCGTTGGCTATTGTCCGCAAAGATCCAAGATTGAAACACCAAATTATCTGCCTGGACGGTTGTTATAGAATAAACCTTAAAGCTATACCTCCGGCAGCTTATATTTTTTATTCCTTAAATTCCAGTTAGTTACAAGTAGTGTCCAGAAAAGCCCCACATGACCCTGCATACTGGTTTTTCCTGTAAGTGCCTGATGATGCCAAGAATAAAAGCGAAAAGCTAATGTCTATACGAGTGAAAGGCTATCTCGAAAAACAGGTCAGACAGGATCACATTGTTGATGATACGATTTGGCAGGTGACATAAATCCAACCAATAAGTAGGTGAAGGATTCGTTTGTTCTTGTCACACTATGTGAAAGCAAACGATATTATGTTATACATTCAACGTACGGAAAACTTCCTCGTTTGATTAGGTACGCTAATTTACAAGAGCCTTCGGAGACTCTATGGAGGTCCAATTTCGTGGATAGCTAGACGTTTGTAAAAGAAGCCGAAAATCGGAACCGTGCCTTTTACAAAGAGTTGAATGTCGAGGACTCTTTTATGTCCTATAAAACGGAAGATTCGGATAAGGTACGTAAGATGGTCCACATGCGTCTCAAGCAAGGTTTGTACAATGAGTTACGGGTTGCAGAGGTTTCAGCTGCATGGATTCCGAATTCTCCTCTTAAAGCCCAGCATCTATTAGCGCGCCAGGTCGATGACGAATTTCGGCATGTCCGCTGGGTGCAAGCCCGTTTGAAGGAACTGGGAGATGAACAACCTTGGAATTGGGAGCCGCTCAGTGCCTACCAAGACCTATTTGATTTCTTCATGGATTGCACGCCAAGGGATATTACAGAGCGGATCATGATGAACAACTACACTGAAGAAACAGTATTAGCTTTTTGGGCGAATGTAGCTTTTATTGACGTTATCGAGCCATTTGACCCGAGAACTGCGTCTGTCTATAGAAAGATCCAAAAAGATGAGGTTTTTCACTCTCGGTTGGGTCGCGTAATTTTGGAGGAATTTGCAACGACGGAGGAAAAACAGAAAAACGCAGAATCCGCTCGTTTGGAGATCATTGAAATCATGAGGCGAATTGTCCCTGAATGGCGAGATCGACTCTCTAGTGAGTTACAGTAGAGCTTTTTCAAAGTTGGCAGGTAAAAACTTGAAGGCTTCTGCGGGCTGTTTTTTGAATCCGAAAAACAAAAAATAAATAAAAGCAAAATAAAATCAATTAATTACAGTAAATTATTTTGCCGTTTAAATATATCAGCAGATACATATTTAGGTATTGACATACAGGTGAAGGTAGTCTACCCTTAGCAGTCAGTGAGCGTGGGGTTTTCTCCGCTCGCTTTTTTTACGTGGTCGGATTTGCTTTGTGGTTCGGATTTGAGCAGGGAGCAATCCAGTGGATTGTCCCTGCTCTTTGTTTTGCCCGGAGCATGGCCGACGCTAGGTATTTTGTTGTTAAAGAAGTCGACACAGGATTAGGGATAAAAAGATGAGTACGATGCTGGATAAGATTGAAAAGAAGGAAGATCAACGCGGCCAAACCGCCGCACCCGACGCCCTGAGTGCGTATCTCTCATCCATTAGAGGGATCTCCGTTTTGGATCGAGAGATGGAGCAGAAGGTCATTAAGAGGGCCAAGAGGGGTGACAAGAAGTCATGGGATCTGTTTATCCGCAGTAACTTGCGCTACGTAGTAAGTGTTGCTAACCGCTACAAGGGTTGTGGTGTAAGTATGGTGGACTTGATCCATGAGGGGAACATTGGACTGATCGAAGCTGCCAAGCGTTTTGATCCGGAGCGTGGTGTTCGATTTATTACCTACGCTGTTTGGTGGATTCGCCAGGCAATGGTTCATGCTATCGCCTCGCAAGGTGGCGCCGTTCATCTTTCGGTCAAGCAGGCACAGAAGAGGCTGAAAGTTAGGGAGATGGTGCGCGAGATGGAACAAGCTACCGGGGAAGAGCCCTCCCTTGAGGACTTAGCTGAGGCGATGGACGAGCTTCCTGAAGAGGTTCTAATGCTCAAAGCCGCTCGAGAGGCACTATCTCTTGATGCGCCCTTGGGGGACGCGGATAGTATAAACCACGTTGACTTGCTAACGGACGGGAACGACAATCAAGCTGAAGATAGCTTGAATCGTTCTGCAATCTCCAACCAACTCCTCTCAGCATTGACTGCTTTACCGAAGCGCGAAGGAGATATTTTGAGGATGCGCTACGGTTTCAATGGCGAGCCTATGACACTCCAGGAGATTGGGGAGAAGATGAACCTCTCGCGGGAACGGATCCGGCAGTTGGAGAAGCAAGCTCTCAGGCGTCTTCGCGGGCAAGGGCGGATGGCCATGCTAAAAGATATTTTGAATTAAATTTTTTTCTTGCCAGAAACATTAACAGCGGCCCTCTGAGCAGTGAGTTCAGGGGGCCGTTTTTATTTTTCCTTAGGTTTGTCTTTTTTTTTGGAACGGGATATGACATATATACGAGCGTTATGGATACTTCAGGGGAAATCAATGAGTTTTTTGAACCGGAGATCCAAGGAGAGGATGTTTTCAGTCCCATTCGATGGACAGACCTTTACGGTAACGACCACCCAGTCAAAATTGAGATCGGGTTTGGGAAGGGCAGATTTTTAATTTCGGCTAGTGAGCGATTTCCTAATGTCAACTATTTTGGAATTGAGCGAAAGACTCGATATTTCAAAATAGCTTCCGCTCGCATTTTGAAACGGCGTTTACTCAATGTGCGAATTCTCTTTGGTGATGCACTGCCAATCGTTTATAAGGCAGTTCCCGACCAATCCGTAAGCGCATATCATATTTACTTTCCAGATCCATGGTGGAAGAAAAGGCATAAGAAGCGACGTATTTTCGGAGTTGAATTTATGGAGGCTCTTGCAAGGACGCTCAGCTCTGGTGGTCGTATTTACATTGCCACTGATGTGAAGGAATATTTTGAAGAGATAGTGTCCATCATATCGAAGAATCCGCATTTTGTTGATTTGGATAAACCTTTGGATTTGATGGAGAAGGAAGGATATGTCCCTACAAACTTTGAGGTTAAGCGGGCAAAGGCGGGTAGCCAGATATACCGCGTTGTATTTAAACGTGATTGATGATCATTTTATTATGTTTAGATTCTATGAATTATCTTTAAGGCGCTCGAATAAATTGTCGTAAAGTGGTCCCACCACCTTCCAATCATACCGACGAAAATACTTCCGTAACTCCCCTTTACAAAATTCTGACGGTAAACCTTTTTCTATTATCTGGCTTAGTTTTTGATATAGATCATCTTCGTTTTTGTACAGATGTTTTTTGTGATATGCCCTTGGCATAATCTCCGGATAGCTAAGGCGTGAGGGGAGCAGTGGATAACATCCGGCCATTACTGCCTCGACGACCGATAGGCCGAAGTTCTCTTGGATGGCTGTCGAAACAATGATGTCCGATTGAAGGAGCAACTGGGCGTAACAAGCACGAGAAGGTTCATACCCAAAGTGCAACAGCTTTTGTTTCAGTCTTCTTTTAGCTTGCAAAAAAACTTTGGGTTTAACTTGTGGTGATTCACCGCAAATGATCAGATTGAATCTGAACCTGTTTGTCTGGAGACGGTAAATTACCTCAAAAAAAGATTCTGGTACTTTGTCAAATTCCCAGCGGTGGTTCCAAAGGATTGTTATTGGTTTTGACGATTGCTTAGGGTATTGCTTATCACTAAATTCTAAGAAATCACATCCAGGTGGTATAACCTCAGACTTTGCCCGGATGCGTTCTGGAATCCTTTTGGGTCGGCAATCCGGCATTTTCTTGAAAAGCTCTGGTAACGTTTTCAGAAAAATTTGTCGATGAAATTCTGAGTTGAAAAGTATACGGTCAGCCGCCAGACAGGATGTCACGTTAATGAAGGCAAACTGGTAATCTATCTGTTCCCCTTCAGGAACAGGATATGTGAGCTGATTTTCGTGCATGTAAAGTACCACAGGTGGAGAAGAGGCTCCCAGAAATGCTTTTAAGTCGGTGACACTGAGCATATCGGAGGCCAAAATGATATCCGGAGGAACGGAAAGCGAGTTAATTTGATCTGCGAGTATGATAGCTGCTCCCCGGAGCCGCCATTTCCAGAATCGATCTGGCATTGTCAATATTTCCACCTGATGGCGTGAATGGTTTTTCAAACCATCGGCAAAGGCCTGGTGAGAACCTCCGTAGAAAGATTCCAACAAAAGGACGTGGAGACAGGGATTTGGCGGTGAAACTTTTGATTCCATTGATTCGGAAAATATTGGCATCGGGAAAGCAGGCCTTTGAGACGATATCTAATGAACCCCTGATTTCTTGATCTCTCAGAATGTGTACCATGAGCTTGAATGTTTGTGTCGTATACACTTGTTGCCAGCTAAATCGTAGCACAGATCAATAGACTGGAAGGTCCGTCTGAAGAGTATTCGGAATATCATAATTCTGTGGGAGTTTGACATAATCACACTTACCCTGGAATATATTTTTTATCGTTCTTTTAAATTTCAAGGTTTGGTATCTCCATAAAGTGGGTTTTGCCGTGTGAGTTTACCGGACAGTGATTACTGTTTATCAAATTCTTAAGGTAGACGTTGTGGCAGAAGAAGCCTACAAAGATGCAAGAGCCATTTACGACAAGGCCGGCATTACTGGCCGTGTTGGTTTTGGTCAGAAAGTCGCTTTGTTAGTTGTAGATTTGAGCTTTGGGTTTACGGACCCCGAATGTACCCTCGGATCGGATCTGACTGAGGTGGTTATGGAGAGTCGACGGCTAATAGAAGTTGTGCGGGAAAACGCTCTCCCCATCTTTTTTACTACGATCGCCTACCGGGAAGACATGAGTGACGCGGGTGTGTGGATCGAAAAGTTCCCATCCTTAGATACTTTGAAAGAAGGCAGTCGGGACGTGGAGCTTGATGATCGGCTAGGTCGATTGTCCTCCGAAACGCTTATCGTCAAAAAATACCCTTCAGCTTTCTTCGGTACGCCCCTCGCAAGTGATTTGGTGGTTCGGGGGGTGGATACCCTAATCATCACAGGGGCGACGACAAGCGGATGTGTTCGGGCCACGGTTGTAGACTCACTCCAATATGGATTTCGAACGATCATTCCTGAGGAATGCGTAGGAGATCGGGCAGACTCTCCGCACCGGTCGAATCTTTTTGACATGGGGACTAAGTACGCTGATGTGATACCTGTAAATGAGGTGATCGAAAAAATCCAGATAATGGACTAGATATCCTTACGGAAGGTACCTGCATAACCTGTCATTTCCACGTAGCCTTGTCCTTTAACAGGACTTCCGTCTGCTTTCCCCCAGACCCTTATGGCTCCTTCCCAGTAATTGACCTTTGTGCTTTTTGCAGTGGTGAGTTCTTGGTTGGGAAAGACGGGTTCAATGTAAAACGTTGCACGCCGGGATGGAATGTGGATTCTCCAACGGATTGGATAGGTTCCCCCGGAATTCGGGCTTTTCCATTTTTTAAGAACTTCGACTCGGAAATCCTCTCTTTTGAGGTGTTGATTTACGCCACTCGGATCGATCCAGGATGCACTTGAAAAGCGATCAGCTGTCCCATTTCGTTTTCTCATAATATAAAGCATCACTTCACTGCCGTTCTCGAGTTGGATGCTGAACCAGTCCCAACCGACCTGGCCTTCTCCAATTTGGCTCGATCCAAACTCATGATCCATCCAAGCTGTTCCCCGAACACGATGTATTGTGGCGGCTTCTCCTTGGCCAACACGAAGTGTTCCTGATATTTGCATTCTTGTTAAGGAAATGTAGTGAGATGCCTGACTTAAAGAGCGCCCTTTACGGCTTATACCGTTCGTGCCATGAATAACCGGTGGTTTCAACGAGCGTGCGACTAGATCAATTCCATAGCGTTGACTTGTCGCTTGCAGTCTGTGTGTAGTCTTTTTAGTGTTACCTATTGCCTCACATCTCCAATCTTTAATCCAAATCCGATAGCGGTCTGGGTCCGCCATTGCCTCCCCTAGAGCCCCGCGGCTCACCCTTTCTTCGAAGTGGAATTTTTGCTTTTGAAAATCCGATATAGCAAAGTGTGCAAAATAAATATTCTGCACTGCCCAACGAGATTTAATTTTTCTGTCCACCTCAGGTCTGGGAGGGCGGAAGGCGCTTTTGAAAAAAGTCCACTGAAAACCAAAACGCTCTCCCTTTTCAGTACGTAGGTGACCGGTGTAGTACCACCATTCTGTTTTATATCCTGGGTGAGAAGCATGGTCCCGCGGAAAACGATAGGTATACC
Organism: uncultured bacterium; assembly: GCA_964437725.1. Classification (GTDB taxonomy): domain Bacteria; phylum UBA8248; class UBA8248; order JACPRG01; genus CAYTIB01. The sequence continues at coordinate 16,686 of CAYTIB010000111.1, read as the reverse complement.
CAGGTTGGGCGATAAGAAATCCCTTTGGTGTTTTGTAAGGATTTTGGCCTCTTGATTCAGCTACGATGCCGAACCAGGCGCAGGCAATAATCCAACAAGATAAATATTTCGCAAATTTACTCAAAGCGAAGGGCCTTTTGAATATTAGACTTCGCTGCAATTCGAGCCGGCCAAAAAGCAGCTAGTGTTGAAGTGATAAATGTTGTTACTAAACACCCAGCTAGCCAAGCTAAAGGCAAGTAAGGGTGAATAGTCCAGCCGAAGGATTGCTTATTGATGACGAAAATGAGAATCCAAGCCAATATTCCTCCGATTATTAAGCCTTGAAGGTTGGCTAAAAAAGCCATGGCTGCAGCTTCGATCACCACCCACCATGAAATCTGATTCCGTTTAAATCCAATCACGCGGAGTAGACCGATCTCTCGCGTTCGCTCAAAAACATTTGCTAACAGGACTTTTAAAAATCCCAAGATGGCAACCCCGAATGCGATAACCACGAGTGTGTAGGTTATCGCAAAGGTTTGGTCAAATATATTGAGGATGTGGCGGCGGAGCCGACGATTGTCAAAGACTGCCACGCCATCTTTATGCCCGATTGCTCTAGAAAGATTTTCCTGGATTTGGCTGGGGTTTTCACCTTTTTTTACATAGACTGCCAACGTACTAATACGATCGTCCAACCAAAATTTTTGATAGAACTTCCGATCGATAATTACTAATCCACCGTCGGTCGAATAATCGTAGAAAATACCAGCAATTCGAAATGCACGGGAACCTCGGGCCGTGCCGAGATTTATGACATCTCCATCAGTCAGCTCGAATCGGTTGGCAAAGACTTCCGAGAGCAGAACCTCCCCTTGGTTGATGGCTCGATCAAAAATAAGCTTGCGATTGCCAGAAAGAAAATTCAGGCCTCCGTGGTCGCGATGGGCCTTCAAGTTCCCAGCACCCAGACGAGCGCGTGAGTCTCGGTAGGTAATCCGCCGGGTTCGTAAGGTATCAACTGTAAGAACTCCATCCGTTCGGTTGGCTATTCTATCGATTCCTTCGGGAAGTACAGCGTTTAAATTTCCGACGAAACGAACTGCAGGACTTACATAGAGATCTGCACGAAAATTTTGGCCAATCCAGGTTTCCATTGTGGAACGAAAACTCGCTACCATCAGTGATACGCTAACTAACATAGCAATGGCTATACTCAAGGAAGCGATCGCAACGCTATTTTTCCCGGAGGACCGCCCTAAATCCACTAGCATGGCTGAGGCAAACTGACTTTGCTTAAAGAGCTTTCGGTAGATTGATGAAAAGATCCGGATACTTAACGGAGTCAGAAGTGCAAACCCCAAAATGACGGCTAAGGCGGAAAAGTATCCAAAGAGCGGAATCCCTGAGATCGGTTTCATCTGTGTCATTAGACCGGCAGAACCTAAAAGGAAAAAACTGGGAATCGTGGTATATCGGGAAAGGATGTGTTTATCTGTGGTCAGATCTTTTCGTTGAAGAGACTCCCGAATACTCATCTTCAAAGCCGCGTTGGCCGGTAAGAGAGAGGAGAGGAGAGCGCATCCGGTTCCTGCCCCCATCGTAATCAGAATCTCTATGGGTGTTAGCTGGAGGTGTGTCGAGCCGACCGGCGCATAGAGATTTCCGACGGTCTGGCTAACCCCATCCAAAGCCCCATAACCCATAAAAATTCCCAGGAGTATTCCCAAACAGGATCCAAGTAATCCGAAAAGAGATCCCTCCATTAGGACGAGAATAAATATTGTGCGGGGTTTTGTGCCCAGGGATCGAAGTACCCCCCATGTATGCCGCCGTCTAATCACATTGATGCTCATGGTGTTGTACAAGATAAATATCCCAACGACTAGGGCGATATAACTCAGGATCGTTAGGTTTAACTGAAAGGCTGACAACAGTAGTTCTGACTGGCGGCTGCGACGCTGCGGGCGACCGACAGAGAGGTCCCCGGGTAGGATAGTGCGAATCCTTTCGGCTAAAACCTCGAGCGATTGACCTTTATCGGGCATGATGTCAATGCGGTCCACCTCTCCGATTCGCCCGAAGTTCTCTTGGGCGGATGCGATGTCCATCAGGGCTACTTGCCCGTCAAATGCTGAGGCTGGTGAGGTGTTTTTATCATTATCAGATCGAAGAATACCCTCGATAGTTAAAGTTCGGAACTGTTCTGGCCCGAGTACGCTTAAGGAATCTCCTCGTTTTAAGTTGTGCCGGCTAGCAAATTGGTCTGTCACAAAGATTGCCGTCGGGGAAAGGAGTCTTTGTAGTACTTTTTCTATCGGAGGCTGAGGATTTTCGGAGTCGTAAGCAATTTTGTAATCACGGAACATCTGTTCAGAAAGAGTGTCAATTCCCAGAACTAGTAGGGGAGTTCCAGGCAAATTCCCCGGGCCTGGCCCGTCTTCCCCTGGATTTGCTACCGTGTTGTTGGTTGTTAACTTTTTCGGGGTGACAACGACCATGACTTGGAGAACCGGACTGGCCAGACGGACACCCTTGACGTTTCGAACCTTGGTGAAGAGTGTTTCATCCAAGGGATCTCCAAATGCCGTTATCTCCAATACTGCACGGCCGGCTATTGCATCGAAAGAAGCTCGAAATCCGTCGATCGTACCTTGATTGGCCAGGCGGATGGCTAGAAACACTCCTACACCAATTGCAACTCCAATCAGTGTTAGTATGGCCCGCGTAGGGTATTGCTGAAAAGAGCGTATGCTCATTCGTCTGATCAAAAATCTCTCTGTAATCAAGAGGACATTTCCCTTGGACCTGGTTTTTTATTTGTCTTGACGAGCGGTTCTTTTTCCACAACTATTCCATCCCGGAGGCTTATAATTCGGTCGGCTCGGGCCGCTACTTCTTCACTGTGAGTTGTAAGAAGGATCGTTAGGCCGAGGTCCTTTGTGAGCGAATGAATATAAGTTAGTAACTCGTCGCCCGTTTGGGTGTCTAAGTTGCCTGTTGGTTCGTCCGCCAGCAGCAGTGTGGGTTTGTGAACTATGGCCCTTGCTAAGGCAATCCTTTGTAACTCCCCGCCCGAAAGCTCGGATGGAAGATGATTTTCTCGGTGATTCATGTTTACTCGATTTAGCATGCTCCGAGCCTCTTTAGCAGCTGTAGTTGTTGAATTACCCTGCAGGATAAGTGGAAGGATAATGTTTTCTATTGCAGTCAAGGTAGGGAGCAGATGGAAAAACTGATAAATGACACCAAGGCGTTCTCGGCGGGTATGAATTAACGTGGCTTCGGATGCGGAAGAGATACAGGTATCCCCAAGGTGAATCTCACCGCTTGTTGGCTGATCAATTCCCGCAATTAGATTAAGTAGCGTGCTTTTGCCGCAACCGCTGGGTCCCATGAGCGCCACGAATTCGCCTAGAGAAACGGAAAAAGAGATATCCCGAAGGACCCGAATGGTTCGGGGAGAATGCTTTCGGTTTCTCGGATGGGATAATATCCGGTAGTTTTTGGAGACTCGGCTCAGGCTGAGCCAGTCGAGCGGTTTTTTATTGTTCACTTCTCCCCCTCGTAAACATGTGTTTGGAATTCATACTCAAAGATTCAAAAGAGCGTATCTGACGAGAATGTGCGGTTGTAGGGGATAGTATTATCAGGTCTCGATCTCAGGTGGGACCCCTCAGCAAATCAGGTTTCGTTGATTCGATCAATGAGTTGCCGTAATCGCCCATAGTGGGTCCTATCAAAATAAAGTGCTAAGCGACCTAAGTGGGCGATATGAGGTTCATTACTTTCGTCGGAAAGCGGGCCGGTTTCCTCAATTTTGCCTTTTCTTAGGATATTGGAGAATTCCTGATTGATTTCTTCCAGTCTACCTGCAGGTAGTGGCTGGAAAAGACGCAGTATGAGACGATCGCGGACAAATCGAATTGAGTGGTAACGATGATAAAATCTTTGAATTTCTTCAACTGCTACCTCTACTTGATTTGTGACCTTAAAAAGACTCAAATCTTCTTGGCTGACTTTGCCTGTCCCAACAAGGTTCCGATGAAGATAAATTTCCCAGTCTTTCCAATAACTACCCTCGGGCGAATCGACAAAAATAATTGGTAGTGGATTACTTTTGCCTGTCTGAGCTAGTGTTAGAATTTCAAATCCTTCATCCTGTGTGCCAACCCCTCCTGGAAAGAAGACCGCCGCATCGGCTTCCTTCACGAACAACAACTTTCGGGTGAAAAAATATCGTAGATGGATGAGCTTCGGATCTTCCCGTATGAAACGATTGGCATTCTGTTCAAAGGGCAGAAGAATGTTTACCCCGAAACTCATATCTTTCCCAGCGCCTTTGTTTGCTGCCTCCATAATACCGGGTCCTGCCCCTGTGATAACCATGAATCCTTCTTTCGTCATCCTAGAGGCAAATTCCTGAGCATGTAAATAATCGGGCGATTCAGTTGGGGTTCTTGCGGAACCAAAAATGCTGACCTTTCTAATTTCTCGGTAAGGTGCGAACACGTTGAAGGCGTACCGTAGTTCCTTGAAAGAGGAGTTTAAAATTTTGAGATCGCCACGCTCTGATCCATCGCGGGCCATTTTCAGCGCAGAGAAAATGATTTCCTTGATGAGGTCTGCGTTGGTTGTGTTTGCAAAGGAACGGATTAGCTGATCGATTAGTACACCGATTGATTCTGTGTCCAATGTAGGTTGGTGGCTGGTCATTTTGAGGATGCTTCTTGTTTGAAGAATCTGTTGACAGATCGTCTCAGGATTTGTCTGAAGGGGGGGCGGTGCCAGGAGATTGTTGGCCAGCAATACCGTCAGGAGGTTGGATTTCGGCCGGTTCAACAGCAAGGATATCAAACTCCTTTGGCCCGGCGGGCAGATTGATTTTTACCTCATCCCCTTCTTCCTTTCCCATAAGGCCCTTTGCAAGCGGAGACTTATAGGATATAACCCCCTCCGAAGGATTGGATTCATCCTCTCCCAAAATGGTCCACTTGGTCTCCTGTTTCTCTAGATTGTCGTACAATGTCACAGCCGTTCCAATCGAAACCCGGCTGGCGTCTATCTCTAATTCGTCAATCATTTGCGCTTGGTTAAGCTTGTCCCTAAGCCTTTGAACTTCCAACGTTAAGAGTTGTTGTTTCTCCCGTGCTGCATCAAGTTCGGCGTTTTCGGAGAAATCACCAAAGCTTGCTGCACTCTTGATTTCATCGGCCATATCGATCCGAACCTGCTTTTCCATTTGTTCCAGTCGTTCGCGAAGCCGAATCCAGTTCCTTCGGGTTACGTAAAACATCTAGTCAAGTCCCCTGCGAGGAAGTCAAAGCGTCCGTCTCGATGGACCAGAGTATTTCATTTCCATATAAGAAGCTATATAGGCAAGGCATGCCTTTCTGACCAATGCATTTTCTGAAATCAAATAGGAATTAAAGATTTCAATTTTGGGATAACCACAGTCATCCGTAATGCCTCAAGGACGCAGGAGATCTGCCGATATTTCCCCTGTGCGGATCAAGTGGTTGTAGTTCCCATGGATCCAGCCCTGATTTGCACCAAATATTTGCAAGCAAAATTCACCGTTTGCTCTGTTCGATACCTTCCTTGCCTGTACTTTCTCTCTTTGGAGGGAGAGAACAATCTCGAGTCGATTAATCCCCTTCAATGTTATTTCAATGTGTGTTGGTTAAATAAAAACAAGATTGTTCTTGCCTTTTGTCCAGCCCCTGGACATTTAAGTTCCTCAGAGCTGAGACCTAACCCTGGAATACCCAAATATAAATAGCAGGGTCAATATTGTTACGATTACGACGTCAGTTCCCATAGCAGGGTATTGGGCTATAAAATGGCAATGGTATAGAGATAGAGTTACAGCGATTTGAGCGATCAGTAAAGCGTTGAAAAATGCCCTTTGACCATTCAAACCCTTCGCAAAAGTTCGTATCATACCAACAACAAATCCGAGCCAAGTCGCCCCCAAAGTTATCGCCACCGGGGCTGCCCCGGCTGCCACCTCGCGATCGGCAAGCCAAGACTCAGCCATGAAGAGCGTTTGCAAAACATAAAAAATTGCGCCCAGGGTATAAATCCCCAAGGCTATTCCTGCTGGGGTATTGCTATATTTTTTGAACATGGTTACCTCCCTTTTGAGATGGATGAGAGAAACAAAAGGTTGGGTTTCCTTCGAACCTTGTAGAGTGGCCCGAGCAGGGAAATTAAGACCTCACCGGATGTTACATAATCGAATGCCAAGGAGCAACGCATTGTTCTAATCTAGCTCGAAAACCTAATGCGTATTTGAGGTTTAAACCGTACGTCTGCGGGATCAGACGGAAAGAGAATTGATTCGTTCTTGGATCTGATTCGCAACGTGAAGATCTCCCTGTTCCTTTGCAACATCAAAGCCTCGAAGGTAGACATCCTTTGCCTTTTCGAGATCCCCCGTTTCTTCTAAGCAAAGTCCAAGAAGGTGATAGCACACTGAATAATCGGATTTTACCCTTAGTGCTTCTTGGAGGTGAGGAATAGCTTCCGCTTGACGGTCGGCATCCGCAAGTAACTGAGCCAATCCGTATAGGACCATTGGATCCTCAGGATCCATGGCCAGCACCTCTTCGAACTGTCGAATTCGCTCCTCGTTCATGGTCGCTCCAACGCTTCTGTTGCAGTTGAGTCTGAATTTCTGAACTCTGGAAACACCACCTGAAGATTCTAAGCGGCTAATTTATGATAGGTCTGTATTTTTATTTGTCGAGGCCTTTGGAAATCAAGAGCATTAATTTCGAGATTTTTCGGATAAGGGATTTCGGATTTCCACGAAGTTTACAACTACCCATGAGCGATCAGAAGCATGACCTCGTTTCCCCACGGTGATTAATGTTTGTAATTCCATTCGTACTGCAGAGTTTAATATCGAAAGACTACTTCGGTAAACTTTGTCGCCGTTTGAGCGTTCCCGAACTTCGAGAATTTTTGTTTCCACATTTCGTTTTTTTCCAACCCCTGGCGATGTTTGTTCAAGAGATTTCCCCTTCTCAAAGCTTTTCCGCAATAGCATTTGTCGGTTGATGTTCTCAAGGGCTAGTCCGGCACTGACCCGTTTGGCGGCAAGGAGATCTGCTCGAACGTAATATGCCTCGATGAAGGTCAGCATGGTTTTTTCAGATTCAGGGGCTTGATTATTGCATCCAAGAAAGAAACAAAACAAAATTCCCAATGCGAGTTTCCGAATGCCATTACGGTGTAGTCGAAACATGCTCCCCTTCCTTCCAGCAGCAGGTCCCCCAAAAATTTCCCGTTGATGGCCTTGCCTAAAAGGGTGAGAGTGGCTTGTTGATTCTTCCCGCAGTTCTGAAATCTAGACCCATTATCTGTGTGAACTCTGAATCGGATCAAGGGAACCAGAAAAATTCTCATTACTTGATGGTATTTTCAAGAATTTCGAAGATGCCTTGTCGTTGGGCTGGAGAATCGCTAGAATTGTCCTCAGGGTTCAAGATAGGGGTATATCTAAACGCTGCGCTGAGGCTTTCCATGTACAGGTGTTTGGAGGGGTTTTGAGTAACGAAAATTCACATCGTCCGAGCGAGCTACTTGCCACGCTGAAGGAACAAGGATACCGGGTTGCTGTTTCGGTTCCGGACAGTTGGCTAGGTCAGCTTCTTGTGGAGATCGAAAAAGATCAGGACATGACGCTTATCCGAGCTACTCACGAAGAGGAGGCTCTCGCTATTGCCTGTGGATCTAGGTTGGGTGGAGCCAGAACCGTAATGTTGATCCAGAATGTTGGGCTGACGACTATGGGGGCAGGGATGGTTTCCCTTGCACAGCGTTACCAGTTTCCGCTATTGATCCTGGCATCTTTCCGAGGCTCTCCAAATGATCCGGTTTTCTACCACATTCCCAAGGGGCGCGTAACCGAACCTGTGCTTCAGGCGATGGGTCTCCGGTATGCCCAGATGGATGCTTCCAGGCCCATCGGGCCACAGTTGGAAAAGGCAGCGGCCAATGCTGAGGAATCCTCTCAACCCTTCGTTTTGCTCACTTCGAAGGAGGACACTGCTTGGTGAACTTGTCCTTACCTACGCGTGAGGATTATTACCTCACATTAGCTGATTGTCTGCCGGATGATACCCTTGTGGTGACTTCCTTGGGAAACGCATCCTATCTCTGGGGCCGAATTCGAGAGCGTCCAGAAAATTTCTACGTCGAGGATGCTATGGGGTTGGCATTACCCCTTGCTTTGGGATTGTCCGTCGCGCAACCAGAGCGAAAAGTGATTTGTGTAGAAGGCGACGGAGGGTTGCTGATGCACCTAGGGGGCCTTGTGACACTTGGGGCTGTCCAACCTAACAACTTGACAGTTTTGCTTATGCAAAATCGTGTCCATGCAGCGTCGGGTGGTCAACCGGTGACAAACCAAGAATTAGATCTGACTGATCTTGCACGTTCTGCAGGGTTGTCTCGCACCGAAAACGTTAGCACGGTAAAGGAGTTTCGTAAGGCTTGTGAGCAGTCATTTTCAGGCAACAGCCTTTCTCTTTTGGCGCTCCAAGTAGAGCCGGACATCCCTGTGGTAGAGCCACCTTTCCCTTTGAACCCGATTGTTATAAAGCAGCGATTTATGGAGGCAATTGGGGCACCCCGTTACGTCCCCTTGACATTCGGAAAAGGTCAGCTAGTCGATCCTGAATAAGTGTTTGGTCGGTGAATAGAAATTTACAGAAATGCTTTCCCCGAGAGCTACAATTTTTCCATCCCCTTATTATTCAATCGGTTGATTTCCCGCTAGATTCTAGGTAGCCGAACCCTGTACTCAAAAGTGTCAGTTCATCAGGCTTGGTAGCCACAAGACTACCATCGGAAATATGATCATTATGGCCATTACTACGATGTTTAGTCCTACAAAGGGTAGGGCTGAACGGTAGATATCACCCATCGTAGTGTCCGGTGAGGCAATGCCCTTCATCACGAAAAGGGACATCCCAAAGGGCGGTGAGATCGTTGCTAACTCAAGGTTAAGAAGCATTATGGCGCCGAACCAGACAGGGTCCCATCCCAAAGCATGAACAATTGGCATGTAGACCGGTATGGTGACCATAACAATGGAGGTTTGTTCAATGAACATACCGAGGAATATCAGGACGATCTGCATTAATATAAGTATGAAAATGGGGGCTACTGGTAGACTGACAGCAAGCTGAGTAAGGCCGCCGGTTACCCCGTCAAAGGCGAGAACCTGGCTGAAGGCGGCTGAGCCAGTTAAAATAATTAAAACCATCACTGAAATGGAGGCTGTTGAACCCACCGCCTTTTTGATCACCTCCCAGGTGAGTTTCCGGTATATTGCTGCCAGACCAAAACAAAGTAGTGCCCCCACTGCCGCAGCTTCTGTGGGAGTTGCGACCCCAAAAAAAATTGTCCCAATGACGATGGCGATTACTGAGATTAAGGGAACAACGTATCGAATAGTATCGAGGATGCGCCGTTTGATAGGCGTTGGTGTTACGTCGTAGGCCGGTGCCAGAGAAGGTTGGAGGGTGCAACGGACGATAATGTAGAGACCATAAACACCGGCTAGAAGCAACCCCGGAAGAATTATCCCGATCAGAAGATCGCCGACGGGAATTTTGGCTAGACTTGCTAGAATAACGCCTAGGGCGGTTGGCGGAATCATGATGGCAAGACTTCCACTGGCAAGGATAGGACCCAGTGACATAGATTTACTGTAGCCGCGTCTTTCCATATCGGGTGCAAGGGTTGACCCCAGCATGGCTACGCTACCCATGGCTACCCCAGTCAGTGTGGCAAAGAGGGCACCGGCGCCTACGGCGAGCAAAGACAATCGACCAGCTATACGTCCGAGCCATTCATCTAGGACATCGAGCATTTTGTAAGCAACGCCGGAGTGGAACATTACCGACCCCATGAGGATGAACATGGGTACAGGTACGAGCACGAAAGTCGATACAGAGCTATCGATGCTAAGTATCAGTTGTTGTAATCCGACTGACCCTCCCCAGAATAGATAAACCCCAACGACGTTGATCAGCATAAAAGCAAAGGCGACAGGCAAGCCCGTAAGCAACAAAACGGCAAGGCTTCCAAAAAAGAACAACATGTAGAACCACCACTCCATTTCCATTGCCGATTGCCTCAGTTGTTATGGTCAGCTTGCTTCAACGTTTCGCCCTTTAAAGTACTGCCAGGCTCGCCTCATAAATTGAATCCAAAGGAAAAGACTGCCCAACGGTATAACAGTGAGATTAACCACCCTGGGTATTTCAATTTCGGCCGGGATCAGTATCCCCTTTTGCCAGGAATAAATAACTTCCATACTCCCGTAAATCGTCAATATCAGACAGATTATGGCCCCTACTATAGAATTGATGACATTCAACCAACGCCGAGTTTTTGGGCGGAGTCGGACTACCAGCAGCTCGATACTTACATGCTCTTCCCTTTTCAAAACCCAGGCTGCTCCGAAAAAAGTGATGTAAAGGAGGAAAGTACCACTGATTTGGTCAACACCAAGCAGACCTTCTTGAAGGACATATCTGAAAAAGACCTTAACAGAGGTCAATAACATGACGGCGATCAGCAAAACCCCCGCCAATGCGCCTCCGGTGTTGAGAAAATTGTCAAAAATCTTGGTGGATTTGTTGTCCGCTGCCAAGTGAACAGTGTCCTTCGTATCTGGTTCTAAAGGAATTTTTCCAGTTCAGATTGACCCTAAAACAAGACAAATGGAATAACACTCTGGCAACACTTTGAGCCGGCAGGGTGAACCTCGTCGAGACAAAAGGTGAAAGCGGGAGAAGGATTCGGACTGTTTACACTTTGTATCTAAGTTCGAATCCTTCTCCCTGAAGACTCCGCTCCCTATCTCTCTGAGGATGGAGGACAAAACAGAGGAGAACGGTGCGGTTATGGTATCACCTCTATTACACGAGCAAAGATTTAATTACTTGTACCCCATCAACTTTCTGGCCTGGGCATAATCGCTTGAGCTCATGGCTTTCTTGAAATGTGCCCATAGAGCAGAATTAGAGGTCTCAGCCCAGTGCTTTGCCTCACCTTTTGAGAATTTGATAGCTTTCATTCCGGCTTTTTTCATCGCCGTTTTTTGCGTAGCCTGGAACGCCGAAATCCACCCACGGGACCAGTCTTGGATAACCCTTACAGAATCCAAAATTATCCCTTGTACGTCTTTTGGTAGACTGTTCCACTTCTTTAAATTCATATTAATGCCGATCCCGTTGCGGTAAAGAGGATGATCGATAAGAAACTTCGATACCCGATGCCATCCGAAGGCTGTAAAGCCGTCATAGTAGGGCCAGGTAAATCCATCCACTGTTTTTCGCTTCAAAGCGAGTCCGACCTCAGAAGGGGGTAGGGTTACAGGCTCTGCTCCAACCGCGTTGACGAAGAATCGAGTCAAGGGGGGAACCCTGATTTTTCTTCCCTTAAGGTCACCAAGATTCTTTACGTTTTTCTGGGTGTACATGAAGTGGTTTCCGGTGCCCGGGTCACCTGAGTAGTGACCTAAATAGCGGACTCCCTTTTTCGCGTACATCTTGCTCATAAAATCAAAAAGCGCACTCCCGGGCCCATTGTCAGGGACGGGGAAAGGTGACAATTCGGTGATGTAGCCAGCAGGGACCACACCTGCCCAGTAGTTTGGTGCCCCATACCAGACATCGAATATGCCGCCTTTCACTAATGCCTCTGGCTGATCAAAAGTTGGAACAATCTCTTTAGCACCCAAAAACCTAATCACTACTTTACCCTTACCGCGTCTGTTAACTTCTTCCAAGAAGCGAATCCCAACATCAGCGGCGGAAGAAATTCGCGGTGGCCAAGAGCCAACCATTTTGAGCCTGATAGGCGCGGTTGAGGCTGTCTTGACAAAGGTAGCAGTCAAGGCTAGGGCAAAGAATACGGCACAGACAACGCTCAATAGTCCGTTTCTCTTCATTAGGCCATCTCCTATTTTGGATCTCAGTAGCCTTTCGGCCGGCACCCTGCGCGCGTCCCATTCCGACATGGTCCGAGTCCGGGCAAACCACCCCGAGGTTCTAACAACACCTAGGGGTGAATCGAATATTTGGAATCACACGACTGATTACAACCTTTTGAAAAAATCTTGTCAACATTAAATGAGTGTTAGACCATGAATTTAAATTCGAACCGAATTCTTTGTCTTATGGTTTTCAAAATGCGAAAGGTAGTTTATATGCTTTATGTTTATTTTTCTATCTTCCATCGGATGGCGAACTGTCTGGGTTAGGCTATAATCCATACTTAATTTCGAATCAAAGCTATCTTGCATGGTTATGTTAACAGTTTTGGGGACGAAGACAGTTGTTATGTCCTCCGCGGTTCTGTCGGTTTTGTTTATGATCAAAGGGGAAGGCATGTGGACTCTGCAAATGAGGAGCTAGTTGGAGAAATTTTGGTTTTCTTAAAGGAGGGACCGGCACATTTTGAGGACATTCTAAATCGTTTTCAGGATGCGAAATATCGAGATATTTTGCGTGCATGGGGAGTACTTCGAAAAAATGATCAGCTTGGTCGGGAGATGGAGACGGGTAAATATATCCTGAAGACGGTGGATTCCCAGTAATTTTCTTGCGCTTATTATCAATTGAAGGAGGTAGGATGCTCCTCGAAGGTAAGGTCATAATAATTACGGGTTCTGCCCGGGGTATTGGTAGGGTGTTTGCCAAGGGGATCGCTGCAATGGGGGGTAAGGTGGTGGTCTCGGACGTACTCGACGGAGAATTGGTTGCCGAAGAAATCAGGACGACGGGAGGCAATGCGGTTTTCATCCGGGCCGATGTTTCCATGGGCCAGGACACGGAAGCTCTTGCGAAGGCGACCCACGATATGTTTGGCCAGATTGATGGTCTAGTCAACAATGCGGCTGTTCATGCGGAACTGGAATATATCCCTTTTGATCAGATTGATGAGAAGGAGTGGGACCGAGTTTTCGCTGTGAACGTGAAGGGAAGTTGGTTAATGACGAGGGCGGTATACCCCTTCATGAAATTGCGAGGTGTTGGAAAGATTGTGAACATCGGTTCGGGAACTCCATTCAAGGGGGCGCCAAAGATGTACCATTATGTTGTATCAAAGGGCGCTATCATGACGCTGACGCGAGTCATGGCCCGAACACTGGGGAAGGATGGTATATGTGTGAACTGTATCTCACCCAGTCTGACGAGAAGCGACAGTGTCGTCGAGATCCGCGGGGAGGAAATGATGCAGCAGGAAGAGGCAGAACTAATTTTAAATCGGGCAATTCCACGTAGTGAAGTCCCTGAGGATTTGGTCGGCGCTTTGGCCTTTTTCCTGTCCGATGGAGCGAATTTCATTACTGGCCAGAACCTTCCGGTAAATGGTGGAGACCATATGCTTTGATGGTCTGTTGTCGAAAAGCCGAATGTCTGGGACCTCATTTTTCTGTGAGGAATGACGCTCATGATCTTGCAAGATAAAGTTGTTATCGTGACAGGTGGTGCTCGGGGTATTGGTAAAACTTACGCCAAGGGGATTGCAGCCGAAGGGGCGAAAGTTGTTGTTTCCGATATAAGTGATGGAGAGAAGGTATCTGAGGAGATTCGGGCTGCCGGCGGAGATTCCATCTATGTCCAGTGCGATGTTTCTCACAGTCAAAGTTGCGAAACTCTCTCTCGTACTGTGCATAATCAATACGGCCAGATTGATGGGCTGGTAAACAATGCTGCACTCTACGCTGATTTGCAGTACGTACCGTTTGACCAGATTGAAGAAGAGGAGTGGGACCGTGTTTTTGCTGTCAACGTCAAGGGTGTTTGGCTCATGACCAAAGCCGTCTACCCTTATATGCGGACAGGAGAGTTGAGTGAAAAGTCTGGGCAAAGTACTAGGAAAATCGTTAACATTGCATCTGGGACACCTTTCAAAGGTACTCCAAAAACTCCCCATTATGTAGTCTCAAAGGGTGCTGTTGTGACCATGACTCGCGTGATGGCCAGGACCTTAGGGAAAGAGGGAATTAACGTTAATTGTGTCGCACCGGGTTTGACACTGAGTGAAAGTGTCATGAAAGTACGAGCAGACGTCATAGAAGATGAAGACGCCAAGCAAGTCCGAACCCGGGCTATTCCTCGGAGTCAGGTCCCCGAAGATCTTTTGGGCGCCATCATATTCTTTCTTTCGGATGGAGCGGAGTTTATAACTGGACAGACATTGCCTGTGGACGGTGGATCTCATATGAGCTGACTTTATTTCTGGTCAGACCCTCATGGTAGATAGTGGTTCTCAAATTGAAGTAAATTGGACGGTCTAATGTAGCCCGTCATATGGTTTTCATAAGACCAAAGGAATCGGATATGCAGCTAGAAGACAAAGTGGTGATTATAACGGGATCGGCCCGGGGAATCGGAAAGGTGTATGCCAAGGCAGTTGCCGCAGAAGGTGCTAAGGTTGTTGTCTCCGACATCCTCGATGGAGAGGGAACGGTTCAGGAAATTCGTGACTCAGGTGGCGAGGCGTTTTATTTCCATACTGATGTGACAGATGAAGCGAGTGTCGAGAGCCTTGCGGAGGAAACCAAATCTCAGTTCGGAGGTATCGACGGGTTGGTCAACAATGCAGCACTTTTTGCCGACATGCGTTATGTAGCCTTCGATGAGGTGACTGTCGAGGAGTGGGACCAAATGATGTCCGTTAATGTTAAAGGTGTCTGGTTGACTTCCCGTGCTGTGTACCCACATATGAAGAAGCAAAGATCCGGTAAAATAATCAATATTACATCAGGTGTTCCATTCAAAGGGACCCCAGTTTTCGCGCATTACACGGTGTCGAAAGGAGCCGTGATTACACTGACCCGAGTACTAGCGAGATCGATGGGGAAAGACGGTATCTGTGTTAACGCCGTCGGGCCAGGTTTGACCCGTAGTGAGAGCTTAGCTTCTGCCCGAGGAGATGAACTTTTGGATGCCGATGATGAGTTTCAGATTGCCAGTCGAGCAATTCCCCGTAGCCAGGTGCCTGAGGATATCACTGATACCATTGTGTTTTTCCTCTCGGATGGGGTGAATTTCATTACCGGTCAAACCCTGCTGGTTGATGGCGGGTCTCATATGAACTAATTTTAGACACTACGCTCCACAGTTTGGGAGGGTGTTTGTGTCAGCGAAAACACTTCGCCTTTTCGCCTTTGTCCCAGTTATGTTTTTATGAATGAGGGATGGATTGATGAACTCAGATTCTGGCTCAAACGGAATGGATTTAGGTATTAATGGTCAGATTCCCTATCGGGATATGAGAGGCCTTCTGGATCACCTGGAAGCAAACGGGGAGCTTCTCAGAATCGCCAAGCCTGTTTCACCGAAGCATATTCATACTCTTTTGGCTAAGTCTGACCAAGCTATCTTATTCGAGAATGTACAGGACTACGACATGCCGGTCGTTGGAGGTCTGATCGGATCCAGGCGCCGCCTGGCGTTGGGTTTGGCGAGTGACGAAAAGGTCCTGGGACGAACCTTTATGAAGGCCTTGGAGAATCCACTTTCGGCTGAGATTACGTCTGATGGTGCGGTGAAAGAGGTTGTGAAGATTGGGGACGAGGTGGACCTCACAGAAATTCCTATCCCTTTTCAGCACCGTAAGGATGGTGGACCCTATATTTCGGCGGGTATTGCCGTTTCCAAGTGCGAAGAAGGTCGTCGAAACGTCGGTTGCTACCGTTTGATGTATCGTACACCCAATGAGACCGGGATTGATCTTGTGTCGCCATCGGATATGCGTGCGACTTACCAGCGAGCTTTTGAGCGGGGTGAGTCTTTACCCATTGCCATTGCTATCGGAACCGGGATTCCGGAGATTCTCTCTGCGGCTTACAAGGCTCCCCCCGGTTTTGATGAGTTTGCGGTAGCGGGCGCACTTTACGGTGAACCGATTCAACTCAGCAAGTGCGCTACGGTTGATTTGGAGGTACCGGCGTCGGCGGAGATAGTTTTGGAAGGAGAAATTTCTGCAGACGGTTGGACCATCGATGAGGGACGCTATGGGGATTTTACAGGCCATCAGTGCTCCATCCGATGGAATCCAGTTTTCAAAGTCAAGGCTATCACCCACAGGAAGAATCCGATTTTCCAAACTGTATTTATGCCTTGGGAGAACGACTGGCTTGAAGCTCCGCCGATTGAAGCTGCGGGTTGGCGTGCACTTCGCGAGGCAAGTGTTCAGACCACAGCTGTATATTCCACCCCGTCGAGTTGTTGTTACTGGCACTTGTTCGCTTCCGTCCAAAAGCGGCCGGGTGAGGGAAAGAACGCTCTACTTGCCCTAATGTCACTTCATTCCGTTAAACTCGCGATTGTGACGGATGAGGATGTGGACATAACAAATTGGATGGACCTGGAACGGGCACTGGCATTTCGGGTCCAACCGGATGAAGATGTAATTATCGTGTCAGGTGCACGGGGTAAGCATTTAGATCCGACGTTGCGGGCATCCCAACTGCCGAAAGGCACATTACCCACTACGTCAAAGATGGGGATTGATGCTACCATCCCGGAAGGAGTCGATCGTTCCGAATACGAGCTTTTGGAGTACCCCTTCCTCGATGATGTAAAACTTGAAGACTACCTGTAGGAAGTTCAAAAGACTCTGAGGCGGGCCCGCACGTATTTAGAGTTTGAGAGATTATTTTGGAGG
>CAYTIB010000110.1:0-3421 GCA_964437725.1 uncultured bacterium | reverse complement strand
GTCCCCTCCGTCACGTGCTCAACGCCTGCCAAGCTCGATTTGAGGCCCTCAGGAGAGTGTGTTGGGGGAGTGTTTTGCGTGTATCTCCGCATCTACATGTCCGTTGCATCTGAAACTTGGTGTGCGGTGCTATGAGTGTGTGTTCCATCCACTCACCACACCAGCAGAGCCAGCGCGGCAATGCTACCCCCGCCGGGACGTCCTCGCCGCCCTCCACGCTGGATTTCAGATTTATTGGGTCACATCCTATACGACGGCCGAGTGCACCCCCGAAAACCACCCTTAGACGGCTGTCCAACTGATCAGTAATGCACGGGAGCAGCTTCTGACTGACACTATGTGCAACGGTCTCTACCGGTTTCAGAAGCACTTTCACACGTTTGTCACCGGTCCCTACCGGGTGTTTCACGCACGGGCAACCGAAATCGAGTGCTTCCCACCGGAAGTACTGGAGTGGGTAACGAAGCAGACACAGGGCCGCGGAGAGCTGACGGTGAGCCACGGAGAAGCGTTCTGTCACCCGTGTCTAAGCGTGTGGAAGTCTAAGACAGCAGGTGACGTCATGGTAAAGAGGTACTAACGTGCCGGTGCGGTGTCAGAGGAGTGCATTGTTGAATAGCACTGCTGACCGTTAATTTCCGACGTGTTTGTTGCCTATTGATATGCCGACCGTTAATTTCACGTTAACTTTAATGAAAAGTAACGGATGTGCACCCACGTGCACACGCGACAATAAGCCCTTTTTGCCGCAGCCCAGTTTGACCCCTAAACTTCAACCCCGGCATACCCTCAAAAAACACCCCATCTTTGCGGGAGCTCCAGCAAAGACACCCCCTTTTTTTCAATAGTTTGGCGTTTCGCCAGGCCGAGAGCACCGGGTGGGTGACCCCGTGCGACGCGCTAAGGGGGTGTTTCGCGCCGACCGCGCGCAAGTCACCCGATCCCGCACCCAACCCCCCGTCACCGGCGCGGGTCGTGCACCCCCATCCACCACGGCCCACGTTCGCCGGGGGGAGGCCGACGGGTGGGTGCCCCCCCGCGCCGCGCTAAGGGGGGGTTTCGCGCCGGACGTGCGCTGGACAGTCGATCCCGACCCCGATCTCCCACCGCCGGCGCGGGTCGTGCACCCCACCTGTCATGGCCCACGTTCGCCCGGCCGAGAGCGCCGGGTGCGGGATCGGGTGACTTGCGCGCGGTCGGCGCGAAACACCCCCTTAGCGCGTCGCACGGGGTCACCCCCCCGGTGCTCTCGGCCCGGCGAAACGCCAAACTATTGAAAAAAAGGGGGTGTCTTTGCGGGACCTCCCGCAAAGATGGGGTGTTTTTTGAGGGTATGCCGGGGTTGAAGTTTAGGGGTCAAACTGGGCTGCGGCAAAAAGGGCTTATTGTCGCGTGTGCACGTGGGTGCCCATCCGTTACTTTTCATTAGCGTTAACACGTTAACACGTCGGTGGGTGGTGCAGACGGTGGTCTGATAAGTGCGTCTGGGGGCGTCGGTCACTGTCGACACCTGTGCCGGGGACGCAGGTGGGTGGGTTACTCTGTTGTCGGCGTACGACCCCGTGCCAAACCCACCCCCCGTTCCCCCCCTCCCCTCACCGCTCACTGTCCAACACAGGTCACATGTGTTCATTGATTCGACGGCGAGCGGCCGCATCGTCGTCGAATCATCA
The DNA here is from genome assembly GCA_964437725.1 of uncultured bacterium. Taxonomy (GTDB): domain Bacteria; phylum UBA8248; class UBA8248; order JACPRG01; genus CAYTIB01. The sequence continues at coordinate 1,748 of CAYTIB010000110.1, read as the reverse complement.
TCGTCGAATCGTCGTCGACTCATCATCGTCGAATCATCGTCGTCGAAGCAGTAGTGAATACGGGTCTCGGTATGGTGCAGGTGGATTTCTGTGCTGATGCAGGTTATCCGCCAAAGAGCACCCCCTTTTTTCAATAGTTCTGCGTTAACACGTTAATAAAAATTAACGGTCAACGTTAACGTGTGATCATTCGACGATGATTCGATGACGATTCGACGAGACATTAACACGTTAACGCTGATGCAGGGGGTGGCTTGTTGGGTTGAGTGGGAGGCTCACTTTGTTGGGGTTGAGTGGGAGCCGGACTACAGGCACCCGCGCGCGTCGCGGAGGTGGTACGATCTGGTGCCCGCGTACCCACCCCAGTGATGTGTGGCGTGGTTCAGGAGATACCTTGCATTGGTTCGACAGCTGTCCAAGCGTTCTGCTGCGCGTACCCGTGTCGATGACGATGTGATGCTGACGGCTGCTGTGCAGAGGGTGGGTTGTTCCCGACGACTGCTGTCGGGTGGCGCCTGTTAGAGGCTGTGGGAAGCTGTTCCAGTGCCGACGCGTTACTGTCTGCGCCAGCGATCATGATGGAGCAACCTCTTCTACCTGCCGGCATCAACACGGGGCGGAGTGGAAGCCAGTGCCGTTGACGCTGTGAAAGAAACTGGACGCGGGCGGGCTACGTGCCCACTTTGTGCACTTGCGTCTCCTCCGCGACGCGCTGATTGCTCATCGTGCCTCCTGCGGCCGGTCGTCCTTCCTCCACGATGTGCGCACCGTGTCGCACGAGACGCTGTGTGCCCGTCTGCAGCCGCCTGCCGTGCTGCTGCACCCACCGGCGAGGAGGAGGGGGAGGCGTACCTAAGTCGGTGCAGCCGCTGCTGGCGACGCCCACGTCAAGCTGGAGCGGGCGCGACGTTGACGTCACGGTGGGGCTGTACAGCAGCGCGGGCGACTTTCAGTGGACGGTGCCGCACCGGTTCGCGGCGTTTGCAGCGGACAGCTGCAACCCGTTCCCAACGGGCGACGTGTGGTCGCAGATGTCAGCGTCGGGCCTAAACCTCCTCCACTGTGCCCGTTCTGACCCGACACAACAGAGCCGTTGCCCTATAAACGCAGCCGAGTAGTAATTTTGCCACGGTTATACTGCCGGTGCTCTGTGTGGTGGCGTCAGGACGAGGTCCTAAAACAGACACGCAGGACAAACCATGGGGCTTCCTGTGCCACTCCGGCGGCCCGGAGACACAACGCGGCACTGCCAGGATTTGCTGTCGCCTGGTGAAGCTCCGCCTCCCGAACTCGTTGATCGCGACTCGCTGCGGGTACTGAACCCGTGTCGATTGCCTGTGCACGATTCAATTTTCGTGGTCCTTCGGCAGCGTGTGGAGGGTGGCGAGAGGGGCAAGCGGCTTGAATCGACAGGCACGTTGGAGGAGAGAGCGGTACGGGTCTGTTTCTATTGTATCTCCTCACATACATGATGGATTCATCTGAAACTTGGTGTGCGGCGCCATTTCCGTGTCCTCCATCCACTCAGCACACCAGCAGAGCCAGCGCGACAATGATACCCCCACCGTGACGTGCTCAGTGGCTGCCAAGCTCGAGCTCACGCCTCCAGGAGACAGCGGGGGGGTTCTGTTGTGCTTGTATCTCCGCCTGAAATCGCGCTTGGCAGGCGTTGCGCACGTGACGGTGGGATATCATTGTCGCGCTGGCTCTGGTGGGGCGGTGAGGGGCGGGGCCACACGGAAGTAGCG
>CAYTIB010000109.1:0-2501 GCA_964437725.1 uncultured bacterium | reverse complement strand
ACGAACGGTGTTCCCGTTCCACAACTTTGTCGTCACCATCGAAGGTGGCCGGAAATGGGACGAAATCGGTGTCGAACAAGAGCCCCTCGAAAGCCTCGGTAAATACCGAGCGCGAACTGACGGACATTGCACCCACCGTGTCCCCGTGATAGCCTCCTTCGAAAGCGATGAAACGAGATCGCTCTCCGGCGCCCAAGTTGCGCCAATACTGCGTCGCCATCTTCAAAGCCACTTCGACAGCTGTCGAGCCGTTGTCGGAATAGAACACGTGGTTACTGCGCTCGGGCAAGCGGCGAGTCAATTCACGGGCGAGTTTCTCTGCTGGTTGGTGGGTGAATCCGGCGGCAATCACCTGCTCCAGCTCGTGCGCTTGGGTTGCGATAGCAGCCGCTATATCTGGCTCGGCATGGCCATGGAGGGTGACCCACCAGCTCGAGATACAGTCCAACACTTGTCGACCATCCTCGAGTTCCAACATCGTGCCTTTACCGACACGAACGACCGGAGGTGGTGAAACATTCTGCATCTGGGTGAATGGCATCCAGATTCTGGAACCGGAACACTCGTCTGTCATCGCTCACCCTGGAATTGCTGCCGAAATACCCGCAACAAGGTTGTTTTGTCGATGGTTTCCAGCGGTTCGATCTCCGCGATGACGGGCAGTTTGCCAAAATGCTCTATCGCTTCCCTGTTGCTCGAGTTTGGGGGACCATTCAAAACCACACCGAATGGATCGATACCGACTTGCCTGAGCTGCGCCACCGACAGCAAGGTATGATTGATCGTACCCAGTGTGGAACGAGCGACCACGAGCACGGGTAAGGCGAGCTGAGACATCAGATTGACCATGGTCTGCTTGTGGTTGATCGGCACCAACACCCCACCAGCGCCTTCAACGATCAGCGACCGGCTGGTCGGTATGGAAATCCGTTGAATATCTATTTCCGTGCCTGCCATCTTCGCGGCAGCATGGGGTGAGAGAGGTGGGTCAAATCGATACGCCTCTGGGTGTATGCGCCCGGCCGCGAGCCCGACTACAGACCGAATCCAGTCCGAATCGGTGAGTTCAGTGCATCCCGTCTGCACCGGCTTCCAGTAATCCGCGTTGCAGCCAGCGACCAGCACAGCTGCGACAACGGTTTTCCCGACCCCGGTGTCCGTGCCAGTGACGAATACGCGATCTGGCAAAGCGGCTACCATCTCTCACTCTGCAGCCATGTTGAGCTCAAGAAATCGCTTGATAACCAACCTGCATTCATCTCCGTGAGTCAAGGGAAGGGCGTGTCCGGCTCCGGGAATGATCTGCAGCTGGCTGTTGGGCAGCTGGCGGTGCAAATCCTCGGCTCGCTCCGGTGGGATTATGAGGTCCTCGGCCCCATGGACGATCAGGATCTCTGGAATTTGCTCTAGACGCGAAATGGGTAAACAATGGCTGCCTAGCAGCTCTAGGTCACGTCGCAAAAGATCGATGCACGGTGCGTCGATGGACGCCGGTTCTGGGCGATAAGGGTGATAGCAGCGGGCGCGGAAATCGTGCAACACCTCCAGCGGCTGGACCTGGATCCGCTTCAGCATGCGAGCAATTTTCCGCCGAGTTTTGGCACCTTGCAGATCGTCTGCTTCGTGAAACGCCCGAAATCCTGACAAGACCACGAGCAGTCGGACGCCAGTCAAGTCCTGGAGCAGATGCAACCCGAGCGAATGAGCAACGACGATCTCGGCTCTGCCCGGATCAATAGCCGAACCAAAGTAACCACGATCGGCACATCGCAGCTCCCCTCTAAAGCACCGGTTGTCCCAAGTCGACCAGATCGATCGATCCCAGCCCCATCCGTGTTGCAGTAGAACGTCAGCGCTGCCGTTCACGCCAGGCTTCAATCAGGTTGGCGACGTGGTCTACCTGATCGCTTTCGTGAGCAGCTGTTACACTTAGCCTTATCCTGGAGGCTCCGTTCTCCACAGTTGGTGGTCTTATGGGCACAGCAAAGATACCGTTTGCCTCCAGCCATGCGGCTAACTGCACTGCCTCCTCTTCCCCACCCACCACTACCGGAACGACCTGTGATTCCGAAGCGCGGCAATCCCAGCGATTAGATCGCAAGGTCTTGAGCAGCCTGCTGGAGTTTTTGTGCAACCGAAGGCGCTCGGCGTCCATCTCCGGTACCAAGTCCAAGGCAGCGTCGATGGCACCCAACATTACTGGGGGGAGGGCGGTGGAAGTGACAAAGCCGGAGCTGCAGTTGATTAAGTAGGCCCGTAGGCGATCAGAACAGGCAACGAACGCACCGAACGACCCGCATGCTTTGCCAAACGTGCCGACGACCAGATCGATATCGGGATCACACGCTAGGCCAGAACCACTGGCCCCCAAGACACCAAAAGCATGAGCGTCATCGACGATCAGAATAGTATCGAATTCCGCACGCAGACCCAGTATCGTGGTGAGATCGCTGAGATCACCGTCCATGCTGAACAGTGACTCGGTTACCACCACGATGCGG
>CAYTIB010000108.1:0-15067 GCA_964437725.1 uncultured bacterium | reverse complement strand
GGGGTCCCCTCTTTTCAAGAGGTGATAACTCTGGAAAAGAGGGTATTAATGCTCATGGTTCTCTGTTTGATTTAATCCATCCCATAGCCGGTCCGGTGTCACAGGAAGATCCGTAGACCAGACCCCGACAGCGTCGTGTATCGCAGCTACGATAGCCGGACCTCCATCCACGGTTACCATCTCACCAATTCCCTTTGCCCCCCAGGGGCCTTGTGGATCCGCCTCCTCAATAAAGATTCCCTCCACTGGAATGTAGTCCAATGTTGTAGGAACCTTGTACTCGATGAGATTGGGGTTGATGACCTGGCCTTCTTGGCAAACAATCTCTTCCATAAGAGTGAACCCGAGGGATTGAGTAAACCCTCCCTCAACTTGTGCTTGAGCACCCTGAGGATGAATCACCTTGCCGATGTCTGAGGCGGAAACCACTCGGAGAATTTGAACTTCGCCAGTATCTGAGTCTACTTCCAACTCCACTGCCTTAGCTCCAAAGGCAAAAGCACTAGAAAAATTACCACGTCCTGTTTTTTTGTCCGCCAACTCACTGGGAGCATCGTAGTGGACCTGTGCCCACATAGCCTGTCCGTCCTTGCGATAGCGGTTTGCTTTGACGATCTCAGACAAAGAAAGCGATCTTTCGGGCGCACCCCGCACCGATACTTCTTCTGTGTGGACTTCTAGGTCTTCCTGGCTAACTTCTAGCATCTTAGCGGCAACCTCCAGGACTTGTTCTTTTACTTTTTCTGCTGCTTGTCGCACTGCTTCCCCACCGATGGCCGTATTACGACTTGCGCGCGCTCCCCAACCCATAGGAATAGCGTCGGTATCCCCTGTAACTACCATGATTTTGTCAGTTGGAACACCCAGTACTTCTGCCGCCATCTGTGACAGTACAGTATTCGATCCATTGCCAATTTCGGCGACCGATGTGGAGAGATTTATCGACCCGTCATCATTGAGTGTTATAGTTGCGCCTGCAAAGTCGGCATCGATTCCCGGTGCTAAGCGGACGCCTACAAAATGGACGCCGCAGGCGATTCCGATGCCCCTACGTTTGGGATTGGCAGCTGGTGTTTCCTTCTCCTTCTTTGATTCGTCCCATCCGATTGCTTCTGCAACGGAGCTGATGCACTCTGATAAGGCGCAAGAAGCAAATCGCGCCCCGGAGGCAGCCTCGTCTCCGATCCGAACAGCGTTCTTAAGGCGGAGTTCGACTTCGTCCATTCCTAGACGATTTGCAATCATGCTGAGCTGAGCTTCACCGGCAAAAGTAATCTGTGGGTTACCAAGCCCTCGCATTGCCCCACCGAAGGGGTTGTTTGTGTATACGACAAACCCTTCATAGCGGTAGTTTTCGAAGCGGTACAGTGTTCCGCCAAGGGCCCCTGCAACGTTACAAACCACAGGCCCATAATCACAATATCCCCCATTGTCCATGACGACTCGGACATCTCGAGAAGTAATCATGCCTTGGTTATCCAGGGCTGTCTTGATACGAACACTAAAGGGATGTCGGAAAGTCGAGTAGGCTGTTTCTTCTTCTCTCGTGTGCTCAATCTTTACTGGACGCCCTGCTTTGCGGGCTAACTCAATGGCGCAGAAGTCAATGCAAAATTTTCCTGTGGCCTTGCTACCAAAACCTCCCCCTACGTTGTGTGTGATGACGCGAATATTACTCTCCGGAACCTTAAGGATTTTTGCCATTTGAGAGCGAGAGTAGGAAGGGGCCTGGGTAGAGTAATGAAAAGTTATTCTCCCGGACTTCTCCACCTCAGCCGCACAAACGTGAGGTTCCATACACAAGTGAGCCTGCCGCGAGGTTTCGAAATTGTCCTCAAAAACGTGCTTGGCTTCCTGAATGGCTTTGTCCACATCTCCAGTGTTGTATTGGATATGGGCGGCAATGTTTCTCTCTTTACCTTCGTGTATTAAAGGTTGATTTGGTTCCTTCGCTTGTTCTGGGTGGATGATTGGATCTAGCTCTTCATAGTCGACTTCAATTTTTGTCAAAGCTTCTTCTGCGGCGTCGAAAGTTGTCGCGGCAATGGCTGCCACAGGATCGCCGATGTGACGTACCTTATCTATTGCTAGGGGAGTCTGGTCGTAGTGGGAAACGCCAAATGTGTAGGGAATGTCTGCTCCTGTGAGGACGGCTTTAACCCCGGAGATTTGTTCGATACCGTCTGTTCGAATCCCACGGATTCGTGCGTGGGGAAGGGGGCTTCGTAAAAGGCGTCCGTAAAGCATGTTGGGGAGGTTAAGATCAGCCGTGTAGCGAGCCTCTCCGATAGCTTTGGCGTATGCATCCGTCCGGGTTACATTTTTACCGATGTAGGCAAACTGATCCATCTATCCCCACGCCGAGAAGTTGGGATGAAGGACGCCGATGTTAACCTGGCAAAGACCCCACCCCAAAGGAGCTTTTCAGCAGGTGCCCAATACCTGACTATTAGGTTAGTAGCGCTAATTACCTCTCACGATACAACAGAAAACAATTTTTTTGCAACCTGAAAATTGAGCCATATCAGCTTGTAATGTAAATCTGATCTGGGGAAGGGAAATTACTGTAGATTTTATCTGTCTCTGAGATAGTTTTTTGAGGCCAATCCTTGTTGATTTTGATCACTCTAAAAGTATATTGCTTTACAAACATCCCCCCTTTACCCTCAGACCATTTTGAGAAATCATAGCTATTAAATCGGATTTTGGGCGGGTGAATAGGTGATTAGTATGCTATCCCCGAGTGTGCGTGTGCCTTTAACACCTATTTTAAGCTAAGCATGGGAGAGGCGAATGAAAGAAATATTGCTGAATTCACGCGATCGACATCAAATGATTGATGTGACGGGTCAGGTTTGTGAAATTTTACTAGAAGATGGACTCCAGGAAGGGGCTGTGGTTTTGCAAAGTTTACACACGACAAGTGCACTAACAATTAACGAGAGTGCGGATCCCGACGTTTTGAAAGATATTCTTGCGAAATTAGAAAACTTAGTGCCCCACCGTGAAGTTTTTTATCAGCATAGCGAGGGTAACAGTGATAGTCACCTAAAAGCATCAACTTTCGGATCTTCGTTAACTGTTCTTGTTCATGAGGGTTCTCTTGTTTTGGGTACTTGGCAGGGAATCTTTTTTTGTGAATTCGATGGTCCTCGAAATGGCCGGCGTATCGCAGTGCAGATTCTTCGGGCAGACTAATGCTTGATTTTTCCTGTTTTCCGATTCCAATGTATAAAGAGATAAGTTAATATTAAACCCCAGGTCAGTGTTCGTCTGTTTTTGGGATTCGGGTGTAGCCGTGGAATGCTCGAGGAAAGTTCCATGGCAATTGAGTTAGAGATTATTTGGCATGGATATCAAAATTCGGTTCACAAATGAAGGGACGGTGTTTACCCTTCCTTGGGATGTGGCGGTTGATTGTGGATATTTCAAGGAAGAGGGCATTGAAGTGGAGGTTTGGGAGCCCGACCCTTCTCTCAGTCCCGCACCGGTATTTGAACGTCCAGTAACACTTGATTACGAGACAGGAGGCCTCGAGGCCTATAATAAGTGCGAGTGGGGCGTCATAAAACGTGCTGCTGACGGCAAGCGAGGTGGGGTTATCCTTGGTAAGCGAGAAAGCGTGACGTCTATGGCCATTTGTGTCCTCGGTGATTCTCCCTATCACCGACCAGACGATTTAGCAGACGTTCCCGTTGCAATTCAGGATCAGACGGGGTCCCACTATACAGCGGTCAAAATGTTGGAGGGACACATTCCAGACAATGAAATTGTTCTTAACCACATCGGCGGCCCGGCTATTCGCACTGGAAACCTACTCTCTGGTGTGGTCGAGGCTGCAAATCTGATGGAGCCTTTTATCAGTCTGGCGGAATCCCGGGGATGCCGTGTTTTGGCGGAAACGAAATACCGTGGGTTGCTCTACACTGATGAGAATTACGGGAAAGAAAGACAGGACGCACTTTATCGAGCATTGCGACGAGCGGTAGATGAGATCAATCGGGATCTCAAGACCTACGCGGCCTATCTTCTCCGTGACATTCCGGATGATCTCCGGGAAAGTTTTTCGCTGAAGGATATGAGCTTACGGCGCCTAACATACGTTTATCCGGATGCTTATACTGAAAGAGAATTTAACTGGGCAGCAGACTGGATGAAAAAGCACGGCCTAGGGACCAGCCACGAACCTTCTTATCAAGATCTTGTTCAGGTTTAACAGCAAATACTCTACCTTAAGATTCATGAATGTTTTTGGCTACTTAGTTTTTGTATGTAGGGTGGCGTCCGTCCATCCACCTCCCCTCGTGGTTTTAGGGGTGTCCTCCTGTCTCATTCAATGGGAGACAGGGAGATTTTCCCAAAAAATTGTCCACTTATCAGTGTCTGTTGTGCTTGGGCTGCATCCTTTAACGGAAAAGATACCGAAGCTTGTGGTTTGGTGTTCCCTTCCGCAAAGGCTTGTTTAAGCCCTCTCATGATATCTGGCGCTTCTTCTCCCGCATTGTTCAAGGTCATTGAAAAGAGTCGAAGTTCTTTAAACAGTGAGGGCCCTACAGGTAGAGTTGCCTCAGGCCCCTTGCCGGTACCGTTTCCAATGACGACAATACGGCCGTTTATTCGAAGGGCTTGGATATCCTTGGGAAGGTTCTCTGCTGCAACGGTTTCAATAATTACGTCTACACCTTGACCGTCGGTTAGACGCTTGACCTCTTCGTCAAAAGAACTTTCTTTGTAGAGGATGGCATGGTCCGCACCAAGGTTCTTTGCCCGATCTGCCTTTTCCGATGATCCTACTGTTGTAAGGACGGTGGCACCACTTCGTTTAGCTAGTTGGATAGCCGCGGTGCCTACGCCTCCCCCTCCAGCATGGATGAGTACAGTTTCCCCCTGTTGGAGATTAGCCCTGTTAAACAGGGCCTGCCAAGCTGTCATGAAAACAATTGGAATACCTGCTGCTTCTTCGAATGAAAACTCAGTGGGCTTGTGGCAGGTTTCTCGGGCGGCAAGCTTTGTCCACTCGCAATAGCTGCCACCAATCGCCCTTCCGAAAACCTTGTCACCTACTTCGAAATTGGTGCATTCGGGTCCAATGGATTCAACGATTCCCGCAGCTTCCACGCCGGGGATGTAAGGAAGGGTCATCATGGTGGACATTGGATGTTTTCCGGATCGAATAGCAAGGTCAAGGGGATTAATCCCTGCTGCTTTGACCTTAACCAAAATCTCCCCAGCATTGGGTGATGGGTCAGGGGCTTCTTCGTAAACGAGGTTTTCGATACCTCCAAACTGATGCACACGTATGGATTTCAAAGGACAAATCCTCCAGTAAAATGAGTGTGTTTGGTCATTACTGTATCAATAGCTTTCAGTCTTGAATAAAGTTTCAAAAGATTCCTTTGAGTTTATCATGCTCAGCCGTTTTCGGTTTTGAGTCTAAGTCGGTTACTATAGCGGTGAGGACGAATTGGGGCAAAATATTTTTAATTGGAGAACCTGAATTGCAAAATCAGCCTTGGCGAAATTTTAGTGCAACTAAAAGTGAATGGGACAATTGGCATTGGCAGATGAAAAATCGGATGACGCGGTTGGATGACTTTAAACTTTGGTTCCAACTTTCGCAGGAAGAAGAAGAAGGGATCGCTCTTTCTGAAAAGGAAGAAGGATTTGCGTCCGGTCTTACACCCTATTTTGCAAGTCTGATGAACCGAGAGGATCCGAATTGTCCCTTGCGTCGCCAGTTTGTTGCAAGAGTTGAAGAATCTTTGCCATCGCCCGCTGACTTTATCGATCCACTTGGTGAGGAAGATCTCTCTCCGGTACCCTCTGTGGTGCACCGTTATCCGGATAGGGTCCTTTTCCTTGCCTCCAACATTTGTTCTTCTTACTGCCGTTATTGTAACCGTAAACGAATGGTAGGTCGGGCAAAGTTTGCGGTTACATCCGATCAGTGGGAACAGGGTCTGGATTACATAGCGTCTCAGGCAGCTATTAGGGATGTCCTAGTTTCTGGCGGGGATCCGCTGACTCTTTCCGATGACCGTCTTCTAGGTTTACTTCAGAGACTGCGTGCCATTCCTCATGTAGAGATTCTGCGAATTGGGACGCGTGTACCCGTGACGCTACCTCAGCGGTTGACCCGAGAACTTGTCCGAAACCTGAAAAAGCTCCATCCGCTCTACGTAAGCTTGCACATCGTGCACCCCAAGGAGCTTGCTCCCGAGGTGCGGGATGCCTGTTTGGCTTTAGCTGAGGCGGGAATCCCCGTTGGCAGCCAAAGTGTTTTATTGGCAGGGATCAATGATGATGTTGATACACTCAAGACACTTTTTCATCGTTTGTTGGAGATTCGTGTTCGGCCATATTACCTTTTTCAGTGCGACCAGGTTGAAGGTACGGTCCATTTTAGAACCCCCTTGCAGAAGGGAACGGATCTTATGAGGGGATTGATCGGTCATACCTCTGGATATGCTGTTCCAAAGTACGCGGTCGATTTGTCAGGTGGTGGAGGTAAGGTTCCTCTTGTGCCGGACTATCGAGAGAGGGATAAAGAGGATCCCGTTGTTTTCCGAAACTTTGCTGGGGAACTATTCGAGTATCTGGACACCTAAAGTCAGGATTGTGAATTATGAGTTTACTGGTTTTTTGAACTACGTAGCGCACGATTTTGAAAGAAGAGATTTACATTCTTTCACTTCTGGACGCCAATTCATTTTTCAAAATCGAATATTACGAAGCTCTCGAAGTTTTTCTGTGGCGTCCGATGCTCGCATTAGGGCTTCACCAACAAGAAAACAACGGAAGCCCCCCGCCTTTAGACTTTCGATGTCAGATATCGAGTGTATTCCGCTCTCGGCTACACGGATACAGTCCTTCGGAATTGCTGAGCCTAAACTGAGGGAGGTCTCTGTGTCAGTGCTAAAGTTGGCTAAGTTCCGGTTATTGACGCCGATGATCGTTGCTTCGCATGCTACAGCGCGAGCTACTTCCTCTGGAGTATGGGCCTCCACAAGCGCTGCCATCCCTAGCTTTCTCGCTAGTTCTTGGAAGGCTAGTATTTCCGTGTCTTCTAGGCAACGTACGATGAGCAATATTGCATCAGCCCCGGCTGCTCTTGCTTGGTAGATTTGATATGGATCTATGGTGAAGTCCTTCCGGAGAATAGGAAGGGAAACGGCCTTTCGGATTCCGGACAGGTGGTCGAGTTCACCTTGAAAGTATTGAGGTTCTGTTAAGACAGAAAGGGCGGACGCTCCGCCTGCCTCATAGGCACGGGCAAGCGCAACGGGATCGTAGGATTCGGCGATTACACCTGCAGACGGAGAGGCACGTTTTGCTTCAGCGATAATACAAACCTCATCTCCTTTGCTTTCGAGCGCATCTTGAAAGTTTAGGGGAGAATCTGAATCCTGCGCCTTGGCTCGAACTTCAGCTAAAGGGACTCGAACTTTTTCCTGCTCGAGCCTCGCGCGAACGGATTCAACGATCTCTTCGAGGATAGTTCGTTTATCCATGGGTTGTGAAGGTGTAATGTGAGTGTCCATTCCCAGATCAGGAGGTTTCTTTTTCTAGGGCGGCAGAAGCCTGAGTGAACTGTTTAACATCTTCGAGTTTTTTTAAAGCTTCCCCCGAATCGATGGACTGGGTGGCGAGAGGTACCGCCTCCAAGAATGAATCCGTCTTTCCACCGACATAGATCGCTGCAGCTGCATTGAGTAGGGTAATATCCCGAGCAGGCCCTGTTCGTCCGTTCAGGACCATGAGGGTGGTTTGGACATTATCTTCCAAGGAGGAAACTTTGCAAGCGTCGATAGAGTGATTGGCAATCCCCAAGTCCTCGGGGTTTATGTCATAGGTGACAACCTTGCTGTCTTGCACTTCCGAAATTCGGGTGGACCCAGAAAGAGTAATTTCATCGAGTCCATCTAATCCGTGGACAACAACGGCTCGATAGACCCCAAGATTGTTGAGAACGTTGGCCATTAACTCAGTGAGTTTTTCGCTGTAGACACCTATGATTTGCCCTTTGGCACCAGCTGGGTTGGTTAGGGGGCCCATGACATTAAAGATACTTCTCAGTCCGGTTTCACGTCGGGGAGCAACGGCGTACTTCATTGAAGCGTGGAGGGTAGGAGCGAAAAGGAATGCAAAACCACACTTGTCCAAACACTTTCCCACAGCTTCTGGAGTAATTTCGATGTTGATCCCTAATGCTTCCAGCAAGTCGGCACTTCCACAATGACTTGAGACTGCGCGATTACCATGTTTAGCCATGGGAACACCGGCTCCTGCAGCGGCAAAAGCCGCGGTGGTGGAGATATTGAAAGTGTGAGAGGCGTCGCCGCCTGTTCCTGCTGTGTCAACCAATAACTTATGGTTCGTGTGAATGGGGGTAACTTTAGCTCGCATGGCTCGGGCACTTCCTGTGATCTCGTTAGCTGTTTCTCCCTTCATGCGCAAGGCTGTTATGTAGGCGGATATCTGAGCCGGTGTGCACTTACCGCTCATGATTTCGTCCATGGTACTCTCGGCTTCATTTGCGGTGAGATCTTGCCCTTCCACAACCTTTGCCAATATTTCCTTGATCATTTCTTTGCCTCACTAACCTAATCGGATTGCAGAACCCTTGACGGAAGAACCTCGATGGTTTTTACGATGAGGGGAAGTGTATAAAGTGTGCTTTTGAATCTGAAAGTGTCCTCCATGCGAACTCTCTGATTGCCGTAATGATAGCCTTTTTTGTCATCATAAGCACAAACACATTCTAAGATTAGTTCCAACCTGCGCAGAGAAGGCTCCGAGGCCTGCTTTCCTGAACCGACACTTGTGTTCTTAGGATGATTGCTTAGGATTTTCCCGATTTTGACTCTCAATACTCGTTGTTGGATGTAGTGAAGGGGTAGTGCGGTATCCCCTACCTTCACCATCTCTGCAAGGTTCCTGTCCACTGGAAAACTGTGGGCTCGAAAACGGAGGTGTCTTTTCAGAGGCATGAATTGCATGACAAAGGTGTCATCTAATCGAAGGATTTTGCCCACCAGTGTTATCTCAGGGGTGACAAACGTATAGGATTAGCCCCGGACAAATGGCTGTGACTTATAGTAAAAGACTTCTCCCTTCCTGATCCCCGTAATTTTCATTTGAACGCGAACCACATATTTGTCACCTGGTACTTTTGTTAAAAGCTGTTTTTTGCCAAACCTCACGATGTTGAATGCTTTGTCGATTGCAATTACCTTTATGATTTCCGCATCCGTATCTGGATGACTGGTGTCCTTTAAACCGGCTTTGATTTGTCGGACGACGTGTGGTTCTAAATCGGAGAATACTAGTTGAACATCCTCAACGATAGCCTGTGGTACTTTGCGCTGCTCATCCACTGGGGTTTTACGAATATCGTCGATAGTGTGCGGTTCGGGAGGAAGCAAATCGGGTCCCAGAAAGGAGTAATAGGAGATCATGCACACTATGAGAAAAACAGCCGCAACATCAAAGGTATTCAGTGCACCACCGATTTTTCCTCTCCTGCTCAGCCATTTCAATTTTGAATTTCTCCGTAATTTTTAATGTGTGGTACCTCTAATATTACCCTGTCTACGTCTACTCGAAGCCTGAAACTATGAATCTATAGAGAAAAATAACGTTTTTTGAAGTATTTACTAACTTCTCCGGCCTTGAAATTTTCTGAAATCCTGGATTGAAGCTCCCTAGGTTTGAAATTTTATCTTGACTTCGGCCACAGTGGGCATATGTTTTGCTCGGTTTCTAAATACTTTTGGCTATCAATCTTGACGTGCCATTGTTGACTTTCTAGGCACCTTAGAGCATTTTGGTTAGAATAGTCGACCGAGGGGTGAAAGGGTATTTCAATGATTTGCACAACAGTTCGAGAAGGCATTGATTGTTCCTTTATGACGCATAGGGGTTGCTCCTTCAATGGGGAACAATGTTGCAACATTGTAGAGGATTGTGAGGGTTGTAAGTTTGTTGTGGAATTTCCAGGTGGAAAGTACTGTCAGCTTTATCCGGACCCAGCTAGTAAATGGGGTATGGGAACGTGCAACTTTGCGTCCCACGTTGATCGGGAAAAAGTTATTGAAGAACATAAACTCAATCCGCTAAAAGCATCTAAGAGGGCACGGCAGGGTTAACTGGCACCAGGTATCGTATTGTCTTCTCGGGTCTTATAGCTTTCTTTGATTGTTTTCGTGACAACTAAACAAGAATGCTTGTTTATGGTGGACCACTCCTTCTTGTGTCTTGTGGTCTAGCAGATTGGGCCCCTTGTGAAGAGAAAGTTGGACTGCAATTTGTCTCATTGACTTGAACTTCTTTCCACTCGGGTCAAGACATTTTTTAGTAGGTGTTTGCCCGCAGTTGTTAAGATTGATTCTGGATGAAATTGTACCCCCTCCACCATATTGTCTTTGGTACGCATCCCCATGATTTCTCCTTGTTCTGTGTGGGCGTGGACCTCAAGGTCCTTTGGAAGGCTGCAAGGGTCTACCAATAGCGAATGATAACGTGTTGCAGCAAAAGAGCGGGGAAGGTCTTTAAAAACACCACTGCCGTCGTTAAGGATCTCAGAGGTTTTACCGTGCATGATGTTTTTGGCCCTAACTACCCTTGCACCATAGGCCACTCCAATGGCTTGATGACCCAGGCAGACTCCAAAGATTGGAATCTCTCCTTTTAACTCTTGGACTAGTTCCACACATATGCCTGCCTTTTCCGGTTTGCCAGGACCAGGAGATATCATGATTAGTGTTGGGTTTAGTTCTCGTACGTCATTCACTGACAGTGTATCGTTCCTTCGAACATGGACGTTTCCTCCCATCTCAGACAAGTATTGGACGAGGTTGTAAGTGAATGAATCGTAGTTATCAATCATCAGAATCATGACAATTTCTCAGTGTTAGTCGGAACTTTTTCCCTGTTTAAAGAGGTCAGTGGGTTCGGGTGCGATCATACCGATAACGGGTGCATCTGTACGGATATATTTTTGAGCCACTCGAAGGACATCCTCCCTAGTGACGGATCCGATGTGTTCCGGGAATCGTTGGAATTCGTCCCAACCGATTCCGTAACGTTCGTTGAATCCCATATCTGCAGCCTGAGAGGCGTTTCTTTGAAGAGCGATCTCATAACCTCCAATGACGTATTTTTTGGCTCGCTCTAATTCTTCCTCTGAAATGAGAGTTGAGCAAATTTTATCCAACTCACGCCGAATTCCGAGTAGAGCTGTCTCTACCTTGTCTGGGGAGGTGGCGATGTAAACTCCTAGTGCACCGGGTTCCGTACCTTCAAAGTGAAAGGACGAAACCGCGTAAGCTAGGCTTTGTCGGTCCCGAAGCTCGAGGAATAGGCGACCCCCTTGACCTGAAAGTACGGAGTTTAGTATTGCGAGAGGATATCGATCTGGGTTTTTTAAAGTAGTGCCCAGAAATCCATATGCAATGTGTGCCTGTTTCTTGTCTCGAGATATGGTCTTTTGGATGGGAGCCGCAGGTGGAGAAGGGTCTGGAGGATCGACAAGAGAGGCTTTACTGTCATTGGGTTGGCCGAAAACCTCTTGGACATTGCGGATCACATAACTGGTTTTTACGTCACCAACCACAGTGAGAACGAGATTGTCAGGGGTAGCTAAGCTATGGTAGTAGGCGATGAGTTCTTCGCGTGTCAGTTGATTCACAGATTCTGTGGTCCCGTTTACCGGAAGAGCGTAGGGGTGTACTCCATACAACATCCGGAAAAAGAGCTTGAAGGCTGACCGGGAAAGGTTGTCATCCTCACGTTTGATTTCTGCAAGGATATCTTGTCTTGCTTTTTCAATTTCTTCCAATTCGAATGACGGCTGATGAATCACCTCGCCCAACAACTTTAAAAGTGGATTGAAAAATCGTGATAGACCCTCGACCGCTACACCTAGACTGTTCCGTCCCGATGAACCCGAAATGCTTGCTGCCATAGAGTCGACTAATGTGGCAAATGCGGGCGCATTCAGTCTTTGGGTTCCCCTAGTCAACATGTCAGCGATGAAGTTATTGATCCCATTTTGTCTACCAGTCTCAAACCGTGTTCCGCCGAGGAAAATAGCTCGGATTGCCACTGTTGGAACCGAAGGGTTTTCCTTAACGATAAGAGTGGTGCCGTTAGATAAGATCTCTCGGTGCACTCCAATACCCTTTTGGCCACTGGGAGTTGTTTCAGACGAGGTGGAGTAAGAATTTTTGTTCCCCGAAGTGTCTTGGTTGACTTCAGTACTTTTTGTCATTTCTACAGCATCAACCGCCCCACGAATGTTAGCCTCATTCACCGAATCCGATGCTCTGTCTGGAATTAGAAGGGCGAGTGTCATGTTCTCTGGACGAAGGTATTTTTTGGCTACCTCCTGAATGTCTTGTGATTTCAGGGCCTGAATTTTATCCACATAATGTTGTTCGAAATCCAAATTGCCGGCAACCGTCTCGAAATACCCCAGGCTTTGAGCTTGTCCTTGTACGGTTTCTTTTTGAAAGACGAAATCCGCCTCGATGTTAAGTTTCGCTTTTTCCAGTTCTTCTGGTGATGGGGGTTTCGACTTCAAAGCATACAATTCTCGGAGGATTGCCTTGATTGCAGAAGTCGCCTTTTCGGTCTCCAAAACGGCACTCGTAACCAATAAACCAGGGTCTTTTGGTGTATAAGAAGAGGAATGGACAGTATGGACGAGGCCTTCTTTATCTTTTACTTCTCTGTATAGCCTGCTGCTTTCTCCCTGTCCGGCGATGAGAGCGAGGACGTCTAAAGCATAAGAATCTTCATGCTTTAGATCGCTAATGTGAAAGGCAATGTTGAGGTGTGCCTCTTGTACATCATCTTTTAGCAAGGCTATGCGCATTCCACTTTGAGATTGCTCAGGTTTCCGAGATTGTTCGGAAGAGGCGAGAACGGACCAGTCCTCAAAAGCTGCTTGGATTTTTGGAAGTACTTCCTTTGCTTTGAAGTCACCGGCGACTATGAGAGCCATGTTGCTTGGTACGTACCATTTCCGAAAAAAACCTACAATGTCTTGGCGACTGAAACTCTTAATCGTCTCAGTTGTTCCTATCACGGGCCTTCGATAAGGGTGTGTTTGGTAAGCTTTTGAAAACAAGGCCTGAAACAACCGTCGAGAGGGAATGTCTTCGCCCCGTCTCACCTCCTCTAAGACGACTTCAAGTTCCTTTTCAAGTTCGCTTTGATCAAAAGTGGAGTTCCGGATTGCGTCGGCCATTATATCGAGCCCAGTGTCAAAAAACCGGCTTGCCAAGCAAATGTGGTATACCGTCTGGTCGAAGGAGGTGAAAGCATTAATGTCTCCTCCTGCCGCCTCGACTTCTTGTGCTATCTGACCAACTTTCCGACGCTGGGTTCCCTTGAACACCATATGCTCCAGAACGTGTGCTATGCCTGACTCTTCATCCCTCTCATCCCCGCTTCCCACCTTGACCCACATGTTGAAAGCAACCACCGGGGAAGCATTATTTTCTTGCAGGATAACAGTTAAACCGTTCTTTAAAATGTTCCGCGTAATTTTCATTTCTTCGGATGCGCCTGCCATAGATATCGAATTTGCGAGAACGCCGGCTGCTACTATTCCGGACAAAGTCATTCGGCGAAACCCTTTCATCGGTTCACCCCGTTGTTAGGTGATGCACCTTACTTAAGTGGACGTGCTCTACTTTCTTTATCCACCATGTCAAGGTCCCTATAAACACTCTATATTATATTAGTCCAAACCTCCGATGATGCGAGCAACACCTTAAGACTTTTTCTCCATTAGAAAATTTTGATGGTGTTGGGTTGTGTTGTCGAGGTATCGAGTATGGTGTTGGTTCAGGACACTGCCGGTCCACACGGAAAGACTGTTTTCGGTGTAGCGGATAGCATGGCCCAGTTGGGTAAAGAGTTTACAAAGACATTCACTGTTTGGAAAAGGACACCCGGATGTTCACCTCTCTCCTGTCGATATTTGGGTATCGTTTACAGTTTCAACTCGAATCAAAGGCCAATCCTTTCAAGTACCTTTGGATTAACCACGTTGATGGGCCGATCTCCACTGAGAAAACGGGCTACCTCCGATGGGGCTCCTTCATGGAGTCCGATTAGTGACTCCTCCGAGAACCAGGCAGAATGAGGTGTGATTATATTTTGGGAAGTTCGCAGTAAGGGATGATCCGGGGTTGGTGGTGTCTGAGCTTCTAAAACGTCTAGACCGGCGCCCGCGATCCACCCTTCTGCAATGGCTTTTTCCAGTGCGGCGTCTTCAATAATCGGTCCCCTGGCACAGTTAATTAGGAATGCAGTCTGTTTCATCATGCGGAGTTGTTTCTCCCCAATCATGTGTCGGGTTTCCGGGATTAGGGGCGCATGTATAGTTACGAAATCTGATTCGGAAAGTAGTGTTTCCAATGAAACAGCCTCCGCTCCTTCCTTCGCTCCAGTTTCTGCCGATACGAATGGATCAAAATACAAAATGCGCATTTCAAATCCCGATGCCCGTCTTGCGACCATTCTCGCAATATTACCAAAACCTACTAGACCTAAAGTTTTTCCGCTGACTCGACCGATGGGTTTGGCTAACTCTACCTCCCAGATACCTCGACGTACTTCTCGGTCGTAAAGAGCTATTTTGCGCGCCAATGCAAGAAGTAGGGCCATCGTATGTTCGGCGACTTCGTTTAGACAATATGTAGGATTATTGGTAACGATAATTTCATGGTCAGTTGCCGCTTCGAGATCTATGGTGTCAACCCCAATACCGTAGCGGGCAATCATTTTGAGGGTAGGAAGCTCCTCGAACAGCGACCGGTCTAACGGAGCAAAGTATGTGTTAAGTAGAACTTCTGCTCCATCGGCGGCATCGAGCAACTCCTCCCGACTTTTACATTGGATTGCAATGAAGTCGGCGTCCAAAGATGCAAAGAGTTTTTCCTCCATTTCCAATGATTCCCAAACGTAATCTGTTAGCACCACCTTTGGACGTTCTGAGGTCATACTCCGCCTGCCTCCATACACGAAAAGAGGTAAAAAAACCCCGAAACTTCAG
>CAYTIB010000107.1:0-3630 GCA_964437725.1 uncultured bacterium | reverse complement strand
GTCCAAAGTTCAGGTAAAAGGATTAAGTCCGCATCCCCAGCGCGATCGATTAATTTCCGAGCGCGCTCAATCTGTTCTCTTTTCGAGCGAACTCCAGCAGCGAGTTGAACAGATAAGATTCTCATAAGAATGATTCTCAACTACCAAATAATTCCCGAAAAATAGAAACATCCAACCAACGTTGAAAAAAATTCGATTATTTTTCTTCTTTTTACATTAACTATTATATTTTAAATAGTTGAATTATATTAGTTTAGATGCTTCTAGAAATTCTTGAATTTCATAGGCTTCCTTGTCTGGGTATAACAAAAGGAACCTAGCCTTAAATTTCTCCGACTGGCTGACTAAAATATCGACATGAGCAAGACAGCAGAGATGGAGCATTTCGTCATCATCACTTCGTTTACGATCTTCATATAACACCTTGTAGAGGTGCTGCTTTAAGAGGGGAATTTTCGTGAAAGTTCCAACCGCAGGACAACGAGCAATTTTGGTATCTACCCTTCGTGCAATTTCACCAGGTTTTTCCGCCCTAACAACATCCCCAACCAGTTTTCGAATGTATTCGCGACGGTTTTCTTTCTCATAGCGAACCACAAAACCAGGAAAATCATCAAATCCGTCAGCATCAAAGGTCGATTCCTTAAACATATGATAGAGAACCCGACCAAAAGCCTCCTGTCTGCTCATCCGCTCCCGAATATCCAATTCGCTAGCCACCTCGTACTTACCTTCAGAAAGATCAGAAATTACCCTGCGGATCCGATCTGCCTCATCATCATCATAGTGCCACCAAAAACGCGGAATCATCTCCATCAGAGCTTGAATCTCATCGCGAATGATCCAACCAAAGTGTTTCAACATCCTCTCAGAGACAACACTTCGTACAAGCTTTAACAATTCAGCACCTTCATCTACATCACCAAAACGGAAGGCACCTGCTAGATCCACCAGGGCAATGTCATCAAAGGTTACCTCAATGTCATCATGCTCTTTGCTTGTCTTGTCTATAGGCGTTCCGGTAGGCTCAATTCCCTCTTCTCTCAGGCACCTATAGGCGCTTGCATCTAGATAAACAATCGGCATTTCAGGTCCTTTCAGAAAAAATTCTTACAGTGACATGATCATCCATTTTTGCATTCAAATCCCTCGAAGCGTTTCCCGAGGATACAAACACCTCCAACAATCCCCACGAATTAAATAAGGCTCCTGAAGATAAATCGTCAACTTCTTCATAGTACCCTATCAAATCTGCCACCTTCCGATTACCTAGAATTAAGTGTGCAGATAATATCTTTCGATTCTCAGAAGCCTTAGCAAAAAAATTTCGATCTATATTTGTAATAAGATTTCCAAATCTATCTACGTGAAGCACAATCCCGTAAATCTGAACATATTGTTCCTCCTCGTCTACTTCCCAAAAAGTAACTGGCAAAGAATGGATTACAGCGTCCGATATCTCAGGACCTGCTTCAGACGGGAGGCTCCCGCTAGCCAACCTCGCCACTACAGGAGCAAAAATGTCTCTCCCATGAAACGTAGACGAAGGTTCTGCCAAGATCCATTCTTGATTGTTCACTTCAAAGACCCTGACGCCTTCCTGCTCCAATGCAAAGGAGAAAAGACCATTGTCAGGTCCAACAAATTGGTTTCCTTCCTTATCCTCTAGGATTACCCCTCGCCGTCCCCCTCCCACACCCGGATCAACAACGCCCAGGTGAATTGTTTTTTTTGGGAAGAAGGGATATGCCGCTTTAAGAACTAGACCCCCAGTTCGAATATCGTGGGCTGGGATATCATGAGAAATATCCACTAGACTGATATCAGGACAGATCCCAAGAATCACTCCCTTAACTGTCCCCACATAGCCATCCGTCAAGCCAATTTCCGTTGTGAGAGTAACAATCCGTTTTTTCATACTGCAACAGGTAGTCGCAAAGATGTTTCGATCACTTGATCAGGACGAAGTTGATCCACACGCACCGAAATAAGCTCATTCATCCAAGTATCCGGCCCAGCGGTTAGTACTCGAATATAATTTTCCGTTAAGCCTTGAAGGAAGCCACTTTCTTTGTCTCGGGTGTGTTCGATAAGAATTTCGACTTTTTGACCCAGATGCAATTCAAAAAAATCTTTCCGCTTCCTATTTCCCAGTTCCCGCAAGAGACGTGCACGGCGCTTTCGACCCTCCGATGAAACCCTTGAGTCCATAGAAACCGCCCGCGTATTTTTTCGAGGCGAATAAGGAAAAACATGAAGATATGTAATAGGAAGATCAGCAATCAAATCATAGGTGCGACAAAAAGCTTCCTCTGTCTCAGTTGGAAAACCAGCAATCACATCTGCACCAATCCCAGCAGAGGGAAATGCTTGTTTCAAAAACCGCACCCTGTCTGCATAGTGACTTGCCTTGTAAGGACGCCTCATATCCTTTAGGACCTCGTCATCTCCACTTTGCATCGGAATATGGAAATGTGGGCTTACGCAGGGAGTTTCAACAAGAGTCTCGATAAGCTCGTCGGGAATCTCCCAAGGATTAAGGGAGCTAATTCGTAGTCGGTCTAAACCAACAACTCCCCCAAGTTTTTTCACCAGGTCAGTTAAAGCAATCGGAGGCCTGTGATCCCAACCATAACTGCCCAAATCAACACCTGTTAATACTACTTCTCTAAATCCATTCAAAACCAAATCTTCGACCTGCTGAACCGCACCATCGATTGAGATACTACGGCTGGGACCACGAGCCAAGGTAACTGCACAGAAGGAACAACGAAAATCACATCCGTCCTGGACCTTGACAAAAGCCCGGGTATTATGCGGAAAGTTTTCAATCGGAACTTCGTCGAATTCCTTAACTCGTTTCATCTCCCCAATTTCTATAATCGGCTCTCCTGTAGGCCTCTTCTGTAATCCTTGGGAATCTATAAAGTCTCCTATACGCTCCGAGATCCGAAGTTTCTCTCGATTGCCGAGAATCAAATCCACACCTCGAAGGGACGCGGCCGCCTTTGGGCTGGCCTGTGGGTAACACCCTGCTAGAACAACGACTGCATCCCGGTTGGTCCGAGCAGCTCTGCGAACCAATTGGCGCGAGCGGAAGTCGCTTTTACTGGTAACCGTACAGGTATTGATCACATAAACGTCTGCCATATTCTCGAAGGGAACAACCGCGTACCCCTCTTTTTCAAGGCCCTCGACCATGGCTGCTGTCTCGGATTGATTCATCCTGCAACCCAAAGTATCCAAACCCACTCGAATTAATCGGCCACTCATCGATATCCAACCTTTCTATGTCCGGACCCCGTAGGCTAAACCTTCCTCCGTGCACACCCACTTCTGAAACATGGTCTTTAGATAAATTAATGCGATTATCTTTTTTCTTATATTACAACAACTTACAAGTAATTTGCGAAGAAAACCACACGATCTATTTCTTCGGGTCTTGTTGAGAGTCCCTATGCTCCCTTCTCTGAACGTTGGCTTTCCAAGGTTTCATTCCATAGCATTCGAACTCGGCCTCTTCGTTGCTCACCTTTTTTTCTGTTTCGGCTTTTTCCATGAGAGTGAAAAGAAGAAGCTCTAAGGCATCGTCCTGGGGATACAGTTCCCTCTGAACTTGTTTGAAGTCTT
>CAYTIB010000106.1:0-2792 GCA_964437725.1 uncultured bacterium | reverse complement strand
GCTGGCAGAACGAACCGGAGTGTTTCGCCTTTTGGTCTCCGACAGTGCCAAAAGTGAGGCCATGGCCACAGCTGCTACTCCAACGTCCGCGCAAACACCGCCAGGTGTGCTGGAACTGAGTTCGTTGGCGTTCGAGGGAGGTGTGGATCTGATAATTCGTACTTCCAAGATACTTGCCGAATCCCCGGTGGCGAACGTCGAGGCCAACGACCGAATCTTCGAAGCAACCACGAAACAAGAGGATCTCCAAACCTACCGGGTGCTTGTACCGTTGAAATCCACAACCATGGCCACAGCTACCGTTCGAGTCTCGGGATTGACCCGCGATGGCGGTAACGTTTCGGCAATAGAGACGTTCAATTCGCAAGCTCTGGAACCGTCTGAGGATAGGCTGTTGCAGTTTGCTGGAGGCACCTTGACGGTCCCCGCCGGAGCCACTTATGAACCGTTCATTCCACAGATATCGCCGTTTGATCCAGATGTGCAGGTCGATCTGGTCGAAACGGGGATCGCTTATCAACTGGAGCCGCAGGGAATCAGCTTCGATCGAACTGTGAATCTTGAGTTCCGTTTTCCACCATCCGGGTTTGATCCCGGCAAGCTGGGGATCTATGGCGAGGTAGCGGACGGACGTTGGGCACTGGTTGGAAGTCATCTTGACGAGAGGAGGGGCACTATCACCTGCGAAACAAGCCGGTTTTCCCGATTTGCCCTCCTCTCTGACCAGACAGCACCTGACATTCTTGAGGTGTACCCCTCCAACGGAGCAACCATATCGATACGCAGACCCCACCTCAAGGTTCGTTTTGCTGAAGAGGGTTCGGGAATAGCGGCCGAAGAAGATGCCGAGATCAAACTCGACGGCCGCAAGGTAATAGGCGAGCTAGACCCCGATGCCAGTGCCTTGGGCTATCTGGTTAAAGAGAACCTGGCTCCAGGGAAACATCACATGGAGGTCCGGATCGCAGACGCAAGCGTCAACGAGTCGACAGCTGAGACGGAGTTCATAGTCGAATGAGGAGCGATCTTATTCTGTATCCAATCCGTTCAGTTTCCCGTTGCCAGCAGTTCCATTGCGATTCGCGTTATCGCATGTGCAGCCGTGCTGTCCGTCGCCACGTCATCTATGTGCCTGCCGGAGTCCGCACATAAGCGAAGATGTGGCTCTATCGGCACCTCGCCGAGAAATGGAATAGCGTATGTGGCTGCTGTCTCGCGGCCGCCACCGCTGCCGAAGATCGCCTTCTTGCTACCGCATTTCGGGCAGGTAAAACCACTCATGTTCTCAACCAGTCCCAACACCGGGATCTCGCTTTGGCGAAACATTTGAACTCCGCGTCTAACATCTGAAAGAGCTAGCTCGGACGGCGTTGTCACTATGACCGCGCCGTCGAGCGGTGCAGATAGGGTGAGCGTTATTTGCACGTCCCCGGTACCTGGCGGCAGATCCAGTAGGAGTACATCTAGCTCGCCCCATTCAACATTGAAGAGGATCTGGCTGATCATCTTGGCGAGCATCGGGCCGCGCCATATTACCGGGGAACCGGGATCTATCAACAGTCCCATCGACATCAATTTGATCCCACTGGCGTGCACCGGGATGATGCGTTGTGAATCGGGCTGGGCCTGGGGTTTGTCGCGAGCTCCTAGGATTCCAGGAATGTTGGGTCCATAGATGTCCGTGTCCATCAAGCCGATTCGATTGTGCACGCGCGCCATAGCTACTGCCAGACTGGCGCAAAGCGTTGACTTTCCCACACCTCCTTTGCCGCTGGAGATGGCAATCATGCGCGCAATGCCTGGGATCGACGCTCTTTCAGTGGATGAATTCTGTGTCATCGCTTCTCTGGTCTGAAGATGTGTCCGATAGGTTCCGAATCCGATCGCAAATTTCCTTACAATTGGCCCAGCAATCTACGAAAGGTCATTTGCAGCCGTAAGGGGGTGTGGCCGTCCGAAATCCGGTTGACAAACCTAAACGGATGCCATATTGTATACCGAATAACGCTTGAAAAATTCTCGTAAGCATGAGTTTATAAGTAAGTTAGAGAATTTTATGAACGAGGACATCGGCGCTATTTTAAAAGGTTGGAAATTCAAGCCTGGTGAACTGGGAGTCCGCAAGATCACCGGTTTGGACGGCAAGGACAAGATACAGATTCGCATGGACCTCGGTTTGATGCAATTAGAATGGAATGGTCGGCCCGATGCGGACAGGCCAGAAGGATTCACCACCCTTTTGGAATACTATCAAAATCGGCGCAATGGGTTGGCTCCCGACGCTCCCTTTTCGTTGTCGCGCGCGGATTGCTGGGCGTTGGCACAGGAGGCGATGCAATATTACTGGCGCCGCATAAGCTTCTTCGAATTGAAGGAATACAAGAATGCCGAGGCAGATGCTCTACATAATATCAGCATTCTCGACATGTGTCTCGAGTATGCCGAACATGACGAGGACCGGCAAGTCGCCGAGCAGTATCTGCCTTTTGTCACCGCTCATAGGGTTCAAGCCCGCGCCTTGGCAATGCTCGATGAGCAGAAATTCGATGGTGCTTTAAATGAAATTCGCGGAGGGATCCGGGAGATCGAGGATTTTCTTACGGAGCTCGAGAACTTCGAAGATCGCGAAGAGTGTCAGGAGCTTCTTTTTTTGCGGGAGTGGGAACGGGAAATCGAAAATACCCGTCCTCTTAGTTTGAAGGAGCTACTTAACGCTGACCTCCAGGCCGCCGTTGAAGAAGAAAAGTTCGAGCTGGCAGCATCGCTGCGCGACCGTCTGCGAGCGCTGGAGT
>CAYTIB010000105.1:0-43261 GCA_964437725.1 uncultured bacterium | reverse complement strand
ATCCGGACAACATCTCCTTCCTCAAGCACTCTCTTTGTTGCCTGGGGCCAGCGGATTCCCCAAGTGGACCATGGACCCGAATGAACCCGGACGTACCGGACGAAGTCTGCTCCCTGTTGAATTCCCTCAGCGATAGCCGCTGCGCAGACGTCAGCTTCTGTGTTGCCTGGAATACAGGCCGATAGAGCAGCCACCTGGGAAGCGTCCGCAATCCTTGCTGCTTCCTTCAGAAGGTCGATCTCGGCCTCGGTTTTGATCCCCCGGATACTGCGGACGATTTCGTCAGCCGGATCCCATGTTATTTCCGGAAGAGCATTCGTTAGGTCTCGGTAGAGTGCTAGGGGCATAATATCCTCCCCCACAATGCCCACTCTTGATTTCGTTAACCCTTGTTCTGTAAGAGCTTCCTTCACTGTTGGAGCGATGATGGAGGTAACCCTTACGTCCTGAATGGGAACGAGATCCTTGCGATAGCCAGTCCGATCTACCAGGAGAATCGGCTCTCCCTTTGCCGGAAGCAGAAGTACTCCATGGCCTGCCCCTCGACTTTCCTTTGAGAAGGCCCCAGCGGGGAAGGGCGGAAAGTGGTTGGTCAGAAAAGTTAAATCCCCCATCCGATCATAAAAGGAGCGGCCGATAACAAGTAGGAGGTCGAACTTTTGTTCGATCATAGATTTTTGTGCGCACTCGAGACGACTGGGAATTTCAGATTGAGGAGTTCCAGCCCCTTCTTTCTGTACCATTTGGAATTAACCTCCAGTAAGAGATCGGAGATGAGTTACTAGGGATCAACTATTGATCTGCCTGGGCTCGCTTTTGATATTCACGAATTAGGGATAAAAAAAAGGCAACACTAAATGGAAGGATGTTCTCATCAATATTAAACCGTGGGTTGTGAACACTTTGTGTGATGCCCCGCTCCTTATTGCCACATTCCAAGCGGAAAAAGGTACCGGGGACTTGTTCTAGGAAATAGAAAATTTTTCTCCTGCATCGCATATTTCAAACGCCGAGAGGAAAGGAAATCACCCTTGAATCTTTGTGTCGTTAAGCTATGAGGCTGTACCCTGATACAGGCTTTCCCAGGCAGGAATTTGACGGTTCGCCTTCACAGTAGCTACTTCAATTACGATATCCTGAAGTTTTTGGGTTGTAGCATATTTTTCAATGACTAACCGGTTCAGGTTAACATGGAATGTTTCGTCCCTTCCGAATGCCGTATACATGTCTGCAACCTTGTTATATCCATATTTACGACACCCCTCAATTAGGATGTCATTGACGGCCAGAGCTGCAGACTCACCGATGTAAGAACCTGCAAATCCAGCAAGAAAGTGTTTGTTCAGGTTTTTCAAAGTAATCTCGTGCCAGTTTTTTTCTTCCGGGAGTTGGGAGCATGCCCCTCCACTTTCAGGATATTCTGCACGAAGCTTTTCGATGGTACGGGTGAAATCTCGGAAATGCCGAACCTCGTCGTGAATAAATTTTCCTATGGCCACAAAGATATCCCTAGGAATCTCAGGGCCCATTTGAGTAAAGGCGGAGGACATCAACTGAGCAATCTGAAGCTCGCGCAGATTTCTTTGGTCCATCCACCGAAGCATATTGTTGACCCCGGGTTCTTGCTGGAAAAAAGTTTGGACGCAATCGAGGGCACCGTTGCTAAGCCGTTCCTGCTGCCGATTCAGTTCTTCCAGAAAAGCGCGAGACATCGTCAATATGTTCCTTCTGATTTTCCACTAATTAGTTGTCATGAAAGCTAAAACCTTACTGGAAAAACTTCCCAGCAGGATTCTAGTTTAACCTGGTCCTCAATCATAAGAACCAGGAGAAGGTCCACGTGGCGGATCCTCGTAGTAGTCCCAAATGGTCCAACGTTCTGGTGTTACTATGAGCCGGCATCGCTCAATTTGGCCCTGGGGTCCTGCGAGGAATCCCTCAACGCGATCCGCGGGTAAGTAGCGTTCGGCACAACGTCCAATTAACTCGTGGTCCGTTCCTAGGCCCTCCACGATTTCAGCGGTCCCCTCACAGATCACGGCTCGGTAAGGAGGGTCATCTTTATCGACACAGATTGAAATCTTTGAATTACGCCTTAGGATCCGGGTTTGGATTGTATTTGGTTTCGTGCTGATAACGAATTGTTCATTCTCCCAGATGTACCAAATCGGACGGATTAGCTGACCTCCATTTTTCCGGGTAACAGAAAAACGGCACATACGGGGTTCTGATAGAAAGCTGTCGATTAAAGCTTTATCGCCCATTGTTGTTGCTCCCTTTTCAAATTAAAATTAGTGCCCGCTACACTTTTGTCGAATCTCTACTCCTACCCGTGTCCTATTTTGCAATTTTAACCGATTTTTAGAATCCTTGATCATATTGTTAACACAATGCGCTCAATGTGCCCTGTTGAGTTAGCACCTCAAAATAGATTGCCAAGTGAGTTTCCATGATATTTTATGTTCAGAATAAACCATGAATATGCACGGCACCTAGCCGAAGTTTTGTAATTAATTAGTTTAGACGTTGTTTTGAAATCTATTCTTTACTAAGGTAAAGAATAGATTTGTGGTGGCAACTAAATATTGAGGACCTTCCCCATGAGTTTGAATCTTAGTCCGGATCGAGTAGCGTTGTTAGTGGTCGACATGCAAAATGGATTTTGTCATCCCGAAGGCGGATTAGCCCAATCGGGCCAAGATAATCTACCTCAACAGTCCATTGTTCCTATTGTGAAGACTTTGGTTTGCTTGGCCCGCAAAGTTGGATTTCGGGTGGCCTGGTCCAAGCAGATCCATTTTCCCGATCATCGGGGCCGAGAGGGTCGCCAATTACCTTCTCACCTTAGGAAGAAACCCAAAGCCGGTACGCCAATCTGTGAACGTGGTTCGTGGGATGTGGATTTCGTTGAAGAACTTCAGGCAGTGGTAGATTCGGACGACGAGATAATTGTAAAGCACAAGATGTCTTGTTTTTATCAAACGCGGCTTGAGGAGGTGCTTCGATTATGGGGTGTATCCACGCTGATTGTGGTCGGTGTGTCGACTTATGTTTGTGTTGAATCCACTATTCGGGATGCCTACTACCGGGACTTCGACATTATAGTTGTTGAAGACTGCGTAGCAGGATCGGATGAGCCCCTTCATCGTGCGACCTTAGAAAAAACACGACGTTATTTTGGGGAAGTTTTGTCTATAAAAGAACTAGAGAAATCGTTAGCAGAACAACTTAGAGAAAAAACTCTTGAATAGACCAAGGCTGAGGAATTTTTCTTCTAGGGTCTTTTTAAGAAGGCATTCTGTTTTATCTCTTAAATCATTGTTTCGAGCTAGTTTAACCAATCAAACTCTCACTCTTGAGATTTTCGAGTGAATCAGGAAGTTGGCGGAAGCGCGTGGGAGTCGAACCCACCCACTGGGGTTTAGGCCAGCACACTGGGTTTGAAGCCCAGGAGGGACACCGGAACCCTATGCGCTTCCTTAAACGTGCCTAATCGTTGTACGAAAATTGAAATCCATAAAGAGCAATGAATTTCAATTTAGTCTCTTTTAAATACTACAGCTACTTAGCACACGATTTACAACCTGTCGAGATACTTGTCCAATATTCGAATTTATTTTGATCTTTCATGTTGGAGGTGGCAGCCTTTCTACAAAAAATAGCGTTTCATTTATCTCACAATACCTGATTTTTTTTGGGATCCTGTCAAAGTTACTGTTTCTCCAATTAATCTGAGGTGACTCTATTCAAGAATGAGAATCACAAAACAGCCTTTGGGGGGCTAAGAACTGGTCATGCAAAATGAAAAAGAAATACGAGAAAAGCTGAAAGAGGCACACCAAATTGTCGAAAAGGAAAAGCTTGGGGATTGGATTGGCCATGTTACTTGCCGCTTGGATCCGGGTGATCGAATGATGATTAAACCTCAGTGGGTCCGCTTGGGACGTTTGCAATCGAAGGACTTCCTTATCATGGATCTGGAGGGTAACGTTTTGGACTGGGGGGGAGGTGACTCGTTTAGGGAAGACCTTAATCCGCCATCCGAATGGCCTCTCCACACGGAGATTTATCGTGCGAGAAAAGACGTTCAATCCATTGCCCACACTCATCCTTTGGTTGCTACGGCGATGACAATTGCAGATGTGAAGATCGAGCCCCTATATCATCGGTCCGCTTATTTTGCTCGGGGAATTCCCTTTTATGAAAAGCCCGATCTGATCAATAGCAGAGAACTTGGAGAGGAAACGGCCAGTGCACTTGGCGATCACAATGCCCTTTTAATGCGAGGCCATGGTGCGGTAACGGTTGGGACAGGTATCGAGGAGTCGGTGATTCTCGCAGTTTTTCTTGAGCAATCGGCCTGGACACAGTGGGTTGCCCAGGGTTTTGGCAAGCCTTTAAATAAATTGCCGAGTTATTTTTCTGATCCCTATGTCGATCTTCAGCCTGACCGATTTCCCTTTGTATGGGACTACTTTCGGTCTATTCATTGCTGAGTGCGAGAGGCCGGATGATAGTTTCGCTTAGTGGTCGACAGGTTTTCCGCCCATGACCATAGCAGTCATCTTGCGGGTGAACAAATCTTCCATCAGTTGATTGTCTCGCACATTTTCCAGGTCCATCTTCTCCCGGTGTACAATCCGTTCGAGTGGTCGGCGTGCGCTAGTCCTCTCCTGAAGAGGGTACCCAAGAGGTGTGAGACTTGGGACAAAGAAGTGATCTGGAATCTTTAGGGTTTTCTTTAGTTCTTTTTCCGTCGGATTTTCGACAGTGTACCAAATTGTTCCGAGACCTAGTGTTGTTGCGGCCAGATGAACATTCATGATAGCTGCAGAGATACTCATGTAGAGTGTAATATCCACTGGGAAAGTTTCGGTTTGTGGGAAAGCGCGTTTAGCGCGGTAGTCACAGGCGAATATAAGAAACAGGGGAACGTCCAAATGAAATCGCCGGTCATATGCCGGGAAACGCCCATCTTTATGTCGTAGATAACGTTCCTCTTCGATCAGCAACTCGGCAAGCTTTCGACGGCGATGTGGATTTTTCACGACTATAAATTCCCATGGCTGTATGTTGGCTCCCGAAGGCGCCCACCGGCCAGCCTCGAGGATTTTCATCAGATCCTCTTCCGGAACTGGACGGGAGTCGAATCTTCTAACGCTCCTTCGACTCCGGATTACTTCCATTAATGATTCATATGCTTTTGGATTGCGGCGAAGGGATCGTTCTTTCATATTTTCTTTTGCTGGGTGCGACATAACAGAGTGCTCCCTCTGTTTGAGTAGCCTTGGTTCGACGACGGTCCTTATTCTGGGAAATCTGAAAAAGACACTAAAATGTGTCCTCGCTTCACCTTGGAGCTTGAGAATCTCACCCTGCCCGTCAGTGTGTCAACCCTGATTCCAGTATGTTTTGAGGAAACATCCGTTTAGGTTTACAAACGCCTAGGTGAGGTCTGCGAGGGGGATAGGGTTTGCACTGCTTGCTAATTGTAAGATATTCGCTAGGTCTTATCCCATTTCCATCAAATGGGATATTGGTATGAGTGTTTATGTTTGTTGTGTTTTGTTTATTAACGGATATCGGGATAAAGTCGTTTGAGACGGGTTGGTGAAATACCGCACCAATACCCTAGGGCGATTACCCACATCCAAAAAATTGTTTTCCAACACCCCAGACGTTCCCATCGCCTGGCTGATGTGACCGCAGAGGCTTTCAGTAATTTCACGTGTCCAATTTTTCGCATTCTCCACGTAAAATCCCCATCCTCGAGGATTTCT
Organism: uncultured bacterium; assembly: GCA_964437725.1. Taxonomy (GTDB): domain Bacteria; phylum UBA8248; class UBA8248; order JACPRG01; genus CAYTIB01. The sequence goes on along the minus strand of CAYTIB010000105.1, from coordinate 37,481 downwards.
TGTTCGTGAAACCCTCCGAGGGCTTCAAAGGTGGATTTTCGAACGAAAGGGGCCTGATCACCATAAATTATTCCTAGCCACCGAGCTCTCAGATTAGACATTTGAGATATCAGCCGGTAATAAATGCCCGGGTGGTCGAGAGCATGTCGAAAGCAACCTCCACAATATCTTGGGTTTGCAAGTGTTTGCTGAATTAATTGAAAGGCATTCGGAGGTAGGAATGTATCCGCATGTAGAAAAAGAAGAATCTGACCCGATGCAAAGGATGCGCCAAAATTCATCTGTCTAGCACGCCCCGGTAGGGAAATGATAACTCGTGCCAATAGGGAGGCCTGTTCAATTGTCCGATCCTTACTTCCGCCATCCACGACGATGACTTCGACATCGCTCGTTTTTGTTGTCTGATTTAAGGTTTCCAGTGTGCTCCGAATCACGGTTTCTTCGTTAAGGGTAGGGATGATCACTGAAATCAAAGGGGTGGTTTGTATGGGTAAGTCTTTCATTTGGATAGAAGTGAGTTTGTTAAGTTAAAAGGCAAGGAAAAGTTCATGGTAAAGAGGTTAAGTTGCATGGATTGGTCTATAAACTTTTCCGTAGAAATTTTTGAAACTCGCTACAAATAGGCGTTTGGTAGCGTTTTTTATGACGCACCAAAAATAGCTTACGTTCCAGATTGACATTCTCTAAAGGGACTTGAACCAAACGTCCCGTGTCCAAGTCACTCTTAACGGCGAGTTTTGACAAGATACTGATTCCGATCCCTTCTTTGACGGCTTCACGGATCCCTTCGTTGCTTCCTAGCTCTACTGCGGTGTTCAAATCATTTAAATCAAATTTCATCGAAGTTAGCCGATTCTCCAATGTTTGACGAGTCCCCGATCCCTTTTCTCTTTGTAAAAATGGCTGTGTTTTGAGTTCAGTGACTGCTACTGAATCTCTAGTAGCCCAGGCGTGACCAGATGGTAGGATAAGGATGAGCTCGTCATATCCAAACGCCTCGTAACCTAGATGGTTTTCATCCATCTTTGCCCCCACGACACCTAGTTCTATTTCCCCCGCCAAAACCATCTGTGCAATAATTTCGGAGTCTTCGATCTTTAGAGTTACGTCTGTTTCCGGGTATGTTTTTATGAATTTCCCTAAGACACTCGGGAGAAGATAATCACCAGGGATTGAACTGGCTCCTATCCTAAGTGGTCCCCGCGCTGCCCCAGCAAAATTCTGGATGGCATTCCGGGCATCATGTCGCAGGGCGATAATCCGTAGCGCAAAATCCTGAAGGATCTTCCCGCCCTCAGTCAGGACGACCTCCCGACCCAGGCGATCAAATAGTCGGACCCCTAGCTCCTCTTCCAGATTTTTGATATGCCCGCTTACAGTAGGTTGGGTCAGTGAAGCCGATTCTGCAGCACGAGAGAAGCTTTTGAGTTCGGCGATTTTACAGAATAACTCTAATTGTTGAATGTCCACGAGGACGTTTCCTGCGCTGTTCGCAATTTTCCCTTTCCCAATCGGTAACTCCAATGTCCAATTGTATCACCTCCGTGATGAAAGATAGCCTGGTTTCCATTTCAAATCTTGTGATAATGTTTCGAAAGCTTAGTTTCTCTTTGCAATTCCAAAAATTTACCCGTTGGAGATTATTCATGCCGTTGATCGATTTGACACATCCGCTCAGCAACCGATTGCCTATTTATTGGCCATGGCATCCAAAGACCGAACTGGTGCCACATTCCTCCTACGAAGAAAATAAGGTTTTGGTTCACGAGTTGACTGTAGGAACTCATTCTGGGACACACATTGATGCCCCCTCCCATTTTTACTCTGGCGCTCAAAATATCGATGAGATGTCGCTTGATTTTTGGGTTTCTCAGGCGCAGGTAATCGACTTTTCGGATAAGGGGGAACGGGAGGAGATTACACGGATAGAAATGGAAACTAAAGACATTGAACACGGTGTTGGAGTTATTGTTAAGACAGGTTGGGGACAATTTCACGGACAGGATGATTATTATCAGACATACCCACCTATTATTAAGGAAACAGGGAAATTCCTTATGGAACGTGCAATTCCGTACCTAGCTGCGGATACCCCCTTCAATTGGGATATCCACGAGATGTTTCTTGCGGCGGGGAAGCCTCTTATTACCAACCTGAATAACCTTGATCGAATATCTCAGCCTCGTATCCGACTCTATGCTTTCCCGCTTTTACTCGAAAATGGAGATGGTGCCCCGGCACGCGTGATTGCAGAACAATTGGATTAATCCCTGTTGGCGGACAGGAAGATGCCCATGAAAACTTTGAAAGCGCCAAGAAGGATGCGAGCTAGCTAACAACATGCACTACGACGTGTCTATCCCTGGGGCGGTTGTCGAAGTCCATCAATATTATTTGTTGCCATGTTCCAAGGAGGAGTAGGCCCCCGCTAAATGGGACTGAGATCGAAGGCCCCAAGATTGCAGCGCGCACATGGGAGAAGCCATTACCGTCCCCCCATCGGGCATCATGGGTATAAGAAAATTCGGTGGGGGCGATTCGCTCCATTGCCGCCTTTAGATCCGCAACGGCACCCTCTTCAAATTCAATAGTGGTCACGCCGGCTGTCGATCCTGGAACAAATACCGTGGCAATCCCGGAATCCTGCCCAGATGCGCAAATGAATTCGGCTACGACTTCCGTGATGTTGTGTGAATCCCCATTGCCGCGGGTTCGAAAAGACGTTTCGTACTTAATCGTTCCCATAGTCTACTCGGCTAATTCGCAGCGGGCACCCTGAAAGTCTATCTTGAGGGTTAGGGGTCTACACCCAATGTCCCTAGCCCTGTATGCGTCGGCCATGCCCTCCGCAATCATTTGGGCATCCGCTTCTCCGACGATGGAGAATGCAAGAACCGTTGGGCCTGCCCCGCTCAACACGACCCCGTCGGCTCCAGAATTTCGTGCCGCATTAAAGGCGTCCTTGATTGGTCCCATCAAATGGGCACGGTGGGTTTGGTGTAGACGATCTTCGGTGGCCGTCGGGAGCAAAGACTTGTTCCCTTCTGTTAATGCCATTATCAATAAGGCTGTCCGCTGGACGTTGAATACAGCATGGTCATGCGGGATGGTTTTTGGCAGGGCACTACGGGCTTCTGGCGTGGAAACTTCAAATTGTGGAATTGCAAGTGAAATCTGAATTTTATCGGAGATGGGCGCATGAGCGAAACGAAGCGATTCTCCTTTTCCGGCAACGATAGTAAGTCCTCCGAGCAGAGAGGGAGCAGCATTGTCGGCGTGGCCTTCCAGAGTTTCAGCCTGTCGAAGTACCTCAACCGAGTCAATATCAAGCTGGCACCACACTCGGGCTGCAACGAGTCCCCCGATGCGTGCAGCTGCACTACTCCCGAGTCCCCTTGCAAGTGGGATGGCGTTTTCAAGGGTTACTCGAAGTGGAGGACGTTTTATTCCCAAACGCAGAAAAGTAGTTTCGATAGCCTGAAAAACAATGTTTGTTGTATCGCAAGGGAGTGAGTCTTCTCCCTCTCCAAAGACCAGGACCTCATCTTGTCCAGCAGATTCCAAGGTAACTTGGTTGTATAGCTGTAAGGCAATACCTAGTGTGTCATATCCGGGTCCTAGATTAGCCGCGGAAGCGGGGACAGTGATCTGTACACTCCCTTGGCGAGCGGGGACGCTCATTGCTTCACCTAAACCTGAAACATGCGAACCTTTGGAGATTAGATCAGCGGGAGAGTCCTTCTGAGGAAAAGTTTTGTGATAAAAGGCCTGAATCGCCTCTGCAATCTGGTGGTAACTATCGCGATAGTCATCTTCCGAACCCCCTAGGGGATCAGGGATAGTGTCACTATTGTTATCGTTCGAATAATGGGCCAGAAATTCGATTTTGTTTTCTGCCTTCGGGGAGCTAAAGTGAATGAACTCGGCATGCTCAGGGGCCATAACGACAATCTTATCCGCATATGTTGCCATGTCGACATTCAGACGCTTTGCCCGGTGTTCCTTCAAGCTTAGTCCTATTTGAGAAGCGGCCTCAATTCCCTCCCGGGGTGTCACGTTGCCATCGATGGCGTTCACCCCCGAAGAAAAGACCTCAACATCCGATGGCCCCCCCTGAACTAACAATTTTCTAAGGTAGGCCTCCGCCATCGGACTGCGACAAATATTTCCCGTACATAGAAAAAGGATTTTTTTAGGATAGGTCATGGCTTTAACGGTTGTGTTTGATAGGTTTCTATGGACTTTACATGCTCGTTTAGGTTGAACCAGATCATGCTATTTTGTCTTCTGAAGGTAGGCCGGGGTCCTGTTCGAGATGTTCTCCCATGAGGCTGACTTGGTAGCCACCTAGGGCGAGCACTTTCTTGCGGAATGAAGTATCCATAAGGATATCGAATAAAGGTCTCAAGAGGTCGGAACTCAGCAGATCGCGATCCATAATAAAATCATACCTTTCCCATCCGATTGGAAGAAAGTCAAGGTTGAGGACCCGGGCGGCCGACATCACGCCCAACCCAACATCTGCGGTACCACTGGCAACGGCAGCAGAAACGGCCATGTGTGTTCCGACGACTCGGTCATATCCTTTGATAATGCCAGAATCGACGCCTAGCTTTTCTAATTGATGATCTAATAGGACTCGTGTTCCAGACCCGCGTTGTCTGTTCACAAAACGAATCTCGGGCCGAGTAAGATCCCCCATTCCACTTATTCCAAGAGGATTATCTCGAAGTAGGAGGAGACCCTGTTGTCGGTAAAGAAAGTTGATCAGAACCATGTTTTTATCCGAAAAATGTTTTTCAACCACAGGGAAATTATACTCGCCAGAACTCGGATTTAGTAGGTGACACCCTGCTAGATGTGCTTCCCCTCCTTTTAGGGCAAGGAGACCGTCTAGGCTTCCCATAGGTGCCTTGGATAGGGTTATACCTGGGGTTTTCTCTGCAATTTCGATGGCTAGAAGATCAAGCGCTGGGTCATGGCTGCCGGCCAGTAGGATATTACGCTTGATCTCCGATGACGCTCGGAACAGTTCTACCTCTGTTTTACGACCTTTTTCTAGGCCTTCTGCGTTTCTAGGTATCCGGACTACGCCGTCTGCTTCGGCCATAGATGTGGTAAGCGACGAGGCTCGAGGGAGTGGTAGTGCAACGATTCGGTTACCAACTTGGCCAACCTTGACTCGAACATGTTCCATTACACCCAGCCGTGAAGGAAGCTTGCGGCCGATTTCTGCCTCGATGTGGGATCCGGAAAGAGCGGCAATACCGAGTAATCGCGCGAGTAGTGGCCTAATAAATTCATTGAAGACCACGGCACCTGAAACGGGAAACCCGGGGCAGCCTAGAAGTGGTTTTCCGTCCACGTTTGCGAAGATTGCCGGCTGACCCGGAGCTAGCGCGACTCCATGTTGAAGTATATCGCCTACGGTCTCGAATACATTAATTGTGAAATCTTCCTCGCCAGCAGAGGAACCTGCGTTGACCACTATAACGTCATTTTTAGTCAGCGCATCACGAACTGCATCTAGTAAGGCCTCACGGTTGTCTGGAACGATGGGGTGTGGTACCCATTCTCCTCCCCATTCCTTGATAAATGCCCCTAGTAATTTAGAATTGAACTCTATGATATCTCCAGGCTGAAGCGGTGTGCCCGGTTGAACAAGCTCTGTCCCGGTTGGAATAATTACGACCCGGGGCTTCCGCCGGACGCTCACGTCCGTGAGTCCCCCTGCCAAAAGTGCACCGATATCGTAGGGCCGAATTCGGTGGCCTGGTGAGAGGATTAACTGTGAGGCGACTAAATCTTCTCCCATGGTTCGGACATGCTGCCAGGGACGAACTGCGGATAAAATTTCGATTTGACCCTCTTTGAGAGGTTGTACGTTCTCGATCATAACAACTGCATTGGTCCCCTTTGGGAGAGGATCTCCCGTGTCCACGTAAGCCACGTCCGAATTGAGATCCAAGGTTAAGGGGGTACTTTCACTTGCACCTTCAGTGTAACTTGCCTCGACAGCCACTCCGTCCATGGCGGCGGCGTGGTAATGTGGCGAGGAGACCTTTGCGAAGACAGCTTGACCCGTGATTCGTCCCAATGTATTCGATATGGGAATGGTTTCTGTTGGGATAGGATTTGGCACACGAACGGAATCAAGAAACAGCGGGCGAACTTCTTCCACGGGCTTCCGATTTAGAAACATTCTCCGCTTCGTATGTTTCAAAGATATTTCTCCAGGATTCTCACCGTTCCGGAGATCGCCTTCTATATTCTCGTGTGGCGAAATTTGTTTCCGGATAATTTGGTGTGTAGGAACTGGTGGGTTTTGTGCGTTGCATTTCCTTATTAAAAAGAGTAAACATGAACGCGCTCGCCTTGAGCGAGACCTTCTGTGTTGACATCGACGATTATGAATCCGTTAGCTTTGACCATTGTCGAAATCATGCTGGAACTGCCGAGAACCGGATGTGCGATGAGATCGCTTCCATCCCGCTCCAACCGCACGCGGATGTAGTCCTCGCGGCCTGAGGCTGATGGGAGATTTCGAGCTAAGGTTGCTTCCGTATATATAATCTCTTTCTTGTTTTTTCTTCCTCCCAGCCGGTGCACCAGTGGTTTCAAAAATACTTGGTAGACCATCATATTGGAGACAGGGTGACCTGGTACACCAATAACGGCTTTCTTCCCGATACGCCCAATAATCAAAGGTTTCCCGGGTTTAACAGAAACGCCATGGACCAACACACCCGGTTTGCCAAGGGAGTCAATAATCTCCACGCTGTGATCCCTTTGCCCCATGGAACTGCCACCCGATATGAGAACAACGTCATTATCCTTTAAGGCTTGACGAACGGATGTATCGAGGGCTTTGGGATTATCTTTTACAATTCCTAAGGGGACGGGAATGCCGCCGGCTTCGGTGGTGAGAGCACTCAATGTGAAACGATTGATATCACGTATCTGACCCATGCGGGGGAGTTCTGAGGGGTCTACTATTTCATCCCCGGTTGCGAAGATGGCCACTCGAGGCTTTCTCCAAGCCGTTACGGAGGTGATGCCCAACCCGCATAGCGCACCCAGGTCCTGTGCACGTAATTCTTCTCCGGCTCTCAGGACTATATCGCCACATTTTATGTCCTGTCCGACTTGGACTACGTTTTCATAGGGGGCCGCCCCACGAGTGATTTGTAAAGTATTGGAGCCAGCAAAGGATGCATACTCATCCATCACCACGGCATTCGCTCCTTCAGGAAGCATGCCGCCTGTTGGAATCTTAGCTGCGTGGTCGCTTCCAATCTTGAAATCTGGCACCTCTCCCATCTTAACGTCCCCTACGAATTCAAACTGAATTGCAGAGGATTCGCTGGCACCAGTGGTTTCGGAGGCTTGCAGGGCAAAACCGTCCATAGTTGCTCGGTCGAAATCCGGCAGATCGACTGGGGAACAGACATCTTCAGCGAGGATTCGACCTAAGGCGTCTGTTACCGGAACCGTTTCTATGGAGAGGGGTTCGAATTCATGAACGATTGCCAACACTTCATCCGGTGTTGCGACATTGAAAAAGTCCTTCATGGTGCGGAAACCTCCATCACATCATCTAGGCAATAAAGTCCAGGCAGAGAGAGCAGCGATGTGAGTGTGCTATCAAAAAGCTTAAGTTAGGTGGGGCCTATTTGCTTTCCTCGCTCTCTTCGGCGGCGGTCTCTTTGATCCTGTCGGGTTCACCATCGGTGCCTTTGTCATCTTCCTTACCTGAGACACCGGCCTTGAAGCTCTTGATACCCTTGCCAAGCCCCGTTCCGATCTCCGGCAACTTTCGTGCTCCAAACACCACAAGGACGATGATTAGGACAATCATTAATTCTGTCATGCCGATACCAAACATAGTCTTTCACCTTCAGGAATGAGGGTTTCTGTATCCTATCTTTCCTATTTTCTAATCCATGTAGGTTTCTTGGGCCATTGCCACTCCCGCACCCGGGGCGGAGGGTTTATGCCCCGCATCGGTTAGAAGTGTTTCTAAAGCAGAAAGAAGATAGAGTACATTCTGGCGGTTAGAGGCGTAGCCCATTAAGCCAATTCGCCAGACGTTTCCTTTAAGGTTTCCTAAGCCTCCGCCAATCTCAATATTGAAATCGTTCAGAAGCTTGTTACGCAACACAGTGTCATCAATACCTTCAGGTACCCGAACTGTTGTCAAAGACGGTAAATAGTGCTCTGGGTCGGCATGTAGGTCAAGGCCAAGGCCTTGAAGTCCCGCGCGCAAGGCAGCTGCGTTTAAATGGTGGCGAGCCCACCGTTTTTGGAGGCCCTCTTCATTAACAATTCGTAACGCTTCCCGCATGGCATAAACCATCGCCATCGGACCGGTGTGGTGATACACATGGTTTTCCCCCCAGTACTCACTTATAAGTGAGAGATCTAGATAGAATGAAGGAGGTTTGGTTTTTCGCTCAGCTATCACTCCGAGGGCGCGTTGATTGATTGTTACGGGTGCTAGTCCTGGTGGGGCACCCAGACATTTCTGCGATCCGCTGTAACAGACATCGATGCCCCAACTGTCCACCGCGAGCTCGACACCCGCGGTGGATGTTACAGCATCTACTAAGAACAAGACGCCATGTTCTTGGCAGAGTTTCCCGATTTCATCCAAGGGTTGAAGAACACCGGTGGATGTTTCAGCATGGACGATGGCCAAAAGTTTGGCGTCCAGGTTTTCTTTTAGGCTGTTTTCGATTGTTTCCGGATGGAAGGCTTTCCCCCACTCTTGATCCAAACGGACGGCCTCACCCCCATATCGTTCCACCATCTCGCACATCCGGGTTCCAAAAAATCCGTGAACGGCGATGATGACTTTGTCCCCTGGCTCGACTAATGAACCAAGGCAGGAGTCCATACCTGAAAACCCTGTTCCCTGGACCGGAAATGTAGCTTTGTTCTCGGTTTGAAAGACTTTCCGAAGGTTCTGTGCAACCTCGTCCATGACATCGATGTAGGCCGGGTCGAGGTATCCGATCATTGGATTATTCATTGCACGCAGAACACGCGGGTCCGCTATGCTGGGGCCGGGACCTAGCAGGATTCGTTCGGGCATCACTTCTTGACTATTTTGCATTTTGTTCTGCCTCCTGGATGCGGAAAAAATCTAAAGAACCTTCACTGAATTACAGCCGCTTCGCCCGTAATCATAGCTCAGGGGAACGTCCGCGGCAAAGCATTCGAATCCTAATTGCTAAAGGAATTTTTCGGCTACGGCGTCAGCCACGAGTCGCCCGGAGTCAGAGAGCCGTATCCGGGTTTCCTCTCTGATAAGAAATCCGTCATTAATTGACTCCCTGAGGGCCTCAGAGAAATCTTCCAAAGGATTGGTTCCCGTCCGTTGCCCGACAGTACTCAGATCCACTCCGTCTCTCATTCGAAGTCCCATCATCAAAGCCTCTCCCGCAGCCTTGAGGGCGGGGAGACTTTCACTCGCCTCTATAGCATGCCCTTTCCTTAAAACAGCCTCCTGATATTCGGCGGGTAGGTTGTAATTTTTTGACCGGACGCCGTACAGATAAGAATGGGCGCCCGCGCCGATGCCTAAGTACTCTCCACCGGCCCAGTAGTTGCAATTATGGAAGCAGCGATACCCCGGTTGGGCGTAATTGGAGGTTTCATAGTGTTCGTATCCTTCAGATTCGAGACGCGCCTCTGTGTGTAGATGCATTTCATTCAGTTGATCATCATGGAGAGTAAAGGAATAGCGATTTGCAAGAGGGGTACCAGGTTCCAGGGTTAATTCGTAGACGGAAAGATGAGGGGGATGGAGTTCCACCGCTTTCTCTAAAGACTCTTTGAAATTGGAAAGGCTTTGTTTGGGCAGACCATAAATAAGGTCGATGGAATAATTTTGAAATCCAGCACCTTTGATAGAATTAATTGTACTTTTGGCCTTCTCGGAATCATGTAAGCGTCCAAGAAATTCTAGCTCAACGTCACGAAAAGATTGGACGCCGAGACTTAATCGATTGATGCCGGCGACTCGGAAGCGCTCGAGGAGTTTTTTGTTGACCGTTCCCGGGTTGGCTTCAAGAGTGTGTTCTGTTGGCTGTCCGTTGGGCTCTAATGGTATCAATTCTTGAAGTAAGCTTTGGATGAATTCAGGAGGGGCAAGGGAGGGAGTTCCTCCTCCGAAAGAAACTGACTGGACAATAGGCGAGTGTGGTTTGCATTGACGAATGATTTTTCCCAGCCGAATCTTTAGTTCCAGTTTCAAAGCTTCGAAATACCTTTGAAAAATGTCCAAATTGTCATGGCCCACAGCATAAGCATTAAAGTCACAGTAGTGACACTTGCTAGGACAGAAAGGCCAGTGTATGTAGATGGAAATCTTTTTCAAAGGACTAACCCATTGCTTTGTGAAAGAGGAAATCGAAAGATAAAACTCCTTTCTTAATTAGTAATCAAAAAGGCAAGAGAGGCAAGAAGAAAGTGAATTAAATTAATTTAAAAACTGTAATTATTTGTTGGTTACAACGCAACGAATGGCATGTAAATTGGTTTTTTCGTGGTTCATAGGTTATGAGGACCTATATTCCCTATATCATTTAGAGCGGAAAGCTGTACTTGCTTTTGAAATTTATTGTGGCTACCATGAGATCAAACAAAAAGGTGTCAATCAGGTAGAACACTCGGAAACCCAGTGGAAAAAAGGGGGTCTATGGACATGTGGTCAAAGTCGTCTGCCCGGAATAAAGCACCGAATGAATCCTCGGAGCTGTCCGTCGACCGCGGTGAGTCCATGAACTACACTACGGCTATAACTCCTACTCCTGCGAGGGATCCTAACATCAAGATAGGAAAGAGCATCGTTGTTCGAGGAGAGGTCACAGGTGATGAAGATCTAATAGTCGAGGGGAAGGTAGAAGGAGTAATTAGTTTGGAGGACCACCACTTGACAGTAGGAGAAACTGGTAGTGTCTCTGCTGAAGTTACGGCAAAGACCGTCACGGTTTTTGGGCGGATGGAAGGAAACTTGGTTGCCAAAGAGAAAGCTGAAATTGCAGAAACGGGCTCCCTTAAGGGTGATATTAAGGCGCCTCGGATTGTAATTGCAGATGGGGCTAAGTTCAAGGGTTCGGTAGACATGTCCAGCGAAAATGGTAAGTCGACACGAAACCCAGGTACGGTAACCTCCCCCTCAAAACAGAAAAAAGTGGAAGTTTCCCAACAGGAGTCTCTTGTTAGTGAACCAAATACCCAAAGAGACTCTTGAAGGATTATCTTCAGGCGGCTCTTTTCCATCGACTTCCATCTATACCTGGTAAGAAGTTTGCTTATTTAATTTCACTTGGGTTGTAAGATCCCGGTGTGTAAGGGGGCGGGTTTGTCTGTAGGGCGCCGCAAAAAACATCATATATGGAACGATAAGGTTGCTAATGAGCTGTTCCTTTGGAAAAGGATGTTTGCGGATAGATCACCCTCGCCGCAAGTCGATTCGAGGCCTGGAGAAAGAGGGGATCTTGATGGTTGGGGATCGGAAGCACTGGGTTCTTTCCTGCAATCTGTAGAGCGTAGCGAACAACCTTCCATTTTGGATCTTGGGCCTGTTACCAATAATAATATTTCATTCTACGGCGAAAAGGGTTTTAAAGTTTATGTTTTTGATCTGCTCCGAGAATACCAAGAAGCTATAGAAAAATCAGGTTTTTTACCGCCCTGGAATGAAGAGGAGGGACCGGGCCCAAATCCCATCGAGACAATCTTGGAGGGTTTTCATTACGAGCCAGACTCCCTATCCGGGGTTCTTTGCTGGGAGGTGTTGGATAGACTTCCAATGAATTGGACCCGGGATTTGATCCAACGGATATACCTTGCACTTGAGAATAAAGGCGTAATCTTCTCAATGTTTGGGATGGAGCGTGATAGTAGTTACGGACGTTCCCGCGGGTTCCGAATCCGGAAAGGAAATCGGTTGGAACCTCTTCCGGACATGGGCGCTGGGTTAGAGCCTTACCCATACGAGAATGGCGATATCATGAGCCTATTCTCAGGTTTCAAAGTCTTGAATTTTTATGCGATGAATAGCAATGTTCGAGAGATAATTGTACAAAAACAATCTTAAACTTTTATGGAGTTTTATCACCGACGGCCTTTAGTCATCTTCGTCATCCTCGTCATCTTCGTCATCCTCGTCATCTTCGTCCTCTTCGTCCTCTTCGTCATCCTCGTCCTCTTCGTCATCCTCGTCCTCCTCAGCGGTGATTACACCTGCCGGGATTCCTTTTACATCTCCTTTTCCACCGTCAAAATTGAAAAGGTAATCACGTAATGCGTTGATTTGTTTTTTAGCATCTCCCTTCCAGACCGTACTCAATGGGCTTTGATCCCCACTAAAGAATGTGGGCATTCGAGTGCCAGGCTGAAGCCTTTGTGGATCCTTTAACCATTGCTGGACCCAAGCAGGACGTAACCGGTTTTTGGCCATCCCTAAATCAGGTGCAAGGTCCGTTAGCGGAAGACCTTCAACAAATCCTTGGTGACACTCCAGACATTGGAAGTTCTGGAAGATATGTTTTCCGACAGCTACATTTCCGCGGATAGCTTGGTTCGGATTTTCAGTGGAAACGAACTGATATGGATCCACGAATTGATAGGGTGTTTTGAGGTCGATGTTTCTCTCCTGTGCGACGAAGTACCGAACTAAATCCGCTGATTCCTGCTCTGTTAAACCAAAATTGGGCATTCTGATCCCATCGTTAAGAGCTGGTCGTAAAGGAATAGGTTTCTTCAAAAAGCTGTAAAGCCAGTGAGGTTGTACCTTAGCCCCTTCTCCGTTGAGAATAGGAGGGGCTAGATTTTTGTCTTTGTAATACTGCCGAACGAACCCGCCTTTATTTTCGATGATATGGCAACCCGTGCAGTTAAACTGCTTTGCGATTTGACGACCACTTTCCAACGCTGACTCGCGAGGATTCAAATGGCGGATGAATTTTTCTGGCATATAGTGACCATTCCATCTTCGAAGGAATGTTCGGAGTGCGTCGGTCTCCTTGTCGGTCAGATTGAAGTTAGGCATTCTTAGACTGATTTGGTCTGTGCTGAAGATTCGAGGATTTTTTAGCTTCGCAAAGGTCCAGGACTCCCAATCCTTATGGAGTTCCGTCAAATCCCCAAAGTCTAGCTCCCCTGCTTTTTTGTTGGCAAAAGTTGTTAGCTCTACACTAAGTCTGCCAAGATTTTCCGTACCCTTAATGTTGTGGCAGCCATAGCATCCGAAGTTTTTCACCAGAAATTGGCCGCGGCGGATCATGTCAGGATCTTTTAGCTGGGTGCCAAGATTTGTACTTGTGGAATCCCGCTTTCCCCTTGAGAGGAGATACGAAGCAATATCCTGTGCTTCCTTGTCTGATAGTCTGAGGTTAGGCATGACTGTGTCAGGGTCGTAGCGGCGTGGGTTTTTCAGCCAATTGACCAGCCAATCTGGGTTGACCTTGGTCGCGACCTGGTTCAGGCTGGGCCCGTGATCGTCACCTTTCCCATCGATGTTGTGACAACCCAAGCAGCCGCGAGTCTCGAAAAGGCGCTTTCCATTTTTGATGGCCCTATCTGGTTTGTCGCCCGGATTGAATTTAAGAGACCCAGACGATTTCAAGTTCTTGGACGCATCCATAAGATAGGCGGTAATAGCGGTTGCCTCATCAGGTTCGAACGCGAAATAGGGCATCTTGGTTTGCGGTAGATAGGCCCGAGGATCCAGAATCCATTGAACCATCCAATCTGGGTGAGCTTTTTCAGCAATTTTCATAAGTGACGGGCCGACTTTCGGAAGGTTCTCGTACCCCTTCATAAGATGGCAACCGTGACAGCCTAGTTCCTTGAAGAGGTTTTGACCGGCCGAAACCACTGGCGCATGAGGAATTTCCATTCTTTGGGTATGGCACTTTAGACAGTTGGTCTGTATGTCACTGCCTCGCAAGAGGGGGTTCTCCCAGAACTCAAGGTGCTCCCCGGTTTCAAGGTCTATCCCGTGTGCTTTCGTTAGGCTGTTGAGTGCCTGTCCCTGACCTCCGTGACATAAAACGCACCCGAAATCTTTGACCGGGTGTTTACCTAGCAGGATTTCCCGGTTGGGGTGTGTGTTAAGGGGGGCCGGAAAGTTTTCAAAGCCAGCTCGGTCAGCTCCCAGGTGACAAGTCTGGCAGCGATCGACAGTGTTAACGGGTTCGTTGAAATTACTAAGCTCGACCCCTTGAATAACAACTTGGTGAATAGTGGGAACTCGGCGATTTATAGCATCCAGCCTACGTTCCAGTGCCCCAACTTGGCTTCCAGTATCTAGCCTTTCTCTCTCGAGTTTCCGAAGAGGTTTCTGAAGTTTCTCCACCACCCTTTTGGCTTTATCTGTCTTTTTGATCAACCTTTCTTCGGCGTTCCCCAGTTCGACGGTTCTGGACTGGATCTTGTCATATCGGGCTTTCTCGGCAACGCCAGTCTTGCCCTCATGGAGGGCGTGTTTGTACTCGTAGTAGGCTTCATCGCGTTCGCTTCGCGCGAATTTGTTTTCAAGGGACGCTTTTTCCAAGTTTTCTTTGTTTTCAGCAAGTCGTTTCTTGGACGTTATCAGGTCTTTGTTGCGATCTAGCTCCTGGCTGGTTTTTTCAATAGCCTTATCCAACTGCGATAATTTGGCCGCTACCTTTAACTTTTCTTGTTTAAGAGATTCTTGTACCGAATTGCTTTCCAACCGATTGAACTCAGCTTGGTACTCCTTCCATGGGCGGCGGTACGACACCTCATCCCAGACAACCCAAAGGATGCTGGCCAGTAGAACCATGATGGTTATAAAGAAGAATCCTGCTTTTGATGTTTTTTCGACAGGCGGCATAATTATGGTTTCACCCCGATGTATGGATGAACGACTTTCAAATGTTGAACCAGGGCGTAATCCAGACGTTCTTAATGTTAAACATAATCCTAAGGACGGCTTTGATGACCAATGCCATCATTGTGAGAAACAGTAAAGCCTTGATGGCGTATCGAGTAATTCCGACGTTTTCGTATCCCCCCGTTCTCATTCGATAAAGATACCAAAGGACACCCAGGAAAAAATAACCTGAGACAATAAAGGCGCCCGTGTGAAAAGACGGAGAGGTCAAAAAGGTCTTGATGTTGGCTGCTGGTTCGCTTTTGAATCCAAATAGCGCGAAAGGGAGGTCAACATTAGTTAGCGCAACGACCTTGTGCGGGTCCCAATATTGCCCTGGGAGGAAGAAGTTCCACCCAGGCCCTCTAAGAAACACACCTTGGATTATCAAGACGATCCAAAGAATGAGAAAACCGAATAGAAAAATCAAGATAGCCACACGGCGTTCTCGGAATGTGTAGTAACCGTTTCCGTGCGGGTTGATGTCAACGTATGGAATTACCATTAGACCGACGATAATCAAGCTGGGGAGCACCACCCCAGCAATCCAGGGATCAAAGTAAACTAGCATTTCTTGGAGGCCTAAGAAGTACCAGGGGGCCTTAGACGGATTAGGAGTAAGAGCAGGGTTAGCAGGTTCTTCCAAAGGTGCATCCAAGCCCACGGACCAAACCGTTAGGAGAACCATAATGACCAAACAACATAGGAACTCTGCACGAACGAGATAGGGCCAGACGTGGACTTTGTCCGCCTCCCTTGTTCGTGTGCGCTTAGCTACACGAAACTGGCCTACCGTCACCGCTGCTGGCGAGCCGACCGCATCCGGATTTTGGGGTGCAGGAGCCTGACTGACCTGGTCTTCCAGATTACCCGGTCCCGCTTTCCCTTTTGCCATCGTTTGATTCGTCTTTCATCGGGGTCGCCCGGAGAACCAGTCGATGCCCGTTATTGCGAGTTTAGCTAACAACAGAAGACACACCTAAAGTGGTCCCGAGATGCCACCGTCTTTACGGATTCGCCAGAAATGAACAATCATCAAGAGCCCGGCAACGATGGGTAGAACAATGCAATGGAGGACGTAAAAACGAAGCAAGGCCGGCGGGCCCACGAGCGTTCCACCGAGCAGAACCGAACGTGCGTCATACCGTGGAGTGACGCCCACAAATTCACCAAAGGGTCCTTCGTGACCTAGCAGAGGAGTTGCGCGGGCCATGTTAGTTCCAACGGTGACGGCCCAGATGGAGAGCTGATCCCATGGAAGTAGATACCCCGTAAAACTTAACATTAGGGTAAACACAAGAAGAAGTACCCCAATCACCCAATTGAACTCCCGGGGAGGCTTGTAAGAACCGGTCATAAAGACCCGGAACATGTGAAGCCAAGTTGTAATAACCATTGCATGGGCAGCCCAGCGATGCATGTTTCGCATAAGCATGCCGAAGGGTGCATCAAACTCGAGGTATTTTATGTCTGCGTAGGCGTATTCCCCGACTGGGCGATAATAAAACATGAGAATAACACCAGTAACAGTCAACACGAGAAACATTAGGAACGTGATGCCACCCATACACCAGGTGAATCGGATGCGAAGAGCGTGTCGTCGGATCTTAGCCGGATGCAGGTGAAGCCAAACGTTGTTAGCTGTTTGGAGAACACGGTTTCTGGGCGTATCGGCGTACCCATGCCGGAACATGGATTTCCAGACATAGGAATCAAACATTCTCTGGGTTAATTCATTCAGGCTAGGCAAGCGCAGTTTCGGCAAGGTTAGTTCCTCATATTCTCAGAGAGGCTTCCGGGTTGGTCCACTCCCCTTTTTCATGACGGAATCGCTTGGCTTTGTCGATGACGATTCCGCCTTCTTCGGTTAGGGCGATTTTTACACGCTCTAGGGGACGGGGGGCGGGCCCTTCAAAGTTAACGCCCGAACGCCGGAATCCGCTTCCGTGGCAAGGGCATTTAAACTTGTCTTCGGATGCCAACCAGCGAGGTGTACATCCGAGATGGGTGCAGTTAGCCAAAAGGGCGTAGATACTGCCATCGTTTTCGCGGATGATCCAAACCCGCTCCGACAGCTTGAATTTTTCACTGACTTCCCCGACAACGTAATCTCCTGGGTTTCCAGCTTCAAAACTTGTTGAGGGCTCGAAAAGAACGCGCGGAAACATAAATCTCAACATTCCGAGTGCACCGACGCCCACCGAGAGGAAAAACCCTCCCCAGGCCGCCACCGAGAGGAAATGCCGTCGAACGAACGTATCCCTTTCTTTTCGAAACCTGGGTGCACGTGCCTCTTGTATGTGTTCAGTCATGGTTGGCTCGGTTGAGAGTGCGAAATGAGGATTTGATTGACCATGTGAACATTTTCACAAGTTCAACCAAACGCAAGCTCCCCATTCTTTCCAACCGCATTGCCCCCTTACCTTGATAATGAAACGAGGTCTTCACTGATTTCCGTAAGAAGAGTTCCTCACGTAGCCGGATCGGGGTCGCCGGGAGCATCCCTATAAGCAACCCCACAATTGTTACAGAATTTATATCTAGAGATCAATTCAGTTGTCAACCCAATCGCGACCATTCCATCGGCTATTTGTTAGGTTTCTTACTGATTTTTTGGATTTTTGACTCTGAAGGCTTAGATTTCGTAAGATTTATCCTTTGTTACAAAATTGAGCGACGTATGCTACCCCAATTCGTTTGAGTCCTTGAGAATAGGAGAATGTGGATGTCGATGACTGA
Source organism: uncultured bacterium (assembly GCA_964437725.1). Classification (GTDB taxonomy): domain Bacteria; phylum UBA8248; class UBA8248; order JACPRG01; genus CAYTIB01. Next base: position 19,834 of record CAYTIB010000105.1, on the reverse strand, counting down.
TTCGGAGCGTGTTTTGATGAGTGAATTTTTGGATAAGGTAAAGGATTTTTTTAAGGAGGATGAGCGATTTTCAAGTGTATCCGACAGAGATCCTGATGATTCGGAAAGGGAACCTCTAGGACCTGAGATATGGATGGAAATTTGGGGAAAAACTTGGATTCGAGTAAATCGGCACCCTGACAAGATAGCCCTTCAGGTTTCTCTAGCGACCCGTGATCGCAATGTCAGTGAAGATGTAGAGGGTAATGCCCTTCACTTAGGAGATACTTTTGAAGAACTGCTGGAAGATGGTTTGGAAGACGCCGGGGAAGAGGATGTCTACGGTGTTTACCACTACCACGAGGAAGGAGTTTTTTATTTTGAATCGGATTTTCCGCTGATCGATGGTTGGAATACGCTAAAGTCTGATGAGGTCCTCGATAAAGTTTGCAAACTGATTTTGGGCTATCCCCTAGGGCTCGGGCGGTTTTTTATGGAGGAGGATTAACGTAGATAGGTTAAGAAACTTACATTACCGGGGGGGTGGGATGCTTGTCTGGGAAACCTCTCAGGGTTCACGTGTCAATGGTTGTTTTCGATTCTTTCCGGAAATGGGGCATCACATCCCTTGCAAAAATTTTCAGGTTTTTGAAGGTCATCTCCCTCGATAGACCACCGAAATGCATTAACGCGACAAGAAGGCCAACTCCTGCTTTCTGCTCTAATTCTTTTAGCCGGTCCCTAACCGTGGCCGCGCTCCCAACTATAATGGTTCCGTTTTCCTGAAGTACACGTGCGTCAAACTTATCTTTGTTCATCAGGTCACGCAGGTTCATCACCTTGGTCATGGATTTCTCGGTGAGATAACCTGGTGGGAAAAATTGATTAAAGGGTCGCTTTAAAAGTCTATTAAATAAAAACTCTATATGCGGCACTGCTTCCTTCCAGGCCTGTTTGTCCGTTTCAGCCGTGTACACAGGGAGCGAAACGCCTAGCTGATCCGGATGGGCCTCGTATCCAAATTTATTTGCCTCCTCCCTGTACTCATCAAGTATTTTTTTTACCGTTTTCAGTGGGCTAAATACTTGCATGTAAGGGTACCGTCGCTCCGCCGCGAGCTGGATTGTCTCTGGACTTCCCGATGAAGGTAGCCAGACAGGCGGATGAGGTTGTTGGTAGGGGCGTGGCCATGGATTCACATATCGAAATTTATAGTATCGGCCGTCAAAATCAAAAGGTCCCGCCTCCGTCCAGGCCCTTATGATGAGATCGTGTGCTTCGAAAAAGCGATCTCGTGATGTGGTTGGGTCCATACTAAAGGCTGTGTATTCGTCTCCGACGCCTCGGACGAAACCAGAAATAATTCGGCCTTTCGAGATAACGTCGAGCATTGCCACTTCTTCAGCGACCCGAAGAGGATGGTTTCGAAGAGGGATGGCGTTACCCAAAATGGCGATTTTTGCCCGGGATGTCCTTCGTACCAATGTGGCTGCCATTATGTTAGGGGCGGGCATGTTTCCGTAGCAGGTTTGATGATGTTCGTTAACACAGATACCATCGTAGCCTAGCCTGTCGGCTTCCTCAAAAGAATCCAAATATTCATTGTAAAGTCGGTGCCCCACCTCAGGGTTGTAGAGCATGTTCGGGATAGTTGCCCAAGAACTTCCGAAAGTCTCAAGATAATCTTCAGGCAGATCGCGATAGGGCATTAAGTGAAAAAAGTAGAAGAGCATGGAAGTATATCAAGCCTTAATGGAAAAGGTTTCCTGCCCGCATGCAATTGCATTACGATTCAATATAAAAACATACATGTAAGCCATCGAAATTAAAATATAATAAAACTGATGCCACCAAAATATCACCACAGCATCACTATTTTCCCCATCCTTTCGCCGTTACCTAACCGAATTTATGCACCTTCGAATCATGTTTTTCATAGCCAGATTCAACAAGGTTTTAAATTCGTTCCAAAGGTCTCCATGTTAGTATCCTTTCTATTTGGAACGGTACTGTTTGCGACACCCAGGCTGGGTAGGGGAAGATTTTTCGCTCTGCAACGATACGTATATAGGACAGTGCGTGCGAATGCGGTACGCCCTCCTAGAAAACAGAGGAGATAACAAATTGACTGTTAATGGCAACCAAGACCGTAAAGCAGTAGATGGATTTGTTATTCCTAGAGGATCTGCCAAAGCATTTTCGCTCCAAAAGGGTCAGATTTTACGTATTACGGCTCACGAAGGGAAACAGGTGGCAGACGTTAAGTTTATCAATGCTCAAAATTATAAAGAGCAAGTTTCTGCTTGGTGGTCATCCTGTCTTAACTCTGAGCGACCCGAAGGAGAAATTCTTGGAGGTACCAAGAGACTAACGGAACTTTACTCCAAGCCGCCCTGGGAACGGGTGATGCTTAGAGTAATCGATGACAAAGTGGGGGACCATCTCTTTAACGGATCCTGTTCTCCAAAAATTCGAGAGTTAATGCCGGGTGATGAGTATCTTGGGGACAAGACCTGTGTAGAGCTTTTCGCAGAATGCTTGGAACCCTATGGTATTAGTCTCGAGGATCTAGAGGGTTCTGGCACGTTTAACGTATTTATGCCTGTCCGTTTTCAGGATGATGAAAATGGAACCTGGACATTTCTTCCCCCATCATGTGAGAAGGGTGACTACATAGAATTTTTGGCAGAGATGGACATTCTGGTTGCTGCGACATCGTGTCCTCAGGTAAACGTTATCAACGACTACAATCCAAAGGCCATGAGGTATGAGATCTTTGCTTTTGATTAAAGTTGCACGATGAAAGAATTTTCCATTCCACTTTCTAACTGAGCACGTGGGCAGGTCATTGAAATCTTATTCTTTTTTTATCGATGAGGAGCATGGAAGACTGCTAACTTCCGGTGAAATTTGTAGTGCGTCGGCGTACGAGTTTTCCTGTGATTTGGTCCGAGAAGTGAATAGATTAAAAAATTCTGATGCTTCAGTATGTCTCGAGTTTGGAGAATTGGATTTGTTGGATGGGATTGCCGTAGCAGAAACTGTTAATGGCCTTCGTAGAATTCTCGATAACGGTTTTAAACTAAATATCTTTCATGCCCCACAAATGCTGGCGCATACGCTCTACAAAGCAGGGATGCTTGTTGATGGTCGTATCCTGCTAGTTGAACCGCTGGAAGAGGCATCTACCGCCAACTGAAGAAAGGCCAACTGGAAAAGGTAGAGACTTGCTGGGGCAGGTAATACTGCGTGTTGTGGATTCTCGAATGACCTCAACTGCCCCTCTGCTGACCAGTAATTCTTGTTAGTTTCCTACAAACACAATAATGTCAAACTGAGATTTCCAGGTAAGACGCCGAAGAGTGGGGCGAGGGGTAATCAGATCCCGAATTTCTCCCGCGGCTCTGATTGATTTATTTTTGTAGTAAATTCGGATTCCCTTAAGTGTTTTTGTCTCACGAAGGCGAAGGGCTATTGGAAAGCCATTTTCTTTCATCAGTTGGGCGACCTTTTGTGCCTTGCGAGCTCCCCCCCTGCGAGTAACGATCTTAATATGCTGCGAAGGGGTGACTTGTTTGGTGGGACGGCTGAGAGCCACACGGGGACGTTTTGTCTTGGTCGCCTTTTTCATCACTGAAGGCCGACGCGAAGGTTTTTTGTCCGGGACTTTTGTCGCGATCGATTTTTTCGGTTTATCCGGTACCTTGCCGGTGGCTCTAGACAAGGCATTGTCTCCCCTGGTTTTTTTTGGGTCTATTTGGGCGACCTTCTTCTTTGAAGGGGGTGTTAAATTTTGATTGGATGCTTGACCGAGCTGCCTTAGGAGTTTGCGATAGCTTTCGTTTTTCGAATCCAGATCGATGGCTCGGGCGATGGCCCTTTGCGCCTTGCCTTTCTGCCCAAGTTTTTGAAATATATCAGCTAGCATGGCGTGATAATTAGCCTTGTTTGGCTTCAACCTAGTAGCTTTTCGGATGAATCCCAATGCTTTTTCTGGATTGTTCAAGCGGGCCGAGTGAATCCACGCTAAATTGTGCAGTGTTACGTCTTGTTCGGAATCAAGTTCCACGGCTTTTTCAAAGTGTTTGGCCGCCCCCGCGTGCTCTCCTCTCTGATCGAGTAAGGTGCCCAAGTTGTTGTGGGCGAGAACGTTTTTTGGATCGCGTTTAATAATTTGACGATAAACGCTTTCGGCCACTTTGTCTTGGTCAAGTCTCTGTAAGGCGTATGCCTTTAGGGCCAAGCTATGCGTGCGGTCTGGGTTAAGTGCCAGATCTTTATTCAGCGGTTCTAACGCCCGTTCGAACTTTTCTAACCGCATCAGTTCAAGTGCATAGGTATAATGAGCAGTTGTTGTGCGTTGGAAAAAAGCGAGCCCATTCTCGACTTGAACCGGACCCGTGTAGCCGCCCACCTTGAGACTTCTCACCATCACCTGAATATTTTCGTTCAGATCTTTCAGAGCTACTTGCCCTAAAAAGCCGCCTCGTTCCTTGGTGGAATCGACTGAAAACTGGGAAGCTACATCTGCGAAAGACCTGCCCTTTGCTAGCTCGTTGGCTACTTTTTTCGCGTCCTCTTGGTTTTGGACTAGGATCATTCGAAGGTATAGAGAGGACACTTGGGCCTGAACCGGCATGCGATAACTGGTAGCCAGAAATCCCAGAACAAAGACGGCCACAAATATCACTACTTGCCTGTATTTCATCATCATCGAGGAAGACCGAACAGAAGCATGGTCCATCAGGTAGCTACTCGCAGGGGGAATATGAGTTATCCACAGCGGGAGAGCAGGAGGCACATACTCTCCCTCACCGGAGCAGGGTATCAAACGATGACTCCTCGGGTCAAAGGATTATGTTAATTTTCATGAGGAGGATCCAGGGCTTGACAGCAAGACAAGGGTGCATGTGACAATGGGGGTATGTCATTAGTCACCGCCTATTGTGAAACCGACAGGTATCTTCCCGTAGTTTCGTTTTTTTGGAAACTACTTACTTCGGAGACAGCCAGAATCTGAAAGTAGTTATTTTCCCTCGGGTGAACAATAATGGACGGTGAGTAAACGAGTTTTGGCCGTAGAGAAGGAGAACGCGGTGGATTATGTGCGCGAGTACCATACCCCAGGTACAGTAGAGGAGGTGCTCTCTTTACTTCAAAGGGAGGGGGCAATCCTTGTGGCAGGTGGTACAGATGTAGCAGTCAAACAGGGGAAGAAAGCGGAAATACTTGTTGATATAACTCGGGTTGGGCTCAACGAGATTCGGCAAGATGAGGAAGGAATTCATATAGGCGCTGCAGCTACTATTTTTGATCTGGCAGATTCGCAGACTATCGCACTCATTGCTGACGGTATTCTTTCCGATGCCGCAGCATCCTTTATTTCCCGGCAAATTCGTCATGCTGCCACACTGGGTGGGAACCTTGCAGGTAGTTCCCCTGCTGCGGACCTTCCACCCGCACTTCTCGCACTGGACGCTGTGGTTCACATCCGACGCGAAGGGGAAAGTTTGGATCTCTCTGCGGATGACTTTTTTATAGGGCCGGGTCAGAATGCCCTTGAAGGTGGTTTGCTTGAGGGAGTAACAATACCCGAAACTGCTGATCGGCGAGGAGCATTCCTAAAGGTGGGACGTACTTCGGAAGACCTGGCAATCGTAAATGCGGGGGTTTCGTTGCGCTTGGAAGGAAGTATTTGTCGAGATGTGCGAATTGCCCTCGGGTCAGTAGGTCCTACCCCAATGCGAGTGCCGGATGCCGAATCGCTTTTGGAAGAGCGAGAGCCTACCGCGACACTCCTCGAAGTAGTGGCGGAAAAGGTGAGGGAGAAGGTAAAGCCACATGATGATCATCGCGCGGGGGCAGCCTATCGGAGGCAGGTGAGCGGAGTCTTAGCTCGGAGAGGGTTAGAGATTTGTCTCCGGAATGGCGGTGTTTCACCGAAAGAGGGGGATTGAGCGCGTGAAAATTACTATCCGAATTAATGGGCAGGAATTAACGTGGGATATACTCCCGGGGGCACTATTAATCGATTCCCTTCGAGACAACGGATTTCTTGGTGTCAAGCGTGGTTGCGATACTGGAGACTGTGGGGCTTGCGCAGTTTTGGTAGACGACAAGGTTGTCAATGCATGTGTAACTTTTACCGGGACTACGGCGGGTCGGGAGATACTCACAATAGAGGGACTGGGTTCTCCGGAAGCCCTCCATCCACTCCAACAAGCTTTTTTGGATTGTGCTGCAGTCCAGTGTGGATTCTGTACACCCGGAATGCTGTTGGTGGCTAAGGACCTACTGGATAGAAATTTGAGTCCCAGTGAAGAAGAGGTGCGAAAAGGTATGGCAGGTGTCCTTTGCCGGTGCACTGGTTATCGAAAGCCGGTTGAGGCTGTCTTGCTGGCTGCAGAGAAAATGAGACATGGAGTCGACGGGGCGACTGACCCGGGGGGAAGAGAAGACCATGAGTGACAGCTATTACGTTGTCGGGAAAAACGTTCAGAAATTGGACGGTATTAAACTGGTTACCGGTCAGCCTTGCTTCTCCGATGATGTTCACCCAAACGGAATGCTCTATGGCCGTGTTCTGGAAAGCCCCCATGCCCATGCCGAAATTGAGGATGTCGACGTTTCAGAAGCCCGGGCTCTTCCAGGTGTTCATGCTGTTTTGACCCACAAAGATGTGCCGCGCGTTGCGATTTCCACAGCGGGGCAAAACCATCCAGAGCCTTCTCCCTGGGATCATTTTATTCTCGATCGAAAGGTACGTCATGTAGGAGACCGTGTGGCCGCAGTTGCAGCTGAAACCCCCTGGATTGCTGAGCAGGCTATCAGACTGCTCAAGGTGAAATACAAGGTGCTTTCCGCAGTCTTTGATCCGGAAGAAGCTCTCCGAAAAGGGGCTCCGATTGTACATGATGAATCAGAGATCACAAATGTGAAGGATGCGTCTCGAAACCTTGCAGGCGAGATTGATGTTCAAGTCGGAAACGTCGAGGAGGGTTTTCAAAAAGCTGACTTTGTTGTGGAGAATGAGTACCGTGTGCCACGAATTCAACATTGCAGTATGGAGACTCACGTTGCCATAGGCTATTTGGACGAGGACCAACGTCTCGTCCTTAGGACTAGTACTCAGGTTCCTTTTCACACTCGCCGACAGATGGCTTCAGCCCTTCAAATTCCCGAAGGGCGTATCCGACTGATCAAGCCACGGATTGGCGGTGGATTTGGCGGTAAACAAGAGATGGTTATTGAGGACATCACGGGTGCGCTTGCACTCGCGGCCAAACGCCCCGTTCGAATGGAACTCCGTCGTACGGAAGAGTTCACGCAAGCCCGGTCTCGGCATGCGCAGGTTCTGTGGATGAAGACCGGTGCCACCAAGGACGGTACGTTGGTGGCAAATGAACTTCGTGTGGTTGCCGATACGGGAGCCTATGGAGGTCATGCTGTTACAGTTCAAGCAAACACGGGTTCCCATCCACTTCCGCTTTATCCTGCAGAGAATATTCGTTTTCACTGCAAAATTGCTTACACGAATCTTCCTTCCGCGGGTGCAATGCGAGGGTATGGGACGCCACAGGGAATTTTCGCTGTAGAAAATCAGATGGATGAAATGGCCGAACGACTTGGTATGGATCCTCTCGAGTTTCGCGGTATGGCGTGTATCAAGAAAGATCAGGATGATCCGATTTCCCGTGTTCTTTCAGAGGGCAAGAAAACAGCGCGTAAGATTTTAGATGATGGTCTCACGGAAGCTATGAGGCGTGGTGCTGAGGCGTTTGGATGGGATTCCGTGAAGAATATTACAAGTAACGGTGCAAAAATTCGGCGTGGTGTTGGGATGGCTTGCGCCATGCAAGGCAACGGAATCCCCGGGATCGATTGGGGTGCTGCGACAATCAAGTTGAATGATGATGGTTCATACAACGTTTTGGCAGGGGAGGCTGACCTGGGTACTGGAGCGGATACAGTGTTGGGCCAGATGGTTGCTGAGACCCTCGGCGTTAATATGGACAAGGTGGTTGTTTACTCAGGCGATACCGACCTGACACCCTTTGATGTTGGCGCCTATGCCTCTAGCACAACCTATGTATCTGGCATGGCGGCAAAAAAGGCAGCAGAGGACGTTAGAGCGCAGGTCCTGGAAGTCGCGGGTGAGTTGTTAGAGGCTCACCCCGATGACCTCACGCTAGAGAATGGCGAGGTTCGGACTGGTGGTGGACAATCTGTTTCGATGCGGGATGTTGCTTTGCACGCACTTTACGGAAAGATGCATCAAATTGCGTCGACAGCTTCGCACGTTGCTCCGATGAGTTCCCCTCCATTTTCGGCTCAATTTGTGGAAGTCGAGGTGGATACAGAGACCGGGGTGGTGAAGATGTTGCGTATGGTCGCGGCAGTGGATTGTGGTTTCTGTATTCACCCGAAACTGGCGGAAGGTCAGGTCGAGGGAGCTGTTCATATGGGTCTCGGGTATGGGTTGACGGAACAGATTCAGTATGGTCCAGATGGAACCCCCCTCAATGATACCTTGCTTGATTATAAGCTGCTTACGTCAAATGATATGCCGCAGATTGAGGTTGTAATGGTAGAGACTCACAACGAGATGGGGCCCTATGGCTGTAAGGCCGTGGCAGAGGTACCGACTAATCCGGGTGCTCCCGCACTAGCCAACGCTATCTACAACGCGACGGGTGTGCGAATTAGAGATCTTCCTATTACACCGGAAAAGATACTGGCTGCTTTGGGGGATGATAGTAGGGCGAGGAATTAGGATTATCTTGGTGTGTCGGGCTCCAAGAGTGCCGGAAGGCATTACGAATGAAGTAGAGTTTCCCAAGGGCCGGGCCGGACAGCCCGGTCCTTTTATTTGTCAGTTAAAGATGTAAACGGGTGAGAGTAGCATGTGTTCATATCGTTTTGGTTAAGCGGAACGTGGATTTCATTTAGCCAAGTAGCGGATCTGAGAGTTAATGGAGAAAACTTTAAAGGCCTAGAGCAGGAATGTCTTGGTGAGTGAGATGATAGAGAAGTTGTTGCGCAAAGGAATTTATGAACTGGAGGATTATGTCCCCGGGCGATCCATCGATGAGGTTAAAGCAGAGTTTGATTTGGACAATGTCGAAAAAATGGCTGGGAACGAGAATCCACTGGGGCCGTCACCCGGCGCAGTTGAGGCGGCTGAAGAGGCTTTGGGAGAGGCTCACATCTATCCCGATGGGAGCGCAAGTAGCCTGAAGGTTTCCCTGTCGCACAAGTTTGGGCTGTCGGTAGAGAACTTCTTCGTTGGAAATGGGTCAGACGATGTGTTGCAAAACATTGCCAGAGCTTTTGTGAACGAAGGTGATGAGTGTATTATCCCTTCCCCTACCTTTCACCCCTATACGACGGTAACAAGGGTCATGGGTGGGGTCCCAATCACGTCCCCACTGAGAAATTTTCGGATTGACTTGGATAACATTCAGAAACAGATTTCTGACCGCACCAAACTGATCTTTCTCTGCAACCCCAATAACCCGACAGGTACTTGTATCCAAAAAGATACGTTTGATTCTTTTTTGTTTAATTTGTCACGGCCTGTAATTGTTGTTTTGGATGAAGCGTATATTGACTTTATCGAGGATCATAATGTTCCTCGAAGTGATTTGAATTTTGAGGGAGGAAATGGAATTGTCGTTGGTGTACGGACTTTCTCCAAGATCTATGGGCTTGCGGGCTTTCGCGTTGGTTACGGCATTAGTTGCCCGGCTTTAATTCGTGCTCTTCATAAGACGAAAGATCCCTTCAATGTGGCCGGTCCGTCTTTGGCAGCAGCAGCGGGTGCTTTAAAAGATGTGGAGTTTTATGCAAGAACGCGCGAGATGGTCTACACCGGAAAGAGGCAGCTTTATTCTGGGCTAGAAAGCCATGGACTCGACTACGTTCCCACAGAAGCTAACTTCATTCTCGTCCGTTTGGGGACTGATGCCTCTGGGTTGGCTAGAAGACTGATGGCCGAGGGCGTGATCGTTCGTCCCTGCGACTCGTTTGGATTACCAGAGCACATTCGAGTTACGATAGGAACGGACGAGCAAAACAGATTTTTTTTATCAAAGCTAAAGGGTTTACTATCTTAATTCTGCCGCACGAATGACGACAAGTCTCGCTTTGTTTTATGACCCACAAGGGAGCAAACTGGAGGGATTGGGTACCAACTCGGTGGTATGCGTTAAATTAGGTGAGAGACTGTTTTCCCGGCTAATGTCGTAGGTATCCTCCTGAGCCCTCCTCGGTAACAATTTGGTTATTTTCATAGGCCACCTGCCCGCCCTGGATCGTCATAACTGGCCACCCTTTGAGTCGCCAACCCTCATATACCGAAAAGTCAGACCAGTGCTCGAGCTCCTTCCAATGGACGGACTTCGACTTGTTTAGATCAACTAGGACAATATCCGCATCCGCTCCCCTTTGAATTGTTCCCTTTTTGGGAAACCATCCAAAGATTTTCGCAGGATTCATGGAGACCATTGCCGCGATCCGTTCGAGGGGGATGCCTCGCTTGTGGTGACCTCGATCTAGCATTAAGGCAAGAGAGGTTCCGTACCCTGGAAACCCGGTGATTGCTTTCTCCCAATGGTTAACTTTTTGCTTGCGTTTTCTGGGTAGATTGTCAGATCCTATGGTCTCAATTCGACCGTCGGCTACGCCTTGCCAAAGTGCTTGGTTATGGGTTTCACTCCGGACGGGGGGCGCTATCTTCGCAAACGTTCCGTTTGGGTCGTTCTCCGTAAGGTTCAGATGGTGAGGTGTCGTTTCGAGAATGAGATTGGGCATATGCTTTTTTAGACGCGTTGCGGTATCCAAGCCTTCTTTTGAGGACAGATGGACGATGTATAAACGAGTCCTTGCGTATTCAGCTAGATGAGCTGCGGTCTCAATGGCTAGTGCCTCAGCAACTGCCGGATGACTTGCAGCATATTTCTTCAGACTAGACTTGTTCCACGACTTGAGCTTTGATATGCGTTCGGTTTCGGAGTCCACTATGGTCTTGGTTTCAGCGTGGACGCAAGCTAAACCTTTTTTGCCAAGCCTAGCGACTTGGCATAAGCCATCGTAAAGTAGCGCATCGTCTGTGGTAGGGTTCCCTGGTACCCCCCACATGTAAAATTTGAATGAGAACACCCCCAGTTCTTGCGCGTATTTGACTATCTCTTCTATTTCTTTGGAAGCCGTGATGTTTAGATTGAGAAAAATGTTGTTGTAGGCGGTTTGATTGATGATGTTGGCCAGTTTTGGGACATTTTTCAGATGGTTTCCCGTGCTTCTTGTAAAAAGACCTATGGTGGTGACTCCTCCTCGAATGGCAGCGCGGGTTTCGGTTCGACATTCACCAGGGAAATCATCGTTTAGTCCCATGTGGCCATGAGGATCAACCAAGCCTGGGAAAACATACAAACCCGATGCATCGATAGATCGGTGAGCGGGAGGCAGAGCGCTTTCCATTGCGACAGCCGATATTTTTCCCCCGCGGATGGCTAAACCTGCTCTTAAGAGTCCTTTGTCGGGAAGGACGAGAGTTCCACCGTTAATACGAAGGTCTGCTTTCATAAGATCCTCGTCATGGTTGTCGGGAACGTCGAGATAGAAAAACCAATGTGATAATAATAATCGGGATAAGCAAAATGGCAATGGATGCGGCAATCGCCTGGGTTGGGGTGGCAGTGACCGCAGGACGGTCCATTTTGTCGAAGATATCGGCGGGATCAGCTAACTCGTGATGAGCCATCAAATCAAAAGGCACAACTAGCAGTAACAGCGTGGAAACCCATATTCGGGTAGCCCAAGATTTCATTCCATTTTCCCATCAATCGAGACACGCATTTGAGATAAACCTCCGGGTGCAATTTTTTTTGTTACCCTTCGAAACTCATTTGAACCAAAAATCGCCTACTTTGTCTACAACAAACCATGGGTAGGCGCGAATAGGATAATGATGAGAAATGAAGAAAGTGTGAGCCATAAGGCTCACGGAGTTGATATAAGGGGTACACTTCGTTATGAAGATTCGTCTTTCTGTGACCAGGATCTGAGAATTTCCGGAAGTACTTCAACAAACTCGGAGCGTGGCATCACCTGATCGGCGCCGGCGTTCTTCGCTTCGGTAAGTTTTTCTGCGTTGGTGTGTCTTCCAAAGACTAGAATCAGGGCATCACCTATTTTCTTATCCTTTTTCAACGTTCGGATCAAGGCAATTGGGTCGCCAACGACGGACTCAAGGTCTAGTATGATCAGGCCCGGAAAAACTTCCTTGGCGGTAGTCAATATATGGTCACAGGACGGAAAACATTTCATGGGTATGCCCAACTGGTTTGCTGGGGCCGTGATCTTGGATGAGAAGAATAAATCGTTTACACCCACTAGAACTGGAAGCATCATGAGACTCGTACCCTTCAGTCTTTGGACATGTGAATGATCGATTGGGATTCTAAACAGCTAAAATGAACTTGGTCAAGATACAATCCCCATAAGGGGGGCTCAGTCTTTGAGTTTGGTTGGGTTGTGATTTTGTTTCCGCTATTAATGTCAAACTCAGAATTTTGCTCCTCCCCATCCGCTAGGCCAACCAAAAGGCCTTGCAGGTATTTGTGTGGATTTCAACCGTGTCCTCGGAGTTAGTTGCGTATCCCCCTCCGAGGACACCAACAATGGGAATGCCTCTTGTTCTGCATTCCCGAAGAACGAAGAAGTCGCGTTCTTGTAGGCACTCTTTAGAGAGCCGGAGACTACCAAGCTGATCCCCTTCGAATGGGTCGGCTCCCGCCTCATAGACAACCAGTTCCGCCTTTTGTTGGTCCAGTATCTCCGGAACTTTCTGTGTGATGTGCTCCATGTATATTTCGTCCCCAGCAAAGTCATCAAGACCAATATCCAAATTACTGCTCTGTTTGACCGGATAGAGGTTTTGCTGATGAATTGAGAAAGTGAAGACGTTTTGATCGTTGGTGAAGATAAAAGCTGTACCGTTGCCCTGGTGCAAGTCGCAGTCGATAACTACGGTCCGATGAATTTTCTCTTCATGTTCCAAGCAGCGTATAGCGACGGCAAAATCATGGAGATAGCAAAACCCTTCAGCCTTATCGGGAAAACAATGATGAAATCCCCCGGAGATGTTCAGAGCTCGTCCTCGTTCGAGTGCCAGCCTGGATGCGAGTACTGTACCCCCTGTCGCGAGGAAATGAGAATCAATAATATCTTTAGTAATGGGGAGTTCAGATGACAGAGTCCGAGAGGTGGGTCGGCAGCTTTCCAAGTCCTCCAAGTACTCCGGAGTGTGAACTAGGAGTGTTTCCTGTTCGGTGGCAGGTTGCGGATGGAAAAAGCAGCCGTCCGGGATATCCATTTCCAAGCGAAATCGCTCATAGGTTCGCCTGTACTTTTGAGTCTGAAGAACGTGTTCGCCTATATCTGAGAAATAATTTGGGTGATATACATAACCCGGATAAGAGACGGTCACCAAATCATCTTTCAAAAAAGCACCCAAGTCGGTGACGCTAACCGGACCGGATGTGCTCTCATTATTTTCAAACTATTCGATAGTGAAACCGGGTAAAGCGTAGGGATAGGCATTGCGAACGCGGTCGCATTTTTTCTGACCGATTTCCCGGATTGCATCCTGCATTTTATCCGTTTTTGCATGGCGCTCGAGAATCAGACGCCCGTTTCGGACGTGTGTACCCTCGTGCACCAGCATCTCGTCCCGGACTACAATTGCCGAGCGTTCATCCAAAACCTCAACCATTTTTCGAAAGGTGTGTATTAAGATTGTTTCTCCGAAGATCTGGAGTGATGCCGCAATCTCCCAGTATTCGGGAAGAAATGTAATTTTGTACATTGCTTGGTCTTCGGGCGAAGGTTTGTAAGCTTGGAGATCACCATTCCCTCCCAACTCTTCTGCGCGCTCTGCACAAACCTTCCAATGGAGGAGTTCTTCAGCCAATTGACGTGCTAAAAGGACCTTGATATCGGCGTCTTCGTCGGGGAGCTGATCGATCTCTCTTGCAACAGTGGGGACTCCAAGATAGAACTCTCGCCAGGCTTGAGTTTCCATAAGGGAGCGATTCTGAGCCTGGTCCATCTCTGGATTCCACTCGGACAGAATATGCTCATCCATGTAGGCCCCAAATTCTTCGGCCTGTTGGATCATGCTCTTTGCAAATTGGTAACTGTCCATTGCCATCGACAACTCTCCTAAGCTTGACGATTAAGCCCGTGCACAACAAACACAGAGCAACCCAGTCTCCATCGTGCTTTTGTCTCCTAAGGAAACTCCCACGAATTCTACCACAATTTTCGAGAAGAATGCGGAGGATCTTATCTGAGTTTGGACCTCAATCTTTATTGTAGGAAGAGTTTTCGGTACTCCTTGTTCTAGGTATAAGGAGTACCGAAGTGTTCTCTGTGCGCTATTTCCTCAAGGGACTTGCGATTTTTCTTCCCACGCAGGGTACGTTGGACGGGAAACCCAAACGGTAAGATGGTGATGAGGTCGGCATCTTCAGGGATATTTAACAAAGGCTTGAGCTGTTCCCGCTCCATTCCGCCTACCCAGCAGGTGCCGAGCCCCTCCGCCCAACCTGCGAGAATCATGTTCATCACGGCCCGGGAAGCGTCAATTTGCGCCATTTTGGCTCCGTCCATGACAATAGCGATTGCCATAGGTGCGTTGCCAATAAATTCCCCAGATGGGCACAGTGTTCCAATTTGATTCAAGGTGTCACGGTGACGAATGACGACAAAGTGCCATTGTTGACGGTTGCGTTGGCTTGGAGAAAGCCGCCCTGCCTCTAAGATTTTCAGAATGGACTTTTCAGGAATTTGATCAGTTTTGAATTCGCGTACCGCATAACGTGTTCGGATGGCCTCATTAACTTCCATTATCTTCCCCCAACGTTCGTGTCTAGGTTTTCATTGACTATTGGATATATTACTAGGCGGATTTGCAAAAAGGAAAGGTTTTTAGTTTGTCCTATAATATGACTAAGGTGATGTCTTGCGGATAGCAGAGCCAGTATAATGATGTTTCTATTAGCTAGCTTTGATGGTCTAGCCAAATTCAAGGGAAACAGAATCACAATGAAACAACTTTTTCACACGGTGATTGGGTTGGTGGTTTTTCTCGCCCTGAGTGCATGTAGTGATGACACGGCCGATGTGATCTCCGGGTACATCCGGGTTGACACATCCTTGGTTTCTGAGATTCCGAGAAATCCTTTACTTGTCATAGAGGCCCAATCTATGGCATCTGGGAGTTCAAAGAGGCGTCCAGATGTGGTGGCGGTGCAACGGGTACGAAATCCGAAGTTTCCTCTTAGGTACTTCCTGGGACCACCGGATCGCGATACCCCGGTCCGGTGGCCTGGAAAGATTCAGGTTATGGCAAGGCTATTCGGTGATCAGCTCAGTGGAGATACAATCAAGCCGTTTGCTTTGGTTGGACGTAATATCGCTGGGTCCAACTTGGCACAGAGTGTGGATATCCTCCTTGGAGAGAAAGAACCTATTCAAGTAGTGTCAGTGCCTAGTCAGTCTCGACCGTCAAAGGATTCGAAGTTAGATCTACAAAAGTCTTCCTATGCCAAATCAATTTCCGGAACGATCACGGTCTCGCCATCTTTGGGGCAGATATCCAGGGGGAAAGTGGTTTTTGTTATTGTTCGGTCTGCCGGTGTTGACTCGGGTCCACCGCTAGCTGTAAGGCGAATGAGAAGCTCGGGTTTTCCGTTAAAGTATGAAGTGAGCGAGGCGAACGTGATGATTCAGGGAATGCCGTTTCAAGGTCTTGTGGATATCATCGTTCGTTTAGATGGGGATGGTAAGGTGGGTAGCCAGCCAGGCGACCTAGAAGGAAAAACGAAGCAACCCGTAAAAATCGGAGACACCTCTATTAATGTAGTTCTTGACAGGCGTCACTAGCACAACAAAACGGGTGAAATGTTGCTTCGGCTTCGTTGCTTTTTCCAGGTTTCATGTGGTTTGTTGGGTTTGGGCGCCGATGCTATATATTCAATGCTTGTGTGAAATTAAGGGTGCCGAAGTGGCGGAACTGGTAGACGCGCTAGGTTCAGGGTCTAGTGGGGGCGACCCCGTGGGAGTTCGAGTCTCCCCTTCGGCACCATTTAATTCTAACTTCCCGTGTTTTTTTCCTGTTATCAGTTGAGGACTGCTATCACAGCTAATCCGAAGACAGTCTTAAGCAGAACAGATATGCCTACACCACGCTTTGCCATGGCTTTATTTTGCAGTGAGGAAGGCCCGTACGTCTACTTACAACCTTTACCTTTGCTCCACTTCAATTGTCCATCTTCTGCCCACTCTTTTTCACAACCTAAGCGTTTACCATCCAAACCATAGGTCTTCCCATTCCTCCATACTATCTGATGTTCTAGCCGTCCGTTTTTGTAGTAAGATCTCCAAATACCGTCTTTCTTCCCATCCTTGATTCGACCTTTCTTCTTACCCTTCACATGTCCAGAGAAAGGGGTATCGGTAAACTTCTCGTAATAAAGACCGTTCCGTTTCACCAAGTTCTCGTAGTCCGTCCTAACCGGTGAAGCTACCCAATAGACAATCAGAAGACAAAGAAAGATTCCTACAACGATTACTATGAGATAGCGGTGCAACCATTCGGGCATGAAATTTTTCATGTCTTGATTTTGCATTGCCATGCGCAGGTACTTCTTCAAGACTCATTCTCCCTTAAGGGCAAAGTGAATCTCACACTACACTATTCTATTCTCCACTTCTTCTTTATTAATACTTCAAATTTAAATCCTTGTCCGATACGAATAAGTTGCTTGGTTTAAAACAACATATTCCGTGCTAGACTGAGGACCGAGCGCTTTGAGAATCCGCCGAAATTTGGGGAAACGAACCACCGAGGGCGACTCCTTTGGATCCGCTGTCGACGAATCAGAAGTGGAGGTTTCTCAGCGAGGGTTCCTAGGCCGCTTTGGGTGTTTCCCCGTCTCTTAATGGGGTACAAAGGGGACTTCGGAGAGTCGACATGAAGGGGACAAGTGCTTTGAGGGAGTCCGACCTTTGGCCCGCACTGAGAGAATACTGGCATCCGGTGGCCTTCGCGAACGAACTCAAAGATGACAAACCTCTGGCGGTCACGCTTCTGGACGAGCCCCTAGTCATCTGCCGGATGGGCGGGAAACCGCGGGCGTTCTATGACCTTTGCGTCCACCGGGGAACCCCTATCTCCCTAGGATGGATCGAAGGAGAGAGCATCGTCTGCGCTTATCACGGTTGGGCCTATGACAGCAAGGGCGTATGCAAACGTATTCCCTCGGTTCCCGATGGGCATCCCATTCCCAAAAAGGCCTGCCTGACCTCCTACCTCTGTGAGGAAAAGTACGGCATCATCTGGATATGTATGTCGGATAACCCTAAAACACCCGTTCCCGGGTTTCCGGAGTACGGCGACACAAACTACGGGGTACTAATCTCCGAAAAGAAGGTTTGGAAGAGCAGTGCCGCACGGGTGATGGAGAATTTCGTGGATCAGGCCCATCTAGCTTGGGTCCACCCTGGGCTTTTGGGGGATTCCGACCACCTGCTAGCGCCGGAAATCCACTTGGAGCGAGAGGACGGAAGGCTGCGTTTCTGGTTTGATCAGAGCCCCGATTATTTGGTACCCAGGTCGCACCTTCGCGAGTACTTCCTAAGCCAGCCCTTTACGCTGCGATTTTGGAAAGGGGAAAAGGGAGGCAAGGTCGAGGTCATGTTTGTTGCTCTGATGCCCAACTCGGCTGACCAGAGTACCCGGTTCGTGATTCTGGCGCGCAATTTTGATCTGGACGTATCCGGCATAGTTCATGGGCCTATTTACGTCGACGAACACAAGGTTGTAAGTGGAAAGCCTGACTCATCCACCGCCGAACGTCTTGAGTTCCTTCAGACTGTGGTGGAGCAGGACCGTGCCATTGTGGAAAATCAGCGTCCGGAAGAGCTTCCGCTCGATTTAGCGGAAGAGCTCCACATCAAGGGACCGGACGGAATCGCCCTGGCCTATCGGCGGATGCTCCGCGAGCTTGGTGTGGATATCTAACCCTGTACCGGGTTGCCTCAGGCCCGTCCATCCGCCTAGCGAGCAAATCCAGCCTGGCTAAATGGCCGAATCGGTTCGAATGCTATAAGACCCGGCCCATGATCTTCCGCGCCTCTGCCAGAATACCCTCGGGCATGTCGACCCTCTCTACGTCCCAATCCATCGGGGCTGTGGCGTCCATCCCCATCTTGGCCACGGTTCCATCTGGTGCGCAAGGATCGAGCCGGTTTTGGAAGTCTCCCGGTATGATAAAAAGGTCCTTATCTGCCTGCATACGGGTGGCTATAGCCCACAGAACCTCCTCCTCGTTGTACACGTCGATATCCTCATCTACCGCCACGGCGAACTTGATGTAGTGGTCTAGTCCCATCAGGGTTAGTAGGGCGTGCCTGGCCAACCCCTCAGATGTCTTGTTCAGCGAGATGTAGGCATGAAATAGAGTTCCTGATTTAGGGCAGTTCATGGCTTTCAGTGTCGGGATCACCTCTTTTAGCCGTTGGAACACCCGGGCCTCCTTGGACACCCGACTTAGCATCAGATGCTCAGAGGAGTAGCCGGGAATCACGTCTAGGTACCAGGCGTCTTGCCTGTGGGTGAGTGCCCGCACCTGCAGGACGTTCTCTGTAGACCGTGCTGTGGTGTAACCCGTGTATTCGTTGAATGGGCCCTCAGGTTCACGGATATTCGCGAGGATTTCGCCTTCCAAGACAATCTCCGCATTGGCTGGTACCTCCAGGTCGACGGTTTTGCATGGAACCATCTCCACGGGAGATCCTGAAAGCGCTCCACCCACGGATATTTCGTTGACGTCCATACCAAATTCGGCGCCCGCTGTTATATGGAGTGCGGGGTGGGCCCCGATGACTAAGGCTATCTCGAGGCCCTTTCCTCGCTCCTCCTGCCGGCGGTAGAAATCCCAGGGATGGCCGCGGGAGTGCAGACTGAGACCAAAGCGGTCGGGACCCTTCATCTGCATCCGGTGATAAGAGAGGTTGTCGATGCCCGTGTCGGGATCCCGGCATAAGAGCATACCCAGGCACAGGTAAGGCCCTGCATCCTGGGGAAAGTGGTGGAGAATGGGAAGCCGGGTGACATCCACATCAGATCCCTCGAACACGACCTCTTGGACCGGTCCGGATGACACCGAAACTGGTGCTAGCGGCTGCTCTTCGGCCTGAAGCCATTTTTCCCCGAACCCCTCGCGAGTTGTTCCGGCGATCATGCCCACTCGTTCTCGCGTTCCGAACAGGTTGAAGATTACAGGTTGGTGGAATCCCTCGACGTTCTCCAAGAACACTACGGGTGAGTGGGGCAAGGCCTCGGCTTCCCACGCCACGGCCGTAGGAAGAAAATCCGGCCGGATAGGCTCAGAAATCCGAAGAATTTCCTCTGGTCGTTCCATCTCGAGCTGCTGCCAAAAGGACCGCAAGTCGTTGCTCATCAATTACCTCCTTAAAGCAGTAGACTATCACTTCCACATAGCGAATCGGGATTGATTCACGAGAAAAGAAGCAAGATCCTCCGTCTAAACCCTAGTGGTCGTCAAGCACATCTGAACATGGTTGATTCCTGCTCGATGGGTCGCATATTGCAAATAGGACAACTCCCGCCACCGCTATAACAGCAGATAGCCCATATAGCGTGCCATATCCGAACCTCTCAGCAACAACCCCCATCGAAGATGTATTCAGGAAAATCCCTAGGTGAAAAAATCCTGTGGATAAACCCAGAACTCTTCCTCGCTCCATCTCCTTCACCCGGTCA
>CAYTIB010000104.1:0-4688 GCA_964437725.1 uncultured bacterium | reverse complement strand
AAGTGACGCGGAAACTGTTTTTTATATCTTCGTTGTTGAGGAAGTTAATCACCTCGAGGGGGTTCTTTCACTGCGCCAGCTTCTTTTGTCTCCGGGTGAGACTACTCTCCGATCTCTGGCACAAAAAGAAGTT
The DNA here is from genome assembly GCA_964437725.1 of uncultured bacterium. Taxonomy (GTDB): domain Bacteria; phylum UBA8248; class UBA8248; order JACPRG01; genus CAYTIB01. Next base: position 4,555 of record CAYTIB010000104.1, on the reverse strand, counting down.
TATCGAGTCTACACAGATACCGATCAGGAAGAGGTTGCCCGGTTGGTTTCTCAGTATGATCTGCTTGCTCTTCCTGTTGTGGATAGAGAAAACTGTTTGATGGGGATTGTGACCGTAGATGACGTCATTGATGTCATTCGCCAAGAAGCTACCGAAGATATCCTGAAGATGGCTGGGACTACTGAGGATGAAATTCTGACAAGATCTGCTTTCCGAGTGGCAGGCTACCGGTTACCATGGCTTTTGGTTGGGATGGGAGCTGGTTTGGTTACAGCGCAGGTTATCGTACACTTTTCGGATTTAATTCGTGAGCAGATCTACCTAGCCGCCTTGATGCCTGTAATCCTCGGTATGGGAGGAATAGTTGGTAACCAGTCCGTGACAGTTTTAGTTCGGGGTTTGGCTACGGGGCGCCTAAATCCCAAACAGTGGTCACAGATTATCTGGAGGCAATTTCAGCTTGGGATTCTTTTGGGTTTAGCCATCGCTGTTTTATTGGGTGGAATTACGTATTTTCTCTATCCAAGCTCCCCTTGGTTGGGACCGACGGTAGGCTTGGCAATCCTTTTAGGAATTATCGCAGCATCAGTTTGGTCCGTTATGGTACCGTTGATTTTTTCCTGGCTTCATATTGATCCAGCTGTGGCCACCCAACCCTTCGTATCAACAACAATCGACATAGTAAGCGCCTTCATCTATTTTTGTACCGCGTATTTTATGCTCCTTTAGAATTGAGTTTTCTTTTGAAAATAGTAAGTATTAGTTTGAAAAATAGAAATAGAGGCAAATTGCAAGGATCGCTGTAGCCGACCAACTCAGCCGGCCTTCAATTTTTTTTGCATTGCGCCAATCGGCAAAACTCTCATACGCCTCCATTGGCTGATTTTCCCCCACCTCTGGGGCCTGTGCGCGCTCTGACCAGTTTCGAAGACTTATATAGAGGAAGACCAGCAGTAGATATATCAAGGCTCCCGGTTTCTTGCCTATAGCTGCGCTGATAAGTAGCCCGATTAACACCAAACATCCAATCATTCAGATGCGTTCCCCCAAAATTTGCTGTGTGAATAGGGTAGTCAGGAGATGCTTGAGGCGGGCCAAAAGTGAGTTAGGCATCAAGCATTAGGCAGGGATTTGCTCTCGGAGGCCCTGGATTTCGGTCCTGGGCTTGTGCCGAATCGAAAACGTCGGCGAGGTCCCCCGCCGATTACGTGGCCGTGAATTTTAAGTCCAGCCTTGATGAGGCAGAGGGCGAGCAAACCGTCCCCAACCAACTGAAATGGGCCGGTGTCTGAAACGATCAAGCCGGATGCAAAAAGAGCTAGCAGACTCCAGGCCACGATTCCAAGTGCCGAACGCTTTTTAATCCGTTTCAACTAAACTCTCCAGAATTATCCCTCGGCAAGCTATCTTCTACAGCTTAGTGGTCCCAATAGGTCCAGGGTTAATGGATTGATGTAAGGGTTTGCACTTTTTCTTGTAATAAAAACGAATGAGAAGCGACGCTGCCTGTGTGGCCACCATCGGATACAGCCAGACCTGAACCCAGAGCCAGAGACCCGTTCCTGCACGAAGCTCAACAGCTGTCCAAAATCCAATAGATTTTGCAATGGCGACATTTCTCATTCCGAAGTATATCCCGGCTCCGCAAAGTATTGTCCAGCAAATCCCGAAGATTGTTAGCATCATCAAGTAAAATCCTCCTCCCTGGAATCTTGTCCACGGAGAGAGAGGAGCATACGCGGGTGATTCGCCTACATATGGCCAGTGAGTGTCTGATTTATCGTCGACTTCATCGTTGGCCCGGTTAGGATTGGAATTTTCGTTTGTAAAATCAGACATTATCAGATTCAACTCCATTAATCTTCAAGCCAGAGGACGTCCCCGTGCGGTGTTTTGTCCCGTTCCTTTCCGGAAAAGATCGCGTATTCCTTTTTTGATTCACCAACAGTTATGTTTTCACCATGCCCTGGGTACAGCATTGTCTCGTCGGGGAGGGTGTATATTCGTTTTTCTATGTTAGCCACGAGAATTTCAAATTCTTTTGGGCTGTTCGTGCGTCCGGGACCTCCAGGAAAAACAGCGTCTCCACCGATACAATGACCTGGCATAAGAAAAGCTGTACCTGCAGGGGAATGCCCGGGGGCGGCCAAGAAGGCCTCGACCTGGCACTCACCGAATTGGATCCTATCGCCATCATTAATATCAAAATCGGCTTTAATCAAGAATTCTTTGGATTCGGCTGGCGGGATCCCCACTGGTACGCCAGTTTGATTTCTCAATTCATCCAAAGCTTGTACATGATCGGGATGGCAATGAGTCATAAGGATGTACTGGACGTTTGTTCCCTCTGTAGCGGCAAGGATCTTAGCTGCTTCAAAAGAAGCGTCTACTATCACGCTATCCCCGGTTGCATTGCAAGTCAGGACATAGATGTTGTTCCCAAAGTCTCCTACACGTAACTTTCGAATCTCCACTGAACCGGTATCTGTTTTTTCCATCAGGATGGTTTCTCCGGGGACAAGAGGTTGTAACTTACTGGAAACAAAAATCCCTGATCATGCTAGCACTGCGTTTGTGGGTTCGCAATGCTTAGGACTTTGGCCGGAGCAACTCTTTTCCCAGGTGAAATATGTGCCCTAGCACCTACTTGTATCGACTATACATTTGATTGCTTGGGTTTGATTTGAATTTCAGCGAGAGATTCATAGATTGCGCCCTCTGGGTGCAGACGACTTTCCATTAAATCAAACTGCCTAATGGGAATATTGGCGTTTATTGATGCGTTGGGTTTTTTTATGGTTTCGGCCAGGTGCTCCGGGTTTGCACTTTCTTTCATGCGGCCAAGCGTGACATGAGGCCGAAACGGTCGGTCTTCTTTTTCATAACCTAGAAGTTGCATGGCCTCCTGGACATGGAAATGGATAGCTTGGAACTCAGGTGAAATAGAATTTCGGTTTGTTCCCCATAGAAGAACGCGGGGTCTTTGAAGGCTTGGGAAGAAGTCCAATTGGTCCAATTGAATCTCTGTGGGCCAGCACCCTTGGGCGACAATAGAAAGCTGCTGGGCTATATAGATAACGTCCTCTAATGGAACCCTTCCTAAGAACTTCAAGGTAATGTGAAGCCCTTCAGGCCTTGTCCAGCGGATGCTCTTCAGAGATGATTTTCTCCCCAAGGTTTGCTGAATCCCTAGGGCCTGGTGGCGGGTTCCCTCCGAGAGTGGAACAGCAACAAAACAACGCATAGCCTTTTCCTCGGACTTTTGAGATGCGAAGTTTTCATTCATTGCGGATCCTCCTCGTAAGGCGGTTCCTGAATCAGGTGTTCGTGAAGTAATATAAAGGCTGCATTCTCACTTTCGGTTCGAACATTTTGCCGGTTTCCGGGAAATACGAAGTGCCGAACCTTTGTTCCTATATCGGAAGCAACGCCGATATATACGGTTCCTACGGGTTTTTCCTCCGTCCCGCCTGTAGGTCCGGCGATTCCCGTTACAGAAAGGCCAACTGATGCGCCACCAATCTTCCTAACACCATGCGCCATTAGCTCCGCTGTTTTGTGACTTACGGCTCCGTAGCTCTCCAAAATCTGGGGAGAAACACCGAGACAAATCTGTTTTACAGTGTTGTGATAGGCAATAATTCCTCCCAAGTAGTACTCCGAACTCCCAGAAATAGAAGTAATGCGATTTCCAATTCCTCCGCCGGTGCAGGATTCTGCAGTTGTTAGCGTCCACTCCCGTCTAATAAGCAGTTGGCCGATGGCATCCTCTATTGAAATTTGGTCGGTCATTAAGTAAATCTCCGGTTTACAGGAGTGCTCCTATAAGCCATAAAGGCACCTGTAAGCAAATGTTTGCACATACCCCTGCCAGTAAGTCATCTAGCATAATTCCAAATCCTCGCTGACCTGATTCACCGAATGGTTTCCAGATATCAAAGAATCGGAAAAAAGCGAATGCCAGAAGGTAAAAGTGACCAGAGGGAGGGAGGGCATAAAGAGCAACCCACATTCCAACCATCTCGTCCCAAACGATTCTTTGATCGTCTTGTTTACCCGATCTCCGTTCGGCCCAAGTGCAAAGGGGAATACCAATAATGAATAGGATGAGAACGACTAGTAGATAGTAGGTGTTTCCGGGGTAGGGTAGACAAATGAAAGAGGCTAGGGCCAGCAGACTGCCGGCAGTCCCAGGTATTTTGGGTATCAGTCCTGTGCCTGCACCAGTAGCAAATGCCCAACAAAATCTTCGGCAAATAGTACCCCAGTTCCCCGGGGCTTCTGGATTAAGTCTACCTTCAGCCATGATAATCAGCTAGCCACTTGCCGGCTTTCGCACGGGCCCACTCATCCGCTTGCTGAATGACCTCCAACTCGACATTCGGGACCGGATTGTGGGCCTGCATGGTTTTCTCAATTATTTCTGAAATTTGATGGAAGGAAATTTTGTCTTCCAGAAAATATTGCACAGCTATTTCATTGGCGGCATTCATGACGGCATGCATGGTCCCCCCTATTTTCAAAGCATCACGGGACAGACTAAGGCAGGGGAAGC
>CAYTIB010000103.1:0-4457 GCA_964437725.1 uncultured bacterium | reverse complement strand
CCGCAGGTACCTCGGCAACGCGCCGCGCCTCGTGATCACGCCGCTCACCGACCGCATCTACATCACCGCGACGCAGGCGTGCCACTTGATCCTCGGCTGCGCGCCCGCGGGGCCGGCGGGCACCGGCAAGACCGAGACGACCAAGGACCTGTCCGCGCAAATGGGCAAGGCGGTCTACGTGTTCAACTGCGGCCCGGAGATGGACTACCGCGGCCTCGCCGACATCTTCAAGGGCCTCGCCTCCTCCGGCTCGTGGGGCTGCTTCGACGAGTTCAACCGGCTGGTCTCGGAGGTGCTCTCCGTGTGCGCCATCCAGCTCAAGTCGGTGCTCGACGGCATCCGCCGCGGCGGCGACAAGTTCCGCATGGGCGGCGTCGACTACTTCCTGCACCCCGACGGCTGCATGTTCTTCATCACGATGAACCCCGGCTACGTCGGCCGGCAGGAGCTGCCCGAGTCGCTCAAGGTGCTCTTCCGGCCGGTGACCGTGATCGTGCCCGACTTCCAGATGATCATGGAGAACATGATGATGGCGGAGGGGTACACGACGGCCAACGAGCTGGCGATGAAGTTCTTCACGCTGTACCACCTCTCCACCGACCTGCTCTCCAAGCAGATGCACTACGACTGGGGGCTGCGCGCGATCAAGTCGGTGCTCGTCGTCGCCGGCGGCTTCCTGCGCGCCGAGCCCGACCAGCCGGAGGCGGGGCTGCTGATGCGCGCGCTGCGCGACTTCAACCTGCCCAAGATCGTCGAGGACGACATGGTCGTCTTCATGGGGCTGCTCAAGGACCTCTTCCCCGACGTATTCGAGAAGATGCCGCGCAAGCGCGACATGGAGTTCGAGGGGCTCGTCGAGAAGATCGCGGTCGAGGGGAACCTGCAGCCCGAGGAGTACTTCATCCAGAACGTCGTCGACTGCCAGGACCTGCTCGACATCCGCCACTGCATCTTCATCATCGGCTCGTCCGGCAACAACAAGTCGGAGTCGTGGAAGACGCTCGCCAAGGTGTGGACGAAGGGCGGCGTGCGCGGCAAGACGCTGTTCCGCGACATCAACCCGAAGGCGATCACGCCGCACGAGCTGTACGGCTTCATCAACATGTCGACGCGCGAGTGGAAGGACGGCATCCTCTCGTGCACGATGCGCGACTTCGCCAACATGCCCGACACGAACCCCAAGTGGCTGGTGCTCGACGGCGACCTGGACACCAACTGGATCGAGAGCATGAACTCGGTGATGGACGACAACCGGCTGCTCACGCTGCCCTCCAACGAGCGCATCCGGCTGCTGCCGCACATGCGCATGATCTTCGAGCTGCGCGACCTCAACTTCGCGTCGCCCGCGACGGTGACGCGCGCGGGCATCCTCTGCATCTCCGAGAAGGGGCAATGGAAGAACTACGTGCAGAGCTGGATCAACAAGTTCTCGGAGGACGAGCCGTACCTGGTGAAGGCGGACGCCAAGCGGGAGCGCAAGGCGAAGCTCGAGGAGCTCTTCGCCACCTACTGCGAGAAGGTGCTCCTCGAGCTCGCGCTGTGGTACAAGCACATCATCGGGAACCTGCTCGACTTCGGGCTGGTGCAGACGCTGTGCAGCCTGCTCGGCGGGCTGCTCACCACGGAGAACGTGGGCGTGAAGGACGACTCGAAGTTCGAGATGTACTTCGTGTGGGCGGCCGTGTGGGCCTTCGGCGGCGCGATGAGCATCACGGGCGGCAAGGACTACCGCAAGATGTTCTCGCAGTACTGGAAGGACACGTGGAAGGCGGTCAAGTTCCCGCACCGCGGCGAGGTCTTCGACGTCTTCATCGACAAGACGAAGCACGAGTTCGTCGCGTGGTCCGAGATCGTGCCCGAGCTCACGTTCGACTCGAAGGAGCAGGCGATGGCGCAGGTGTCCGTCCCCACCACCGAGACCGTCTCGATCGGGTACTGGCTCGACGACCTGATGCCGTACAAGAAGGCGGCGATGCTGGTCGGCAGCGCCGGCTGCGGCAAGACGGCGATCGTCAACGGCAAGATGCGCCAGCTGCCCGAGGACATGCTGTGCGAGAGCGTGAACATCAACTACTACACCAACGCCAAGATGTTCCAGACGATCATCGAGGAGCCGCTCGAGAAGAAGGCGGGCAAGAACTACGGCCCGCCCGGCAACAAGAAGCTGATCTACTTCGTCGACGACCTGAACATGGCGGCGCTCGACAAGTACAACACCGCGTCGAACATCTCGCTGATGCGGCAGCACATGGACTACGGCCACATCTACGACCTCAACAAGATGGCGCAGAAGGTGCTGCTCAACACGCAGTACCTCGCGGCGATGCACCCGACCGCCGGCTCCTTCATCGTCAACCCGCGGCTGCAGCGCTGCTTCGCGACGTTCGCGGTTAACTTCCCATCGAGCGAGTCGCTCAACGACATCTACTCCACCTTCCTGATGGGCCACCTGAGCAAGTTCACCGAGGAGGTGCAGGAGATCGGCAAGCGCCTCGTGCAGGCGGCGCTGCAGCTGCACAAGCGCGTCGCCTCGACGTTCCGCAAGACGGCGACCAACTTCCACTACGAGTTCAACATCCGGCACATGGCGGGCGTCTTCCAGGGCATGCTGAACGCGGCGCCGGGCCAGTTCCAGGAGCCGCTCAAGGTGGCGCAGCTGTGGCTGCACGAGTCGGAGCGCACCTACGGCGACCGGCTGGTGCGCCTCTCCGACCTGAAGAAGTACAAGGATCTCGCCGCCGAGCAGGCGAAGAAGTTCTTCAAGGAGATGTCGCCGACGACGCTGATGGCCGAGCCGCTGCTGTTCGCGCACTTCGCCAAGGGCATCGGCGACAAGGTGTACGACCGCATCGTCACGTTCGACGCGCTCACCACGCTGCTCAACGGCGCGCTCGAGGACTACAACGAGCAGAACGCGGTGATGGACCTCGTGCTCTTCGAGGACGCGATGCGCCACATCTGCCGCATCTCGCGCATCATCGAGGCGCCCGGCGGCCACGCGCTGCTCGTCGGCGTCGGCGGCTCGGGCAAGCAGTCGCTCGCGCGCCTCGCCACCTTCGTGTCGGGCTACTCGTGCTTCCAGGTGGTGATCACCGCGCGCTACTCGGTGACCGACCTGAAGGCGGACCTGCAGGTGATGTACCGCAAGGCGGGCATCAAGGGCGAGGGGATCACCTTCCTCTTCACCGACCAGCAGATCGCCGACGAGCGCTTCCTCGTCTTCATGAACGACCTGCTCGCGTCGGGCAACATCCCCGGCCTCTTCCCCGTCGAGGAGCAGGACGACATCGTCAACTCGGTCCGCCCCGCCGCCAAGCGCTCCGGCTGCCCCGACACGCGCAACGCGTGCTACGACTTCTTCATCTCGCAAGTGCGCAACAACCTGCACTGCGCGCTGTGCTTCTCGCCCATCGGCGAGCCGATCAAGGTGCGCACGCGCCGCTTCCCGGCGCTGCTCAACTGCGTGGTGATCGACTGGTTCCAGCCGTGGCCCGAGGAGGCGCTCACCTCCGTCTCGAAGCGCTTCCTCGAGGAGGTGGAGCCGGGCGAGGACGAGGTGATCGAGTCGGTGTGCAACTTCATGCCGTACTCCTTCCTCGCCGTCAACGAGCAGTCGGAGCTGTACGAGCAGATGGAGCGGCGGTACAACTACACGACGCCCAAGTCCTTCCTCGAGCTCATCGCGCTCTACAAGTCGATGCTCGAGAAGCGGCGCAAGACGACGGAGAACGCGATCACGCGCCTGACCAACGGCGTGTTCAAGCTGGAGCACACGGCGTCGCAGGTGCAGGGGCTCGAGGACGACCTGCGCGCCAAGTCGATCCAGGTGGAGGAGAAGAAGGCGCAGTGCGACGCGATGATCCCGCGGCTGGAGAAGGAGAAGGCCAAGGCGGGCGAGGAGGCGTCGCGCGCCAACGTGATCGCGTCGGACGCCGCGCAGAAGCAGACGGACGTGGAGGCCATGAAGGCGCGGATCGAGAAGGACCTCGAGTCCGCCGAGCCCGCGCTGATCAAGGCGTCGGAGGCGCTCGACTCGCTCAACAAGAAGGACCTCGGCGAGCTCAAGTCGCTGCAGAAGCCGCCGTCGGGCGTCGACGACGTGACGGCCGCGTGCATCTACATCCTGCACGACGGCTCGAAGGGCAAGATCGACGTGTCGTGGAAGGCGGCGCAGGGGATGATGAAGGAGGTCAACAAGTTCCTCGACACGCTGCTCGGCTTCAAGCAGCGCATCGACGACGGCAAGGTGGCGAAGAACAACTTCAAGAACATCATCCCGCTGCTCGAGAAGGGCCACTTCAACAAGGAGGCGATGCTCTTCAAGTCGCTCGCGGCCGCCGGCCTGTGCGACTTCATCATCAACATCAACATCTACTGGAACATCAACGAGAACGTCGAGCCGATGCGCATCCAGGCGGCGGAGGCGACGTCGGCGCTCGAGCACGCCATCTCCGCCA
>CAYTIB010000102.1:0-9683 GCA_964437725.1 uncultured bacterium | reverse complement strand
ACTCTTCGGCGTTCACCTCCCGAAATGGTAAAACCCTTTCTTTTACGGACATCTAAGTTGTTTAGCTCTTCCATAAGGTCGTTAGCTTTTTTTCTGCGAGCGTTGCGCCTTAGTCCCTGTGTTTCAAGTATGGCAAGAATGTTTTCCTCGACGGTCAATTTCCGGAATATCGAAGGTTCCTGCGGTAGGTAGCCTATCCCCAAACGGGCTCGCTGAAACATCGGGAAATTGGAAACGTCTTTTCCGTTTAAGATAACCTTTCCCTCGTCCTGGCGGATTAACCCGATAACCATGTAGAAACTCGTGGTTTTACCAGCTCCATTGGGACCTAGAAGCCCAACGATTTCTCCAGGACTTATATCTAGGCTGACATTACTGACAACTCGTCGATTCCGATATGATTTGACGAGTCCGCGAGTTATTAGCTGTCTCTTTTCCCCAAGGCTGAGGTTCTCTGTTTCCCGATTATTATCGAATCGGGGATTTTTTGCTGTCGACTGAATTGCCTCTTTGATTGTTTTCGGCCTCCTTCGATGGATATAGTACAACATCAACGCGGCGGTTTGAGTCCCCTTCAACGACTAATTGATCAGTATCAAGATAGAAGTTCATCTTATGGCCAACAACAATGTTATTATTTTCCCAAGCCTTTGGGCTGCCTAGCAAAACGATTTTCTGCTCATCGTCATAATATATGGCCTTATCAGCTGTTGCGTACGTAGCACCTCGACTGATATCCACACGTCCAATTGCCTCGATACGATTAATTTTCTCTAGTTTGATGTCTCTGTAAACTTCAAGCCGGTCGCTATGAATGATAAGTTTGTCCCTTGTGGCTGTTACATTACCGATGAAATGGACCCACTGGTTTTTGTTGTCAGCGATCATGCGATCCGAAACGAAGTGAATAGGAATGCTTTTTTTTGTTACTTCATCTTCGAGGAACCCTTTGGATGACTTTTGAGACAAAGCTGCCGAGGGCAGCAAAAAATTGAGTATTGTAAAAGCTGTTAATATTTTGGAAAAAGCAGCTTTTTTCAATTTTTTTCCACCTCCGTATTTTTCTATTTCTTAATTGCGACTGGTACAAAGTTAGCTTTCACTTTATTTTCGAGCCAAAATCTTTGTTCATCAACTTTCAAGCGTAATCCATTTCCATTTAATCTGAATGTTTTCCCGGCGATCCAAACGGCTTTTTCTGTCACAATTTCTCGTTTTTCACTAAGCCATTTCAATTCTTCCGTCCGAAGGGTATAACCATCTTCAGAAACTACCTCTACATTTCCACGGATCTGGATATCCTTAGATTCGTTGTTTAGCTCCCCAGATTCTCCAGTGATATGTATCGGTTTCCGGTTCTCGATGAATACCTTTACTCGTAAGTCTTCTAGAAGGGTCTTATTGTTTTCGCGGTACACCCTTGCCCAATCGGCTTTGAGTTCCCACGCCTTTTCTCCTCCTTTGTCCTCCGTGAGGAAAACATCCTTTATACGCAAGTCTGCGTCTGTCTGAGAAAGCTCGAAGCGTTCCGGCAGAAGTCGATCCTGTGTGTTAGTCGTAAGAAAAAATACTACGCTTGCGAGAACTGAACCAATTAATAGTAGGAGCCAGAAGCGTAAGCTTTTCAACGAAGGCATTACTTAAAGTAGCCCCCTTCCAAGAAAGTTATGTCACAAAGTATCAGGGCTGTAAAGCTAGTAGGTTTAAGTTAGGATCGGTCTGCGGGGGAAGCAAGTTTTTTGGATTCGGTATCTGTTTTGGGTGATGGGATGGTGCTTTCGGAATCGCAATTAATTTCATGGATGAGACTCCCGTGCGTTTCTCCAAAGGCTTGAAGCCATATATTCCGAGTTTTCGGAGTTTCCGTTTGGATGTGAATATCGATTCGTTCATTGGGAATTAAGTTTTCAAGTCGTTCTGCCCATTCGATTAATATTGCACCCTTTTTGGACATCAAATTTGGGCTCAGTAGTTCTTCCAGACCAATTCCAATAATTTCCTCTGAAGAACCGATCCGATAAAGATCGACATGATAGATTGTAAAAGGTCCAGGGTAATGGTTGATTAGAGTAAATGTGGGACTTCGAACATGTCGAGAGGTCCCCCTTGCACCCTCCGATATCCCTCTTGCCATTAGGGTTTTTCCGGACCCCATTCTTCCAAACATGCAAAGGACATGCCCCGCTTTTAGATACCTCCCAATCCGGCGCCCCAGTGATAAAGTTTCTTCCTCACGACATGAGGCGAAATGGAGCCCCTCTCTATCTTCGAAGCTTTGAAAGTCGCTCAATGTGATTTCTCTAAGAGCATCTTTTTTGTCCGTTTTGTACATTTGTATTGGGAGCAATTGTGGGGTGGACTAGTTTCTCTCGGGCATCAGGAAGAAGATGCATTATGTCCGAAGCTAGGACGCCCCGACCTCCCATCTTTTGCGCTGCAATGTCTCCCGCCATTCCATGGAGATGAACGGCTGCTCGTAAAGCATCCGTTGAAGATAGTCCTTGGGCCAGGAGTGATCCTGCTATGCCAGCTAATACATCACCTGTCCCTCCTGATGCTAAGACCGCATTTCCGCTCATGTTGACCCATACCTCTCCATTTGGAGAAGCTAAAATGGTTCTTGCTCCCTTAAGGGCTACCTCGACCGTTTTTTCTTCTGAGAATTTTCTGGCAACTTCGATTCGATTGGTTTGTACCTCTTCTATGGATTGACCAGTCAATCGAGAAAATTCTCCCGGGTGAGGGGTCAGACAAAGTGAAGCAGTCACCTCGTTCCACTTTGTAAAGCCCAGAGCCATAGCGTTTAACGCATCAGCGTCCACAACCATAGGTCGGTCGCACCTTACGAGCCAATTATGCACAAACGAGACAGTTTCTTTTTGAGTTGTTATTCCTGGTCCAATGACTACAGCATCCACCATCGATGCTGCCTCCAATCCTGGCAATATGGCTTCATTTGAAAAGGTACCCGAAGAGGTAGAGGGAAGAGGCAAGGTCATGATTTCGGGGGGGGTAGGGCCCAGAGAAATGGCCCCTTTTGGGTAGCCTAGAGTTACCAAGCCAGCCCCTGCACGGAGTACTGCTTCAGCTGCCATGTATCCCGCCCCCATTTTCCCCGTGGCTCCCGCGAGTACTAGGACATGTCCAAAGCTCCCTTTGTGGGCGTCGGCCGGGTATTTGGGGAATAATGATGTTGCTTTGTCAGATTCGAGCAGAAATGTCTTTACGCCTTGGGCATTAGCAGCTGCTTTGGGAATGCCAATGTCGGCAACAATGAGGCGGCCAGAATAGTCTGGTCCCGGGTAAAGGATATGTCCCACTTTTGGAAATCCGAAAGTGACGGTCAAGTCAGCTCGCAAGGCAATTTCTGTGGGTTGTCCTGTGTTAGCAAGAAGACCCGATGGAATATCAACGGATATTATTGGTCTTTCCATACTAGTAAGAATCGAAAGAGCTTTTGCTATGTGTCCCTTAGGATTGGCGTTCAATCCGGTTCCAAAGACCGCATCGACCCAAAATTCCATATTGTGAAAACTAAACTCGCTTTGGGAAACTCTTTCTTCATTTTTCAGTACTTCAATATGAATTCCCATCTTTCTTGCGGTGTTTAAATGGGTGTGAGTGTCGCCAACAGATTCATCGGGGTCAAATAAGCAATATATATGTACTCGAGATCCAAGATTATGAAGGTGCCGAGCAATCACGAAACCGTCACCTCCGTTTTTTCCTTTTCCCGCCAAAATTCCTATTCTTCTATCTTCCATGTTCCCATATCTATTCTGCATGGCACGGACTACACCCACACCAGCGTTTTCCATTAAACAAACACCTGGAATTCCAAATTCATTGATGGCGCGATTATCGATTTCAGCCATCTCGTTGGTTGTGAGAAGAAGAGAATCCATGGAATTATTCAAAAATGTTTTTTGGTTTTTCGGGAGTGTTATTGATTAGTTTCAGCATTTCTCTAACCGCAATGTCCATACCAGAGAAAATGGAACGTGAAACAATGCTGTGGCCTATATTTAGTTCAAGGATTTCTGGAATGGTGGCCACATTGGTAACATTAAGGTAAGTCAAACCGTGACCAGCGTGAGTCCCTATTCCATGTTCTGTTGCTCTTCTGGCACCATCGTGAATAATCTTGATTTCCTGTTTGCTCTCTGCAGAAGTTTTTGCCTCGGAATAGGAGGCTGTATTTATTTCAATGAAATCTGCCGCCAGGAGATTTGCGCAGTCTATCTGTTCAGGGTGAGGATCAATAAAGAGGCTAACCTGAATTCCTGCTTCACGGAGTTGAGTGATGTAAGGTTTCAGTTTTTTTTCCTGGCTGATAGCGTCAAGCCCGCCCTCTGTGGTAATTTCTTCCCGTTTTTCGGGAACGATGGTTGCTTGGTCCGGTTTTACTTTCAGAGCGAACTGAAGCATTTCATCCACGGCGGCCATCTCTAAATTGAGTTTTCCTCGAACGGTTTCTCTCAAAAGGCAAACATCCCGGTCTTGTATATGCCTACGGTCTTCTCTTAGGTGGACTGTGATCCCAATTGCCCCCGCCAGCTCTGCTTGAACGGCTGCCCATACAGGATCGGGTTCAACTGTCTGGCGGGCTTGTCGTACGGTGGCTACATGGTCAACATTAACGCAGAGATATGCCATTTGGGTAAAGTACTATAAGGGGTTAGGCTCGAAGAGGTACGGGGGCTATATGGGCTATTGTTGTCATGTTGTTTGTCGGATTCCCCGGTGGAGTTCTCAGGCGGGCTGTTCACTCGGTGGTGTTGGAGGGATTTCGCCGACCACAGGTTTTTCCGAAGGTGCTTCAGGATCTTCTTCCGGCTCATCCCGTTTGACTTCTGTCTTGATTGGCAATGGAAGCAGCTTCTCCCCTCGGATCAGCGCGTCAACCTCATTTCCGTCAATGGATTCCCTTTCCATCAGAGCTTCGGTGATAGCTTCCAAAGCGCTCCGGTTTTCTCGAATTAAGGTCTCCGCGCGAACATACCCATCCATGACAATGCGTTTTATTTCACTATCAATATCCTCGGCGGTTTTTTCGCTATAATCTTTGCTCCGTTGAATTTCACGTCCTAAGAAGATTGCTTCGTCTTCTTTGCCAAATGCTAAAGGCCCAAGCTTCTCGCTCATTCCCCACTCACAAACCATCTTTCTTCCTTGAAGTGTCGCTCGCTCGATGTCGTTGGCTGCTCCCTGGCTCTCGAGATCAAGGATGGCACGCTCAGCTGCTCGACCGCCCATGAGGATAGCTATTTCTCCGAGGAGAAAAGTTTTATCCCGATTGTACCGATCCTCTACTGGTAGGGCATGTGTCAGTCCCAGTGCCATTCCACGAGGAATAATAGTGACCTTGTGGACCGGATCGCTTCCGGGAATAAGTTTAGAGACGAGTGCATGGCCGGCTTCGTGGACTGCGGTGACATTTTTCTCTTCTTCACTAATCACCATGCTCCGTCGTTCTTTCCCCATCATAACTTTATCTTTTGCGTATTCCAGGTCGTCCATTCCAACAAATTTCTTTCCCTGTCCAGCGGCGTAAAGGGCGGCTTCATTAACGAGGTTGGCTAAATCGGCTCCGGAAAATCCAGGTGTCCCTCGGGCTACCACTTGTAGGTCGACGCTTTCTGTTGTGGGTATATCTTTGCCATGGACTTTTAGGATGCCGAAACGTCCTTTTATGTCAGGTCGCGGAACTACTACTCGGCGGTCAAAGCGCCCAGGTCGGAGAAGTGCGGGATCCAGAACGTCCGGACGGTTAGTTGCTGCTATAAGAATTACTCCCTCATTGCTTTCAAACCCGTCCATTTCGACTAGAAGCTGATTCAGGGTCTGCTCGCGCTCATCGTGCCCGCCGCCAAGACCGGCTCCCCGGTGTCTGCCTACAGCGTCTATCTCATCAATGAAAATGATGCATGGCGCATGTTTCTTTCCCTGTTCAAAAAGATCACGGACTCTTGAAGCTCCCACACCAACAAACATCTCTACGAAATCGGAACCGCTGATGCTGAAGAAGGGAACAGCAGCCTCGCCAGCAATCGCCCGGGCAAGGAGAGTTTTTCCCGTCCCAGGAGAGCCCATTAGGA
Organism: uncultured bacterium; assembly: GCA_964437725.1. Lineage (GTDB taxonomy): Bacteria > UBA8248 > UBA8248 > JACPRG01 > CAYTIB01. The sequence continues at coordinate 3,585 of CAYTIB010000102.1, read as the reverse complement.
GGACCCCTTTAGGAATCTTTCCGCCTAACTTTTGGAATTTCAAGGGGTCCTTCAGGAATTCAATTATTTCCTGCAGTTCCTCTTTTGCTTCGTCAACGCCAGCTACATTTGCAAAGGTTACTTTCGTTTTTTGGTCTGAACTAAGACGGGCCCGGCTCCTACCAAAGGAAAGGGCCTTGTTGCCTCCGGTTTGCATTTGGCGCATGAAAAAAATCCAAACACCAAGAAGCAGAAGCATAGGGAGCCAAGACAAAAGAATGTTGGTATACCAGGAACCTTGGTCGGGGGGATCCACTCTAATGCTTATCCCTTTTTTACGCATCAAGGGAACTAGGGTGTCATCCTTTGGTACGTAGGTCCGAAATTGCTTGCCATCCAAGAAACGCCCCCGGATATTCTCACCCTGCATAACAACTTCCAGAATACGTTGTTCCTGAACCGCTTGCACAAACTCACTGTATCCTATAGTGGTCTCGGCAGTATGAGGCCGAAAGAGCTGAAAAATGGCAACCATTATCAGACCAATGACTAGCCATAAGGCAAGGTTTCGATAGAATTGGTTCAACCGTTTTCCCCTTGCTACGATCTCTTACTTATAAAATTCGGTAGCGAGTTACTGGCACCCGCAATCAGAACCATTCAACACTTAACTTAAGATTAGGGCCCTAACCGTTCCTTTTCAACCTCTATTTTTGCTTGTTGGCTAGTTTTTTGGTGAATTGACGGTGATAGGAAGGACCTTTAGGCACAAAATTCTTTTGGTGTCTGGGTCGATTTTGAATCGATCATCAATTCGGTGTCCAATGATCCATGCAATTTTCCCACTCGCAGAGATTAGCAATGGAATACGATCTCTGAATCTTCTGGGAATTTGAGAATCTACCATGAAATCCTGAATCTTTTTTGATCCTTGGAGCCCGATTGGGTGAAAACGGTCACCTGGCTTTCGCGAACGAACAGCGAGAGAGTCCCCAACCTTATCAGCATCTAAGGCAGCCTCGTTTGAAGTTTGGGTTGTGAAGAAATTTTCATCAGGAACGACGAACGAAGATTCGATTTGAATTCCCCATGGGTGCAAATCCGTGAGGCCTGGCAAGATGATATTGAATTTAGCTATTGTGTTTTGCGAGGTGTTTTCGGGTTTTGATTGTACGGATTGAAAAGTTAGGTGTTTATTGTCTCGTATTACTGAAATCCTGCCCGGCAAGGAAAGTGTTTTCTCTCCACCCATCCCTGGGTTGGCTCTTTCTGTGAGTTCGATGATTTTGCTAATTGTTTTGAATTCTGGTGGTGCGGTTCTGAATTTTTTTAAAATTTCGTGAAGCACACGGCGTTGTAACGCAATTGAAAGGGTTGAGAAGTGAGCAAGGTTAATGCTCGTTTCTCCTTCCTGTATGGAAACGAGCATTTTATCTAGGGTCAGTGTGGATTCGTCTATCATCCATTCATCTTCGGCTTTGAGGATTCCAGCCATCTCTAAAATCCGATCCCGGATCCTGGGGTTTTCTTGTTCCAGTAATGGAAGGATTTGATGTCGTACTCGGTTGCGTTGGTATTTTTTGGAATTATTGCTTGGATCCGTTAAGTGTGGGATTTTTTCTTTTTCTAAGAATTCCATGACGTCCGTCCGAGAGGTTTCGATCAGGGGACGGATGAGCGTAATAGGTTCTAAAGGTTCTTCTCCGTGAATATCCAAAGACCTTTTCGATGGAATTCCTGTCAGGCCTGTACGACCTGATCCCCGGATGAGGTTAAGCAAAATAGTTTCGATGGAGTCGTCTGAGTTGTGTCCGATGGCCAATCGGCTGGCTTTAAGTTCTCGGGCGGCTTCAAATAAGTAGGAATAACGGAACCTGCGGGCGGCCATTTGGATGGATTCTCCGCTCCTGTTTGCCCACTGTTTCGGGTTTATGTAAAATGATAGGCACTTAATTTTCAACGCCTTGCAATGTTCGGAAACCCACTCAGCATCCCGATTGCTTGTTTCACCCCTAAGGGCATGATTTATGTGTACCGCTGCGATAAAATTTTGCTGCCGATAAAGCCGATAAAGGCCATGAAGCAGGGAGGTAGAATCCGGTCCGCCCGATAGGGCAACCAGGATTCTTTCGCCTGGTTGAATTAACTTGTGTTTTAGAACGGTATTCTCTATCGAAGAAAGGAAGCGGCTCAAAATTGGGGACCCCCGAGAGGTCAGCACCGTGAGGTGCGCTCACACGCAACCTAAGCACAGCGATTCTAACGAAGGAAATAACACATGGTGGCGGTGCAGGGACTTGAACCCCGGACACTGCGGATATGAGCCGCATGCTCTAACCGACTGAGCTACACCGCCTTAGGAGACAAAGGCCAAAAACCATCCATCACCTGTCAACTGTAGTATGGCTATGGAAGGTGCTTCGGTCTGAATATGGCAAGGGCAAACATGCCAGACAGCATGTACAGAAACAGCTTGTAGTTGATGTCGACTACTTTAAAGCCGGCTGTTATACAGATATAAATTCCTGCAATCAGTATAGCTATTTCGATTTCTCTTCTCACTTATGAATTGTCCCCATTTCGGATAATTCTCTTTTATTTGTTTGGCAATATGTAATATCGAATTGCCCTCTCGCCCTTAATTTTACCGCGTTGACATTATAGTCTTGGTCAAAGAAGAGTCAAGAATTCTCGTTGTACTTAGTAACCGTTTTTTAATTATTGTCTTTCCTTTGTTGGTTGATATTCGTACTGTGTTTAGGTTATGTAGACATTGATGCCACGTATGATTTTTATTCTGGCTATTTTAAAGAGAGTTATACTTAGGAAGTCTAGTGGATTAAGGCACTAGCGAGGGCTTTCATAAGGTTTTGCTCAAATGTGATTTGGTTTCCATTTGGGGCATTTGCCTCCTGGGAGACTGAACTTCTAAAGATTGCTGAGTAAGTGAGTTAGGGTTTTTTTACAAAGAGAGCATAAGGAGGGCGTTGTAATGGCCACGGAAGTTACCATGCCCAAGTTGGGTCTAACTATGGAGCAGGGCACGGTTCTTGCCTGGAAAAAGAAAGTCGGAGAACCCGTGAGAGAAGGAGAAGTACTCCTGATAATCCAAACTGACAAGGTCGAATTTGAAGTTGAATCCCCAGTTGAAGGCACTGTTTTAAGACTTATTGCAAATGAGGGGGATGTGGTACCAACGGGTGATTTGGTTGCTTATGTTGGGGAGGTGGAAGAGCAGGAGAAAGATTTGACGGATTTGCGTACTGACTCAGAAGTGCCAACTGAGCCTGCGCTTGTTACAGGGGAAACTTTCGAATCCACTTCAACGACTTTAGACACACCACCTGTCTCTCGCGTAGCTAAGAATTTGGCAATAGAACTAGGTGTGGACTTGTCAACTGTAAAGGGTAGTGGATTAGGAGGACGGGTGGTCAAGGAGGATATCCTCAAGATGGCGGATGTTTCTTCTGATTTGACGGTGTCCCCTGAAAGGGAAGGAGTTAGGGATTTACCGAAATTTGCTGATGACCGGATTTTCATTTCTCCTTTGGCCCGCCGGTTTGCCCGAGAAAGGGGCATTGATTACAAGCAAATAAGAGGAAGTGG
>CAYTIB010000101.1:0-4069 GCA_964437725.1 uncultured bacterium | reverse complement strand
CAGGCACTTGAAGAACATTCCGTCGGCAGTCAGGCGCCCGCGGTCGCAGGCGCTGCAGAAGGGCTCTGTGACCGAGGCGATAGTGCCGAATGTGGCGCCGTCGGGCAGTCGATAGCGCTGCGCCGCCGCCGATCCCTGCGGCTCGGCGGCGGTCAGCGGGCCGTAGCGCGTCTCGAGCACCGCCAGGATCTCCTTCTTGGAAAAGACCCGATCCATCTGCCAGCGCGTGGCGCCGCCGACGTCCATGTACTCGATGAAGCGAACCTCCGCACCTACTTCAGCGCCGAAGTCGACCAGGTCGCCCACCTCCTCTTCGTTGAAGCCCCTGATGACGACGGTGTTCAGCTTCAGCGGGAACCCGCATGCCGACGCGGCGCGGATGCCACCGAGGACCCGATCCAGCTCGTCACGGCGGGTCAGGTCCTTGAAGCGATCGTGCCGCAGCGAGTCGAGACTCACGGTCAGGCGGTGCAAGCCAGCCGCCTTCAGCTGCGGCGCCAGCTCGGCCAGGCGCGTCCCGTTGGTCGTCATCGCCACGTCCGCGATGCCGGCGACTGCACTCAACCGCCCGATCAGACCTACGATGTCGCGGCGCAGCAGGGGCTCGCCGCCGGTTAACCGGATCCGATCCACGCCCAGTGACGTAGACACCTGCACCAGCCGTTCGATCTCTTCGAAGGAGAGGATCTCCTGGCGCGGCAGCCAGGTGTACTTCTCCTCGGGCATGCAGTAGTTGCAGCGCAGGTCGCAGCGGTCGATGACCGACACCCGGAGGCTTCTGAGGGGTCGTCCCAGCGTGTCGAGAGGCGGGTTGGAGTGGTCGTTCATCGCGGCGGAGGCTGCATTGCGGTCGCGTTTGCGGCCGTGGGAAGCGAGTTAGGGAATATACCGATTCCCGCCGGCCCGGCAATTGCCGGGCCCACCTTGAGCGAGACATCTAACTTCAATAGATTCATGCGGTATCGCGCTTTTTGTCCATTCGGCAACTCGCGCAGCCCGCTCGGCCGCCGGCGCGACGGTCGGAACGCTGGCACCCGCTCCAACGCCCGCTCGACGATCCATGAGCACGAATCCGAACACGACGGCGACCGCGCCGATGCAGGAGCTTTTGGCGGCGCAGGACTACATCGCCGATCCCGACATCGCCATGTCGCTGCACTTGGCCCGGAGCCTGCAAAAACCGCTTCTGGTCGAGGGGCCAGCCGGCGTCGGCAAGACCGAGATCGCCAAGGTCCTCTCCCGCGCTCTCGATACCGATCTCATCCGCCTGCAGTGTTACGAAGGCCTCGACGCCCACGCCGCCCTCTACGAGTGGAACTACCAGCGCCAGCTCCTCCACATCCGGCTCGAGGAGGGCAGCGACAAGAGCGTCGAGGAGAAGGAAGCCACCATCTTCAGCGAGCCGTTCCTGCTCGACCGGCCGCTGCTCAAGGCCATCACTCGCCACAAATCCCCCGTGCTCCTGATCGACGAGCTCGACCGGGCGGACGAGGAGTTCGAGAGCTTCCTGCTCGAACTGCTCTCCGAGTGGCAGATCACCATTCCCGAGCTGGGCAGCATTCGGGCCGAGCACCCGCCCTACGCGGTGATCACCAGCAACCGCACCCGCGAGCTCTCCGACGCGGTGCGCCGGCGCTGCTTCTACCTTTGGATCAACTACCCCGACTTCGAGAAGGAGCTGGCCATCGTCCGCAGCAAGGTGGCCGGCATCGACGCGCGACTGGCCGCTGAGATCTGCCGCTTCATGGAGCTGGTGCGGGAGCAGAAGCTGGAGAAGACACCGGGCGTGGCCGAGACCCTCGACTGGGCGCGCGCCCTAGTCGCCCTGCACCAGCAGCATCTCGACCGCGACTTCGTCGCGGCAACCCTGGGCATCGTCTTCAAGGACTGGACCGACATCAGCCAGATGAAGCAGTCCCTGCCCGAGTTCATGGAGGAGCTCGGCATCCGCGCCAAAGTCGCCCCGGGCAAGGAGACGGCGTCGCCCGCTACCGGTACCGATGTCTGAAGCAGCACCCCGCCTGCTGGGCGACGTGGCCCTCAGTGGTGAGATCAGCGCCAACCTGACCGGCTTCTGCCGACTGCTGCGCCAGGAGGGGGTCGGCGTCGGCCCCGGCGAGCAGATCGACGCCCTCCGCGCCCTCACCGCGATCGACATCGGCGCGCCGGTGCTCTTCCGCGCCGCCCTCCGCGCTGCCCTCGCCAAGTCGCCGGACGAGCAGGAGGTATTCGACCAGCTCTTTGCGCGCTACTGGCTTGTCTGGGAGCGCGCCGGCGAGCTGAACCGGCAGATGCGGGAGAAGGAGATCGAGCCGGCGGCCACCGCCACCCAGTCGGAACCGGGCTGGCCGGCCTCGATCACCATCAGCGACTGGCTCAGGGGCGGCGAGCTGGTGGAAGGCGAAGAGGAAGCCGCCGGCTACAGCCCGTTCGAAGTGACGACGCATCGGGATTTCCGCGACTTCACCGCGGCCGAGCTACCCGAGATCATCGCCCTCATCAACGAGCTGAGCAGGACCCTGGCCACCCGCTTCAGCCGGCGTTACCAGCAGTCGCACGGCCGCGGCCGGCTCGACCTGCGCCGCACGCTGCGGCTTAGCCTGCGGCGCGGCGGCGACATGATCGACCTGGCCTACCGGTCCCGCCGGCGGCAGAAGATCAAGCTGGTGCTGCTCTGCGACGTGAGTAAATCGATGGATCTCTACAGCCGCTTCCTCATCCAGTTCGTCTTCGGCTTCCAGAACACCTACCGCCGCATCGAGACCTTCGCCTTCAGCACCTCGCTGCACCACCTCACCTCCCTGTTGCGCGAGAACAACATCGGCGACGTTCTCAGCTGCTTGAGCGCGTCGGTGCCCAACTGGTCCGGCGGCACCCAGATCGGCCACTGCCTACAGGACTTCGTCGCCAGCCATGGCCAGCTGGTCGACCGCAACACCGTGGTCCTGGTAATCAGCGACGGCTGGGACACCGGCGACATCGAGGTGCTGGAAGGGGCGATGGACCAGATCCAGCGCCGCTGCCGCTGCCTGATCTGGCTCAACCCGCTAATGGGCCATCCCGACTACGCGCCCACCTGCCGCGGCATGCAGGCGGCGCTGCCCTACATCGACCTGCTCGCTGCAGCCCACAACGTTGATAGCCTGCGCCGACTGGTGCGGCAGCTCGGGAAGCTGCAGAAGGGGGAGATCGACTTCGGGCGCCGGCTCCGACCCGGGGTGGCCGCCGGCCCCGGTTCCGATTCCGGGAAGGCGGTCCCGCTATCCGGAGTGGGCACGACGACCGCCGGCAGGGCCGCGCCGGGGCCGCGCGTAGCCGGGCTAGAACGACTGGTGAAGTCGTGAGAGACCTGCGCCTCCTGCTGCGTGGGATCGCGCGCCTGACCGGCGGCGGCGAACCCTACGTCATCGCCACCGTGGTCCGTATCGACGGCTCCGCCTATCGCGGTGTCGGCACCCGCATGCTGATCACGACCGACGGCGAGCGCATCGGCACCATCAGCGGCGGCTGCCTGGAACGGGATGTGGTGGAGAACACCCAGGAGGTCTTTGCCAGCGGCGAGCGCAAGCTGCTGACCTACGATTCCACGACGGAAGAGGACCTGCTGTGGGGCACCGGCCTGGGGTGCAGCGGCGTCGTCCAGATCCTGCTCGAGCGCATGCCCGACGACGACACCCTGGATTTTCCGAGCGTCCTCGCCGACTGCGTGTTCGAGCGCCGGCCGGCGATGATGGCCACGCTGTTCGACACCGAGGGCGAGGCCCGCGACGGCCAACGCCTGATCCTCAATCAGGCCGACGGCGTGACCAGCGACATTACCGACCAGCGCCTGCGGCAACTGGCTCTGCGCGATAGCCGCGAGGAGATGGACGTCCTGCGCAAGACCAACCCGGTCGTCGTGCAGGGCCACACCCGGCGCTACAATTTGGAGAAGACCCGCGCCGGTATCCTGATGGAGCCGCTGGTCCCACCCGTCGCGCTGGTCGTCTTCGGCGGCGGCGACGACGCCGTTCCGCTGGTCGAGCTGGCCGCCGGGAGCGGCTGGCAGGTCACCGTCGTCGACCACCGC
>CAYTIB010000100.1:0-25977 GCA_964437725.1 uncultured bacterium | reverse complement strand
AAAATTACTGCTAATAAAAGTACCTCCAATAAAAGTACCGCTAATAAAAGTACTGCTAATAAAAGTACCGCTAATAAAAGTACTGCTAATAAAAGTACCGCTAATAAAAGTACTGCTAAAAAAAGTACCGCTAAAAAAAGTACCGCTAATAAAAGTACCGCTAAAAAAAGTACCGCTAAAAAAAGTACTGCTAAAAAATCGAAGGCTAGAAAACCCGCCGCCAAAGCGAGAAGATAGAACGGAGAACCGTGATTCACTTTTGCACCAGGACTTCGCCTGTGCCTGGCAGTGAGCGGCTTCGAATCCTATCTTCTCGAACCTTTGAATTGCAAAGGATTAAACCTAGGGCTTTTTAAAAGGGATCCCTGAGCGGTTGCCAACTGTACATGACTGGTCTAATTTCCCTATACACATAGGTTTTTTTGATCTGCCAAAACCCTTAGATGCAGAAGCAAGAGACAGTAGGTAATAGAACCCAGTGCCTATTTCCATAAACATTTTGTCCTCATCTTCTCAGGACACAAAAGATAGCTACCGGCTACGCCACATTTTGTCGATTTTTCATAGCCTTAATCGAGAATATTTCGATTCCTCCATTCCTGCCCCAAGTTTTCAACTCAGCCGAAGGATGACAACGAGTGCAGGCTCTGTTGTCTATAGCAAAAATTGTCACACAGTCACTATTTCCATTCCTTACCACGACTATTTCGGATGGAAAGATGAATTAGTTTCCACGTTAAAGCACGAGATGATCCACCTGTACCTTGAGCAAACCCAAGGAATCCGGGGGCACGGAAGTGTATTCTTGAAATATTGTGAAATGATTGGAACAGAACGCCATTGCAAATCTCGTCCAGAAAAAAAATCAGCCTATTTTTATACCTGTCCCAACTGCCAAGAGGAATACAAGTATGAACGAAAGGTCAAGCTATATTGTGGAATTTGCCACATAGAAAAAGACTTCGCCAACCAACGACTTCAACTAACACGCGTAATTCATCCATCCGTCGAAAAACCAGACAAAAACCAAAGCTCAACCGATCTCAAGAGATTGGTACAAGGCACAAAACAATTACACCTTCCTGGATTGGAAGAATTCCTATCAAAACGGCCAAGAGTGCAAAAGACAAAAAAATTATCTTCAAATGCTCTCTTGCTTTAGCACATGAGGAAGTAAAAACTTAATGTCCTATGAGCAAAAAAACCCATAAACCTCGCCAGCATCGCTCTTCAAAATTGGACAATCTCCTGAGCCGAGAAGAAGAAGAGTTTTTAAGTGGAGCTCGCATTGCCCATCTGGCTACGGCAGATGCAAAAGGTCGGCCATCGGTTGTACCTGTTGTGTTTATTCTAGAGGGGGGAGAAATTTACGTTCCCATCGACGGTAAACCCAAAAAGAATCCTCGCAATCTCCGAAGACTTCGAAACATTCAGGAAAATCCGAACATTGCTTTCCTCGTAGATTATTATGATGAGGACTGGTCAAAGTTGGCATTCATACACATACGAGGAAAAGCCAGAATCTTAAATACACAAGGAGCCACATCCGCGGAAATTGATTTACTCGGGCGGTGTACAAGAGGCTTCAGAAAAAAGTATGTTCAGTATGGAAACGTATCGCTCGGAGAGCCTGAGATGGTCATGATTCAAATTACACCCGAAAGCTTTTCCCCTTGGGGAGTCACGTGAAACGGAAACTTCGCAAATTATTAGGCAACTCCTCCGAGAACCTACCTCCGCCAAATATTGGAGTTGTGGGAAAGGAATCCGTAGACTCATCCTTAACTGTGGCCCTCAGTCACCTTCATCAATTGGGAAGAATTCAGCTAGCGGGCATTCGGGACCAAGAGAAAAGTTCCCACTTGGACCTAGACAATCCTCTTCCAAACCCTTCTATTCCTAAATTTTCTAATCTGGACGATCTTCTTGCCAACAACAAACCAGCTGCAGGGAAAAAACTCGACGCAATATTGATCTTGGGCAATTCTAAGTGGCGATACGAATCTATCAGAAAAGCCCTTGCTTTAAAGTTTCATGTGTTAACTAAATCTCCCTTGGCAGAAAATTCCAGTGAGGGAGCTACCCTGATCGAAACGGCAAGCTCCACAGGGATGCATCTCGGTGTACTTCACCCGGAAAGATACCGAGCAATTTATGCTGAACCTCTGGGGGCAATACGAACAGGGGACCTAGGGGAAATCCTGTCCGTACGTTTCGATCGTCCATACAACAAGGACAAAATAAATTCCTCCGATAAAACAAATCTACCCATAACTCTGTACGATGATCTTTACCTTGCCCGTGCCTGTGCGTTCTCTCCGGTAACTTCAGTACAAGCTAGAACAGAAGAGCATAAGAACCGAGGAAATCACGTCACATCCCAACTAGTTCAACTCCATCACGCGGACGGAGGAAGTTCAATTATCCAACACATGGACTCCATCTCTTCCCACAATGAAAAAGTCGAAGTACACGGAACAAAAGGAAGCCTTCGAATCTGTCCAACGGAAAATTTCTGGTCTAACTGGAAGTTTGATACAACTCAGAGCGAGGCGACGGGAAAGCGAATGGAACCAAATTCGGAAACTCTTCGAGGAGGCGAAACACTGGGGATCCTCTCTATGGATTCCAATGCCAGATCACTCGCCCGAGCACTCGATGACGCCTTTGCCTCCTTCCAGAGAGGAATACCGTCTCCAGTCGACAGTCGAGAAGCCTGGCATAATCTAAAAGCACTGGACGCGGCAAAAGAGTCGATTCGGACAGGTGAGACCGTTCGGGCGGATATCCCCTTTCCGCGATAACCCGGCCAAAGGTCAATCAGAAATTCCCTCTACCCGAGTGTACAACAAAAGGAGATCTTCCTTGCCCGCAGAAAAATCATGAGGTGTCCCAGCAGGTAAATCCAGAAACATTCCAGGGGTCAAGGTTAAAGATTCTCCAGATATTTCCAGAGTTCCATCCCCATCAAGAACATAGACCATAACATCTACTTCCGCATGCGTAACTTCTTTCACCGAGTCTGCTACGGAACCAACCTCCACAGAACAACGAAACCGAACGATTCCTGCTTGGTACCTTGAGCGGTCAATCAGAAGCCGATGACCAATTTCACCACTCCCTTGTTTCACACGTCTAAATTCATCCCGAAGGGAGAAGAGTTCCATTACGTACATATTCCTTATCAGGCTGCAAAGTTCATCGGAGCAATTCAAGAAACATCGCTTACTTTTCGAACTAGATCTCTCACACGCTTGAGGCTAACGGGTCGCCCGAGAACAGCCCCTTCCTTCACAGAAGAACCAACAATAGCGCCATTTCCCACTGAGAACATGCGGTCAATGTTTTCGACGTCAACCCCACTCCCCAAAAAAATCGGCGTCCCAGAGATCCCATCCGCAACCCTTTGAACAACTTCTAAATCCGCAGGTTTCCCGGAACCTATACCCGAAACCACCACCACATCGGATAGGCCCCGCTCCACCAAATCCCGTGCGTCGCGCTCCAAATGGGGAGGAGCAAATGATGCCGCATGCTTAACTTGAAAATCGGCAAATATTTTTATGTCCGATCCGAGAGACTTCCTAAGTCGGAGGGTTTCGTGAGGGGTACCCTGTATGATTCCCTGATCCGTGATCATGGTACCCGCGTGGACCCCTATTCGAATGAAAGCACATGCTGTCGCAGCCGCAATAGAAATAGCAGCAATGGGATCATTTCGGAGAACACTCACACCACATGGCAAATCAACCGATTCTCTAACGGCACCCACAACCCGAGTCATGCAGGAAGTAATGATCGGCTCCACAGGACCCGGATTAAAGGGCATATCTCCGAAATTCTCAATTATCAACCCGTTAGCTCCACCTTCTTCCGCTGTACAGGCATCTGCCACTGCCCGCTCCAGTATTCCCTCCAACCCTGATTCCTCATCATATCCGGGCGTTCCTGGTAGAGGCAAAAGATGCACCATAACGATGATCGGGCGAAGAACTCCAAAAAGGGTTTCAGGTAAAAACTTCATCACTCCATCCAAAAAGTCATGCCTCCCAATCGATTTGTGAAAAAACGATCAGGTCTCATGTACTCTCGATCAAATTGAGCCTCTGCCTTTTTGTGATTCACTACTGTGACATCCATAGATTGATCTGTGAACACCTTCCAAAGCACCAGGTTGCCATCACTACCCACAGCAACCATGTGGAGCCCTTCATCCGGTTTACCTAGGCGCATTTTCCTCTTAACCCAATTCTCATATTCCACATGACCCGTTAGTTCCCCCCACACGTCAATCCAGGGGTTGTATTCGACAAACCACCGAATATCAAGATTCGCTCGATCTTCCTGGCCGCTAAACAGTAGCTTTCTCCCCTCCCCACGGCATCGACACAATTGTCGATCAAAGTAGAGCTCCGATACAAGATCATAGGAATTAACATACACCTTATCCTCTTTCGGAATACGTGCCCGCACAAATAGCGCTGCCGACTTGACTCCCCGGACTCCCTTGGCAGAATTGCGAGCGTTTTCTGCCACAGCTGGAACATAACCTCCCCAACGAGGTACTGCTAAAGAGAGATTCGTAAACAATGTTCCTGTCAATCCCTCCGTCAAAACCAAAACGACTAAGACGATTCCCCAAACCCTCCTCTTTTCCCAAACATCGCTTAACAGCTTGGCACCGAGCAAAGACAAGGGGATCGCGATATTCGTCGCAACAATTTCAGGGTAAGTGTAAAAAAACAGAATTTGAGGGAGTCCCAAAACTACGTACCAGAACACCATTGTTCCCGTCTGGTTAAAACGCCACAAATATCTGATATGAAGAAAAAAGGATAGGAGACACACACTAGCAAAAAAAAGATTGAGGCCAATCCCAATATTTTGGATGCTTTTGATCATACTGACTAAGTGATGAAGTCCTAGCGGGGTGGCCTCGTCATGGATAATGACTGAAGGACCTACATCAAGGAAGTACCGACTATGCTGGTTGGACCAAGCAAGAAGTCCCAACAGCTCATTCCTAGACATCGCCAGGATAAAGAGTACTCCTTGAAAAACGAGAGCCAACAAAGGGAGAATAGCCCAAACCAAAAATCGAGACTGACTAATAACTCTCCGTAACTCTTGGGGCCAATCCAAACCATTTTGCATAGACCGCGCGATCAGAAAATAGCCAACAACCAGTAGAGTGAAAGGAAACCCATTATTGCCCATAATCTCCAGACTCAAAATCAGCGCACTTAAAAACCCCCAATATCGTGTTCGTTTTTCAAAAAGCTTATCAAGGAACAAGAAAATAAGGACTTGGACCAAAAAAACTACAACCAGGGACTGAGGGGTGCGAGAATTGGCGACGTGCCAGGAAGCCAAACCCATAAAAAGAGCGGCTAGCAATCCTACACGCACACCGAATAAACGTCGGCCGAGAACATAGAGGGCTATAAGTCCCAGTAATCCGGCAAAAACAAAAGGAACGGTAAGGAGAAATTCAGAGTATTGAATGTCAAATAGCTCAAAGATGGTCAAATTAAGATAGAAGATCAACGGAGCGGTGATCCCACGGTAAAACAGCACAAGTTGAACAAAAAAGTTTTCGAGCAGAAGTTCACCGGAGAACCAGGGTGCCAAAGTCAGGCGAAACCCAGACATAATGGAATTGATAGGATGGAACACGTAAGTGAAAATTTGGTTGGTTCCCACCAATCGAAGAATGGTGGAGACAAATAGGATCCCGATAAGAGACAGTTGGATTAGCCTCCCCGCGGTTTTCTTCTCGATCCTTCTACCCTGACCCGGAGGGATTGAAGCTTTAGCACCAGTCAATGAAAACCAGCTCCGTAAAGGAGACATCATTTATAATCAACTTTACCCATGCACCAAACAAGAACCCATTAGAGGATAGGTCATGTGGCACACCCAATTTCAAAACCCTGCTTTTACGATTCAATCTCACGAGAGCCCCTTCACCTTAGTAATTTCCCGCTCCCTTTTAGATTCCCAACCCTCTTTGTCCTTTCGGAATTCCTCCCGTAGACCATCGATAGCTACCTCGGAAGATTCAGGGTCGCTAGCAGCAATCCCCTTAATCTTTTGTTCAAGCATTATCTCAGCTTCCGCCACTTTGGCCTGAAATTCCGCCTCGATTTCGGAAATCAACTTTTTTTGACCATCATTAAGGTCCGAATCCTCCTCGGAGATCATCTTAGCTGTTTTTTCTAGAGCTAATTCGAGGGCACTCTTCATTCCGCATACCTCCTGTTTTATTGTCCCCGTAAGTTTGTCTTAGGGTATTCCACCATAATCCGAAAGCCAGAATCAACATACAGAGAACGATGTGGAGATACCACGCTATTCAGCAAAAACAACCTCAGATGAATCGAATAACACCTATTTGGCATTGAAATTCTCATTCCCACATTTGACTGAGCACGCAGAATCCATTAGAAAGTGGGGTTGAGCAATGGTTGCCGTTATCGCCTGATGACGGAAATAAGACTTCCCAAAGATGAAAAGGACATTTACCCGTGGGTGTAGATGCAAAGATTGTCGAAGATTTCGTAGCTTACACGCGGGACAAAAAAGGCCAGGACCCAGTCGAGCATCAGTTCAAGGCGGGTGACAAAATCAGCCTAAGCCAAATTTGGGAAGGTGATCTTTGTCTTGTTAAAAATGCTGATGGAAAGGTTTTCAACATCAAGAAGACCCTTTTGGAAAAAGAGGTCTTTGAGCAAAAAGCAGGGAAAGAAAAGGGAAAAACGAGGCGCAAACGTTCTGGGGAAATACCCGATTTTGCGGACCTCACCACCATGCGCCCGGAGCTATCAACGGAGCGAGGATTAACACCCTCCTTGGCCAAATTATTAGGACTAAAGATCGGGGGAAACACGCGTAGCTTTTTTCGGAGCAAAACTGGCGCTAGCATCACCAGCATCGTTCTAATTCTCGCTATCTACATGGGTTGGATCAACTTTCAAAGATCCCGAAACAGTACTCCCTTTGCCCAACTAGCCATTACCGTTCTCAAAAAGGGCGCCCTTATCGAACCGGGTCACTTTAAACCTAGCTTCCATCAACTCCATTTGGACTATAACAACAAACCTGTGGAGGCCAAGGTCCAAGACTCTATTTGGGGAAATCGCATTCTCACCCTAAAGATACCAGGGAAAAAGTCCAGTATCTTGGCAAGTAGGCAAGAAGACCTCTGGCAAAACAATAAACAGCTTAAGAGTGTCTACTTCAATGAATATGTCGATGTTGGCAGTAATGGTGAAATTGACGAAATTCGCAAGGTCTTGGAGTTTCGGTCGGGATCGAACATCCTAGTAGGCTCATACCGGAAAACGGTAAGCTCCGATGCCACCCACAAAAAGCTATATCAAGAGTCAGTTCAACAAATTGTCCGTTCTTTTGCAAAGTAAAAACAAAACATTCTTGAAAGACATAACTTCAACTTACCCTGCCCTACCACGTAGGTTTTTTCCTTAATCGCTGTGATTCCGAGGCGTTTCCAACCCCTCCTTGAAAGCGCCAACAAAGTGCATAAGCTCTATGATTTGTTCGTCAGAATTTAAATGTCTTCATTTACCACCGAATTCAGTAAGTTGATTTATTCATGGAAGGGGTCGGAATGTACAGATATTGGTTCAATATGGAAATGATGGCCCATCAACTCACGGTGACTTCTATTGTCGGAATCGCAAACGGTTAAGCTTCCTGCAGGTAAATCGACTCAATCACGAGCCGAGAGAATTCGGATTCTCGTTGTCCTTATATTCGGACACGCCAACACCCACTGGTTCATCGGTTTGATGGCTCCCATATTGCCACTCATCGCGCGAGATCTGGATCTGTCTTTCACGCAAATTGGGCTACTACTTACACTGCGTTCAATCGGTGCATCCCTTGGGGGAGCTACAGGTGGTGTGTTCACAGATATCATCGGAAAACGAAAACCGGTACTTGTCATCAATATTTTCATGATGGGAGTTATGTACGCCTGGATGGGATACGCAACAAACCTAACCGTCCTCTTGTTCCCTTTTCTCATGACAGGCTTTCTTAATTCAGGATGGCACCCTCCTGCCATGTCTGCTCTTTCAAACACCTTTCCAAACCGACGAGGTTTCGCTCTCGGTTTGCACGGTAGCGGTGCAAGTCTTTTACAGTCTTTAGCTCCCCTACTTGTTGGTTACGCCCTAATCTTTTTCAATTGGAGAGCTGTCTTGAAAGTTCATTTTTTCCCGGGCCTGGTTTCTTCTGGACTACTTCTCTTTCTACTTCCACCTCTTGTTGCTTCGGTAAGCGGCAGTGTTCGTAAATACTCATCCCGCATTTCCTTAAGCTTCAAGGAAAACCCAGCTATCCTTGGAGTAGCTGTACTTTCCTGTCTCCGAACAATGAGTTACCGAACTCTCGACAGCTTTCTCCCGTTGTATCTTGCATTTCACTTCGGCATGAGTCCCCAATGGGTCGGTTTTTATACCTTCCTATTGATATTTTCAGGCACTCTTCCAGAAACCGTCTTTGGCTTTTTCTCAGACCGTGTCGGACGAAAAGGGATTCTCATTGCCGGTCTTCTTACATCAACGGCTTGTTTAATTTTAATCCCATTTTTGCCATCCGGGGCTCCATTAGGAGTTGCAATCTGTGTCCTCGGGTTTAGCCTGATTTCACTCCGCCCTGTAATTATGGCATTCGGATTAGATTTAGCCCCTCCTGACCTTGGCGGCACAGCCGTCGGCTTTATCTTCAGCTTTAATCAGATATTTGCGGGGATCGGACCACTAGTAGCTGGTATCTTGTCCGACCGCCTGGGACTTGCAGTAACCTTCTACTTCATGGCTTTCATGACGCTCGCTGCAGCTGCTTCGGTTCGCCTCCTCATGAATTCTGGAAACTCTTCGCACTAGCGAACGCCAAACACTTTTCAGGTGCATGACATTTCGTGGATAAGCGGTAGAGAACCTGCACCAAATTTCGTTTATACTAAACCTCCTTCAAGTGAAGCGTTCTTGACAATGTCGATTGGTTTTTGACCCGAGGAGAAGGCGTGACCAAAAAACATTCGGACTTACTTAATGACCCGCTTACCATTATCAACTTAGGGCTCGATAGTTTTGCAGATTCACTCAGCGACCAAGGCGCTGACGTAACCTCGGTCGATTGGGCACCTCCAGCAGGAGGTGATCCTAAACTGACGGGCTTAGTCGACAAACTTAGCGGCTCAGACGAGAAAAACAATCGGGCCCTTGAAGCAATGTGCAGCGCACAACCCGTCTGGGAAGATATAGGGGTCGCACGAGAGGTCATCCCGGGCATGGACGATGACACGATTCTCCACGCCGGACCTCCCATTTTGTGGAAAGACATGTGTGGACCGATGCGTGGAGCCATTGTCGGGGCTCTTCTCTACGAAAAACGCGCCCGAACCGAAAGGGGCGCAGAACGCCTTGCCAGTTCTGGAAAAATTCGGTTCGACTCCTGTCACCACCACGGAGCCGTCGGGCCCATGGCAGGCATTATCTCCCCTAGCATGCCAGTCTTCATACTACAAAACTTGAATCATGGAAATAAATCATTTGCGACACTAAACGAAGGCCTGGGAAAGGTCTTACGCTATGGCGCCTACGATCAAGAAGTTATCGATCGTCTACGCTGGATGGAAAAAGAACTAGCACCAGCTATGAAATCCGCCGTATTGGATGCTGGAGGGATCAATATCAAGACTATCATGGCCAAGGCCCTACATATGGGAGATGAATGCCACAATCGAAATGTAGCCGCCACGGCAACTCTGGCAAGAGTTTTAATGCCCCACCTAGCAAAGGTAGTCAAGCGTCGCGCATCAATCGAACGGGTAGCCGATTTCATCGCGGGAAATGATCATTTCTTCCTTAATCTGGGGATGCCAGCTTGCAAATCATCGGCAGACGCAGCCCACGGAATTACGGGATCGTCAATCGTTACGGCTATGGCAAGAAATGGCACAGAATTTGGTATCCGTATCAGTGGACTAAAAAACCAATGGTTCACCGCACCCGCAGGGACCGTCAAAGGCCTTTACTTCCCGGGCTACGGTCCAGAGGATGCCAACCCTGATATCGGCGATAGTACAATTACTGAGACAACCGGAGTCGGCGGATTTGCTATGGGAACAGCTCCGGCTATTGTTCAATTTGTTGGTGGAACAGTTGACCGTGCTTTGAACATGACCAAGGAGATGCTTGAGATCACCTGTACTCAAAATCCCACTTTGACACTTCCCTGTCTGAACTTTTCCGGAACACCAACGGGAATTGATATACGCAAAGTTATCGAAACCGGAATTGTACCAGCTATTAACACTGGAATAGCCCACCGGCTCCCTGGCGTGGGGCAAATCGGTGCAGGGCTTCTGCGGGCACCGATCGGTCCATTCGTGGAAGCGGCCAAAGCATTGGCCAAGGAAATTTCTGATTCTGGTCGTGGAGAAGCTTAAATTGCAAGGAGTTGAACCCAGAATTGCTGTCGTGGCTTTTGGCGGAAATGCTGTCGATCCTACTGGAAAAAGTTCCGCAAACGAGATGTGGAAACACGTCCAAGATGCATGCAAATCTGTTTTGACCCTTCTAAACGAAGGATATAGAGTCATCCTGACCCATGGAAACGGACCACAGATCGGTCGACTTCTGATCCGCATGAATGAGACTAAGAACCTATTTCCACCCATGCCTATGGACATATGCGTAGCAGACACTCAAGCAGCCATTGGATATATGATACAGCAAAGCCTTGCAAATCTGATTAACGAAGTGGGCAGGAATCACCCAATCGCAACGGTAATCACTCAGGTGGAGGTCGACCCTGATGACCCTGCGTTTGAAAATCCGACGAAACCCATTGGTCCTTTTTACGAAGAGGACGAGGCTAAATCCGTAAGTGGTGAAAAAGGGTGGCAGATCGCCCCAGATTCTAATCGTGGCTACCGACGTGTAGTTCCTTCTCCATATCCGATCAAAATCCTGGAGTTGCCTGCTATTCGAAAACTAGTCTCCGAAGGTATCATTGTGATTACCGTGGGGGGCGGAGGAATACCAGTAGTTAAACGAGAAGGTAGATATGTAGGAATCGATGCGGTGATCGATAAAGATTTTTCCAGTGCACTTCTCGCTGCCAACCTAAACGCCCATACTTTCATCATTCTGACTGGGGTTGATCAGGTAGCAATTAATTTTGGCAAACCAACGGAGCGCCCATTAAGTCAACTCGATACAAAGGAAGCGAAAGCCTATCTGGATGAGGGCCAATTCCCCGTTGGAAGTATGGGTCCAAAAATTGAAGCTGCTATAAAATTTCTTAATGGTCACAACGATGGGGAGGTCTTGATTACATCTTTAGAAGCTCTGCCCCAGGCTATCAGAGGAAGAACCGGAACTAGAATTCTCCCCTAGCGAAGTCCATCCGGCAGAGAATGACGGGTACCCTGGAGATTGTTAGGCTTTGAAACTCGCAACCTTTGAAATTTCAACTGAAACGGGGCCGGTCCACCGCATTGGCATTTTCGATAATGGCTCCTTGATTGACCTTCGGGCCGCCTATTCCCTTTATTTGGTAGAAACGAACGCGGTTGAAAATCCCAAACCGCTCGCCACCGCGCTGTTTCCGGATGACATGGTGGCCTTTTTGAATAATGGACGAGAAGGGGAAAAAGCTCTTAAAACTATCATAACATTTTTAAATTCGCTAGAACCCGGCACCAGAGGATTCCAGGGCGAACGCATTCGATTTCAGTTAGAAGAGGTTCGCCTGTTAGCTCCAATTCCAAAACCTACATCAATTAGGGATTTTCTGACTTTCGAAGGACATCTAAAAGGTACAGCTCGCACTTTGGGTATGGTCGACTCCATTCCGAGTTTATGGTACGAAATCCCCTCTTACTACCGAGGTAGTGTGAACAACGTAATAGGACCTGATGAAGTCGTGCAATGGCCCTCGTATGCCGAAAAACTAGATTACGAACTCGAGTTAGGTGTATTCATAGGAAGGCGAGGAAAAGACATACCTAGGGAGGAAGCCCGCGATTATATCGCAGGATACACAATCTTCAACGACTGGAGCGCCAGGGATGTCCAGGGAGATATCATGTCTTTGAAAATGGGGCCGGCCAAGTCTAAGGATTTCGATACAGGGAATTCAATGGGGCCATTCCTCGTAACTCCCGACGAAATAGATCCGGACAATTTGACAATGATCGCCCGCGTAAACGGTAAGGAAAGATGCCATGCCAATTCTGCCGGCATGCAGTTTAAATTCGATGAGTTGATTGCGGATGTTTCTAGAAGCGAAACTCTTCACCCGGGTGATTTCTTAGCTTCTGGAACCGTCCCAGGAGGCTGTGGACTGGAAACCGATCAGTGGATTCAGCCCGGGGATGTCATAGAATTGGAGGTGGAGGGCATCGGGATTCTTCGAAATTCTGTGATCAAAATCTAAATCTTTCCCAAACCGTTGAGAAATCTTCGGAGGAAAAAGCAGAAATTGTTTGACTAATCCTCTTCTAATTCAACTGGGGAGAGGCTGAAGCCATGAAAGACAGGTTGATCATATCCCTCTAATCACTCTTGAGGTCTAACCCTGATGCGTTGTGTTGTTGTCCATTATCATGAAATCGCGCTCAAGAAGGGGAACCGTCCATACTACATTTCCCAACTGCTCAAAAATCTACATCGGGCAACTGCAGATTTAGGGATTGCAAAAATTCGAAAGGTCCCAGGCCGAGTTATCATGGAGCTAGAGCTTGAAGGTGATTGGGAGAAAATTCGAGAGCGATTAGGAATGGTTTTTGGTATTGCCAATTTTTCCTTAAGTGAAAGACATACACATTCGAGAGACGGCTCAGGAGATTTGGAGATTCTAGCAAAGGCTGCTGGCCGCGCCGTCCTAGATTGGCACAAGGCAGGGAATAGATTCGAGACCTTTCGCGTCGCTGCCCGACGATCATATAAGCAGTTCCCACACAAATCTCCCGAGATCAACCAGGTAGTCGGAGGGCACATAAGGGAGTTAACGGGTGCAACGGTTAACTTGGGGCGACCCGATTTGACAGTTCACCTTGAAGTAATTCCTCGAGAATCGTTTCTATATTTCGAGAAACATCCCGGCCCTGGAGGGCTTCCCATCGGCGTTAGCGGTCGAGTCTGTGTCCTCCTCTCGGGGGGAATTGATTCACCAGTTGCTGCTTACCGGATACTCCAACGTGGGTGCCGTGCCAGTTTCGTTCATTTCCATGGAGCTCCGTTTCTAACCAAGGCCTCCTCCGAAAAGGCATCAGACTTAGCTGAAATTTTAACTAGATATCAATACCAGACAAAGCTATATTCTGTGCCGTTCGGCGAGATTCAACGCCAAGTGACGCTTTGCGCACCTTCACCCCTGCGGGTAGTCCTTTACCGGCGACTCATGGTCCGAATTGCTGAGGTAATAGGCCAACAAAACCAAGCCCAAGCACTTGTCACCGGAGAAAGCCTTGCACAAGTTGCTTCCCAGACCCTAACAAATATCGGGGTGATCCAAGAGGCTGCGAACTTACCCATTCTCCGTCCTCTTATTGGTATGGATAAAAACGAGATATCCGCTAAAGCAGAACAAATAGGGACGTATGCAATCTCAATACAACCCGATCAGGACTGCTGTTCGCTCTTCGTTCCCAAGCATCCCTCTACCCACAGCAAGCTGGAAGAAATAAAAGCCGTCGAGGAAAAGTTACACGTTAATACCCTAGTAGCCCATGGTGTTGAAGGTGCAACAGTCGAAGAATTCCATTTTCCAGAAGCGATTCACCCCAGCCAAATAAAGGAACCAGTTTCCTCCTAAACTACCAATTGGATAAGAACTCGAATGCTTCCTGACATCTATCCAGAAAGGTCCCATCATGGCCAAGTTTACCGGATTTGATATAGGCCTCAGCGGTATCCTTCCGTTAGAAACCATCATCCCCTGTGCCCAAGCAGCAGAGCGAAATGGCTTTGAACGCGTTTGGGTTGCTGAAAGCTATCACGGGCGCGGTTGCTTCGCGAATATGACCGCTGTGGCGCTCCAAACCCAATCTATTGGTTTGGGAACCGGGATCATATCCCCCTTCACTCGTCATCCCGGTGTTTTGGCCATGGAGTCCGCAACAGTCGATGAGATTTCCCGCGGTCGGTTCACACTTGGTTTGGGAACTGCATACGCCCAATTAAACAAACACCAAGTGAAAGAACCCAAACCTATCGCGGCCTTGAGAGACTCTGTGGAAATGGTCCGCATGTTAATTCGAGGTGAAAGTGACACATACGAAGGGAAAGTATTTCTGTTTGGGGGAACCGGAGCTCAACTAGCGTTCGATCCGATTCGCCGAGACCTTCCTGTCTACATCGGATCAATGGGGCCAAGAACACTAGAAATGGCATCTTCTATTTCAGACGGGCTTTTACTAAATTTTTTCTTATCACCCGCTTTCTTGAAAGACATTGCCATCCCCGCCATTCGGAAAGGACTAGATCGAATAGGGGGAAACTTAGACGAATACGATATTCGCTCTTACATAATCACCTCGGTGGATTCGAATCGACAAGCCGCAATTAGAGCGGCTAAAGTCCTTGTGGCATCCTATTGCGCACGGGATGCCTCAGAGCCGCGTCGGTACCAAATTGCCGGCATTACCGACGAGGAGCGAATTGAAATACGCGATCGGATACGCAAACACTACGAAGAAGGAGATACTGCAAAAGCGGAAGCCTGCGTCCCAGATTCATGGATAGATCGGCTTACGGTGTCCGGAACACCAGACGATGTTTGTGAAAAATTTGAGCTATTTGCGGAAGAAGGCTTGAAAGCCCCTACTTGCTATCAAGTACTTGGACCAGACAGGCTAAAGGCTATAGACCTCATAGCTAAAGAAGTCATGCCACACTTCTTGTAATCGGGGAAGAGCATGAAATTAATGAAGCAACAAACACCAAAACTCGTCTTCTCTGCCAAAAGGTCGGCACCTTTGCAAGCTCTGCAAGGAGGTGATTCGTTCTTCGCGTGATGAGGTTGAGATACATTTGAACGAAATTGACATCTTATAGCTTCCCAAAATGCCTTGCGGATCACGGCGAAGAAGTTCTCACTCGATATCTAAACAGAATAAAGGATTTTAAAATTTAGGGTAAGAAGCAATAGCGTTCTGCGGCTTTCAAAAAATATCCTCTAAAGAAAAATGATGCACCAAGAGCCTCTCACCTCCCGGATACAACCACACAACACGATTCAGAAGAGGGCACAAACGACATTCGGGACTGCAGGAAGAGGCTAAGACTGAGTAGCTGTACGGCGTTGCGCGCGGATCGCTCGGGCACGTTTCGCTCGACGGCGGACACTGGGTTTCTCGTAGCTACGACGCTTCCTCAATTCCTTAAAGATTCCTTCCTTGTCCATTTTCTTTTTTAACGACTTGATCGCTCTTTCAAGGTTTTCATCTACCTTCACCGCAAGTGGATCGGCCACGTGACCCCCATTCTCCCAACTAAGTCAATAAACCAAATGACAAATTGCCCTAAGTGAAAAATCTGCTACCATCCCTCCTGAGACAATATCGTCAAATTTCACAAAAAGTCAATCCCACATCTCAAAACTTATAGACTTCAAATGTGTTTCAATCGTTACAATCGTCAAGCTGAATACAAAGTCCATCGTAAGCTAACTCTACACCCTTCGGTAGCGTGGGATTCACCACATCATAATCTACATCATGACTCATATGGGTGAAAAAGGTTCGTTTAGCTCCAATTTCGAGAGCCATTTTCGTGGCATCCTCAATAGTTAAATGGGAAGGATGATAAGCCGACCGCAAGGCATCAAGAATCAGTACATCTAGTCCTCTCATAAGCTCAAGAGTCTCTCCTGGCACGGAAGCAACATCCGTCAGATATGCGAATCTTCCAACCCGAAAACCAAGAACCGGTCCCATCGGTCCATGTGAGGCCTCAAGAGGAACAATGTCCTTTTCAAACAACTTGAATGGACCCTGGATTTTCTCAAGTGTTAAGCGCGGAATATAGGTAAGTCCGTTGTCGATTGGGTCAAAAATATACGCAAATGACTGTCGGAGGTAATCGAGAGTTGCACTAGAACCGAAACAAGGAATTTGGCTCTTCTGAAGAGCATTAAACGAGCGAAGCTCGTCGATACCATGGATATGATCGGCATGGGAATGTGTAAACAAAACAGCGTCGACCCGGGGAATTCCGTTCCGAATTGCCTGAAAACGAAGATCTGTGGAGGTATCCACCAGAATACCTTTCTCGTTCCAGGTCATCCAAACCGAAGCGCGCAAACGTCTATTCCTGGGATGATCTGTGGAACAAATATGACATTGGCAGCCAATAACGGGTACCCCAGTTGAGGTTCCGCAGCCTAGAACGATTACCTTCAATCGACAACTCCCAAGCAGACAAAGGATAGACCATCAGGACTCATAATCCCTCCTCCTCCAACAATCCTAGCGCACAAAAGGATTCATCCCTCATGAATTCGACAATTATTCTAAATTTCCTGCCGACTGATTGGGATAGTTGGAAATCCAAAGTAAAATCCCTTCCAGATAAAATCGGGTACAAAATATTTATTGCCCATTGTAAACACTCGTCAATCTTCCTTGATTGCTGCAAACGCCTTACACAAAGGTTTGTCGCCAAAAATCAAAAGAGTTAGGATCTATTTTGAATCAATTGACGTCTACCGCTTCTCGTAATAATCGAACTGCAACTTCAGGATTCACACTTGAAACAACTGAAGAAACAACGGCAGCGCCAGCCGCACCCACACCCAACACCTCTGATATGTTCTCCGGTCCAATTCCACCAATACCTACAACTGGTATAGAAACTGCTTGGACAATTTCCTCCAATCCCTTAGTACCCATCGCAGGATTGGTCGTTTTTTTTGTTTGAGTGGGGTAAACGGGACCAGCTCCGAGATAATCTGCTCCTTCCGACTCAGCCTGCCGCGCCTCCTCAGGGGTGTCCACGGAAGAGCCTATCAAAAACCCGCTTGGAGCAATCCTTCGAGCGGCTGTTAAAGACAAATCGTCTGACCCCAAATGTACACCATGTGCCCCCGCGGTAAGTGCAACATCCATTCGGTCGTTAACGATAAATAAAGTCGTCGAACTTGCAAAACGAAAACGAATTCGTCCTAGTAAGTCCTCTTGCTCCCTCGCTGAGGCATGCTTGCATCTAAGCTGAATTGTCGTTGCTCCTCCCTGCAAAAGGGATGAGATGAAAACCTCTAGGGATTCATGGTCACTCCTATTCAACATTTCTTCATCGGCAATGATGTAAAACTTTAATGAGTTCGAATCCATTCCTGCCCTCACCCCCACTCGTCCTACCACCTCTATCGGCCCGTTTCATAATGAAATCATTTAGCAAAAAAATGCATATTAAGCCTTGAAAATCTAGAAACTCGAATCTAAAGGGTGATTCATTTCCTTTTAGGGCCAATACGGAGAAACCCTTAATTTTTTCGTGGATCACATTTTTCTGTTTTTCGAAAAAACTTCCTATCCAAACTATATTTACCTGAACCCGTTATAATAAACGCAAGGAACACTGCACCGAAGGCTAATGCTTTCTCCGGATTTTCACCATCGACAATATGGCCACATGCTGCTACAAACATAGTAACCATTAGTAAAAATGCACTCGGAATAGTAAAAAGGCCAAGTACTAGCAAGAGACCACAAAATGACTCTGCAAACGATGCCATAAATCCCCAAAAAGCAGGGAGAAAATCAATACCAAAAATCTCCATGGAGTTACCAAGTTTTTCCCATCGTCCTGGTCCCCCCGTGATCTTTCGGTAACCATGATTAACAATGATGAGATAACCAGAAAAAATCCTGAGCAATAATAGTCCCACATCGACCCTGTTTTTCATAATTCTTTGTAAAATAACCATGTCGACTAATGTTCTCCTAGTTTACTAAGTCAAAAAGAAAACTAATCTAATATAACTAACTAGATTATTTTAGTTAACTTTGATCATTCAAAGACATG
Source organism: uncultured bacterium (assembly GCA_964437725.1). GTDB lineage: Bacteria > UBA8248 > UBA8248 > JACPRG01 > CAYTIB01. The sequence continues at coordinate 7,912 of CAYTIB010000100.1, read as the reverse complement.
AAACGACCCTTAATCCATCACATCCTCTTCATCATCTGCTTTGCGATTATACTCGTGCTAGGCAAGAGGCAGCAGTGTTTCAGCGATGAACCCATATTCCCTGCGGCTCCATCGGTTAGCCGTCCGAAGTTCGACGCTCAGAATGCTATGCAACTGATCCGGCAACAACTCTCATTCGGAAGCCGCACAATTGGTCGTCCAGGACATAAATTGGCCGAAAAATTTTTGAGAAGGAAACTTCTGGATTACACCGATCGCATTTTCCTTCAACAATTCAAATGGCATGATTATAAGTTGACCAATCTAATCGCCTGGGTCTGCAAAATCCCTCCGCCTCCTCAAAATACAAATAAAAATAAACCCTTCCATTGTCCTGGCAATAATGCTCCCGTACTCTTAAGCACTCACTGGGACACTCATCCTTATGCAATTGAGGAACAAGACAAATTGCAAAGTCGTTTGCATGTGCCAGGTGCCAACGATGGTGGTTCTGGTACAGCTGTTCTTCTGGAGTTGGCACGTGGAATGATGAAGACACGACCGCCCAGAGACATCCTGCTCGTCCTTTTTGACGGAGAAGATTATGGGATCGGCGACAACTGGATCATTGGCTCCCGATATTTTGCGAGAAACCTGCCGAAACCCCATCCTGTCTATGGAATAAATATTGATATGGTTGGAGATCAGAATCTCAACATTCACGTAGAAAAAAGTTCCGAGAAGAGAGCGCCTCATATCGTTCGAAAGATTCTGAATGCCGCACGACGTATCGGTGCGAAATCGTTCCACCCCAACGCCAAATATCATGTTTTAGATGACCATATCCCTTTGAATGATGCCGGCATACCGACAGCCAACATAATCGACTTTGATTACCCATATTGGCACACATCCAGAGACACACTAGACAAGATTAGCCCTCGAAGTCTTTCAGAGGTTGCACGGGTGTTGATCGAGTTAATTTATTGGAAAGACTAGCGGCGGACCTACATCTATTTTTTTTACTACATTCTCCAAAATCTCACATGTCCCATATTGAAGACCAAGCATGAAACGAAATCCGGAAGAAAACTAGAGGAAAACCCTATCTCACCGTGCTATCATTGATAGAATCATGAAAGAGGGATTTGGCATTTTTTCCTGCATTAGTAAGTTCACAGGAAAAACAAAGATAGGCACTCAAAAATCACGCTGTCGTTTGTCGGATAGAAAACCCGAAATCCGCCCCCCCCACTAAAGTCGGGATTCTCCAGGAAGAAATGCAACTTGCCAAAGAAAAGCTACTTCAAGCCTTCCGAGACCAGTTTGGAAGTTCGATCTCAGGGTTGCAACTCAAACGGATGGTTGGTGATGCCTCAACACGGGAGTACTTTCGTGTCTTTCTGCCCGGAAATCAGCCTTCCACAGCAATTCTCATGGTTTTGCCTGAGCCCATTCCTAAAGAACCGGAGAAATTTCCCTTTCTGAATATCCGGTCATTCCTAGAAAGAATTGGAATCCCGGTGCCAAGAAATTACTTTACTATTTTTGAGGATGGCATAGTTGCTCTAGAGGATTGTGGAATGAAAACGTTGGAAGAGGCATTAAAAGAATCTCCTCCAAAAAAATGGGGGCCCTGGTACAGGAAAGCATTGGACTTGTTAATTCGAATGCAAACTAGTCAAGGACAGTGTCATGCGTTTTCCTACTCGTTCACACCGATTGTATTTGAAAAAGAATTACTTTTTTTCCTGGAACATGCCGTGAAAGGTCTTTGGGGGAGAGAGATTGATTCTGGCCAAATGAAATCCTTACGCACCGAAATTCGACAACTCTCTAAATCTTTAGTTTCAAACCGCCAAGTCTTTACCCATAGGGATTATCATAGTCGGAATTTGATGGCCTTGGGAGATTTTCCTCGCTTGAGCATTCTGGATTTCCAGGATGCCAGGCTAGGCCCACCTGTCTACGATGTCGCTTCATTGTTGTATGATTCTTATGTGTTAATACCTGGGGAGATGAGGGAAAATCTAATCCAATATTACCGAAAGAGATGGCTTGAGATAACGGGGGAGCACCTATGCAAGGAAGAGTTTGAAAATACCCTTAAACTCGCTGCCATTCAAAGAAACTTGAAAGCTATTGGTACATTTGCTTATCAAGGTTGTGTCTTGGGACGAAAACATTACCTTGACTCAATCCCTCTCACTCTCTCTTATCTATGGAAGCATGTCCAAGTATCACCAAATCTGAAAGATTTTTGGGCGTCTCTTTTACCTCTAATACCAAAGGCGGAGCTAATCCAAACCGCCCCAAATAAGAACTAGAGACTATGTTTCAATCTATCCGATTGGTTCTATATGCATTCACATTTCCTAGGTCAAATCAGACGCTCGAAGCCGCAATACAAGTAAATATAATCCAGGTAAAGAAGGGAGACCCAGCTGTTGAGAAAATCACAGAAGTTCTCAATCCTGAACTTGTCCATCGGCGACTAAACCGTGGCGAAATTTGTTTTGCAGCAATTCATGACGAAAAAATTGTTTCCTATTGTTGGTTTGCCCAGGGGAATATAGGGATAGAGGAAATCGGCATGGCAGTTTCTACCCTACCTGGCGAAGTCTATTTATACGATGCTTTCACCCTTTCCCCGTGGAGAGGGAAAGGTTTGTATCCGTTGGTATTAAAAGAGATTCTGCTTCATGCTGATGCAATCGGGTTTAATAGAGCACTTATTTTCGTAGCCGAAAACAACAAAGCCTCTCGCAGGGGCGTAGTGAAGGCGGGGTTTCAAGAGTTTCAGGTCGTGAGGTATTTTTCAATTCTTGGGATCCCATTCTATCGGTATTCAAAGCCCATGTTTGATCAGCAATCCCCAACCTTCAAACCGCTGCAAGACAACTAGCTTTGACATTCGGTCCTCTGTCACCTAGATTAGGGGGCGGTTGGCCGGTTCTTACAGGGCCTTTGGGTTGATGGATCCCTTCATTGGCAGTCCAAACTGACCTAAAACGTTGGCTACTATTTTTCGAGAGTTTGATGGGGACGGATTGTGTGAAAGTCGACGTTTATTCCGACCCATCAGTTTTCGAGTTGATTCATTCAGAATGGATGAGTCTTTTAGCCAAAAGCACCTCTCGATCGTTCTTTTTGACACCGCAATGGCAAAAAGTCTGGTGGGACCACTTTTCGGAAAACCGTCATATCTGGGTTTTTGTCGTGCGATCGGATAACAACGAAATAGTCGGTCTTTGTACTTTGACTGAAATCGATGGATACGCAGAATTCCTAGGGGGTAGAGACCTTTGCGATCATCTGGATATTCTCTCCTTGGAAGGATATGAAGAAATCGTAGCCAACTGCATATTGTTGGAAAGCCAAGAAAGAGTATCCGAATTACGAGAGCTTAATCTGCATTTTGTCCCAGATGATTCCAGAATGCTTCAGCCTCTAAAAAATGCGTCGGAGAAGTTGGGCTGGGAATTCAAGAAGGAAGTTGAAGAGACTTCTCCCTATATTTCCTTACCGGAAGACTGGGACAAATATCTGGAATCTCTGCGCGGAAAGGACCGCCATGAACTACGCAGAAAAATACGGCGCACCGAAGCTTACGCATCTCCAAAAATTCGAATATCAACGTCAGAAACACTAGAAGAGGATATTGAAACCTTCCTAAAACTCCACGCCATGAGCAACCCTGACAAATCTGATTTCATGGATGATTCGATGAAAGATTTCTTTCGCCATATAGGAAAAACTACTATGGCCGAGGGTTGGCTAAAACTTTCTTTCATGGAATTTGACGCTGTCCCTGCTTCAGGGCTCTGGAATTTTGATTACGATGGTGCTCTGTTGATATACAATTCGGGGTACGACATCAGCCTCTCCTCAGCAAGTCCTGGAATCGCTCACTTCGCTTACACTATTCAACAAGCGATCGAAGGCAAGCAACATACCGTGGACTTTCTCAGAGGAAACGAGAACTACAAATACCGCCTCGGAGGGCACGACCAACCTCTCCACCACCTGAAACTCTGTCCGAAAGTTTGATACACACATTGACTAGTTCACTTTTGAGTACATTATCGCAGCGTATCGCCATCATGAGCCTACATTCTTCGCCTCTTGCAGAGCTAGGAGGTGAGATAGAGGGGGGCATGAATGTCTTTCTTCGCGAGGTAACCCATGAGTTCCATAAACTGGGGATGGAACTCGATATATTTACGAGAAGAGACGATCCCAACCAACCTCGAATCACAAATCTCTCCGATGGAGTACGGCTCATCTTACTAAAAGCAGGCCCACCCACTTCCTGTTCGAGAGAGCAGCTTACAAGCTACATCCCGGAGATGATTAATTCACTCAATGAATGGCCTGTAGACCAATATGCCCTAATTCACGCTCATTATTGGATTTCCGGAGTTGTTGGCCAAAGTTGGAACAGAGAGAAACAGCTACCCTTCATTCAGATGTTTCACACTATGGAACGAACTAAACGCCGTCTTTTGGGAGATTCACACAAAGAAAATCAACTCCGAAGTAGTGAGGAATACAAGTTAGGTCAATCGGCAACGGCGTTAACTGTGGGAAGTCCGCGAGATAGAGATAGCTTAATTAGCGATTATAAAATTCCATCGGGGAAAATTCATATTGTACCAGGAGGCGTGAATTCAACAATATTCTTTCCTCGCAATCAATTGGCAGCTAAAGATAAGGTAGGGTTACCGGAAGGACGTGTCGTCTTATTTGTCGGACGAATTGAACCGGTAAAGGGATTGGAAACACTAGTGCGTGCCTTAACCATCCTCCGACGCCAGGAGGGGGATCACTGCAAGTGGAGGCTTGTGATCATCGGTGGTGAGGCGGAACTTAATGGAGCAAAACAGAAATCTCAATCGATGGAAAGTTCCTCAATTTCGACTAGAGAGCCCAATGGATACAGATCAGAAATCGTCCGGCTGATCCATGAACTTCGAATGGAAGACCGGGTCTCCTTCCTTGGATCCAAACCTCAGAACATCCTGGCTGATTACTACGCTGCTGCCGACTGTTGTATATTTCCATCAGTTTATGAAACCTTCGGTCTAGCCGTCATAGAAGCTTTGTCTTGTGGGAGTATGGTTGTAGCATCCAATGTGGGAGGATATCCTCAGATGTTGGCACAAAAGAGAGCAGGACTCTTGGTGCCACCGGGAGATGACGGAGCCTTGGCAAGGGCACTGGATCGGGTTTGCGCTAGCTCAAAACTGAGAGTGGAATTAAGAAAGCGTGCCCCGGCCGTCGGACATCAGTTCAAGTGGAGTGAAACTGCAATGAAGCTTTTGGAAGTTTATAACTCTGTTCTCTCCCGTAACTTGAAATTGGAGAACGTTGGAGAACCCCGCGTAGAAGGAGCGGCTTTAGGTGGCTGAATGGGAGAAGATCATAGTAATTGTAGCTCACCCAGATGACGCGGAACTAGGAAGCGGTGGTAGTATCGCCCGGTGGATTAACGAAGGCTCGACAGTGAACTACGTGATTGCCACCAATGGCAACAAAGGGACCAAAGACCAGGCTCTTTCGCCACATGAACTGGCAAACACACGTGAAGCTGAGCAGCAATCGGCAGCCAACCGAATGGGGGTACATGAGGTTCACTTCCTTCGTTACAATGATGGGGAGTTATGTTCTGCTGAGGGACTAACTATCCAATTAGCCATCCTTATTCGCCATTTCCAACCAGATGCTATAGTGACACATGATCCATGGCGCCATTACAACCTCCACCCTGATCATCGCGCGTTGGGGATATCCGTGACAGATGCGATTGTGGCCGCCCGTGACCATCTCTTTCTTCCTGCGCTTTCTGTTATTGGTCTCGAGCCCCACCACACTCCTAACGCTCTTTTCGCAAGAGCCGAAAATCCAAACTTTTTTGTAGACATAGAGAAAACCCTGGACGATAAAATTGAGTCAACAATGCTGCACAAATCCCAGATGAGTCATGTCGAAGGTTGGCAGGATCGGGTTAAAAAGCAGGCGGCAGAAATGGGTCAGGAAAGCAACCACCAATTCGCTGAAGGATTTCATCTCCTCCGTATGAGGTAAGAAATAGTCTCGCGACCACACCGAGATTATTCGCCCTGCGAATCTTACCCTATAGAACGACGAACCTTGCATGTCGCCTAAAGGACAATTAAACGGAGCAGAAAAAGAAATGTCGGGAGTTGGGATTACTGAAATTGTTGTTCTTTTAATTGTGGGCGTACTGACATTCGACCTCAGGTGGTTATCCTACACTGAGAAAAAAATCAGTAGGGCTCGGCGAAAAATCCAGGGGATTCTCCCCGGCCTTTCAATCCAAGGCATAAACTCCTCAGAATTTCTTCCATCAAATGCCATCACACACCCGCCCCCCAACGTCGATAGGGGATTTCTTGGTCCCCATACTGGAAAACAAATATATGTAGAGAATCTATCATCGAACCGGCCCCACGATCACACTCCCCGATCTACTATCTCAGGTCCTGCCCCACCTGCCCCTGATGATGTTCCGGGCAATCAGTTATCCGAGAGTCACAAAAAGGAATCCAACCTTTCAATTGCAACACATTGGAATGAGTTCTTAGGATACCTCAAGGATGATATTCTCCATATATGCAAAGCACCATTTCGATGGAAATCGCAGGATTGGATGAGTCGTGGTGGAATTGCAGGAGCCATAGCTATTTCGTCTTCCCTAGATGGACACGTCCGCAGTTTGGTTCGTGCTAATCAGTTCGATCGTTCTAAAATATTTCGGACGTATATCCAACCCTTTGGTAGAAGTCAAACCCAATTAGGTGTGATTGCTGCTATTCTGGCCGCCGGCCGGATGAAGAAAAAGCCTGAATGGATGGATACAGGCTTTCTGTGTCTAGAGGCTCTTGTGTTGACAGGATGCATTGTCCTGCCACTAAAGGGTGTCCTCGGACGCAAGCGTCCACGAGACACAGAAAATGCTTTCAAATTTGAGCTATTCGGCCTTGAAAATAGTTCGTTCCCTTCCGGAGACACAACATCTGTCTTTGCGATGGCCACCGTGATTGCAGGAAGATTTCGCTCCTTTTGGATCCGTTGGGCCGCGTACACTATAGGAGTTCTAGTTGCAATAGGCCGAATTTATCGAAGCCGTCACTGGCTTAGTGACACATTGGCAGGTATTGCTTTCGGTCAAACAATTGGCAACTATGTACTAGTCCGGCACAATAATCGCAAGAAGGAAGACTGACCATTAGGTTCCCGATTTTTTTCCACCCTTGCACCAATATAAAGTTTGCAATAAATTGGGTGGGATTTACAAAGTCACATAGGGAGGTACAACGCCGAACTAAAATAAATAGTTTGCGTTGACTTCCGAAAAACAAAGGGAAAAGAACGAAATGTTTGGTATCGGCATGACCGAGTTGGTCGTTATTTTGGTTATTGCCCTTCTAGTAATTGGGCCAAAGAAACTACCGGACGTTGCTCGGAGTATCGGGAAGGGACTGCGGGAATTCCGTCAAGCCACGACCGATTTGAAAGAGGAGTTCCAAGGAGAAGGACTGGACGACCTGGACCTTGAGACAACCGTCTCCCTCGACGATGAGCAAGGTGAAAACCACAAGAAGGAAGAGAACCCATTAGAATCGGAACCTACTCGAGTTATAGATAGTGAAACCGAATTACCCCCCACAACAGCCAAAGAATCTCAAGGGGAATCCGATTCTATAACAACAGAAGACGCCTCTTCAGGACACGCTCATTCTGAGGGGGATAAGAGAGAACCCTCTCTATCGAGACCGCCGGGGACCCCCGCCGATCATGGCTGATGATGAAAAAAAGATGTCACTAACTGGACATCTGACTGACCTGCGAAAAAACCTCGTTATCACTTTGATCGGGATTGCACTCGGCTTCCTTGCCGCGTGGAATT
>CAYTIB010000099.1:0-2758 GCA_964437725.1 uncultured bacterium | reverse complement strand
GTAATGAGATAGTTTCCATTTTCAAGTTTTTGAACATTTCCTGATAATGCTCCATATAGAGTTTCATCTAAAATATATTCCCATACTATATCAGCAGTATTACTAGATTCATCAATAGATATTTCTAGTGCTCTTGTTTTATTTGTGCCAATATAATCAGGAAAAAGCAAAGAGCTAATGTTTCCATTGTCTAAAGTGATAATATTACCATTTTCAAGTATTTGTAATCCATGCTGAAATGTAAAGCCATTGTAGTTCCCATTGGCATCAATCAGATTAATATCAACGTTGCCATTACCAGTTAAATCATAGCCCATTGACCATATAATATCACCTGAACTTAAATCTATCTTGTATATACGTGATAAATGTCGTGAGGATACATATATAGTATTAGTTGCATTATCATAAGCTAATGCATTAAAATGGATCCAATCATAATATCCATAAGTAGGGTATGCATCCCAGTTTACCAGTGCATCATAATCATCTAAAGGAATATGATTAAAGGCATCCCATTCCCAAATTATACTTTGAGTATTATTATCCCATAATATAATTTTTTCACCTCTCCAATATACATACTGACCATCAAAAAAATCATCTTCCCAGTCATATGCTCCATTAGGCCATTGACAACCGCTAGTTGTCGCACATGATGGGACAGGGTGAAGTTGATCCTCTGGGATAAAAAATAAATATTCTGAATCATTTACTTTTAATATTTCATGTTGAACAAATGCCCAATTAGCATTTATATCTAATTCAGGTTCTTCAAATAGAGTATTTCCATCAATATCAAATTCAATCCCGGGCAGTATATTGATGGGGTCATCATTATATTTTCCAGCATAGAACGTATATTCTTCATTATAATCATGCTTAAAGTAACAGAATGTATTTAATCCTCCTGAATTCCATATTTGACGTCCATTTTCATCTATTGCAGCTGAAAATGCAGGAGTTAGATTTCCAAATATTGTTACTCCATCATAATATTGGCTTGAATCATAAACAGTTAAATTTAATTCTCCTAAATCAATTTCAGAACCAGTGGAAAAAGAATAAGTATCTGAACATATTGTCTGAGAAGGATTACATACTTGCCACGAATAGGAAGTATTCCAGTCTATATTATTTTCGTCAACATAAAAAAGATTTGAAGTGTCGTAGTTTAAAATAGGAGTTTCATTCAATTTGACAATTAAAGTATATATCTCAGTATCAGGAATTTCTTCCCATTCAAACAAAATATGAATGTAGTTAACAGTAGTATTATTTACAGGTTTGACATCTGCAAATAAGAGCGTAGCTAGTAGAATACAAATTAGAGTATTTATTCTCATATTGTAATTTATTAATATTAAGCTGTGATAAAATGTAACAATTAGTAGAATTGTTTTGAATAGATTTTTATTAAAGGTAAATTAAAATAGTTATGAATAAGTTTTTCTTAAATAGTATTATTACTTTAATCGTTACTGCACAATTGTTTTCTCAGCATTTTATAGTAGACTTAGAAGACACAGGTGAATCTCAACTAACTATGTTTTCTGAATCTATCACCACTTTAGATGCTGGCGATGAGATTGGTATATTTGATTTAAATGCCATTACCAATTATAATGACTGTTCGAACCAGATAGGTGAACTATTGGTTGGGGCAGGTGTATGGGATGGTAATCAATTGAATCTTGTAAGTACAGGTTCGGTTGATTTATGTGCATTTGGTGGTCCTCAGCTTGCGGGTTATGTTGAAGGGAATGATGTTGTTGTTAGAATTTGGAAAGCAGATGAACAGGTTGAATATGAAACCATATTAACATGGGGTCTTGGAACCGGTGAATTTGGAGATGTAATTCAGCAGGTATCTGGAATTACATTCGTAAATCCAAATGCATGTTCTGATGATAATGATAACTCTAATGTACTTGCCTTTGGTGGCTGCGCTGGTGCGGTAGCTGCTCTTGATGCGGCAGGAGGTTGCGATTTTGTTTTTGCTGGTACAGGTGAATCTTTATCAGAAATTTGCCCAGAAACATGTGATGCTTGTCCAGAAGTTTTAGGTTGTACAGATGAGACTGCTTGTAACTATGATTTATTTGCAAACGAAGATGATGGAAGTTGTGTTTTTGCCGAAGATTTAGACCCATGGTGTGATGATGTTGATGGAGATGGACTAGGAGCAGGGGAATCAATATATTCATGTTTTCAACCATTTGTAGATGAATTTATTTTTTCATGGGTTCAAGATTGTTCTGATATTGAACCAGATTGTGCAACAAACGATACAGATGATTGTGGTGTATGTGCTGGTGGAAATTCGGATCAAGATTGCGAAGGTGTTTGTTTTGGTGATTCTATTGTGGACTGTGCAGGAATATGTAATGGAGATACTGTAATTGATGAATGTGGTGAGTGTGGTGGAGATGGCATTGATGAAGGATTATGTGATTGTGAAGGGTCTATGCCTGATTGTTCTGGGGAATGCAATGGTAATGCAAACTTAGATGTATGTGGTAATTGTAATGGTGACTGTTATTGGCTAGTAGATGATGTGTTTGCTGAATGCAGTGATAGCGAGTTAAATATAATTACAGCAGATTGTTTTGGTGTTTGCGGAGGTTTTTCTCTTGTAGATGAATGTGGTATCTGTGGTGGAGATAATTCATCATGTTTAGATTGTGCTGGGGTTCCTAATGGGGATTCAGTATTTGATAACTGCGGAACATGCGACGACGATTCTGCTAATGATTGT
>CAYTIB010000098.1:0-9098 GCA_964437725.1 uncultured bacterium | reverse complement strand
AGGAAGAAGTACAACGCTCGAGGCTTAGCATTACGGATTGCAGCGATTTCCGCAGCGTAGTCCATTTGACCTAGCTTGACGTAAACCTCACCAACAAGCCTCCTGTTTTTATAGAAGCGCCGAAATCCCCTAACCATGTCTTTCCCTGCTGGGTAGTTAACTGAGATTACATAAACTTTTTCTAGCTCTATATCGCTTAGGTACTTGCCCATGGCCTCGGGAAGGTTGTCATTCTGCCAGGAGGCATTAAAATAATTCTTGTGGCAATGCTTGCCAGCCAGATAGGAAGGACCAGCGTTAGGGCTGACATAGAAAATGCCTTTACGAACAACCTTAGGAACAACAGCAATAGCAATATTGGACCAGATGATACCGGTCATAATACTAACTCTTTCCCGCTTAACAAAACGATCAGCGATTTGTTTTGCACGGCCAGGCTTCCTTGCTGAATCCTCCACCAGCAACTTTATGGGATAACCACCAAGCTTGCCCTTCTCCTGAGCTATAGCAAGCTTAAATCCGTCTCGGACATCAACTCCCAAGGTACTTCCACCACCGGAAAGAGTGGTTATCATACCAATCTTGATTTTCGTCGAAGCGTCGGATACCATCATCGCAAATACAATTACAGCGAATCCCAACACTCGTCTCACAATCAAGGTCCCTCCTTCTTCAAAACACCTTAACCAGATCTGTAACAATACGAGTCAAGTGACTCCAACACCCCAAAACAATGATTTTCTAAACCCCGTTATAAAAGCAAATGATTTTTGATGCAACGGTTGCAAGAAGACAAAACATTTGACCAGATAGTTGTGAAATTGGTAATCATACAGATCAGTGGGGAGAATTTTTATGCTCATCACGCTTGACCAAATTAAGAGTGCTCAAGAGGAACTTCCTGAAGTCGTTCGTCGAACACCGATTTTACCTCTGTCTCGAGATCCCTCAGAAACGGGCCGTGAAACCTTTTTCCTCAAAGCCGAAAACCTGCAGGTCACAGGCGCATATAAACCCAGAGCCGCCTTCACTATCTTAAACGCCCTTCCCAACAACTCCCGTAAAAGGGGTGTCGTAATTAGTTCTTCGGGTAACTTTGCTCAAGCATTTGCCTATGGTGGGGCCTGTCAAGATATACCGGTCGTAGTCGTCATGCCAAAGCAAACCAGCCCTTATAAAGTGAACGCCACCCGGAAATACGGGGCAGAAGTCTTATTCTGTGAAAACTCCATCACACGCCAACCTACAGTCGAAAGGATCTCAAAAGAACGGGGAATGACCGCTGTAAACACCTGGGAAGATCCAATGACTATCGCAGGCCACGGCACCCTTGGCCTTGAAATTTTGGATGATTTGCCAACCGTCGAGCAAATCTTAGTTCCGGTGGGAAGTGCAGGCTTGGCCGCAGGCATCGCTACGGCGGTGAAGAAATCGCGCCCGGACGTCAAGGTTGTTGGTGTGCAACCTGAGCGAGCCAACGCAGCATATGTTTCCCTACAAAGAGGTGAGCCCACAACCATCGATTACTGGGATAGTATAGCCGACGGTCTAGCTCCCGTACGTCCGGGCAACCTCCCTTTCCGTCATATCCAAGAGTACCTCGACGGCATCGTCCTCATTACGGAACGGGATATAGCCACCACGTTTCTCTCCCTACTCCACCTTGGCAAAATTCTCGCCGAACCCTCCGGGGCAGTTGCCCCCGCAGCCTACCTAACCAACAAAGTCGATCTAACCAGAAAGACTGTTGCCATAGTCAGTGGTGGTAACCTAACACAAGCAGTTATGGACAAGATGGTCGGGATATCAACCTAGGGCCAGGGAGGTGACTCATCCACAGTTAGATAGAAGCAAGACAGGGAACGGGCTTCGTTGTACCATTCGTCTTATCGAGGTTATAACCAAAACGAGTATAATCATGCATTTAAGTTGCATCTCCAGAGTGCATGGCGTCTATTGAGCGCTAAGCTTTCAGAATAGGTCAAAAATTGGCCTGGATACAAACATACATGTTACCTAGCTCGAAAATTCGAAAAGGCATCCTTATCGCCACTCTCACCATCTCGGCGTTGCAGTTACTAGAGCAATCGGGACTGGGGTCACCCAAGCCATCCAATAACTGCCCAGATTCAGTGGGGCAGTTATTGGAAGCCGCTGAATTTGCCCAGGATACAGTCACCCGGGAAAAACTAATTCGAAAAGGTTTGCAACTTTGTCGAGAAAATTCCCGAGCACATTATCTTTTAGGTCTTCATTACCAAGCTCTGCACATGAGAGGCCATGCTATTGCGAAGTATCAAAAAGCCTTAGAACTCTTGCCTCTTGGGGTTAACATTTTCAGGCAAATCGGCAGACTAAATCCGACAAATCCCAAAGGTAGTCTTTGGGAAACACTTTCTCCTATCGTTCACTCCAACGACAGGGTTCAACCAAATCTACGGAAAAAGAACCGACGCATCTGGTTGCGAGATTATCAGCTCCTTTCTTTCGAATCACGGATTGTGCTAGCAGAAGCCTTGACAAACCGCGGCACTGAAATGATGAAGAATAATAAGCCAGAAGGGGTAGAGTTGGTAATCCGCGCCCTTCGGGTTGTACCTTCCTATGAACCTGCACGAAAGAAACTAATTGAGCGCGCCCTGATATTGGGACGATATAACACCAAGGGTGAACGGTACAGCAAGGCCATCAACGTATACAAAGAAGCCTTGATCCATGCACCCAATAATCCCCGATTACACCTTCGCATAGCGGAAGCATACGGCAATCTTCGGGGCCAAAAGCGGAATGCTCTTACTCACTATCGAAAAGCGGATCGGCTCTTTGCAGCAGGCAAGACAACACTGGACGGTGAGGAACAGGCACTTTTTCAAAAACGCATACAAAGTGGTTTGAATCAGTTCGATGAGGCTCGCCAATCTTTCAGGAATAGTCGGGGTGTGGAAGCACGCGAAATAGGTCTCAACTACATTGGAAGAGCAGACTATAACAAAGGGGTCCAAGCCTTGCGAGAAGCCATCTTGTGGACACCGGGTGATGCGATGTTGCACTTCCAATTAGCCACCGGACTGAAGCAACTAGCTGATTCAGAGTCTTTGGCAGAAGCTCTACAGCACTTCGAGCGAGCCTTGTCACTATTCGAAGTTAGTCCGCCATTAAAACTAACTCATGATGCAATCACATACCAAAAGCACACCCGACTGGAAATCGAGCATTTGGAGGGAACTGTCGGAGCTCTCTCTTATTTTTTACTCAAAACCTGGATCGGAATTCGAAAACGAATTTTAGAATTAAGCATATCCGTTATCCTATTCGTCGGATTCACGTTCTACCTTTTACGCTCTGGATTACCCTCCAAAGCTTCGACGATGAAATAACTATTTTCCCTTCTAAAACCGAAACCATTTTTCAATTTCGAACATCTACCCCCCACTCGAGACAGGTCTTGTAGTTATCCCAACCAAGAACCACTGAATCGATTTTGCAAGCAAGGATTGACACAGCCTACTGTCCACACTATCCTTCTATGACTTGGTGGTCCAATGGTTGGAGGCGTTCTGGCGTGCTAAACCTGAGGGAACACTTGAAAAAATTGACTTTATGGGGAGAGTTTCCATGGCAACAATGATTACGGATGAGTGCATTAACTGTGGGGTGTGTGAACCAGAATGCCCGAATGAGGCAATTAGCGAGACTGATGAAGTTTTTGTGATCGATCCAAATACTTGCACAGAATGTGTGGGGTTTCACGATGAGGAGCAATGTGCCGTAGTATGCCCCGTCGACTGCTGCGTACCGGATCCTAATAATGAAGAGGCGGAAGAGTTGCTTCTCGAGCGAGCTAGGGAAATCCACCCTGATATGGATGTTCCGAAACTCGAGGACTTAACGCCAGATCTGTCTCGCTTCCGCAACTAATTTCCAAACAAACTAATAAAAGCCTCCCGTTGACCGCGCGGGGGGCTTTTATCGCTTGAGTAATAGAGATTTCACCCAAATTTGGTGTCTATTCGTTACATCTCAAGATGCGTATTAGCCCGCAAACATACTGTTAAGAACGACATCTCAGAAGTCACGCTAATTTTCAAGCAAATAATTCGGTCCGAGTTGACTGTTTGAAGTGATTTGATAGAATGGGGCCGATCAAGTGGAGATATGTTCTACTCGTGGAGTCCTCACCGGTCTTCTGGGCTGGTTTGTTGGGGTGTGTTATTGGCTAATTTCGCAAGAAGCCATTGTCAGACCGCAGGATAGAGGATGTCCAAAGCAATACCAACCGAATTCGGAGGAATTTTTAATGAAAAAGTTATCCGCCCTAGCCTTATTGCTAGTCGGCGTCATGGCCATAACAACATGGGTTGAGGCAAAAGACGTTAAGATGGCCTTCATCCCTTGCGGCCGCGTAAATGACAAATCCTGGAGTGAGTATGGTTACAGAGGCGCAAAGGCAGGCAAAAAATATCTCGAATCCAAGGGTCATAATGTTAAGTTGGACTACACTGAGAGCGTCCCGGTAGCTAAGGTTGAGGCGGCAGCACGCGACTATGCCTCTAGAGGCTACAACCCCATCATTCTTCATTGCGGGACTTTCGTTGAGGCGGCTTTAAGGGCAGCCAAGGACCATCCGAATACATGGTTCCTCCAAGCAGCAGCAACCAAGTCATCGAAAAACGTCGCAGTTTATGATCCGGCACAGCACGAAGGATCCTTTGTGGCAGGGTATTTGGCCGGACTGATGAGCAAAACCGGACGCGTCGGAGGAATTGGCGGGTTCAACTGGCCCATTCTCGCACGGCAGGTCGAAGGATTTCGCTTTGGGGCCCGTTATGCTAACCCCAAGATTAAGGCTTTTCACACCTACATCAACAGTTGGGAAGACGCGGCTAAGGCAAAAGAAGCCGCCCTTGCACAGATCGATAGCGGCGCCGATGTTATTTTCGCGGCCACAGACCAGGCCGCCCGTGGAGCTTTCAAAGCTGCACAGTCCCGAAAAGTTTTCGCCATTGCCAGCTATGCTCCTCAACACAATCTGGCACCCAAAACGATACTCACCAGTGTTCTCTACGATCTCATAACGTTGGTGAAAAAGATTGTGATTAAGTGGGAAGATGGAACTGTCGAGGGGAAAGTCTACTCGATGGGAATGGGCGAAGGTATCGGATATCTGTTTCCAAATCCCACAATGGAAACAATAATTCCTAAGTCCGTTCAGGCCAAAGTAAAGAAGCTTACGGACGCTATTAAGAGCGGAAAGGTTAAGATTCCTGAGTACGCCAAACCCGGAGAATCCGACAAGCACGATCCCAGTAAGGTTGTCGGCCCAATAAAGTAGCTTTAAGCCTATAGATTCAGAAAGAGAAACGCGTACACGAAAATCTGAAGATGTTCGGAGTCTTAATTTCCGGAGTTGGCCATCAGGCCCGGACCATACGGCCTGGCCAACTCCGGTTTGCTTCTCACGGTTTGTTCCATCTTCCTCCTTCTGACCATTTCTCCAGGAGGATTTAATAGACAAAATAAAGGGATCTGAAATTGGCTAAGCGAATTCGTAAGGGAGTCATTCCAAAAGGGCTGCCGATGCCCAAGATGAAGTACTCTCCTGGTGTTCACGCTGGTCCTTGGTTGTTTCCATCCGGACAGTTCGCGTCAGATTTCTCTCCAAGCGGCGTAGCTCGGGAGGCAACACGCGATCAGCGTAGTCCGGATCTCCAACCCAGTGAGCTCAGGCTCCAAAGTCGCTACATTTGGAAGGGTCTAAAACGGGTTTTAGATGCTGGAGATTCCTCCCTAGATCACGTTGTCCGAATGGACCATTTTTTTGTCCACCGGGACTTCGAGGATGCTTTTGTCCCATCAATTGATGAATACCTCCTTGTCCGTGATGAATTCTTTCCGGACGTTGAAACGCGCCCTACCGCTAACTCTTTAAGCTGTAGCAATCTTTTGTGTAAACCTGGGATCCTCGAAATTGATTTCGTTGCGGTGACAAAGAAAAGTGGGTGGATCAAAGAGTCCATTCAGTCCACCAGAGTAGCAGACCCTCCCGAGGGTCACAGCCATGCAGTTCGTGTGGGCCCCTATGTTTTCTGCTCCTCAACACTCGCAAGTAATGCAGGATACGGAGCCGGTTCATCAATCGTTCCAGACGGGAACGTGTGGTGCGGAAACAAACTTGAGCAACAAACACGGTCAGTACTCGATCAATTATCCCTAATCCTTGAGGATGCGGGGTCGGATTTAGGTCTGACCGCCAAAGCACAAGTTTACCTAACATCAGAGGGCATGAAAGATGTTCACCGCTTTGATGAAATATGGCGAGAATACTTTCCCAAAAATCCCCCGGCTCGGACTCTCATTCCCGTTGACAGCCTCGGGGCTAAGGATAGCGTGGTCGCCGTTAGTCTAATCGCTGTTACTGAAACCAGTAACATCAAGCTTGAGACGATAAACGCACGAGGCGTTCCTAAATGGCCTTTGTATGAACCTCATGCCATGAAGGCAGGAAACCTTGTTTTTCTTTCTAGTGCTCTTGCGACTGACAACAAAGGTCGTTTTCCCAACGAACTCAAGGCCAACCCAAACTGGCCATGGTACGAAAAGTACGAAAAACCCATAATCCAACAGATGGGTTACATCTTGGATAACGCCGAGAAGATAATCCAAGCTGCAGGCGGCTCAGGCCACGACAATCTCGTCCGTCGTCAGTGTTTCCATACCGACTATGATGAGTTCATTCTAACTTGGGCAGCTTGGATGGCTAAGTATCCAAATGATCCCCCGGCAAGCACAACGATCGAAGAAGCTAACTGTCCCATTCCTGTCCCTGGGGCCACCATGATGCTTGATCTTTGGGCTTACATTCCTTAAGAGCGAAAGTCAAAACGCGGACAATTTTCCAAGGTGAGCTAGAGGCGAGAAGACAATGAGCAAGGCGGTCACTGAAAAGAAAGTTCTGCTTAAACAACGCCTTCCAGCACGAACGGGAATAGCCCTTGAGGTTCGAGAGGGACAAGTTTTTCGGATAATTGATGTCGAGGGACAACAGGTAGGAGATTTCGTCTGCTTCAACCTGAAAAATCCAACGCAGTATTTTTCTCAATCCCAAACAAGGAAAATCAATCGATCCATTCTTCTCTCCTCCGGTAACAAGCTTTGTTCCAATCTTTGCGACACGATGTTTACAATAGGGGAAGACAAGGTCGGACAGCACGACCTTCTTTATTCCCCCTGCGGTCCCAATGATTACCGGATCCTATACGATGCTCCAGGTCACCCTAGCTGCCGTGAAAATCTAAACCAAGCCCTGGCGCCATACGGGATTGAGTCACACCAACTGCCACCAGTCTTCAACGTCTTCATGAACACTTCCATCGGTCCCAAGGGAGAGCTAGTCTGCAACGAACCAACTTCAAAACCTGGTGATTACATAGATCTTCACGCCAATATGGACTGTTTGGTCGCCATATCAGCATGCCCCCAAGATTTGACGCCGTGCAACGCGGGCCAACCAACCGACCTGAATTTGGAGGTCTGGGAGTCGCACTAACTAGAAACACCTCCAAGGAAAAATCGTGCCCCCATTCTAATAGATTTAGAGGAGTCAAACTGTGTCGAAACCAAAGAAGATTACGATCCAGGTTAACGGTCAACAATACAGACTGATCAAAGAATTACGGGAAAAAGGGGACCACGGGAAAACCGATGGAGAAGTCGTTCGCGCAGGATTCAATGATTGGGGAAAGAAAAAGCGGTTGATCCGTCCCTCGTGAAATTTAATCGAGGTATTTTTATGCCGGCATTCCCCACTTGCTATAGAAATTAAGCCGCTCCCCCAAAAGGAAAGGTAGCCAGTCATGGGTGAACGAAAGCTGATAGAAGAGTACACGATGGATCCGACTACGGGACGGGCAGTACCCATCAAGCGAGGCCAGGTCCTTCATATCGAGCAAATTGGAAAAGGCCAGTGCCTCGATTTTAATGCATACAACCTTCAAGATTACAAAGAACAATTCCATTGCGGTCGGACTCGTCACATGCACGGTCTGAATCCTACCAAAGGGGATCATCTCTGGTCAGCTCCACCTCGTGATCGAATGATGTTTTCAATTATCGAGGACACCGTGGGCACCAACGATGTGAACTATCCTAGGTGTAGCGCGTTCCTTTATGAGTATCAGTTTGGATTTGATGGCTACCCTGCTCACAGTAATTGCCACGACATTTTTGCCGAAACTATCCGTGAATGGGGCCTAACACCGGACGACGTTCACGACTCCTTCAACGGATGGATGCACACAGGCGTTCGGGGCAACAACCAGCTATTCATCGACCAAATGCTCGCCCGAGAAGGCGATTACATTGAACTCCTGTCACAAATAGACAACCTTGCGGTACCCATCTGCTGTGGAGCGGATGTTTTTGCGACAAGCAACTACGAGCTCAAGGGACTGAAAATTCAGGTTTTCGAAGGCAATGATGAAGATCATGAAAAGTTAGTCGAACAAAATTATGACCATCAGCGAGCTGTGGAGCAATTTGCCGTTCAAAATATCAAGGCCGAACGAGAGTTAAACATCGACGCGGAATATGTAGCCCAATGGCCTTGGCTGGAAGCTGTTAAAGAGAGGATTCCCATCGAAATCGAACTGGACGCACGGGAAGCTCGCCTTCTCGAGGAATTGAAAAATGAACCTGAGTTCTTCGATTTCTCTGAAGAAGAAATTGTTCGCTTTTGCTTCTACCGTTGGTGGGCAGAAAAATTCATGAGAGGGCCGAAGCAGCTTAAGACTCTGGATTAAGCCGGTCAATCTTATTCCCGGAGATCGGTCCGTCCCATTTTCGCGTTCGGTCTCTTAATTATTAAAATACAGGACGGATCCGCAGGGAACTCCTTGATTCCTGAGGGACCTGTGTTTTCAACGGACCAAGGTCAGCTTACAACCAAGGCGGAGTAGAAAGAATCCGGAAGATATGAGTGAAGCACGCTTCCAGTTTCAACAAGGACTTAAAGATGTCCTGCCTGTCGCGATCGGGCTTACGGTTATAGGTTTTTTCTTCGGCATCTCGGCACGGACGGCAGGTCTTAATTGGGCAGAAAC
>CAYTIB010000097.1:0-14431 GCA_964437725.1 uncultured bacterium | reverse complement strand
CGTGGTGGCCTACGCAACAGATCGAAGTATCACTCCGGAGCAGGGGGCCAGCGTCTTGGGGCTAGTTGGATTAGCGGCAATTGCCGGACGTATCGTAATCCCATCTATGGCCGATCGAATTGGTTCACGGAATGGACTCCTTTTGACATTGATCCTGCAAACGGGAATGATTCCCTTTCTCATGGTGTCTGACTCATTGATGATGTTTTACATTTTTTCTGTGATCTTCGGAATCGGATGGGGGGGGAATAGTCCCATGTATCCTCTTATGACTCGAGAATACTTCGGGACGAAACGCCTGGGAGCCATCTATGGAGGAACCATTGTGGCCGCAAGCCTGGGAATGGCTGGAGGCGGGTACATGGGCGGTTTGTTGTTCGATGTCTTCGGTAGCTATCAGGCTTCGCTCTGGTTCAGCCTAGTTGCAGGAGTTATCTCAATTGGGCTGATAAAATTCCTGAAGCCTTTGAGGAGGGTGAGGGATAAAGCTCCCTCGGTTTTGAGACCAGTGCCCGCACCCGCGGCTCTGGAAGTGTAGGCCTTGAGAGCTTCGGCTTTACCAACCGGCCGTTTTGCTAGCCGATTGGTAAAGCCCCAATCCAAACCTAACCAAATTTGCTCACAGCAGCTTCAATAGCAGGTCCCGCTTTACCGAGATCCTCGGGTACCATCACGGGCGCAATGTCAATACTAGCGTTGAAAGCCAAAAAGAAAGGCTCGGCAATTGCTGGTATTTGTGAGGCGTCCTCCAAATCTACTACTAACCATCCAGTGCGCACGCCGTCTTTTTCTCCAAAGTAACCGGCCTCGGGCTTGATATCTCCTAGGATGGCTTGAATTGTTTCACCGAATTTGCCCGATCTCATGCTCTCATTTACGGTTGCGGTGTTTAAACTGAAGGTTACCATGAACCTCATCCTGTTGTTCCCTTTCTTCTTTCAGTGTGAGATTGGTTTGGCGAACGAGTAGAGTCAAAAGGTTGGTTATTGTATCACCAGGCCAGCCAACCACCGTCCACCGGGAGAATGTGTCCTGTGATCAATCCGGACGCATCCGAGGCAAGGAAGATCGCGGTTCCTTTGAGTTCTTCTGGCTCCCCGATTCGTTGCATTGGCATCCTTTCATTGACGTGCTCGCGGAATGCATCGCCCCAGAGGGGAGAATCCTTTCCGCCTAGTTCGGTCTTGAAGACGCCAGGGGCTATTGCGTTAACACGTATCCCATCCTTGGCCCACTCCACAGCGAGTTGACGCGTTAAATTGGCGACAGCTCCCTTGGAAGCGGCATATGCTGCCGCGGGGAAACTCGGGCCTGCTGCTAGCCCCCAGATTGAACTGATGTTCACGATGCTGGCTTTCCCGCGAGATTTCAGGTGTGGGTAGGCTGCCTGGCAACACCAAAAAACGCCGTCCAGGTTAATGGACATCAGTGTTTGCCAGTGTTCAGACGGCATATCCTGGGCTGGATGGGGCCCACCATGGGTTCGACTGCCAACCCCTGCATTATTGATAAGAATATCAATCCCACCAAGCGAGTCTGCGATTTCGTCTATCGTGGATATCACAGTCTCACGATCCGAAACGTCTACGAGGCGAAAGTGAACTGGGTATCCCTCATCCTTGAGCGTTTGGATGGTCGCTTGGCCTTCCTCTTCCAGACGGTCGGCTAGGACGATTTCGGCGCCTGCCTCAGCTAACCCCTTGGCCATCGCCAGGCCAAGTCCCCTAGCGGCTCCAGTAACGATTGCGGTTTTGCCTTTAAGACTGAATATTTCAGGAAATGAATGAATTGAAGACATGGAAATTTATCCTTCGTGTCGGTGGCCCATTGACCAAGCACCCTGGCAACTGTCTCGATTTGAAGCACACTACATTATTTCATGTGTTTTTTGAAGAACTCTATTGTTCGTTTGTGGGAGTCCTTGTCCACTTTCTCATTGTAGGGCCAGCGTTTAATGTTTTTCCGATCCCATGCATGGTTGGCACCCCAATAAATATGTGTTTTGAGAATGGCCCCATTGTTTCTTGCCTCGTCCCATGCTTGCTCTACAAACTCCATTTTTTGAGTGTCGTCATAGTCACCGTGTAAAGCGAGGATGGGGGTGCTGGATTTTGAGAAATAATCCATAGGATAGGGGTTCGTGAATTCTCTGCCCATATTTGCCTTCCAAACTCCGTAGTGAGCGACGCCAGCATTTACTTTGGCGGTTCCGGTTAGATAGCAGACCCAAAAACCACCATTAGAAAAGCCGACGGCGAAAATATTTTTTTTATTAACTTTCGGATCAGATTTCATGAGGTCGACGATTTCCGATAATTCTTGCTCGATGTTTTCTCGATAAGTAGTGAATGTATCCATTCGTGTTGCTGCTGTTAATCCGTGGCGGGCCCAAAAGTCCGGAGCATACACAGCAAAACCGTCATCAATGTACCGTTGAATTAGGTGCTTTACGGACTTAAACCCGCCGCTTGAGTGTAAGGCGATTACTGCCGGAAAAGGTTCAGAGCCAGAGGGGTAATATTTTTCATGGTAGATTGGTTCGGATGTTGCAGGGGAGGCAAACCAACCCAAGGAAAATAAAAAAATGACAGCTAATCTTCGAGTATGCATCACCATGCTTTCATTTTTTTCCAGGCCGGTGTAGTTCGAGTGCGATATTGTGTGGAAGAGAATCACCAGAATTGTAGATCCTAACGGGTTCCATTCCTTGGGACAAGATCTACGTTCTCATATTTTAATGGAAAATTAAATGGCTTCACTTTTTCCCATTAATTCATGCATAATTCTCCTATGCTACAAGCTGATCCGTAAAAGTAACTTGGGGAGGTGTGCGATGGTTATGGATAGCGTTGATTTTGCCAAAAAGATGATTCGTAAGGCGGAAGAGTTCGCGGCCATTATGCAGGAAAATGTTTATAATGACCGAACTCCGTTATCTGAGACGCGTACGATTGGTTTGCTGAAATCTCAGATGTACCGTGAATATTATCTTGGCGTTCTTCCTCCCTCTAAGCAGCTGATGATGATTCCGGACTCTGAGGTGGAACTGAAAGTTCTTATCACCCGTCAGTTGTGCGAGGAGTTTCTGCATTGTCGAGTACTCTCCGAACGGTTGGAAGAGATGGGGGCTAACGGAAATTTGAGTGCGTATGATCCCTTGCCACAGGATGAAGAGATGTATCGCTTAACCTTCGAGTATAAAACCCCCTGGGAGATCGCAGCCTCCCTTCAGGTGTTCGGTGAAACCATTCTTATCACTAGCCAGAAATGGATGATAGACGTTCTGGATGAGCGAAGCGCGAGGGTTATGCGGGATGAAATTCTTGTTCATGAGGGAACCCACGTTCGGAATGGGAGGCTCGTTCTTGAGAAGTATGCGACGACGGAGGAAATCCAGCGTCGCGTGGAAGAGATTGGTGATATAAAATATCAGCAGGTCCGCAAGTCTTACGGTTTGCCGATGCTCGAGACTTTCGACATGGGAGCGGTTTGAGGGTTCGAATTTTCTCAGGGTGGCGGCGATATCCATTGAGGGAGGAAGCAGCATCGTGTATGAGGTTCCTAGCGATCTTGAAGATTACCTGAGGAAGTTTTTCCGGGGGATACTGGCAAACGCTCAGCGGTTGGTCGAAGATGCTGTGTTCCTCTTTGAGAAGGGGTCCTATCCATCTGCTCAGTTCCTTGCTATTAGTTCGATGGAGGAAATGGCGAAACTCCAACTGCTGCGGCAACCCTTTATCTATGTTAGCTCCGATGAGGATATGCAAAAGGCACTCGATGGCTTGGAATCAAATCTCACCGAGCATCGGGAGAAGACAGCCACTTGGTATCAGGCGGCGTCCTACATGGATGTCGAAGATCCCAAGGAGTGGGCTCATGTCGTGGACATGGTTTCTCGGATAGTCCGAACTTGGGGACGTGATGAGCTAATTGAGAAGCGTTTGTCCAGCCTTAGTGTAGACTCGGACGTTTCCGCTAAAGAGGTTTCAAATCCTTCAGATGCTGTGACTAGGGATAACGCGTACTATTTTATTTGTACCGCGCAGGAAATGATTGTTGATTACGGGGACAAGGCGTTGGATCCCTTCCCACTGGAGGGTGGGGACTCCTTCGAGAGTTTTGACCTTTGGAAGTCAGCGAATGAGTCGTTGAAGAATTTCATGCGGGAACATGCTGTCCGCTGAGTGACCTTGGTTGGTGTTTGGTGTCTTACCCCACAATGTAAAACTTTCTTGAAAGCCACAAAACTGCAACGTGTAAAATCAAGCGATTTCTAGTACGCTACTTTTGAGTAATTGTTTGGCTTAGTTGCTGGAAAGGGTTTGTTTTTCATGGATCCTATGCGCCCGATGATGGTTTGTACCCGAGGAGCGCTGTCGGCTGGGGACCCACAGGCAGCGATCTCAGGTTTGCGTGTGCTTATGGATGGGGGCAATGCCGTGGATGCCGCCGTGACGGCTGCTGCGGTATTGGCAGTTATACATCCGCAAGCCTGTGGAATCGGGGGAGATGGTTTCATGCTTATCGGTGGCGAGGGGATGGTAACGGGGATCAATGCATGCGGACCCGCCCCGATGGGTGCAGAAAAATCGCTATATTCAGCGGAGGGCATACCCGAAGAAGGACCACGGTGTTCAACGGTCCCAGGTCTTGTGGATGGTTGGGCCAAGGCTCTTGCGAATCATGGCACAATATCCCTTGCAGACGCCCTTGCGCCGGCTATCGAGTTCGCCGAGGCAGGATTCCCAGTTCACCCCAGGCTAATCGAGTGGCTTCAGCGAAGTGGTGAGACGCTCATGAAGGGAGGCGCTCACGATTCGCCTTTTATGCCTGAGGGTGAAATTCCGAAATTGGGTTCATTGATTCGGCAACCTGATTTGGCTAATTCCCTACGTGCTATCGCGAAAGAGGGGCGCGACGCCTATTACAAAGGTGATATAGCACAACAACTTGTTGCAGGAATTGAAGAGGCGGGCGGGTATTTCACAGAGGCTGATTTTTCCTCCTACTCCTGTCGAGTAGTGGATCCTCTTTGTGTGCCGTATCGCGACGTAATGCTTTATCAGATACCGCCTAATTCCTGGGGCCTTTTGATGCTTATGCAACTGCGCGTTCTCGATGGCCTGGACGTGTCGTTAATGGGTCACAATTCGGCTCAGTTGCTCCACTGGCTTATTGAAACTCAACGTGTTTGCTTTGCTTCGGGCCGGTCTTATATCTCTGATCCCGACTTTTCGGATATTCCCATAAAAGATCTACTTTCCGAGGAGCACGCCCGAAATCTTCGAGATTCGATTGATCCAAGAAAGGTAAGCGGAAAGGCAGTGGGCGAACCCAGGGGAGGGACATCCTATGTTACGGTTATGGACAAATTTGGAAATGCAGTTTCCCATATTTTGAGTGTGTTTCACCCTTTTGGATCGGGCTTTATTCCGAAAGGGACAGGGATTTTGATGAATAATCGTCTTTCCGGATTCACCCTGAAGGAGCAGCACCCCAATGAATTGGTTCCAGGCAAGCGACCTGCACATACGTTAAGTCCTGCAATGGCAATGAAGAACGGAATACCGTTTATCTCATTTGGAACTCCTGGTGCTGCCGCACAAACTGTCACTCTGACTCAGATCGTATTGAACGTGGTGGATTTCAAAATGAATGTCCAGGCGGCCATCGAGGCGCCTAGATGGGCAGTTGACCGGTCAGGAAGACGGCTGATCGAGGATGGGATTGACTCCTCCGTCCGAGCGAAATTAGAAGCCATGGGCCACGAATTCGTTCCGCCCGATACAGGTCCTTTAATGTTTGGATCAGCAAAGGTTGTTATGCGTAATCCTGCTACCGGGATACTTTTTGCCGGGGCAGATTTTCGGCGATATGCTTACGCGGTGGGTTATTGAGGGACAGGAGGGATATTGTCTACTTCTTCGGATCCAAGCCGGTTGCTCGAGACGCTCAAACGCCTGATAGCTTATCCTAGTCCCCAGCCTGACCTTAATAAGGTGCGAGCTTATATTCAGGAGTCAGTACGTCCTGAGCTTCCTGAAAATGCTTTCGATAGCGTGTTTCAGGATTCTAAAGGGAGTACCGGATGGTGGTTGAATGGTGATTCGGATACCGAGCCTCCATTAGTTGTTTGCGCTTATGCTGGAAACTTTCCAGCCGAGCATATGGTCGACCCTTACGAGCCGAAAGAGGTTGACGGTGAACCCTATGGTCAAGACGGGCTTTGCTTATGGGGTAGGGGTACATGTGAGCAGGTTGCGGCACTCGCCTCGACTATCGAGGCAGTAAGGATTTTCGTTACAAACCGGCCGGATACCTTAAGAAGGCCCTTTCTGTTTTTGGTAAATACTGCGGGGGAGACGGGTAGCCACGAGGCTGTTTCAAACTATTTTGACGAAGCCTCTTCTGCCGGAATTTATCCTGGTGATGCAGTTATCGCTATGGGGACTGGTAATGAGGTGTGCCTTGGAAATAAAGGCCGAGTCGATGTGCCACTTGAGATCATTGGAAAGGCATGCCACAGCAGTACGCCTGATCTAGGGATAAACGCTTTAGAAGCTTTGGCACTCTCTGTCGAACGACTAAAGGATGTAAGTTTGCCTCCGTCTGATCCGGACCTGGGTCCAGTTACGCTCACAGCCATAAGCGCTGAAACTTTTCCGAAGGCGAGCCATACCATTCCTGAACGGGTGGTCGGGATGCTGGACCGCCGGCTGCTGCCCGACGAGGAGCCTGAACCTGCAGTGGAAGAAATTCGTAAAGCTTTAGGGGATTTGTTCCCGGCGAAGTTTAAGGTAAAGGCCGGAAAATTTCAGTATGCAAATAAGGTTGCCCCCAACGCAACGCTACCATTAGCCGCGGATTCTGCGGTAAAGGCCCAAAGGGGAGCGTCCAATATGTATTACATGAACGCTGCGTTAGATGCTGGATACTTTTATATTCATAGATACCAGGCTATCTGTCTGGGACCAGGGGATATGTCACTTGCTCATACCGACGCCGAGATGGTGAAAATTCAAGACGTCACTGATGGTGCAGAAATTTATTTGAAAGTGTTGAAAAAATTACTTTGAATTTGGATGCCCCTGGTTGATGAGGTCACTCAGAGCGGACTTTATTTTTTGACTCCAGACAAATCCAATAGGGTGTGAAGCATTACATTGGTTCCCGTCTCAATGTCCTTCCAACTTGATAGCTCATCCGGGCAGTGACTCCGACCATTTAGGCTAGGGATAAAGTAAAGCCCCGATGGTGTGAACTCACCCAGAATTTGAGCGTCATGTCCCGCTCCACTGTGCATGTTACGCCATTTGGCGCCGACAACTTCGGAACCCCTTTGCAGAGCTCCACGGACTTTTGATGACATTTTGACCGACTTCGCTGCCAGTTTTTGTTCTATCTTTACTTTCAGACGGTGCTTTTGGGCGAGTGAGTGGAGGTTTTCCCGAATGGCCTTACGCATTTGTATCAGCACCGACATTGAAAGATCTCTAAGGTCAATGGTGAACCGTGCATACTCAGGAACGACATTGTCAGCTCCGGGACTCAGTTCGATATAGCCAACCGTAGCGACGGTGATGGGAGAACCATGTTTTTTTGTGAGTTTACGAAGACCGGCTGCAAATTCAGCAGCACCTAGGTAGGCGTCGTGACGCAGGCGAAAAGGCGTGGTTCCTGCGTGGTCCGGTTTTCCCTGAAAAGTTACCTCAAACTTCCATAGCCCGACGACTCCCGATACAATACCAATCTCGTCCCCCGCACTTTGCAATACCGGCCCTTGTTCGACGTGGAGCTCCAAGTAGGCTAGGTAATCCTTCGGGTTTGCAGTGGCTCTAAGCGCTGCATTTGGGGGAAATCCTGCTTTTGTCATAGCCTCAGTAAGGTAAAGTCCTTTCGGGTCACGCGAACTGACAAGATCCGTTTTGGTTAATTTCCCAGTCATTGCCTTGCTTCCGACAAACCCTCCGAATCGTCCCTCCTCATCCGTAAATGCAACAATTTCTATGGGGTGTCGAGTTGCTACATTAGATTCCTGAATCGTTCGGACAGCCTCAAGAACTGAAAGCACACCGAGTGATCCGTCGAATCGTCCTCCGTTGGGGACTGAGTCAATGTGTGACCCTGCGAGGACTGCGGGTGCAGATTGATTCATTTTCGAGCGACCGAAAATATTTCCAACACCATCAACCCGAGTTTTTAGCCCTGCAGAATTCAGTTTTCGCAATAACCACTTTCTTGCTTTTAGCTCGTTCGGTGAAAAGGCGGGTCTGTGAACACCGTTCTCGGCAGTGCGGCCGATCCGAGCCAGATCCTCTAGGTCCTTTCGAATGCGTTTCGAGTTAATACGGAGGTTTGCAGTCATTTGAGTATTTTCCCCCTAATGGTCGAATGGAAAGGCAGTTTTGTGAAGAGCAATGTTATATCAAGTCTCCAAAGTATTGTTTTCGACCGAGTCGAGTATTGAAAGAAACGCAGGTGAGTCACTCAAGTTTTCGAATAAAAAATCTGGTTCCGTCGCGCGTAGTGTTTCTATGTCGGATCCGCCTGTAGCCACTGCAATGGTTTTTGCGCCGGCAATTTTACCTGCTTCAACGTCCCTAGGTGTATCACCGATAACCCAGAGAAACGGTTTGACTGTTTGGGATATCAACGCCATTCCGCGTTTCGCGGCGACCTGAACAATTTGGTAGCGTTCAGAAAAGTCAGACCCGAAACCACCAAAAGAGAAGCGATTATTTAAACGAGCACGTCTTAGCTTAGCCCGGGCGCCCTTTTCGATATTCCCCGTTGCCAACCCGATAATAGTATTTTCACGACCTGAAAGACGTGCAAGCAGACGTCCGACTCCCGGTAGCAAGCGGAAACTGTTAGCATCCCGTAAGGTGTGGCGAAGTTCTAAAAGATAAAGGCCGTAGAGCCTGTCAGTTTCTGCTTTCGTTGGAGGGGTTTCTCGGCGCTCGAGGAAAACCGAATTTAGGATTGATGGGTCTGTTTGCCCCTGCAGGGATAACCCACGGAGGGCATCCTCCCATGCATATGCTTTAGCGAATGCACGGTTCAAAGCTTTCCTCCCCGCTCCATCGGAATCTATTAGAGTCCCGTCTATATCGAAAAGAACTATATGGATGAGTTTGTGCATTTCCGTCTGAATCTCGATTAGGTTCCGAATAGGTGTATTTGCTTTTATTGCTCATGAAAAGTTGTGAAGCTTGAGGTGCTCGAACTCGGCTATCGAAGGCTCCAGGAATTTTGGTATTGAGTTTGCTTTCGAGCGTCTCGTAAATTTGATGATAACATATAGTTTTCTTGTTCTTTGAGTTTGCTTCCATTATTTTAGTTTCACGTTTAACTATTTGTTGGCGAACTTACTTTCACTTATTTCTGCAGGTTGAGTAATAATCTCCCATGAGAAAAATTGCCGTACTTGTATCCCTTGCCCTAGGTTTGTTTTTGGTGAATTCGACAACAGTGCAGAGTGATGGAGCAAGGGATATGGAATTGTTTCGTCAAAACCAACTTGCTAGGGGTGTGGATGCATACATAGAAGGGGACTATGTCACGGCTTTGCTTGAGTTTAAATATCTTGCAGCGAAACAGCATGCCAAGGCCCAATTTTGTCTTGGTTTTATGTATCACCGTGGAAAAGGTATTCCTAAGGACTACTCGAAGGCTCTCAAGTGGTACAAGTTGGCCGCTGAGCAAAGACACGCCAACGCTCAACACATGCTAGGTGAGATGTATTCAAAAGGAGAGGGTGTAACGAAAAATTTGGTGCAGGCCTACAAATGGTTTCACCTCGCCGCTCGTTCAGACGGTGGAACGGTTAGTGCAGGTACATACAGAGACTTCATAAAGAGAGAGATGACTCGTGAGGAGATTGATGAGGCAAGGGAACTCTCCCGCGATTGTGTAAGGAAAAGATACAGAAAGTGTTGAGAAGGGCACCCCTGCTTCTCTTGCTTGTCCCACGTTCCAACGCAACGCGGTCTTACTCAATTTTCAAAAGGAATCGGTTCGGGAAATGAAGGGAGAATCGCCTTAGACTTCTCGAACTCTTGCACTTTAATTACTGAAATTTTCAGCTAAAAATTTATGTACCTCAATCAAAGATCGATCGAAGGCGGGCTGATGGAATCCCTTAGTGAAGTCTCCCACATTAGGATGATTTTTTGTCCGCAACTCTCCGAGTTCATCAAATTTCTTCGTTGCTCCTTCCAGACCGACTATCTTGATTGATGCCGGGTGGTCTGCCGATAGGAGTTCATTGTATGAATCTTCAGATTCAAGGTCGTCGTTTTTTCCATAAAGGATGAGAATAGGTTGTTTTATTTCTCCAGCATTCTGCCAACGAGGTTCGTCACTCCAATGTTTGAAGTTTGGATAAAATGCGATTGATGCTTTGAAGCCACCATAGGGTAGAGACAATCTCTCAGAGTATCCCTGAGCGAAGAGAGCAGTTGCACCTCCCCATGACCAACCAATCAAACCAATTTGGTCTTTTTTAACATAAGGTTTCTTTGTCAGGAATCTGTATGCGCTAGCCGCGTCCACGATCCTTTGCCTAATGTCTACCGCTTGCCACTCACGCATGATGTTCCCGCGTTGCACATCATCGTCGCCAGTCGCATGTTGGCACAAATACCCCCTGGTGCAATAATGATCAACAAAGAGGACTACAAACCCTTTTTTTGATATCGTTCTTGCCCACCAAAGTTGATAGGGAAACACCCCTCCTGCTCCATGGAGTGCAACCAAAGCTGGATAAGGACCATTTCCTGGCGGTTTATATATCCGGGCATTCAGGTCTTTCCCATCCCCGTGGGAAAGACCTTCTATAGTAACTTTGTTGTTGTCAGCGACGGCGATCTCATAGTCTTTGAAAGTCACCGCATCCGCAAGGTGGAGGTTTGCCAACAAGAAGAAAACAGAGTACGAAATTGCAATTGTTAATTTCCTCGCACCATCCATCATCTCAGATTTCTCGCTCTTTGAGAGTCAAGGCTCAATTGGCGTACCTAATCCCTTTTCGATTGCTTTTTCGTAGATGTAGCGTCCGACAAAAATGTCTTCTAGCGCCATGCCTTGAGAGCAGAACAGTGTGATCTCTTGTTCAGATTCCCGACCTGGTCGCACGCCAGCGGCAATTTCCCCCAACTCTTCAACCTGCTCCCAAGAAAGAGCACCTTCCTCCACGGGAATAATGAGATCGCCGGCTTCTAATTGGGCTACCTCTAGGTTATCCACTACCTTGCGCTGACATGCCAGCACGGAAGGGGTGTCCATCTCACGGCGATTATTCCAATTTGAACCGACTGCGTTGATATGTGTTCCGGGCTGGATCCATTCGGCATCTAAGATAGGATCTTTTGCTCGAGTAGCTGTGACAATTATGTCGGCATCTTGAACACATGTTTTCGCGGAAGGTGTGGGTTCGATGGGGATTCCCAAAATTTCCTCCATCTCTTGACAGAAAATCTGGCAACGTTTTCCGTCGCGTCCAAAGGCTCGAATGTGCTCAATCGAACGGACCTCTTTCAAGGCTAAAAGTTGACCCCTTGCTTGCCACCCTGTCCCAATGATGCCGATTTTGCTCGAGTCTTCACGCGCGAGGTAGCGGCTAGCTACCCCACTAGCTGCGCCTGTTCGAAATTGTCCTAGCTTATTGGCTTGTATCACAGCGAGGGGCGTACCGTCGTCGTTGTAAAGGAGTACGGTAAAACGAACCCCCTTCTTCGAAGAGGTGTAAACTTTTACCCCCGTTGCCCCATCGCCGATGTTTCCCAGGTTTGCAGAGCCTGCAGCCATGAAGTGGAGGACCGATTCTCCTCCCATGACTCGTCTTCTTGGCTGATTTTGTGCCTTTCCTTCGCCAATTAGACGAAAGGACTCCTCTACAGCTTCGATGGTTGTGCTCATTTCGAGCAACTCGGTAACATCTGTCTCAGATAAGTAGATAGCCATAAGTAAGCCTAACAAATAACTCGGGGGAAGTAATGCCGGAAACCTACTACCTTCCCTGTAAACCCAAAACGTTGGAGGCGGCACCCGGATTCGAACCGGGGAGCAAGGCTTTGCAGGCCTCTGCCTTACCGCTTGGCTATGCCGCCCCTTTAGTATCGTTCTACCTTCCCCGGAGCACAGGTGCTATCGGAGAAAATTGTTGAAATGGAGCGGGAAACGGGATTTGAACCCGCGACCCTCGCCTTGGCAAGGCGATGCTCTACCACTGAGCTATTCCCGCTCGACTTACGAAGCGCAGAAGCAGTCAGTTTCCGACGATCGCTTTTGTAGTGCGGTCAGTCCCTGACGTCCGTTTTTACAAGGTAATGTAACGTAAACACCCTGTCAATATCTTCGACAAGCAGAAGGATCCTGAATATGCTTCTGAACTACTGCAATTATCCAGTTGTTAGACTTTTTTATAGACTTCTTAGCATATTTCACGTGATTTGTTAGAACCTTTCCTATTGTTGCCTAATATATAAAATCAGAGAACGAAATGTGATAATGAACCGTAAATCCTAACTCCAGTTTTTATTAGAAGGCTAGTAAAGGTGTGAGGGGGCATATATTCATGTCGGAATTTCGGCTCAATCCGGCGACGAACGAATGGGTAATCATCGCATCTGAGCGTGCCAAGCGACCAGATGCCTATCACCGCCATCAATCGGAAAAAGTGGATTTTTCAGAATGGGAGGAGGATTGCCCATTTTGTCTTTGTAATGAGCATATGGCGCCCCCTGAAATTTATCGAGATCCCCCTTCGACACCAGGGACTTTGGATGAATCCCGGCCCTGGCAGGTCCGAATTGTTCCGAATCTTTATCCTGCTTTGGATACCGTTGCGCTTTTGGAGGAAAAGCAGCGTTCAGGTTTTTTCCATTCCCAAGGTGGAATGGGACTCCATGATGTGGTTATCGAGCACCCTGAACATAATCGCTTTACTCCCCTTATGAAATCCGAAGAAATTGAACATGTGTTACTTGCTTTTCGTTGGCGATTTTTGCAGATTCGGGAAGATCCTCGTTTTAGACTGATCACGATTTTCAAAAACCACGGCCGAGCTGCAGGTACGTCTTTAGTACATCCTCATTCCCAGATCATTGCCACGCCTATGGTCCCGTTTTTCGTTAGCTCACTACTCGATGTGGCGGCTCGTTACTTTGGAAAATTCGGCCGAAGTGTCTACCAGGACATGCTGGAGGCGGAACTTAAGGATGGAAGACGGATTCTTGCTGAGTCCGGACATTTTGTCGCTTATTGTCCGTACGGGTCGAGATCCCCCTACGAGGTGTGGATTCAACCAAAAAGGGACAGCTCGTCCTTTGGAGCCATTTCTTCGGAGGAAATTACGGATTTATCTGTGGTTCTGGGAGATGTTCTGGGGGCGTTGTATGAGGGTCTTGGAAACCCCTCGTTCAACTATGTGATTCGGACGGTGCCCGTTGCCGAAGAAGGGAAGTCATACTACGTTTGGCATGTCGAGATTGTACCTCGCATCACAACACCTGCGGGGTTTGAAATGGGCTCAGGTGTTACTATCAACGTAACCGTTCCGGAGGAAAGCGCGGTCTTTCTTCGTGGGGTTATGGAAGGCCGGCGTTCAAGAGAATGAGAGTGGATGATCTCCTGTGGCTCTTTACTGAGATGAAGCAGTTTCATCTCAGTACCTATTTGCCCTTGTGTTTACAGAATTTCCGTATAGCCCCTGCTCCATAACTATTTATATTACAATAACTTACGAATGTACCATCTCGAAAAACACACAAGACCACACACACCGTAGTTCTCAGGCGCTCTACTCGCACGCACCTTTCCCTACCTTAGTTTTCGTTGTAAATAGTTGGGGAATTTGGGTATTACAGCGTTCTATAGACGATTTTAGAAAGGAGTCTTATAACGTCCTAGTATCCTTAATGGCTGCGTTGATTTACTGTGGCAGTGCAAGCATTTATTAGATTTATCTATCGTTTGTTTATCAAAATGCTCGAAGAATTTTATGTGATTATTTGCACTCCTAATTTCGAAGATATTATGTACGTTGACAGTACCATCAAATTCGACACTAAAGGATAATTTAATTAATTTCTTTTGATCGACACGTTTCTTTCCTGTTGACCCTGTGTGCGTTGAAGCATAAACAGCCGCATATCCAAAATTACTAGCAATAGCATCAACGACGCCATCTGATATCAGCGTATATTCTTGCCGCAAATATAATAAATTATTTTCGTCAAGATTTTTTATCGCTTTGACTTTTTTTATTTTTTCTAAAATACAAATTTTTATTTCTTGTGAAAGGCTTGATTCAATAATTTTCCATCTTGGTATTTTTATTTGTTCAATTTTTTTACGGGAAAAAATTTTACCCAGGGTTTCTTTATCACATGTTTTTGGAAACAAACTTTGAGAAAAAGCAAAGGGGGTC
>CAYTIB010000096.1:0-22190 GCA_964437725.1 uncultured bacterium | reverse complement strand
AAGCAGGAGCCCCCAGGAGGGCCATGATCACACCAACTCTCAAGTCGTAGGGCCGAATCAGAATTCGTGATACCCAATCGGCCAGAACAAGTAGAATAGCGCCCCCCAAAAAACTAGCTGGAAGGAGGTGTCGGTGGTCTGGTCCCACGATACCACGGACCATGTGCGGGACCATCAAACCGACGAACCCAATGATCCCGCTGAATGCGACAATCGCTCCGGTCACTAAGCCATTAATCCCCAAGAGTAGTAGGCGCACGCGACGAACAGGTACTCCCAAGCTTCTAGCTTCTTCCTCCCCGAAGAGTAGAAGGTTCATGGTGCGCCCTGCAGCTAGAGCAGGGATTGTTCCTCCCAAGACAAAAACCGACAGCACGCCTACTTCCGTCCAGTTTTGAACCTCTAGATTTCCTGTGAGCCAGAACAATATAGCCCGGAGCCCCTCAACTTGGTGTGAGTGTAGTAGCACCAGGGAAATTAATGCACCCGCCAGTGCATTGATCGCAAGCCCTGCCAAAAGAAGAACAAGTAAGTGTTCCGCCCGTCGAAAGTGTCCGAGAGACAGAACTAAACCGGAGGCTCCCCATCCTCCGAGAGCAGCGACGATGGGGGTTGTCCATGGACCTGCAAACGACAGACCTAAAAAGATGGCTAAAACAGCAAAAAGACCACCACCTGCTGAAACCCCTAGCAGGGCAGGATCCGCGAGAGGGTTCCGGAAGACAGCCTGCATCCAGACACCACACGTGGCCAACCCACCGCCAATCAGAGCGGCCTTGATTACCCGGGGAAGACGGATGCGCAGAAGTATAACGGTTTCTTCTGGACTGGTTCCTATGTCGACCGGCAGGCCTATCCCCCAAAGTAATGTTTTGAGAGATGGAATCAGCTCAATTGCAACGGGGCCTGAGAGTATTCCCAGCAAGAGGGATCCAGTGAGAGCGACCAGGCCGATCCATGTTGAGTGGGTCAGTCGAGTCATGGTTGGTTCGCCCGAAGTTTCTTTGCCAGAATGTGTATCGCGAGAGCCGAACTTGGCGAGACAGACGTGAGCAGACGAAAAGGCATTACAATCTCCTTTGGAGGAGGTCGCCCCGGTAGAGCTTGATAAAGACGCAGAATTTTTGGATCCACCGGTGAGTAAGAGGTTCGTAGGAGAACATCCGGTTTCGCGGCCAACCATTCCTCGGGGGACAATCGCCCGATTCCATCGAGCCTTTTAGAAGCGGCATTAATTCCGCCTGCTTGAACAATCAGGTCATTGATAATCGTTTTGTTTCCCTGTGAATAAAAGCCGGGGCCCGAAAACAAGACCCGACTCCTCTTTCCGTCAATTTGTCTATTCCGGAGGGCAGATCGAAGAATCCGGTCCATCTCTTCGACCATCTTTTCTCCCTTCGATTCTTCGACGACTGCGGAGGCAACCTGACGGACAGATCGGCGTACACCGTCAATCGAATCAAATCCTGAGATAGTGACAACACGACATCCTAGAGCACGGAGTGCCGCTAGCCTACTGGGGTCGATGAATGTGCCACTCACAATGAGGTCCGGGCGAAGTGCGACGACCTCTTCGGCACTACGTGCAAAATGGTGTGGGTAACCCTGAGCCTTTTCGGCGACGTTTGAAAAGGAGGGGATTTTGGACAGGTGCGTAAGTCCTGCGATTCGACCTGGGGGAACTAAATCGACTAGAATCTCATCCGTTCCCAAGCTGAGGCTTACAATACTACGAGGGTGCTCTCTAGTAGTGTGGCAGATAGACGTAAGAGATTGGATGCTGCGATATAAGCTGATAGCTGGAAAAAGACAGGCTACCACTGTTACTGCACAGAGAACCATTCTACGTTGCTTCCGAGCGAGTACACGTAGCGCTGTCTTCTGGTGTTTCAGAGGAGGTGCTGAAGGCAACTTTCTGTTCCCTTGTATGGAGTAAGGGTTAAAAATTGGAATGTAGAAAGAATACTGTACAATTTCGTTAACTAGTATTGCAATTGATAGGAAATTTAAGAGGTGTAAATTTTTTATAAAAAGGAGTTGCGTTGTGTCTGATTTCAAACCACAAGACTATATCTCATTAGAAGGCGCCACGGATATCCATATGCACCCCCACCCCTGCCTTTTTGATCGGATTACCGATGATCGAGGAGTTGCTGAGGCCGCACGTGACGAAAAAATGCGGGGTATTGTCATAAAGTGTCACCATGAAAGTACCGTGTCCCGGGCTAGCGATGCAGCGGATGCAGTTCCTGGGATTGAGGTCAACGGTGGGATTGTACTGAACTATTATGTCGGAGGCCTTAATGCTGCGGCAGTAGAAGCTGCTTGTAAACTAGGCGGAAAGATTGTATGGATGCCGACGATTGACGCGGAAAATCATGCTGTTGCTCATGGGTCGAGAGGTCAGTATGACGTGCAGAAGGGAGGGTTGACAGGTAAGAAGGGCCCAGGAGGAAAGGTGTCTGTTCGGAAAGACAAAAAAACCGCCCGGAGAGAAGTGATTTCGACCGGGTTGGGTGCCGTTTCGGGAGGGTATGGAGGAATCTCCCCCATCAATGACCGAGGAAAGTTGAAACCAGAAGCGCTGGATGTTCTGTCTTTGGTGGCGCAATATGACGTGGCGCTTGCATCCTGTCATCTGAGCACTAAAGAAATTCGAATCTTGTTCAAGGGGGCTAGGGAGCTAGGCGTCAAAAAAATGCTTTTTACTCATCCTTTTTTCAAGGTTCCAGGTGCAGATGTCGATTTCACTAAGGAGATGGTCAAATTAGGCGCCATTGCGGAATGGGGCTACTGCACCGTTTCTCCCATGTGGGGATATGCTTCTATAGATCGTATGTTGTCAGCCATTCGTGAGGTAGGGCCGCAGAACAGCATCCTTATGAGCGATCTAGGCCAGCGTCACAATCCCTTGCCGAATGAGGGTTTGCGTGTGTTTTGTCAGTGTCTATACGAAAAGGGAATGCCCGAAAAGGACATTCGAACGATGATTGTTTCGAATCCAGCAAATATTCTCGGTTTGGGTTGAATCGGATTTTCGATTTTTGGATTGGGAACGTTTGCGAAAAGCGGAGGAAACATCGGGGTCTCTCTCTACCCGGTTCTCCTGCTCGGGCCGAAGGAGCGTATTTTTGACCATAAAGCGATTAACGTAATGGATGTATAGATCAACAGATAAGGTCTTCCTGGGGCCGTGTACCGACCTTCTGTGTGAAAAACTGTATGGACCAGGGTTAGATAGATTATCGGGAGGATGAGGATCAGATGCTGCCTCCACTTTTTTCGCGTAAGGACAAACCCTGCAACTCCCAAGAGTAGGTTCAGCGCAGTTCCAAAGGTAAGTAAAGGATAGATGATAGTGCTTCCGGGAACCTGGTAAGCCTGCCCGGTCCCAGTGCGGCCGGTTTGCCCGGTCCCAGTGCGGCCGATAACCATCCAAAGACGAGGAATTCTCGCCAATATCGCTTTCCCAAATAACCAAGGCTCTCTTTTCAGATTTATCCAGGCGAGTTTCATATAGGCTTTGTTTTCTTTGCTCGTTTGCTGGATAGCCGAAGGCCCGATTGATTTGATGCAAGGCTTAGATTCTGAGTTAGGCTCGTAACCCCGCAGGCGATTGTAGAATCCGCAGGATTCGACGTTGTACCAACGCCCCCCCGCAGCGCCTGCTCCACCTTGAGCGATGGGAATAGCCCGGGCCGCGAAACGGTATTCTTCGTCGTTCTGATTGTTTTGCACCAAACGGCGAAGTGTGAGAGGTATGCTCTTAAGTTGAAGTTTCAAATCAGCTCCGCTACTACGGTGAAAACGGAGCATTTGCGGATTAATCAATTCGATTCCTGAAAGGGTAGTAGAACCCGAGAGTTTTCGGAAGAGAAAATCTAATTCAGTATAAAAATAACTTGGTGTTTGAGCGTTTAAGATAACCCCAGGTTTCAGAAGCCCACTATTTTGTTGAACGAAGAGTCGACCGACTCTGACTACATCGAAAATATCGAAAACGCCTGGCATATTAAAGTCGGTCAATAAATCCGGAACTACTCTGACTGTGAAACCGTCAGTGTTGTCGACAATTTTATTTGGGTAGGTATATCGTGTGGCCCCTCCGATTGGACTACGATAACTCACCCAATAGTTTATTTTAGTTCCAATGGGTTGTGGGGAAATTTCTGCGTGGAAAAATCCAGTCCGGATGGATCTCATCCTTTTGGTTACTACTGGACCTTTGTCCATGGTTCGGTAATGAAGTTTGATTGGGGAGATCCGGTGAGGTTTGCGGACCTCCAATTCGATTAACATGGGTTGAAGTGAGGGATTGTTGATGTGTTGCAGCCGGTTGTTGACAAGAATTCTCTGAAAGTAGTACTCGGGATTTTCCCAATGTCGGGTAAGGTGTTTCCCCACGCTTAATGATCCAACCCACCACTGATACGGGGCTTCCGTGCTTAATGGGATGAATTCTCCTGAAACTTGATAATTTCGGACCACCCACGGAAGCCAAACCAGCAGAAATCCCACGTGCAGTGATAAAAATGGTAGCAGGAAAGTTTTTCGATTCCCTTTCATTACCCAGACAGTTGCAAAGAGAAATAGTGAAAAAAGGGCAAATGCCGGTCGAACAAGAGTTGAGTAGGAGATCACGATTCCCGCAAGAAACATCAGCCATAAACTGTTTCTTCTCAGTGCACGGGCAAAAACCCATAAAGACAGGGCAAGAAGGAATGTCGAAAAAACCTCCGGTAGGACCGTGGAAATGTAAATTGTTGTTAACGGAAACAGGGCGGTCAAAATGGCCGTCAGCCCGGCGACATGCTTGCCAAAAAAATTTCGAGTCAGGGAATAAAGCAGGAGAATGGTGAGTAAGTGAAGACCAACTTGAAAGCAGTACACTGCGATTGGATCGGACCCGAACACCGAGTAAATGGCTGCCAGGAATAGCGGATATCCTGGAGTACGGAATAAGTATGGGAGTGTACGGCCCTCAGAGGTAAAGGAGAAACCTTCCCCGCGAACCAAGTGACGTGCAACAGAATCGTAGGATTCGAAGCTGGGTGGGATATTGATAGGTGGTTGAAGGATAAAAAGAATTCCGATTAGCAGACCAAGTGCTATTGCAAGCCATAGAGTGGGAGAGCCAATTTTTTTGAGGTTGATCTTGAAATTAGTCAATGTAGAACAAACCAAATGAAGAGAACCCAAGGTTCTTGAGTTAAGGGGTCGTTAGCAATCTGTTGAATATAGTTGTCACAATGAAATTTTATAATGCTTCCCATTACCCCTTGACCATGCTACCTCAATTTCTGTAGGGACCATAGTAGCGAAATACCCCTATCATTACTCTGTGATCCGGGCTAGATAGATTTCCTCACGGAGGGATGAATCTTTATGGCTGCATAGCTGATATATGAGAGTTTAATTTTCATCCGAACCAACAGGTGGTTTCGTCTCATAGTGTCGTCGAAAAGAGAATTCCGCCATCCACGAGCGATGCTTCCACCCCGCAGAGGTCAAGAGTTTTCCGCAACAGTGAAGAGTTAGTGCTAATGACGGGTTTGCCTAGCTCTGGTTCTAAAGCACGTATAACCTCAATCGAGCGAATGTCTGTGGCTAAAAGGATAATGACTTCTGCATCTGGATGATTGGCTTCCTGGATAAGGGCTTGTACGCGGGATGGCGGTGTTTTCCCTACCTGAGATGGATCAGAAATAGGCAGATTTGATCTGGAGACGCAAGCAAAACCGTATCTTTCGAAAAATGGAGCGGCCCGATCATGAAGTGTTTTTGGATAAGGTGTCGCAATTGCAATCCGCTTTGCTCCTAGCCTCTTAAGAGCGTCCAACATGGCTAGAGCCCCTGTTGTGGCGGGAAAACCGCTTTGCTCCTTAATTCGGGCGACCCGCTTTTCCCCCCACTCGCCATCCATAACCAGAGCGATTCCCATATCGCAGAATGCCAGGGCTTGGACACCGGCGGTCGCCAGTTCCCGCATCGCTCGATCGGATTCCTCCTCCATCCGGCGGAAGGTTGTGTCGTTTACCTGGCCCTCCACTGGGAGGCGAGTTGCATAGAAGGCCACGCCATCTGGTGCTAAAGTCTGAAACTCTGGCTCGATAACGTTGTTGTTAGCTGGGACGATCAAGCCAATCTTTGCCCGATGACCGTATTCGCGCTCGTCCCAGTTTTTTTGATCTGATATCCTCATTATTTCCCCTGAAGGATCTACACGATATGAACTCTCGGATTAGTCAGTGTTCCGATGGACGGATGAATCGGCCTATAGGGTGGTTCTGGATCTGACCGTCCACTGCAATTGTTGTCCCTCCAAGAAGTGTACGTACTGGCCAGCCCTTGAGAGAAAGGTGATCGTAAGGGGTCGTCTTTGCCTTGGAATAAATAGGCCGTTCCACCGGTTTTTTCTCGAGATTTAGATCGACAATAACGAGATCTGCATCCGCGCCTATTTCGATTTTACCTTTTCTTGGGAATCCGAAAAGTTTTGCCGGCACGGAACAGAGTATCTCCACAACCCGGGTTAAATCAATTTGTCCACAGTTGACTGCGTTGATTAATAGAGGAAGTAATGTACGTAGTCCGGGTAGTCCGCCTGGCGCGTCGAAGATATTTTGATGGCCGGACTCTTTTTCCTCTAGCGCGTGGGGAGCATGATCGGTTCCGATCCAATCTACGGTGCCATCCAGG
This sequence comes from uncultured bacterium, assembly GCA_964437725.1. Classification (GTDB taxonomy): domain Bacteria; phylum UBA8248; class UBA8248; order JACPRG01; genus CAYTIB01. The sequence continues at coordinate 15,491 of CAYTIB010000096.1, read as the reverse complement.
ATAGCGGCCCAAAGCTCTACTGTGTCCTCTAATTCCCTCAAAGGTGGATAAACTGAGGCAAAAGGTCCTTGGGAGACTAGATCGGCTTTAGTCAAAAAAAGATGTTGTGGATTTACTTCAACCCTAACATCCATTCCAGACTCTTTAGCGGACCGTAGGAATTCGATTCCCTCCCTTGTGCTGACTTGTCGAAAAGATACCGGAATCTTGGTTTTTTTGACCATATTGAGAACCTTTTGAATGGCCGAAGCTTCAGTAATATTGGGACGGGAATCTGCTTGAGCTTTGGGATCTGTTCGCTTGTTAACCGACTCTTGAAACTGTATCGCTAGGTTTTGGTCAACTGCATAGATGGCAGCCGGAATACCAGTCTCTTGGGCAGCTACAAGTGCATAGTGGATGTCTGTCTCAGTGCTGAAAATTACTGGTCCGTCAGCCATCAGAATTTCGACGCTCGCCGCTCCTGCTTTAGCCATCGCAGCAATATTATTGCTTTCACCGGGGATACATAGTCCCGAGATTCCGAAATCTACATAGGCCCTTCCTTCGCCCAACTTGCGAACAGTAACTAAAGATTGTGCGTCTGTGATCGGTGGATTGGTGTTGGGCTGCGCGATGACAGTTGTAATACCTCCCGCAGCCGCCTCAGCGGTGCCTGATAAAAAATCTTCCTTGTGGGTGAAGCCTGGGTCACGCAGATGGACGTGAACGTCAACGAGTCCTGGCAGAATCGTTAGGTTTTCAGCCTTGATGTACCTGCGGCTGTTTAAACTTCCAGGTTTATCGATAGCCGTGATAATGCTCCCTTGTACACCGATGTCTAGCTTTTCTTGCCCTTCGGGAGTCACTACCATGCCGCCGGAGATCACGGTGTCATAAAGAGTCACGTTTTAGACTGGTCCTTATTGATCGAGTGGGAGCCAATATTTATCCCTTTAAATATGCTTTGTGTTAGCAATCCTCAGTTTCCAGAATGTGGTCCGGCACAGCGGAAACCGATCAGGATGTGCCTGAGTTCCGCCGGGTGTCCGCGTCTGGCTGCCGAGCGTGTAACCCCAGGAAGGTCGACCCACGATCCACCTTTTACAACGTGAAGCTTCTCGTCCCATTCAGCGTGCGTTGTTGTCCACTCGTCAACCATCCCCGCCATATCCAAACCATCGTAAGGAGCGGCACCGGATGGATATCTGCCAACCGGGACGGTGTCGTAGGGGCCTCCGTCGTAGCTGTTTAGGCGATCCGGATCAAACTCATTTCCCCAAGGGAAAAACCTCCCGTTTTCTCCACGGGCTGCTTTTTCCCACTCAGCTTCCGTAGGTAGACCTAATTTGCGTCCCTCTCGACGAGCCCTCCAATTGCAATAGGCTGTTGAATCGGCATGAGAAACCAGAACTACAGGGTGAGCGGCTCGGCCGGGGGGGTATTGTCCTTCCCGCCAAAGAAAACGTTTTGTAGCTGCATATTTCTGAGTTATTCCATAACTTGACCATGTGCTTCGAGTAACAAACGGAGCAGGACGTCCTGTAGCATTCACGAACTCCTGATAGTCCGCATTGGTGACCAAATACTTATCAATCCAGTATGTTGAAAGTGTAACTTCTTGTCTGTGCTCAATTTCGAATGATTTGTTTTGGCGAGTTACCGAACTATTGTGCAGGTGTTTGTCTAGCTTGTAGCCGTATTCTCTTTCTTCGGGAGTGCTGCCCATGATGAATTTCCCAGCAGGGATTAGAACCATCTCAGCTCTACTACCACCCCCTGAGTAAACAGGAACTGACTTTATTGTCAAAGTTGCGAGCAGAGTCGCAACTAGCACGCACCAAAGATTCTTTTTTCGTCCGTTTATTAGATTCATGATACGTCCTTCCATTTAATCGCTCTTGTCCTGCATTCGAGCTTGCCCCTCTTCTCCTTACTTCAGCCGCCAAATTGGAATCTTGAATCTCAGATTATCACCGTCGTACATTTGGATGCTTAGGATGACGGATTTTTTTGTATTAATCTCTTTTAGTGGAAATGTTCCTTTTATCTCGGCCTCGTAGGCTACGATTCGCCCTCTTTTTTTTAGCGGCTGGGGTTTGCCCCGTTGAAGTGAAGAAGGATAGGTTTTCCGTCCCCCTTGGGTAAGAGCCATATTCGAGTGACGAATCAAGGTTTTATGGAAACCACGCTTGAGCAGTTTGATCAAAAGAGAGGAATCCTTAAGGATTTGTCCTATTACTTTTGGGTCTGGGTCGAGAGACATTCTTTTTCGTGTTGCTGCGTGACGTGCCAGACGACTCCATTGTGTGCAAACACGTACACGGTGAGAGGAGTGTTCAAAAGTGTAATAAGCATCCAGAGCTTTTTCAGCAGTTTGTGCATTGGTCCGACCCCAGTTCAAAGCATCTCGGAGGGCATTGAGGTCCCTTTCGGGACCCGTTTCGTGGTTGGCTCCCCCCCAAAGGCGTGGGAAGTCAGCCTTCGCGGAGCAGGATCCCAAGACCAGAGCTACCACAAGCAGGACGGTTTTCTGATGAAATCCTTTCAGGGGGTTTTTCGCCGTCATTTTCTTCCAATTTTTGCGCTTTACCATTGACACCATACGTTGCTCATATCCATGCACTAAGAATTTAACAGCCTCGAAATGTCTGGTCAAAGCGGTACCCCCATTTTCTCTAAGTTCTTTGCTATATTCACCTCAAGGTTCTAAATGTTCTTGACATGGCGAAACTTAGAACCTAAAAACATCTTGACCCGAAAATACGACAAGGGGGTTCCAGGTGGTGTGTACTAGTTTGCTAAGGTTGCGATTTTATTTTGGAGGTTTCCGGTAGTCCACCCGCTACGTGGGAATAATTCCAGGTTGCGGGTGGGGAAACGGTCCCGCGGCCTTTACCAGGGTAAACTAGGAAGCCGCGGGATCGATTCCGCGGCTTCTTTCGTGTTGGGGAGACGTCTTGATGATTATTGTTATGAAAGCGGGTGCCACTCGCGAGGAAATTGAAGCAGTGGTGAAAAGGATTGAAGAGATGAGTTACCGCCCTCACATAATAGACGGCGTAGAACGAACGGTTATCGGCGCCGTGGGCGATGAGCGTGGAAAAAGTCAGCTTCAGGCGCTAGATGTTATGGGGGGAGTTGAAAATGTTGTCCCGATTCTCAAACCATATAAGTTAGCTTCGACCCAAGTTCACCCGGACCGGTCTGTAATCAGTTTTGACGGGACATCTGTGGGTGGGGAAACAATAGCGGTTGTTGCAGGGCCCTGTTCGGTCGAAAGCCGAGAGCAGATCTTAGGGGTCGCCGATGAAATCAAACGTTCAGGTGCCACAATGTTGCGAGGGGGTGCTTTCAAGCCCCGCACTTCACCATACAGCTTCCAGGGATTAGGTGAGGAGGGTCTAAAATACCTTGCTGAGGCCCGCGAAGAGACTGGGCTTCCCATTGTTACTGAGGTGATGAACCCAGAGGATGTCGATCTTGTTGAGCGCTACGCTGATGTTTTCCAAATTGGGGCACGGAACGTCCAGAATTTCTCGTTGCTCAAACGAGTGGGTCAGGCTTCAAGGCCTGTGTTCCTGAAGCGTGGAATGATGACTACACTGGAAGAGTTCCTAATGTCGGCCGAGTACGTTCTCTCTGAGGGGAATCCTCGAGTTATTTTGTGTGAGCGAGGTATTAGGACATTTGAAACCGCTACTAGAAACACCCTAGATATCTCAGCGGTTCCAGTTCTCCAAGCGGAGACCCATCTTCCCGTATTTGTGGATCCCAGTCATGCTTCCGGGAATTGGCGTTTAGTAAATATCTTGGCGCGCGCGGCCATCGCTGCAGGAGCAGACGGTTTGATGATTGAGGTGCACAGCAATCCGGCTGAAGCCATGTCTGATGGTGGGCAATCACTGAAACCTAAAAATTTTACTCAGCTCATGAAGGATCTCGTTCCCTTTATCGCGGCAGCGGGCCGTTCGTTATAGCCCCTTTTCCCTGTCCCACATTTGTGCGGGGTCTTTGCGATGGCTGAACCCACCTATGGTGAGCGCCTAGCGGAGGAGTTATTTAGCCCCGCTGGGTTTCTGTCCCGCTCTTTGCCAGAGTATGAGCATCGACCTGCACAAGTGGAAATGGCTGCGGCGATAGCCGATGTGCTAAAAGAAGGGGGCCGTCTTCTCGTAGAAGCAGAGCCGGGAACCGGAAAAACGTTAGCTTGTCTGGCCCCTGCTGTTCTCTTGGGACAGCGTGTGATCATTTCCACGGGGACTCGGACTCTCCAGGATCAAATCCTCCACAAAGACCTACCGATTCTTGAAAAATGCTTGGGCCAAGCTTTCCATGTTTGTGTTCTAAAGGGACGACATAATTATCTTTGCCTAAGGCGTTATCGACAGTTTCTCCAAAATCCGGTTTTTCAAGAACGTGAGGAAATCCGGCTGTTTGAAAAAGTACAGAAATGGGCGGAGAAAACTACTACAGGAGATGTAGCCGAAGTCTCGGGGGTGCCTGAAGACTTTGAGATTTGGCGAGACATTTGCTGTTCATCTGATTTGTGTAACCCTGCTTTATGTTCGGAATCTGGGGAATCTTTCATCCACCGTGCCCGACAGGAAGCCGCAGCATCTGACGTTGTTATTGTGAACCACCATCTCTTTTTTTCCGATCTCAACCTTCGTCTTCGTGGGGGTGGAGATTTTTCCGTAGGGATTTTACCTTCTTACGCAGCCGTTATCTTCGATGAGGCTCATGCACTTGAGGATATTGCAACGGATTACTTCGGATTTACGGTCAGCCGCAACCGCATAGATGATTTAGCCAGGAGTGCCTTACGTGAATCTGTAGGTCATGGGACTGAAGTTGCAGATTGTCTGTCTTTGCTTACCAGATGTTCGGATAGGTTTTTCTCCACACTAATGGTTGATGCGCCGCGGTTGGGTATGGCAGTGAGTCGGGGTGGAAGAGGAGGTGGACATGTTAATGATGGGATCCGTTCTCAGCGAGAAGCAGCGGCAGATCGCCGTCGTCTCCGTTCAGAGGAGATTTCGGCTACTTTGGTGAGTGCGACGGAATCTCTGGTTTCTGCACTGAAAGGACTCGGGCGTGCGGCGGAGCAAGCAAGTCCTGAAGGACTAAAAGCCATTGCCCGTCGTGCGGGGGATATTGCCTCCGATATTGAATTTATGATGCGTATGGAAGATCCATCTTACGTTACTTGGATACAATTGCGGGGGGAGAGTGCTTCCGTGTCTGCTTCCCCTATAGACTTGAGTAATATATTACGGGAAGAATTGTTCGATCGAGTCCGTGGTGCAGTGCTGACTTCGGCAACGCTGAGTTCAGGAGAGTCTTTCGATTATATACGGGAACGCCTGGGATTAGATCGAGTTGCTGAACTCATCCTTCCCTCACCATTTGATCACAGCCGGCAGGCTGTTTTGTTTATTCCAAGAATGTCTGTTGAGCCGAACACTTCGAAATGGTCAGAAGATATTTGCCCTCTTATTGAGTCGCTTTTGCGGTTTTGTGAAGGGCGTGCGTTTGTGTTGTTCACAAGCTATCGAAACATGCGATTCGTTCACGCTCGACTTAAAGATCGTATTCCACACCGGGTCTTAATCCAAGGAGAAGATTCTCGTGCACTACTGTTGGAAGAGTTTCGCCGGGACCGATCCTCTGTGTTATTTGCTACGGCTAGTTTTTGGCAGGGTGTAGATGTACAGGGGGATGCCCTAAGTTGTGTAATCAATGACAAACTACCATTTTCCAGCCCTGGCGATCCACTGGTGGAAGCTCGTTCCGAAGCTATTGTAGCCGAGGGGTATGATGCCTTTTTAACCTACCAGATACCTCGGGCGGTTCTTGCGCTGAGGCAAGGACTTGGCCGATTGATCCGCAGCCGGACGGACCGAGGCGTTCTAGCGGTCTTGGATTCGCGTCTTCACACTCGATCTTATGGCCAAGCCTTCCTGGAGGGTTTGCCTCCCTGGCCGGTGGCGGACAGTATGGACAACTTAAAGGAGATTTCTCGCTCTTTGCTCCAGATGGGGGCAGAAGAAGCTTAGTCAGAGACTCGTCCGTGCTATTTGCTGAATGAGTATGGTTTTGGAACATCCAAAGAAGCACTCTCCTGTCAATTGTTTCCCGTGCTCCCCTTTTTAGTTTCGATTTGCATTCAGGGGAAACCCAGGTTCGGATCGAGGGTTACCGGTCCCGAAGTTCTAGGAGCTTTTCAGAGAGTAGGACCTGGCATGGAAAAGATAATTTAGAGCCCAACTTAGGGAGCTGCCTCCTCCTGCGTTAGTGTATACGCTTCAGAAGCAACATCTTATGTAATAAGATTAATTTCTTAACCTCTTCTCTTCAAAACTAAAGGTGTTATTCCTGCCTAGCGCTTTCAGACAATCGCCGCGCTAGGCAGGAATTCTATCGGTTTCTGCACACTCACAAATTCCCAATTTTCGATCAGATGCAAAATTTAGAGCGTGATCACCTGATCGGGAGGGTTGCTACCAAGAGCTTCATATAACTGGGGAAAGCATCCGGCAACGACACCGTCCACAAGCCCAGCGGCTTTGACTTGCCCCGTTCCGCATTGATCAAAGGTTCCCTCTGCAAGATTTCTGCGAACTGCACACTGGTCACAAACCATGAGAAGCATATTTTGGTCTTTTGCTATTTTCGCCAGGCGTTCCCCTACAGGATCTCCTTTTCGGAGGGCAAAAATGTTATCGTCGAAAAACATCATGCCAATTATCTGTGGCCCATGTATGCCCTGTTCTAATTGTGGCAATATCATAGTTGATAATTTGTATGTGGTGGCGTTATCAGTTGCGAATACATAAGCTATTTTCATCTTTGTTCTCCGCTGAATGTAGAGATTAATGGATCCAATTGGAGCTCAATTTTCGTTGTTTTTGAAGAGCTATTATTTAGGAAATTATTCTTAAGTCAATTTGATTGGACTTTTTATTTATGTGTGCTGTAAATTTGAAAAGCCGTTTCAGGTAGCTGTGTTACATTTTTTCCGGACGTGGTCGGGGGCTGTTTCCTTTTTTTCAGGTTTTGGTTGGTTAAGGCTTATGAGTGATAAGGAAGATAAATTACCCCAACAACCTAACCTACCCGAAGGGCACGCCGAGCCGCACCAAGAATTTTTGGATATCATGAGTGTAGGCGAGTGCCTTCGTCATAATAGGGAGGCCGCCGGTAAATCGATTGAACAACTTTCAGCTACCACCAAAATTCCTGAGCGTATTATTTTGGCTGTGGAAGAGGAACGGTTTGAAGATACTCCTCCCATCCCTGTGCTCCGGGGATTTTTAAAGGTATTAGCCGAAGAAATTGGAATTAGCCCGGCTGAGTTGTTATCCAAATTTGACGTGGCGAGTGTTAAGGAGAATGTCGGGCAGGTACTCCCTGATTGGGATAATCGTCCTGGGCCCTCACGGAAAAGGTTTCTGGGTTGGATATTGGGTATTTCTTTTGTTCTACTTTCCATTGCTGCCGGCTATTTTTACTATTTAGGTAATTGGGGGTTTGAAGTTGATAAGACTCCTGAAGGACTAAAAGAGGGTAAGGCGGAAAAGAAGTTCTCATCAATTAGGCAAACGGGCAAAGAAAAGCGAGTTGGGAAAATAGATAAAAGTAAAATAAAGAAGGTGTTGGTCAAAAATCAGAGTGTTCCCCGTCCTTCAATTTTTCAACATGCAAACTCTTCCAGTCATTCCAAGGAGAACAAGGTTTCTAGGTTGGATAATTCGAGCTCGAAAAGAAACCTAGGAAAATTCAAAACTGGAAATCCTGGAGAACGGAAGGTAGTAGCTTCCTCGCCGATGGTACTACACATCACCGCCGGAGATGACACCTGGTTGCGTGTAGTCGTAGATGGCAAGAAGCAAGACGAGATTTTTTTATTGGAGAGGGAAAGTCGAAAATGGAAGGGTAATAGATCTTTTGTATTGACGGTCGGAAATGCTTCTACTACGCGCGTGGCACTAAACGGATTTGCTGTCAAGCTTCCTGAAACAGAAAGTAATTTTGTTCGCGATTTTTTAATTAACCGTAGCAATTTTCCTTGAATATCACTCATGTTACCCTTGGAAAAACCCTTGGGGTTTTTGGGTTATCGCTTGGGGCACTCGCTCTCGCCACTGATGATTAATAAGGCGATCGAGGAATTAAGGTTGCCCTATCAGTTGCTCCCCTTCGGCTGGATTGTTTTCTACGGACCCAGGTTGTGGTGGATATTGTCTGTCGACCCTTGAATACGCCTTTTCTGCGAGCAGCCAGTGATCGAGGTGCCAAAGTTGTTGGAGGAATTGGGATGTTGGTTTATCTGGGGGCTGAGAATTTCCGAATATGGACCGGCGCGAAAATGCCGGTTGAAAAGATTTGTTGGATGATGGAGGAGATGTTGGCCGGAGAGGAAAGAGATGGATGATTGAATCTTCCACTGACAAATTTACGGTTTCCGGGAAGACGGAATTCTGGACACGTCTGACCCCGGATGTAAAACGGATCCGAATTAGTGGAACTACAGAGACGGCAGGCGCTTTTGTCCTGTCTCGTTTGGCGGAAGAACGCTCCGTAACGGGTCTGAAGGGGCCAATTGTGGTTGTGGTGCCCACTGAGGAGAACGCCCAGAGCCTTTTCGAAAATCTCCAGTTTTTCGTGGATCCGAAAATTTCACGTGTTCTTTACTTTCCCTCTTGGAACTTGTCTCCTCTCGAGCCATTGTCACCTGATTCAAAGACTGTAGGAGATAGACTTTCATGCCTCACAGCTTGGGCGCGAGGGGAGGATTGTTTGACCGTCACGACTATCGATGCCCTTTCCTTAAAAACAATTCCTTCCAGTGAGATTCTCGCGTGTGTTTTAAATCTTTCAACCGGAAATTGCTTGGATCGGGATGAGTTGCTGAATGGCTTGAATCGAACAGGTTATCAACGAAGTGCGGTAGTGGAGGACGAAGGGGAGTATGCGGTTCGCGGTGCCTTAGTGGATGTTTTTTCGCCCCAGATGGAAAAACCTGTTCGTATTGAATTTGACGAAAATGAAGTTTTTTCCATCCGAGGCTTCCAGGTGGGTGATCAGCGTTCTGTTGACCGTTTGGAATCGGTAGAGATACTACCAGCAAGAGAAGTGATTCTACGTGGCGAGGACTCAACTAATTTCTCCACCCGACTTCGGGATTGGGCGACCAGTTTTGAGTCAGGGGAACGGGATCGCCTTGAGTTGTTGGCCGATAGACTTGAGTTGGACGGACATTACCCCGGTTTTGAAACGTTTTTGCCTATGTTTCGTTCCGATTTGGTTCCCGGTGTAGATCTGATTCCGTCAGAATCTATGATGGTTTTTTCTGAGACCGATCAGCTTGTGGAGAATGATTTGGCTCGTTGGGAGGACCTTAGAGAATGGGTGACGGGAGCTGTAGATGCTTTGCCCTTTTCTTTGGAGGATTTTTCTCTCCCCCCGGGAGAGGTCATGGGGAAAATTACGGATCGCGTTGCTCCGGGGCTTCCTCTAGTCGATTTGTCTTCACTTGGGTTGGTGAATCTAGAGGAAGACGAAAACATTATCGGCCTTCGCCTGTCTACCGGATATCCAGGTTCATTTCAGGGCCAAATTCCTGCTTTCGTACGTCAGCTGAAAAACTGGTTGGAAAAAGGTATGAAGATCGCCGTGGTCGCTGTTCATAGGACTCAGGCCTTGCGTTTGGTGCAGATTCTTCAGGACTTTGAGCTGAGTGCACCCGTCCTGGAGGGCGCAGAAGGAGCCCGTTGGTTCTCGTCGGATTTAGATGGTACAAAACTCGCCATCCTTGTAGGAAAGCTATCCGAAGGTTTTTCCAGCGAGGACCTATGTCGAGTAGCTATTCGTGAAGAAGAGATTTTTTACACACCTGTCAGGAGAAGAGCTGCACCCGCCCAAAAAATACGGGCTTTCGAGGCTTCTTTCCGAGAGCTAGGATCTGGGGACTATGTCGTTCATCGGGACTATGGCATCGGGGTTTATCAGGGGGTAGATCGAATTGGTTTAGCCGAAGAAGAGCGCGAGTTTTTAGTTGTGGAGTATTTAGGTGGTGACAAGCTTTTTGTGCCGATGGAAAATCTGAACCTTGTTCAAAAGTACATGGGATCCGGTCAGGGCTCTCCGAAGATTGACAAGCTAGGCGGTAGGGGGTGGACCCGTACCAAGAAGAAGGCCAAGGCCGAGGTTCTCGAGATGGCTAGGCAGATGATGAAAATTGCAGCCAAACGGCAGGTTTCCCATGGGTTTTCTTTTTCGGCGGATGACCACTGGAGCCGTGAGTTTACAGCCGCTTTCCCGTATGAAGAGACACTCGATCAACTCCAAGTTATTCAGGAGGTGACTGCAGATCTTGAGAAATCCCGCCCCATGGATCGTTTGGTTTGCGGAGATGTTGGGTATGGCAAGACAGAGGTCGCTTTGCGAGCAGCCTTCAAGGTCGTGATGGATAAAAAGCAAGTCGGTGTTCTTGTCCCAACGACTGTGTTGGCGGAACAGCATCTCCTGACCTTTCGGGAACGTTTTATTGACTATCCGGTGACCATAGAGTGCCTCACACGATTTCGAAAGAAGAGCGAGCAAAATGAAATTCTCGAAAGGTTGGGAGATGGAAGAGTCGATATCCTTATTGGAACCCACCGCATTCTTCAATCGGATATTAAATTTCGAGATCTTGGACTCCTAGTTATTGATGAGGAGCAGCGTTTCGGAGTATTGCATAAAGAGCGCCTCAAGGATTTTCGTACGGCGGTAGATATTCTGACGCTCACGGCGACGCCAATTCCGAGAACTCTTCGTATGGGCTTGTTGGGCCTGCGTGACCTTAGTGTGATCAATACCCCTCCGCCTGCTCGGTTGGCCGTCAGAACTTATGTTTACCAATTTGAGGACCGAATCATTAAGGAGGCGTTGGACCGAGAATTAGACCGAGGTGGACAGGTTTTTTTCGTACACCCACGGGTGGAAACTATCGAGGCCACGGGACGTTATCTTCGTCGTCTTGTTCCCGGACTCCGACTGGCAATAGCACATGGGCAAATGAGCGAAAAGGAACTCCACAACGCGATGGTGGGGTTCTTGAAGAAAAAATTTGATGTTTTATTGTGTACGACCATTATTGAAAATGGACTTGATATTCCCAATGCGAATACCATTTTGGTCAACCGAGCTGAGATTTTCGGACTTTCACAGCTTTATCAACTCCGAGGACGGGTAGGCCGGTCCGATCTGCAGGCATATGCTTATTTCCTTGTACAGGCGGGTCGGAACCTGACAGAGAGCGCACGCCGGCGACTGAAAGCTCTCGAGGACTTAAGTAACCTAGGTTCGGGCTTTCGCCTTGCTGCCCAGGACATGGAAATTCGCGGATCTGGAAATATCGTCGGTTCGGAACAGTCCGGGCATATTGCTGCCGTGGGTTTTGATTATTATTGCCGGATGCTTGAAGAAGCGGTGAAAGAAGTGAAAGGCGAAAGTGCTGTCGAACGCAAAGAAACGGAAATTTCGCTTGGAATTCAGACTGGGTTGCCAGAGGACTATGTGCCCAGTCAAAATCAGCGTCTTGAGCTTTATCGTGAGATAGCCGACACCCGGACAATGGGTGAACTAGACGAACTTGAACATGCTCTCTCTGATCGATTTGGAACTCTTCCTTCCAACGCAAAGTCTTTGTTTTCTATTGCACGCCTCCGAATTTTGGCATCCAGCATTGGTGTAGAGAAGATTTCCGTGTCCGACAAATGGGTTACTTTCTATCCAGAAGAACGCCCTTATCATCTAACTCCGGAATTTTTGGCGATTTCCGGCCTGAAATTTTTGTCCTCGAATACATTTCAGGTGCCGTTACCTTCTAGTCTTGACAACCTCTTCGAATGTATTAGGAATGTATTGATTGCGTTGGAGGACTGCGCTACGATCTCAGAAGGCTCGGGGGATGAGAAGGGTTCGTGAATCGTTTAGAGGATCCCATGGCAGTGGCTGTTCAAATTAGGTTTTCAAGGGACGTACCCAGCCGAATGCAAGCCCACCCCATTTCAGGTTGTCGCGCATTTTGAAAACGATGATTCGAAAAATACTAGTTGTGTCCATGGTGCTCAATGCATGGTTTGCGACTGGAGCATGTATTGCCAACGCGGTAGTCATAGATCGAATTATTGCAGTGGTGAATCAAGACATTATTACGCTGAGCGAAGTGCAAGAGGCCGGGAAACAGGAGTTCACCCATCTCAGGTCGAGATATGCGGGGGACCGACTGACTCAGGAATTAGAACAGGTCCAGCGGAAATATTTGGACTTGATCATATTGCGCCGCCTTCAGGTCAACCGGGCAAATGAGATGGGTCTTTCTGTAAGTGATTCAGAAATCGAGCGGGCTCTAGATGATGTTAGGAGTCGAAACGGTTTATCTGCCGACGAGTTGGAACGTCTTTTAGAGCGAGAAGGTCTCACTGTTGAGGATTATCGCAAACGAATCAATGAAGAGATTCTTCTCCGAAAGATCAATAATATTGAAGTCCGCTCACGCGTTAGCGTGACACCCAATGAAATCCGTCGGCATTACGAAAAAAATATTGTTAAGTTTCTTCCCCCGGAACAATTGCGTGCCAGTCACATTCTCTTTCTCGCCCCCCCCAGTGCCAGTGAGCGTGCCGAGCGTGTTAAGCGGTCTGAGGCTGAGAAGGTCTTGAAGAAAATCAAAGAAGGAGCAAATTTCGCCGAAATGGCCAAGCGATACTCACAGGATCCATCGGCATCTAAGGGCGGCAACCTTGGTGTGATCAAAAGGGGGGAGGTGCTGCCAAACTTTGAAAGAGTTTTGTTTGCGATGAAGGACGGAGAAGTATCGGATATTGCACGAACACGTGCAGGATTTCATATCATCAAGCTGACTAAGCGATTACCTAGAAATCCTAAGCCCCTATCGGAGGTGGAGACGAAAATTCGGAATCGATTATTTCAGAAAAAAGCACAAACTCGGTTCCGGCGTTGGATGGAAGAATTGAAAAAAAAAGCCTATATCGAGGTTACCATGTAATGACCCCCAGGCGTGAGGGATCTAATTCAGGTGTTCGCCTTGATGCTTTTCTTAAAGACGCTGGAATCCTCAAGCGTCGTTCACTGGCTCAGACTTTTTGTGAGGCCGGTGCAGTATCGGTAAACGGGAAAAATGCCAAGTCGGGCAAACATGTGCATGAGGGTGACCGCATCAGACTTGACACTTGGAATCGCTGCCTTGAAGTCCTTATTTGTTCTATTCCCAGAAAAGGGGGTATTGGTAGCGAGGAATGCTATCAAATTCTTCAGCAGAGGAAAAAGTCATAGGTGGTTTTGTGTTGGGAGGACTTGCGGCCCTTCAGATTGTCTAATCTTCTGGCAGTCGCGGTATGGGTTAATCAGGGAAAATGGAAAATTCGGTGACATAACTTACCCTATGTCGGAGCCCCGGTTAATATCGGGGGAAAATGATTGACGGAAGCTTCTCAAGGAAGTCGAGGTACTATCTTTCGACTTAAGATAGTTTTATTCTCAGTAGTTCCCATTGTCTTGATTTTGGTGTGTGGGGAGTGGGGAGTCCGTTGGTTCTCTTACGCCTTTCAGTCGGCAAATATTCGTTACCAGGTGCATCGTGAGTTGCGCTATACCCTGCGGAAGGGCTACCGGATTGACCAGGAGGGCGAACCGTACGAATCCTCCAACCGATTTGGCTTCCGGGGGTCTTCAGACATGCGTCGGGAAAAGGGGAATCGTTTCCGGATAGTCACCATCGGTGACTCGGTTACGTTCGGACTTGGTGTCTCGGATAGCGAAACCTACCCACAGCAGCTAGAGGACCTTCTAAACTGGAAGGCTGGCGGTCGCCATTTCGAGGTGCTTAATGCAGGTTTACCCGGATATTCTCCCATCCAAAGTCGTTTAAATTTTGAGTTGCGTCTGATTTCCTTCCGTCCCGACCTTGTTATTTGGCAGTTCATTGAAGATGACGTAACGGATGTTCTCGATTACCGTCCACTTTCCGGTTTTCGCTATTTTCTCAGGAAGTCGGCGTTTTATTGGTACCTGGCGTACAGGTGGGGAGATTTACGTCACCAACTTTTTATTCGCCCGAACCGTGTTTTAAAGGGAGAAAATAAAGGGATTCGAAAACCCTGGATCCGCCGAGTAGCAAACGGGCCTCCTACGCTCAGGGTTATGCCTGCAAATAGAGACAAGCTGCGCGCCCAGCCGATAGTAAAACAAGAAATTCAGCGATTCCACAATGTAGCTCGCCTAAATAATATCCAGTCCGTTATGGTATTTTTCCCCTATATGCACTATGCATTGGAGGGAGTAATCCCTTCCACTGACGCTTGGTTGTCTAAGTTGTCGCTTAGCGAGCAATACAACTATCTCAGTTTTACCCGGCTTTTCGTGAATAATCGGGACGTTGGGGCGTCCTTTTTGTACCAGGACACTATCCACCCGAACCAAAAAGGTTATGGTTTAGTTGTGTGGGATTTGGCAGAGAATCTCCAAGAAATGGGTTTATTACGTCCCGTGCTTTCTCCGAGAAAGGTGCCTTCTCCCTGAGTTAAGGTCACCAAGAAGTGCTTTCATTGGATAGGTCCCAGGTATGCTTCTAAGGATGATGCTCCGTCGGGTTTCGTCGAAGATGTGCTTTTTCTAACTGATTGGTTTTTTATGCGTTTTCTATTTTATCTTCTTATTGCGTATGTTCTATGGATTGCAGTAAGTGCCATCATTAAGGCCCTCAGCAGTGGACGAACCAAGGACCGGCGACTTGCAGGGGAGGATCTAGTTCTCTGCGTAAATTGTGGGATTTACTTTCCGAGTTCCGCAGTCGTTCGACGTAAAGGTCAGGAATTTTGCGGGCCTGAGTGCGCTTCTAAATTCAAAGTTTCATAGGCCTGTTCTGGACAGAATTCGGGTAAAATTCTATATAAAAAGAAGGAATGTTTTTACTAAACCAGATTTACTGGATCCTCCCCGTATGTTTCATGCTTGTTAGAATTGCTAGGCGATGGGAGGTCTGAAAGGTTGCTGGATAAATTGAGTGAAAAAACAGAGGCTGGAAAACTTGATTCTGCTGAGCTTCTTGATTGGCTAGAATCACTGGACTATGTTTTCCAAAATAACGGGCCGGAAACCGTCACGCGTCTTCTTAATGAACTTCACCTCAGTGCCTATGGGCGTGGAGTCCGCTTGCCCTTCTCGGCTAATACTCCTTATATCAATAGCATCCATGTAGGAGAACAGCCTCCATTTCCCGGCAACCGAGAACTGGAGCGCCGAATTAAGAGTCTTATCCGGTGGAACGCGATGGCCATGGTTGTCCGTGCAAATCGGGATGAGGATGGGATCGGAGGTCACATTTAGACGTATGCCTACTGTGCCTCACTCTTGGAAGTCGGGTTTAGCCATTTTATCCGAGGCTAAGGCGAGAATCAAGCCGGAGATCAAGTTATCATCCAAGGTCACGCCTCGCAAGG
>CAYTIB010000095.1:0-39754 GCA_964437725.1 uncultured bacterium | reverse complement strand
GCTGAGAGAACGAAGGCGTAAGTCTTGTACTTGGTGGTTTCAACCCCCAGAATCGATGCTGCATCCTCGTTTTCCCGAATAGCCACCAGGCCAAACCCGAGGCGGCTCCTTGTGACCCAATACATGGTTATGAAGGACATTACGGCGACACCGAACATGTAGTAGTAGAACATCCGAGTGAAATAATCCGGACCTCCGGGTGCCAAAGGAAGATTGATTCCATCTCCGCCACCCGTAATCTCCAAATTTTCACAAATCTCTCGCATAGCCTCAGCCACACCATAAGTGGCGATCGCAAAGTAATGCCCTTTGAGGCGAAGAATAGGAAGCCCAAGTGCAAAAGCCAGTAGTGCCCCTCCAGATGCGCCGATTAGAAGTGTGAGGAAGAAGGGCGTCCCGGCGTTCATACAAATGGCGGTCAAATAAGCACCCAAACCAAAAAATGCCGCCGGCGCAAAGGATGGATATCCCGTTAACCCCCCGATAAAGTTCCAGCTCATTGCCAAAATGGCAAGCATCATTACGTCGAACCACTTCCGTATTTCGTCATTGGGCTCGAAAGTTGGAACAAGAATAAAGAAGACTAGTGCTAGCCCCAACGCAATCCACTGAAATTTGTTCCATGGACGAAACATTTACTTTGCGTATCCCGTTTTGCCGAGTATACCTTCGGGCCGGATAAACAGAACCAAAACCATGAGAATGAAACCGACGGCATTTTGGTAGCCAGCACCAAAATAATATGCCCCAAAATTTTCGACCACCCCTAGGAGCAGTCCTCCAATAAGAGCGCCCACCATGTTACCCAAGCCGCCAATGATACAGATCACAAAAGACTTGGCTAAAAACTCAACGTCAATCACGGGCGAGATGGAAAACCCGACGCTGATTAAAGACCCTGCGGCTGCAGCCATAGCAGCCCCCAGGCCGAATGTGATCGAGTAAATGCGCCCGATGTTTACACCCATCAGACGCGCACCGTCCAAATCCATGCGTGTGGCACGGATTGCGCGGCCCGTTCGTGTTTTGGACATAAACCAGAAAAGCAGAGCGGTTAGGATTAGGGCCATAAAGAACATAACCAGACGAATAAACGGGATGATAACCTCCCCAAGTTCGAAAGAAAACTCGGCGTAACTGGTCTTTACAGCGCGGTAATCTCCTGTCCAAAAGTGAAGGGCCATATTTACAGCGAAGAGTTCAAGACCGAAAGTCAGTACCAGCGTAATAAAGAGAGGAGCCTTGATGACCAGATTAATCACTAGGTACTGGGTTAGATAGCCCACACAAAACATGATCAGGATGCTAATCGGGAGACCAATGAAGGGATCAATCCCGTACAACTCAAATAGCCAGAAAGTGACGTATCCGCCCAACATGAGGAACGTGCCATGGAGGACGTTCAGTATGTTCATCACACCCCAAACGAGAGAGAATCCGATGGCGACACAGGCGTAGATCCCACCCAGTAGGATGCTGTTAATAACTGTTTGGGTAAAAAACATCCGAGTAAAACCCCGCTAGTTATGGGTTTTCCAACTGCTAGTGCTGTTAGGATCGTAGCAAGAGGAGCACGACTCGACCCCGAGGCCGAACGCCCCTTTTCTAGCTTGAGTTTTGTGAAAAGTCAACCCAAGTAGACGTTTTTCGTGATTCCTCAGGTTGTCAATTTCCAGAATAGAGACCTATCGGGAGTGGCACAACGAGTCGCACCCTCCAATCCTTGTGAAGCAAAGTTTCACTCGACTCCCAATTCCGCCAGTAGCCTTCGATAGGCCAAGGCGACAGCGTCTGGCCCTTTGAGATGAAGTTCCTCACTTAGGTCAAGGGGTAGCTCCTCGGGCCGCTGTTCTTTCAGGATGACGAGGTCTTGTTCCAAGATTTTTTTATAAAAAAATTCTTCACCCACGACTCCCCGGGCTTCCGGATCGAAATTTCGCTGGATCATAAAGTACCAAGTTGTCTTGTTAGCGGAGTGTGGCTGCACAACGAAGTAAAAACATTCCGCTATATTATCTTCTTCTTCTTTTCGCTGATAAATTGTGAATGGTCGGGTTAAAATGTAATTGCGTAAGTGCGGATTGGGGTGAAAGGACGAGGCTATATCTTGGCGTCGGAAGAATAATTGCTCACCCTTTGTCTCTATTTCTATCTCGGGTGTTTCGGTATGCTCCCGGTCCCCTAGGATCCCTTCATGGACCCAGGGGAAGTGTGCCTGATCAACGAAGTTTTCAATGGCCCTAGCGGAACTGCAATCCCACGTATCTTTGTCACAGACGAACATTTCAAATTGATCATCATCATACTCAGGATAGTTGGCAATTGGCGTTCGTGGTTCACCTGACATACACACCCAAACAAGGCCGTATTTCTCCTCACATAGGTAAGGGGTAAGACAAGCTTTTTTAGGAATAGGATGGTCTTCAGGTATGGAGGGGATCCGCGTGCACCTTCCCTCGTTGTTGTAGGACCACCCGTGATAGGCGCAAACGAGCTCATTGTTCTCAACCCACCCGAGGGACAAGGGGGTCCCACGGTGTACGCATAGGTCGTAAAAAGCCCTTGGTTTCCCACCCAGACGGCAGACCACGATTTGCTCATCCAGCAGGGTGGTCGCTAGGGGCTTGTCATCCTTGATATCTTTAGAGAAGGCGACCGGATGCCAATAATCACGCAAAGCGGGCCAAAGCGCACCCTCGCTTAGTCCTTTCGCTTTCGACATTTGGCTATATTCCTTTCGCTGTATCTCTGGAACTCATTTCCAGATGGGGGATGGAGGCGGGCAGGATTCCCAAGTAATCCTACATGGCCTGCCTTAATCTGGTACCCTCGGACAACCCTATACAGGAGATCCTAACGGGATATTACTTTTAAAACAACAAGAAGGCCTAGGGATTACAAAATAATTTCTTGAAATGACTTCAGGAGGCTAATCTTTTTCCCTGAACGCCTTGGCCATGGAGACCAAATCATTTCAGACAATACCGTACGCAAGCATTGCATCGGCTACCTTCACAAACCCGCCGATGTTGGCGCCCTTGACGTAATCGATTTGCCCTTTTTCACTTTTTCCATAAGTAACGCATTTGTCATGAATTTCTTTCATAATGTTCCTGAGGCGCTGATCTACCTCTTCCCTTGACCACGGGATACGTAACGCATTCTGGCTTTGTTCGAGACCCGATACTGCCACCCCACCAGCATTTGCGGCTTTACCAGGAGCAAAAAGAGTACCAGCCGCAACGAAGGCAGCCACCCCTTCCGGTTCTGTTGGCATGTTGGCACCTTCGGCGACAGCTTTTACTCCGTTGGCGATTAAGGTTTTTGCGTTTTCCTCACTAATCTCGTTTTGTGTGGCGCATGGGAAGGCTAATTCGCATGGGACGTTCCAAGGACGTTGGCCCTCATGAAATTTGCATCCGAATTCTTCAGCGTATTCAGTTAGACGACCCCTCCGAACCTCTTTTAGGTCTTTTAGCCAAGCCAGTCTCTCTCCTTGGATCCCCTCCGGGTCATGGATAAACCCAGCGGAGTCCGATGCCGTAACTACTTTGGCGCCTAGTTCTGATAACTTCTCAGCGGCATAGATCGCTACATTGCCCGAACCAGAAATGGTTGCAGTTTTCCCTTCCATGTCTTCGCCTTGGGTTGCGAGCATGTTTTCCGTGAAGTAAACGGCTCCATAACCCGTGGCTTCGGTTCGAACGCAACTTCCTCCATAGGCCATCCCTTTCCCAGTCATGACACCGGCATATCGATTTTTCATCCGTCGATAATGACCAAACATAAAACCGATTTCTCTAGCGCCTACGCCTATGTCGCCCGCCGGCACGTCAGTATCTTCCCCTATATGTCGCGAAAGCTCGATCATTAAGGATTGGCAGAACCGCATTACCTCACGGTCGCTCTTCCCCTTTGGATCGAAGTTGGATCCTCCCTTTCCTCCGCCCAGTGGCAACCCTGTGAGGCTGTTTTTAAAAATTTGCTCAAAGCCGAGAAACTTTAAGACACCGATCGTTACTGTGGGATGAAACCGCATCCCCCCCTTGCATGGGCCGATGGCGCTGTTGAACTGTACGCGCCAAGCTCTGTTTGTCCGTATGTTTCCCTGATCGTCCTCCCACGTAACTCGGAAAATGATAATGCGGTCTGGTTCAGTCATGCGCTCCAAAATATTGGCTTGTTGATAATCAGGATGCTCCCGAAGAAAGGGTATGAGCGTTTCTGCAACCTCGCGTACAGCCTGATGAAATTCAGGTTCTCCGGGGTTTCGTTGTTCTAGCCCCTCCATGAATTGTCCTAGCTCCTGTTGGGCCTCTTTGCGTTCTTCCAGCACCATATGCTCCTTAATCTCCCATCCAAAGACCCGAGATGGATGCCCCAAATCGGTTTCGGTTAATCACTAAGCAGAGGCATGCTGGGAAATCATCTCTGCCATTTGAAGGATTAACTCAAACTCACTTTTCCTAACAGGTTGAACACTGGGCCGTCGCCCCTTCTGGACGACTTCCATATTCTTCAGCTTGGGGTTGGCTTTCAACGTATCAAGAGTTACGGGGGAGGGTAGTTTACTTACCGCCCTAATATCTACCATATCCCATCGCGGATTATCGGGAGTTGATTTGGGGTCAAAATATTTAGCTTTTTTGTCCCAGGCGGTGTGGTCGGGATAGGCCTCCCGAACAACCTCGGCAACCCCAACTGCATGCGGAGGTTTTGTGCTCGAAAGATAGACGATGACTAGATCTCCTTTGCGCATAGATCTCATGTTATTCCGCGCGAGGTAATTTCGGATGCCATCCCAGTGATCGGTATGATTTTCTTGGGCAAGTAGATCATCGAACGAATATGCTTCGGGCTCGGTCTTCATGAGCCAGTGTTTGCGTTTCAATGCCTATCCCCCTAGGGAGTTCGAAAATCAACTGTCCACCGCGGCGGGGTATCTAGCCGAGAATGGAATTCCACTCCTCGATGCGGTTCTTCTGGGCCTCGAGTAATGTTGCTGTGTCGCCCTCAATAGAAATTGACTCGATGCTATCACCCTGCTGGATTGTGTCCACAACCTCCTGCCCTTTGGTTACCCTGCCGAAAACTGTGTGTGCGCCGTCCAGGTGGGGTGTTGCACCATGGGTGATGAAGAATTGGGAACCATTTGTGCCGGGTCCGGCATTGGCCATCGATAGGATACCCGGGCCGTCATGCGTAAGGTCCTGAGTGCACTCGTCTTCAAAACGATAACCCGGGTCACCAGTCCCGTCTCCCTTCGGGCAGCCTCCTTGAATCATGAAATCAGGGATAACTCGGTGAAAAGCGAGTCCGTTGTAGTAACCACGTAAAGCGAGATTTACAAAGTTTGCAACGGTGATAGGGGTTTTCTCTTCGTGTAAATCTATTTGGATTTCACCCTGGTTGGTGGCGATTCTCGCGGACAAAGTCATGAGCATTCCTCATTGTTGAGCGGTGTGCATCTGCCGGCTACAAAATTTCGGGATCTCCGCATCCGCACTAAAAGTTAGCCGACCTAGAATTCTATCCCCGGTGCAGACACTCGGACTCCTGCGCGTTGAAGGACTCCAATAAGGAGGCCGCTTTTAGGCGTTTCGGTCTCCGGAAAGCCTATTGCTACCCGTTAGGAGCCATCCACGAAGGGATTGCGAACGCAGGCTCCATTTTTGGAGGCGTCTTTATGGGATGGTGGCGAAAAAAACGACGACCGGAGTCCGGTCGTCGTTATGAACCACCGATTTATCAAGAAATCTGAATTAACCTCCTGTCACCACTCTCACATTGGCTGCTTGAAGCCCCTTTGGTCCTTCGACCACTTCAAAGGTTACGGCTTGACCCTCCTGCAAAGACTTGAAGCCGTCCCCCTCGATGGCTGAGTAGTGGACAAATACATCGTCTCCCTCTTCTTGTGAGATAAAACCGAATCCCTTAGAGTCATTAAACCACTTTACGCTTCCCTCAGGCACTTTGATTCTCCTGCGCAACAGAAAACCGCTCCCCGGACCTACGCCTATCGTAGAAACACTTTGGAGATGATTAAAGACAGGTTAATTCGGAGAAGGGGAATTTGCAAGTGGATTTTTTTTAAAAAGGCAATAATTGTTTCCGGGCCATCACTTATCGCGCGACACTCCAAATCAATAAATCCAGTCCACGGGGTGCTATCCTCAGGGGCAGTTTCTTTGCTTCATCTCAGCCTTGCTATTTTGCTCCATAGTTAAAATGATGAATCGGATTGCTGGGTACTAGTCCTTCTTCACTCTCTTTCTGGAATTTGCAACTTTTCCGTTTGTGCGCGATTTGTGCATAGTGAATAATGTGAGTGGAGGTCTAATGAGTAAGAGAACTTGTTGAAATCTAAGTCGGTGTAAGGAATTGCATTGTGAGAAGTGAGGGCTTTTTTATCGGTTTGACGGTGGCGGTTTTTACTCAACGTCCGTAAACCTTCTTCAACAGTTGGGAGAGTGAAAATCTCTTAGGATTCTGTTAAAGCTATTGTAAGTATACTGCTGCTAGAGGTTATGTTAACCTCCCTCTTTCAGGTGGGTTTTTGTCCTGCCGGTTCATTGCTAGGAGGGGGAGATGGTTTTTGGAGTTAGCCGTACTATGGATATGAGACGGCTGCAGATTCCGATTTCTTGTTTCGTTGGTCTTTTGGTATTGGTCAGTTGGAGCCTAGGGACTCTAGAGGCCAAGACCTTTACCCACAAAGAGGGCGGGGTGCGGGTTTTTTTGCCTGATTTCTGGGGTGTGGAGGAAAAAGGAGGGGTTATAGTTACGTCACCTCGTGACGGATCGCTCCTGTTGTTGTTCGGTATTGTTCCCCAGAATAGCCTTCAGCAAGCCTTGAAAGAATTGGATAAACATCTTCTCAAATTCGTTAAATCACCTCGAATTGAGGGAAAGCCAGTGCAAGTTGTTATGAACGAAATGTGTGGTTTTTCCGTGGGTGCATCGGGTGAGATGGAAGGTAAAAGAGTAGAGATTTCAGTAATGCTCCTAGACACGAACGCACCCACCATATTCTTGGTGCTAGGTCTCGGGGAAAAAGGTAAGTTCGAAAAACATGTACCCGTAGTCAAGCAAATTCTCGGAACTCTCCAAGGCACTCTTAACCCCTCTTGCCAAAGAAAGTCGGCTCCCAAGCTCCCTCCGGGTTAAAGCTGAGTAGGATCTAAATAGTTTCGTGCAACCCTCTCATGGTTTAGAGCAACGGATTTGTCCCTTGTCGTCACTATCGTTTGGGTTTTGATGATTTTACCCGATCGGAATTCACAGTAAGTCTTTTTCCAATGGGAAGCATGTGAAGTAGACGGGGCCTTCGGGTGTAACAATAAAGTTCTCTTCTAGCCCAATCGCGATACCCTCTTCTTGGATGTGTACGCGGAGCGTTAGGTAGGTATGTGCCTCCAGGATCTCTGACGATGTGATATCAGGACCGATTTCAAATCCTTCGTGCCAATCAAGACCGATGGCGTGACCGACGGGGGCGGGAAGCTCCGGAAAATCACACAAAGCGTCCAGGAGCGACCCAGCCTTTTGCCCTGGCCAGCAATTTGCCATCACTAGACGCATGGCTTGGTGACATCTTCTGTAAAGATCATTTTCCCGATTTACAACATTGCCCTCGATTCCGCACTTGAAGGTCCTTTGTACTCTCACCCGGTATCCTTCTGGGCCGGTTCCTAAGATTCCGAGAATGACGAGGTCTCCTTCACGAATCAGGCGTTCGGTGGGGAAAGGCTCAGGTTTCAGGGTATTGGCACCCGACGCACACATCAAGTTTTCGACTGATTCAAACCCACTCGTGATGAGAAATTCCTGGCATTTCGCCGCGATCTCCCGTTCGCTCACGCCCGGTTGAAGCAATTCAGATCGAACCCTTTGAAAAGCGATATCAGCAATGTCGGTTACAAAACGCAAATGCTCAAGTTCTTCCATGTCTTTTGTTGCCCTAGCCTTGAGCATTATAGGATGTGCGTTGGTAATGTCCGTTTTTGATAGCTTGGCTAGGTTTCCAGCAAGCCGGGCAAGATCGGTTCCTGGGCGATCGATACCAATGGTTCCAAGCGGCACCTTCAGTGGTGATTCAGGGGTCAACTCCAAGATGATCGGGTCATCGTTCAGCGTCAGAAGGGCACAATGTCCAAAGTTGGTTTTCCCGAATTCCTGCCACGGATCCCGCGTTTGTCCAGTCAGATAGCGTATGTTGGTGGGGTCGAGGCAAAGAAGACCTCTAAGGCCCTCTGCCTCCATGATGGTGCGAGCACGGGCAAGCCGCTCGTCATGCAGTGCATCCGTGTCGAGCCGATCTGTTCCTTCAGCGGCTGCGACATCGGAGATCCAAGAGCCAGTCTTTTCCTCAACGATTTTTTCGCGGTCATCTAAAAGCCACATAGTACTACCATTCAGACCGATGTGACGGCCGCCTCCACTTTTGCCCGCCAGTCGGGAACAATCCGTCGCATATACGGGATTATTTTGTCGCGAGCCTCCGAAGCGCGGGCTTGCTTTTCCTCATCGGTGGCGTAGCGCTCGATAGCGAGGCGACCGACCTTGTGGTGAAAGATTTCGTCTTTTTGAATTTTTCGATAGACAGCGGATGTGACAGGGTCGATCGGTTCGATTACATTGATAAACGGCTCATTTCCCCAATATGCCATGATCGTTTCGACTGTAAAGTTCAAAAGCATCACTTGCTCAAAAATGTCCCATTCTCTTGCTTCGAGACACAGTTCGAGGAGGTCTTGGTAAACTTCCAAGGGTTCCCAATCGAAGGGATCCTGCTTTAGTTGAGTGAGCCGTTTCTTAAGCCAACGGTAGTGCCGGTATTCCTCGTCAACTTGCCGCGCGAGCAGAACTTGCATGTCAAGCGGCGCAGAGGGGATCCAGCAAGCGGCTGCCTTTCCGACCATAATCTCGTTCCACAGGCCTTGCTTCATCCTGGTGATTACCATTTGCATAACTTGGTTGTGATCTGAGATTCCGCTGATTGCCATAAACGATTTTTCAATCCCCAACTCATCATAGAGTTTGCGGTTTAGGTCTGTGATATGCTTGGCATAGTCGGCCGGTTTCATGATTTCAGTCCTCAACCAAATGGTTTGTTTGAAAGGGGCGGCTACTCTCAAATTATAGTATCATATTTGCTCTTGGTCCTATGGTTGCGAGAAATAATCAGAATTACCAGTTCAGCGCCGCCGTGTCGGTAGAATTGTCGGTGCCACATCTTTGCGAATGAACCTGGCCTCTCGTTCAAGGCAGGTTCGGTTTATAGAGGAAACGGACCGTATGAGTGAGACAGGTTTCACGTTTTTGGGAAAACCGCATCCAATGGTTGACGCTCCGGCCAAAGTCCGTGGGGAGGCCGATTACGCTCCGGACATCGTTTTACCCGGAATGCTGATCGGAAAGGTACTTCGGAGTAACATCCCTCATGGCCACATCCGAAAGCTAGATGTTTCAAGGGCGCAAAGCCTTTCTGGTGTCAAGGCGATTTTGACCTGGGATGATATCCCACAGATCAAGTGGGGGCATGAGAATAACGATCAGACGGCGTTAGCAACGGGCAAGGTTCGATATGTAGGTGAGGAGTTAGCAGCGGTTGCCGCTATCGATGAATCTACTGCCCTGGAGGCCTTGGAACTGATCGATTTGGAATATGAGCCGTTACCCTATGTGCTTGATCAGGTCGAGGCACTAGAACCCGGAGCTCCGAACATTAATGAGGATTGGCCTGGAAACCTCGCATGGGAGACGCGGATTGAGCGTGGTGATCTAGAGAAGGGTTGGTCAGAAGCCGCCGCTGTATATGAGGGTGTCTATCGGACGACTAATCAGTCACAAGCGTTTATGGAACCCATTGGAAGTGTAGCTGACGTTGACCACATGGGGAAGGTTACCGTTTGGGCGAGCACCCAGTCGATATATTTCACTCGAGCACGTATTGCCAAGGTCTTGGGTGTTCCTGAGACCCGGGTGCGAGTGATTCAGCCTTTTGTCGGCGGGGGGTTCGGGGGGAAGATGAGTGATGACCCTAATGCACAGATCTGTGCCCTGTTGGCGAAGGCTTCTGGAAAGCCTGTCAAACTTTGCAACACCCGAACGGAGGAATTTCTAGGTAGCAGACCCCGTCTGCCAACTGAGATTCAAATCAAAATGGGTGTTCGCAAGGATGGAACGATTTGCGCCAAGGAAACAGACATTGTTGCCAGTGCGGGGGCCTGCACCGGTCGGAGCGCGAAGATTATGAATGTAACGGCTATGCGAATTGACAATGCCTACCGACAACAGAATCTCCGAACAAAGGCCCGGTTGGCGTATACAAACCGTTTGCCGACGGGTGCCTACCGAGGTCTTGGCAATCCGCAGATGATATTTCCATTCGAGTCCGCTTTGGACCATTTGGCCGAACAGATTGACATGGACCCGGTAGAAATTCGATTAATCAACGCCATTAAAAAGGGAGAAACAAGTATCCACGGTTGGAAGATGAGTAGCTGTGGTTTTTCCGAATGCATCGATTTTGTCGCAAATAATAGTGGAATTCGGGAGCGACGCAACCGTGGGAATCGCAATGGTACCAAGTCTCGGGGTGTCGGCATTGCAAATGCTATCCATGTAAGTGGCAATCGCCATTACACTAATTGGGACGGAGCCTCGGCCACTATCAAGATGAATCAAGATGGTCGAGCCAATCTCATAATTGGAGAGGGTGATATTGGGCAGGGAGCCTCTACGGTGTTGACGTTAATTTGCGCAGAGGAGATGGGGATTAATGTTCAGGACGTTGATGTCAGCCAGGCAGACACAGACTTAACTCCGATTTGTATGGGTGCTTTTGCCAGCCGACTGACGATGGTAGCAGGAAATGCTGTCAAGAAGGCCGCGGCTGAAGCCAGAAAGCAGATTTTGGAGGCCTCTGGTGAACTATTGGAGGTGGACCCAGGGGACTTGGAAATCCGGGAAGGAATCATATCTGTTAAGGGTGTTCCGGACCGCAGTGTTACCGTCGCCGAAGTTTGTAAGGACGGGCTGTTTCGTCAGGGCGGCGAGCCTATTTTGATTACTGCTGCAGTCGATAATCCAACCGAGATGGCCGACAAGAATCGCTACGGAAACGTATCACCTGGTTACACGTTTTGTTCCCAAGTGGCCGAAGTGGAAGTGGATACTGAGACGGGGCAAGTAAAGGTCCTGGGATTCTGGGTAGCGGACGATGTAGGTCGAACACTAAATCCTCTTACGGCAGAGGGGCAGATCCAGGGTGCCGTGATGCAAGGAATGGGTTACGCCATCTATGAGGACTGGATTTTAGACGGTGGCCGGGTGGTTAACGGAAGTTTCGCTGACTATACTTTGCCAAAGGCCGATTGTTTGCCCGATCAAGTTACGAGTGCCTTGATTGAAAGTATTGAGCCAAATGGCCCCTACGGTGCAAAGGGAGCCTCGGAGACCGCTATCGATCCGGTGACTGCGGCAATTGGCAATGCAATATATGACGCTGTTGGAGTCCGGATTATGTCTCAACCGTTTACTCCGCAGAAAGTTCTGTCCGCACTTCGGAAATCGAATTTGACAAAGAATGGTTCTTGACCATACGAACCCCCTTTTAAGGCGAGGGTGGGGCTGATTGTATTTGAAAGATTTTAAGGCAAGCTTCGTAGTCCTGTTCCTGGTCGACATCCATCCGGATGGCGGGATCACCGACTTCGACGGTAACCGTTTGATCGGAGTGTTTCTGAAAGATAGCCCGGGCCCCAGTGTCCCCGGTCAAGGCGGTCAGTTCCTGACGTAGTTTGGCGTTGACTAAAACAGGATTTCCCTTTTTCCCGTTGCAAGTAGGTGTGACAATCAGTGGATGATCTTGCCGATAACGCATAAGCATATGAGTAACAATTTCAGGCCCAACTAACGGTTGGTCACCGAGAAAGAATACAAAGCATTCACAGTTGGGCGAAGCTCCACGAACTCCCGTTTTTAAAGACGTTGATTGACCCGTTTCATAGTCCGAATTGCGGACAATTCTTACGGGTAAATGCCGGATTGCCTCTTCAACGATTTCATGTTGGTGCCCAACTACCACTATAACTTCATCTAACGGGGCGGCCAGTGCATTCTCCACAGACCAGACAAGGATAGGCTTCGCTCCTAACGGGAGGAGCAACTTGTTACGGCCGAGTCGGCGGGAAAGCCCGGCGGCTAAAACGACTCCACAAGGCCCAGATGAGTTCGCCATAATGTTCCGCCTCCTAAAAGGTTACTTCCCCCAATTTTTAGTGTCACCTTCTCGTCTTGCCACTTTAAAGATCAGCCGTATTTCTAACTAGCGGGGAATGGCGACCCCACGATGCGTTTCTTTGGTTCCATTATGATACAATTTCCTGCCGAAGGATTCATAAAATTACTTGAATCTTATCGGCGCCTTGGACGGGTCTTTACGGGGCCATACGTGTTCAGCTGTATTGGCGCTTAATTTGCCCACATTCACACTAACTGCAATACACGAATGAAGTTGATAGGTCGGACCGATGACCGCTTCAAACAATTCAATTCCGGTTACTGCTGAGATCATTGCTGTCGGGACGGAGATCCTTCTTGGTGACTTGGTGGATACGAACTCCGTTTATCTTGCAGAAAAACTCCGTGGCATTGGTGTTCACCTACATCTAAAAACGGCAGTAGGGGATAATCTACAGCGTCTCACAGCCGCTATCGCCGAAGCGCACAAACGAGCGGATATAGTAATCACGTCAGGTGGATTGGGCCCGACGGTGGACGATCTCACCCGTGAAGCCATTGCCGCTGTTGCTGAGGTCCCTCTCGTTTACTGCCAAAAATTCATGGATCAGATCGAAGCGATTTTTACCCAACGAGGTTTTACCATGAGTTCCAATAACCGAAAACAAGCATACATTCCGGAGGGAGCCGTACCGATTGAAAATCCAGTTGGAACTGCTCCTTGCTTCGCTGTTGAGGGCGATCAAGGCACCATTATTGCCTTGCCTGGTGTACCTCACGAATTAAAGTTTTTGATGGAGTCAAGGGTGCTACCCTATTTGGGGCAGAAGTTTTCGTTGGGA
Organism: uncultured bacterium; assembly: GCA_964437725.1. Classification (GTDB taxonomy): domain Bacteria; phylum UBA8248; class UBA8248; order JACPRG01; genus CAYTIB01. The sequence goes on along the minus strand of CAYTIB010000095.1, from coordinate 26,666 downwards.
GATTTTATTCGAGTACGCGTATTAAAAACCTGCGGACTCGGTGAAAGCCACGTTGACCATCTTATTCACGATCTATTTGAATCCTCCCGCAATCCCACAATTGCTGTGCTCGCTCATCCTGGCCAGGTTGATATTCGGCTGACAGCTAAGGGGAACGACTCTGAAGAGGTCAACATGATGCTTGGTGAATTGGAGGAGAAAATACGTGGAAGAGTTGGCGCGGCGCTATATGGGTATGGGAATGATACCGTCGAGGGCGTTGTTGATCGGATATTGACAGAGCAAAACAAAACACTCGCCCTACTGGAATCCATTACAGGTGGGGCGTTGACTGCCCGGCTTAGCCGTGTCCCGGGGAGTACCCAAAGGGTAAAAGGAGGATGGGTTGCTATGTCGGCCGACATCCTGTCTGCTGTTCTAGGGCAAAGTGCATCACAAGAGATCTCAGGGTCGAGAGCTGCGGTGTTGGCGCAAAAAGTTCGAGAACTTGCAGGGGCGGATATCGGTTTGGCGGTTCTCGGCCCGGTTTCTGTTGGAGAGGAACTTGCCGCTCCGACAGCCGAGGCTACCTATATCGCCCTAGCCGAAGCCTCCGGCCCTGTTGTGGAAACTCAGCGGAAGTTTGGAGGGGAAGGACGTTTCCTCCAGGATCGGACCACTGTAATGGCTTTGGACGTATTAAGACGACACCTTCTCAAGGTGGAACAGTTGTCCTAGCTTTTCAAAAATATTTCCTTTGTCACTTTTTCCGATTTAAGGTTGCCCTGGACGGGGAATGAATTTAATCTTGGAAACAAGCGGGTCGAACAGTAAGAGCCTCATTAGACGCAAGTTTACTGATCTGGAATCCTCGATTTAGCATGATGGAAAATTTTGCACTAAAGGAATCTAGTTAGGTTGTTACCTCTGAGATATATCTCAAGCAAGCTAGGGCGAGTTTACCAAGGTACACGGTTTGGTTCGGCTTGCAGGATGGCTTCAAAATTTGGTGGCATTTTTTTCTTTCTGGTTTTGGCAATTGGTGTTGGCGAGCTCTCATTGTCCTGGATGGACCGTGCGCAGAACGTATCTAAGGCTGCACTTTTATCTTCCAAAAATCCCAGAAAATTTCGATTCAGTGAAGTGCCCTTGAAAGAGAAGAAAGCGAAACCCAAGATTTCGCAAGTGGCGGTTTCAGCGGTGGAGGATCCGCGGTCCTACCTAACTCCGTCCCTATCCCAACGGGAGCCCCCATTTCCCGCGGATGAGAAGAAAAGGGTTTTTCTTGATGAAACACTCCGAATCGTCAAAGTTGAAAAATCCGAACAAGTGGAGTCCAGTCGAAACGTGTCTGGGGTCACCAAGCATTTCAAAAGGACACCAAAAGACACTGTTTCTGGAAAACCAGTTGAGGCGGACACGTATGCCAAGGTATTCAAAACTTCGTCAATTACAATCAGAAGAAAAACTCGTGATTATCGATCTCGTCCAGGCCGGTCTTCGAGGGGCGGAGCCAACAGCTTCCTTGCAGTAGATCCCAATAACCTTTTGTTCACTGTGGCCTCTTCAGCGAGAACGATGGCACTGATGAGAAATGTCTGGGAGACATTCCGCCTGAGCCGAATTTCTCTGAAGGATGAAGTGATTCGGTGGGATCCTAAGAAAAGGATTGTGGAATTTGATCCAATTTCCGTTGTGCCTGGTGTCACAAAACATAGACAAGTTGGTTCTAGTGATGGGGTCCTTGTCGTCGACGTAATCAGGGGAAATATAAGGGGATCTCTTTATAAGTCGATTCTTCGTTCCGGGGGAAGTGGTGCCATGGCTGTTGCCTTGGCGAATATTTTCAGCTGGGAAGTGGATTTCAGATCTGACATTCAACCTGGAGACGAGTTTTGGATTGTTGCCGAGAGGAAATTTCGGCCTGATGGGAAGCCCCAGTGGAGACGTGTCCTAGGCGTCATGCTTGAAGCAAGAGGCAACCCTCATCGAGCCATTGCATTCCCAGATCACCAAGGACGGTTGAGTTATTATGGAGAGGATGGGAAACCTTTTAACAAAGTTTTCCTTAGGTCTCCGGTTGACTTTACGCGAATCTCCTCGGGATATTCCCACAGAAGGTTTCACCCGATTCTTAAGACGCACCGACCCCACCGAGGCATCGATTTTGTAGCTCCCGTTGGGACACCCGTTCGGGCTGTGGCTAAGGGGGTTGTAATTCGTGCGGTCTGGACGAAACAGGGTGGTAGGACAATTGAGGTCAGGCACCTAAGACGTTACAGCACCAAATACCATCACCTTTCGCGTTATGCAAAGGGGGTTCGTCGGGGTAAACGCGTTGCCCGGGGTGAAGTCATTGGCTACGTTGGCTCGACGGGCCTTTCGACTGGGCCGCATCTGGATTTCAGAGTTCTCGATGGGGGCCGGCCGGTTAACCCGTTGAGGCTAAAGCAGATTACGGGCTTGCCGATTCCTGATAAGGATTGGGAACGCTTTTTGCACCTTCGAGATGCCATCTTTGCCTACGTTCGTGGACCGGTCTGGACTGTAGAATCCGAACAAGGAACTAAGATGGTAGCGGCGACATCTGTCATCCCATGAGATCCTTGATTCTTCCTCATAACGGTATCTTGCCTAGGATTCATCCGTCTGTATTCTTGGCTCCTGGTTCTGTGGTTACCGGGGATGTGGAGATTGCCGAAAACGGTGGGATTTGGTTTTGTGCAGTTGTCCGTGGAGACGTTTCTAAGGTAATCATTGGGCGAAATACCAACGTTCAGGACGGAAGCGTCCTGCATGGTCAGTTGAACGAACATGATGTTCGTGTTGGAGATAATGTGACGATCGGACATCAAGCGACAGTTCATGGGTGTGTTGTCGAAGACGATGTTTTAATAGGAATGGGATCACGTTTGCTCAACGGTTGTGTAATTGGTAATGGCTCAATCGTTGCGGCTGGATCAGTGGTGCTTGAGGGAACGAAGGTTCCGACGGGTAGTTTGGTGGCGGGGGTCCCCGCGACTATTCGTCGAGAGGTAAATTCAACTGATAGGCAGAAGATTCAAATGACGGCCTCGCATTACGTTGAATATGCAAATTCTTATCGTGACCTGATCGATTAGTTCCGGATGAGTTTCTGAATTCTTGCTGATTTCCCCCCAATTCTCTATTTCTTTGTTGGTGATAGGCTAACCGTTGAGATTGTCACAAAGACGCCACAATTTAGTCACAACCCTGTAACTTTAGAGAACCATACTACAAATGACGCTAGGGAAACCGGACAGTGCCATGGGTCCCTGCGACTATTCGTCGAGAGGTAAATTCAACTGATAGGCAGAAGATTCAAATGACGGCCTCGCATTACGTTGAATATGCAAATTCTTATCGTGTGCCTGATCGATTAGTTCCGGCTGAGTTTCTGGATTCTTGCTGATTTTTCCCCAATTTCGATTTTTTTCTGATAAAACACTCGTGAGTTCTTGCCGAAAGAAACTGAAGGAAGATTTTTTGTTGACCACTAATCCAGGTTGGTTCGAGTGAGGGTTTTCTCATGCGTTCGATCTCCGAGTTGTTTGGAAAATCGCCTTTTAGGCCTCTTCTTGAGCACTTAAAAAAAAGCAAAGAGTGTGTAGACCTAGTCGAGCCGTTGATTACTGCTGTCATAAAAAAAGATTTTGACTCGATCGAGAAGATTGCAGAGCGGGTATCCAAGCTCGAGCATGAGGCGGACATCATTAAAAATGAGATACGAGACCAACTTCCACGTACCCTTTTCATGCCAGTGAGTCGGAGCGATTTTTTCACCGTTTTGGCCACAATGGATTCAATTCCGGATTCAGTCGAGGATCTTTGCGTTTTGTTCAGTCTTCGTCGTATGTTGCTTCCGTCCGAATTGGAGCAGGATTTACTTCATTTCCTAAAAGAGAGCCTGACCGTTTTCTACCGGACCAACGATGTAATAGAGCAAGTAGAAGATCTCGTCGGTTCGGCATTCGGGGGATTCGACACACAAACCCTATACGAGAAGATTAACGAAATTAACCAGTTGGAGTGGGCGGCAGACAAGTCCCAGTTTGTTCTTGTAAAGCACATGCATGATATTGAAGAACAGATGGATCCTGTATCCATTTATCAATGGTCAAAGATTTTTCAAACGATAGGGGATCTCGCGAATTTTTCTGAAAAAACCGCTGATCGTCTCCGTACACTTTTTTCGAAATAATTAACGACCGGGAAAGGTCTATCAGCTACTGTGGAGTATTCGGTTTTCGTATTGCCGGTCGCGATCATCGTCGGTCTTTACATGGCCTGGAACATTGGTGCCAATGATGTGGCCAACGCTATGGGCACATCAGTAGGTACTGGTGCAATTACCCTCCGGCAGGCTGTTGTTATCGCGGCGATATTTGAGTTTGCAGGGGCGTTTTTCGTTGGGTCTAGTGTGACCAATACCATTCGAAAGGGAATCCTAGATCCCGGGCCATTTTTAACGGACCCAGAAGCTTTAGTACGAGGAATGTTTGCGGCGTTAATCGGAGCCGCGGTATGGCTCCATATTGCGACGTTTATGGGGCTTCCGGTTTCCACCACACATTCTATTATTGGAGCGATCCTCGGATTTGGTCTTGTAAAAGGTGGACTGAGCGCGATCAAGCTCGATGTGCTGGCTAGCGTGATAGCGAGTTGGTTCATCTCTCCGATTATGGGAGGGTTGATTGCTTTCGGGATGTTTTCTTACGTCCGGCGAAAAATCCTCACTGCAGATGATCCCAAGCGTTCCATGGAGATTAACACTCCTTACCTTAGCGGTCTGGTTGCTTTTCTTTTGACCTTGTCCATCATCTACAAAGGGTTGAAAAACCTTAGGCTAGATCTAGATGTGTGGAATGCCCTGGGATTAGCCCTGTTGGCCGCAGTTGTGATTGGCTTGTGTTGCAGCTATGTGGTTCGGCGATATGTGATCGGTGAGTTGGTGGGTGTCGAGTCAGCCGAACGGGTTTTTAAGTGGCTACAAATTATCACGGCTGGTTATGTGGCTTTTGCTCACGGCGCCAATGATGTGGCTAACGCTATCGGTCCGCTCGCCGTAGTTGTAGCTGGAATCAAGGGAGCCGTGATATCCCTCAAGGTGTCCATTCCGCTGTGGCTTCTTTTCATGGGAGGTTTTGGGATTACATTGGGGGTTGCGACTTATGGTTGGAAGGTGATTGCGACCATAGGGAACAAGATTACAGACATGACTCCATCGAGTGGGTTCTCTGCTGTTTTTGGTGCGGCGACCGCCGTTTTATTGTTTTCAAAGTTGGGTATGCCGATCTCCACCACGCACACACTTGTTGGGTCTGTCATTGGTGTAGGGTTGGCACGAGGTATATCTGCACTGAATCTACGAATGGTTTGGACGATCCTGCAGTCTTGGGTTGCCACTATCCCCATAGCTGCTGGGATTACCATTTTCTTCGAGTTTGTTCTCCGATGGCTCATCTGAGCGAAGAAAGGCTACGCGCAGCGGTCATTGATTTGGGGAGTATGGCCGTACGCCTTCACGTTGCTGAGGGTTTGGGAGGGGAATTTTCTGGCCCAATTAATGATGGAAATCCTGCCATTTCTTTTCGGACTCTCCATGTAGAGCGTCGGATTTTGCGTTTGGGGGAGGGCCTTACTCCCGGCGAAGCTTTGAATTCACAGCTCATGGAGAAGACTCTAGATTTTCTGCTCAAGTTTAAATCTACCATTCACAACTTCCAAGTCGACACCTCTTGGGTGCGTATCGTTTGTACGGAAGCCTTGCGCAGGGCAGCAAATGGACTCGATTTTGCAGAGAGGATTGAGAGGGAGACGGGGTTCCCTACTGTGATTTTATTATCGGAGGAAGAGGCGCAATGGACTGCTCAAGGGGTTCTCCTTGCTAGGCCTTCTTTTTCCGATCCGACCTTGATTGTGGATCTTGGTGGTGGCAGCACAGAGTTTATATGGGTACGAGATTCTAGAAACCCTACTGACCGTTTGAAACTCCATTGTTCAAGTGAGCCCATAGGTGCTTTGGGCCTAATGCAACATTTCCAACTGGGGATTCCTACTGAGCCCGAAGTGCTTTTGCAAATGGAAGCCCATATCCAAAATAGTCTAACTGGCCCACTATATCGAATATTAGGGGGTAGATCTCAGGTTTCGTCTTTACTGGCAACCGGGGGAACGGCGCTCAATTTAGCTGCGATGCATTGCAAAGTTATACCGATGGAGGCACACACATTTTTTCAGACCACCATCCCCGGAAAGGATTTAGAGGAAATCTATCGACGACTGGCTTTTGCTTCTTTTGAAGAAAGAGCCGGTGAGAATTTTTTAGAGCGGGGTCGAGAGGACGTTATTGTTCCGGGCCTTGCTATACTCAAGGTTTTGTTGCAGATGCTTAGGGTCGATTCGATTACATTAACGCATCTAGGTCTTCGAGAAGGCATCCTAAATGATCTTCTTCAGAAACCTGCAAAAGCTTGAGTATTACTATGCAAGAAGGGAAAGTGGAATCAAGGGGACAGGACGACCCTTACCAGTATCCGCAAATCTGCCTTGACAAAGAACACATGCCGCTCGTATATATCGAGCGGTTTTGAGTGGTCGTGGTAGGCGAAAAGCTGTAAACTCACAAGTATAGGATTGCCTCTCAGCTTAAAGGGAGAAGGGAGGCATGGTCGAGTCTCGTTGGAACATCGAAATAGACCAAATCCCTGAAGATGGGCTGGATGCTCGTCTTTCTGCACAGCCTTCCTTCTTTGATTTCACTCAGAAGGATGTTGCTTGGCGGGAACTGATTGAGTGGTTAGGGACAGTCCAGCGCTATGGCGAGGATGTTTATTGTCGAGGAACTGCGCGCGGGACAGTTGTCCTTCCCTGTTCCCGGTGCCTGAAAGAGGTGACCCGGTCACTTGAAGTCGAGACGACTTTCTCGTTTTTTACCGAACCACCTTCCGGGGAAGAAGGTAGCGACGAAGTGGAGGTCAGTTCGGATGAGCCGGATATATACCTTTGTGAAAACGAAGGAGTGGACCTTCGAAAACCGGTCAGAGATTCCCTGATTATGGCCGTTCCCTTGCAGCCGTTTTGTCATGAGGATTGCAAAGGGTTGTGTGAAAAGTGCGGGGCCGATCTTAATGACGGTCCTTGCGGATGTTTGCCGGAGACGGCGGACCCCCGATGGGAAGCTTTGGCGCGTTTGCGTCGCCCATCGTCGACGGAGAAGGATTAGGCTATTATGCCACTGCCAAAACGAAAGCTTTCCCGCTCTCGGCGGGATAAGCGCCGTAATCAAAATAAGTTGGTGGCTCCGGCCACTTCCGCTTGTCCCCAATGCGGTGAAGCTAAGTTGCCGCATCGTGTCTGTCCTCATTGCGGCTACTACAAAGGCATCGAGGTCATTTCTCCCAAAGAGGGTTAATTGGGGAGAAGAAAGATGAAGGTCGCCGTAGATGCTATGGGTGGGGACAATGCTCCAACTGCGGTGATTGAGGGGGCGGTTCAGGCCTGTCGGGAGTTTGGTTTCGAAATTATCCTAACGGGTCGTGAGGAGTTGATCCGGCCGACGCTCAGTCGGCTTGGCGCCACCGACTCTTCCATCACAGTTCGACATGCCTCTCAAGTGGTGGAGATGGATGACACTCCAACGGAGGCCTTAAAAAAGAAAAACGACTCATCCATGCGCCGAGCCATCGAGGCGGTTGCAAAGGGGGAAGCAGACGCTATAGTAAGTGCGGGCAACACAGGGGCACTCCTTGCAAAGAGTTTAGTTTTTCTTCGAAACATTGGGGGTATTGACCGGCCGGCCATTACCGCGTTGATCCCCAATCTGAAGGGTTTCTGCATCATGCTAGATGTAGGAGCCAATGTCGATTGCAAACCGCAGCACCTCCTCCAATTTGGCATCATGGGAAACGCTTTTGGCAAGACTGTTTTGAATATTGATAACCCAACGGTTGGTCTTCTGAATATTGGAACCGAAAAAACAAAAGGGAACAAGGTTACCAAAACGGCATTTTCCATGATGGAGGAAAGCTCCTTAAACTTCATTGGAAACATTGAGGGAACCGATGTGTTTCGTGGTGCAGTTGATGTGGTGGTCTGTGATGGATTTGCAGGGAACGTTGCTCTTAAAATTACGGAAGGTGTAGCCCAGGTTTTTGCCGATGCTTTTCGAAAAGAAAGAGAAGGCTCTATTCGAAGCAGGCTTGGCATGTTACTGGTTAGAAATGGCCTGCGTTCTCTGCATAGTCGTCTGGATTATACAGAGTATGGAGGGGCGCCGTTCTTGGGCGTTAACGGGGTTTGTATAAAGGCCCACGGTTCTTCGAACGCGAAGGCAATCAAAAACGCCATACGTGCCGCGGTACGATCCCGGGAAGGAGATCTGGTTGGTCGGATTCGTGAGGAACTCCACCTAAATACAGAAGTCGAAGCAGCTGAGGGAGTTGGATCCCGTATCTGGAAGCAATTGCGTGGTAGTATCAACCTTGGTGACGACGGCCCTAGTCAATAGTTTCTGCCCCATTCTCGTAATTCATATTTCCCTCTTTCCCAAAACGAAGCGGAAAGGAAAACTACTTGAAACGTTCGATGATTATGGGAACAGGTTCTTATGTTCCGGAAGACATCATTACCAACCAGGAGTTGGAAGGTTTGGTGAACACTTCCGACGAGTGGATTAAAACCCGGACAGGGATTACAGAAAGACGCCGAGCCGCACCGGAAATGGCAGCTTCAGACCTGGCTGTCCGAGCTGCGCGTCCTGCACTGGAAGCAGCGGAGATTGGGCCCGATGAGCTGGATATGGTCATCGCGGCCACAATTACCCCCGACACTTCTTGTCCGTCTGCTGCATGTTGGGTCCAAAATCGACTTGGTGCAAAAAATGCATTTGCATTTGATGTGAATGCTGCTTGCTCGGGTTTTGTATATGGTCTTACCGTGGCCGACCAGTTTATTCGTTCCGGAACGGCTAAGCGGGTTCTATTTGTTGGTGTCGAACTGATGACGCGAGTTGTCAACTGGCAAGATCGTTCGACGTGCGTACTATGGGGAGATGGCGCGGGCGCGGTTGTCTTAGGGCCGAATGAGAATGGGCGAGGAATCCTCTCCAGTCATCTATATGCAGATGGTGCTAATGGCGAAACGCTAGTCGTTGGAGGCGGGGGCTCGAAGGTCTCGCCAATTACCCATGAAACGGTTGATCAAGACCTCCATACCCTGAAAATGAATGGACAAGAGACCTTCCGATTTGCTGTACGGGCCTTTGCGGATGTCTGTGTTGAGGCTCTCGAGCACAATGGCATGTCCGCCGACGATATCGACCTCTTCATCCCCCATCAGGCCAATATCCGGATCATTGATGCGGCGATCAAGCGACTGAAGCTACCGATGGAAAGGGTTATGGTCACGATCCATAAGTATGGCAACACATCTTCCGCCAGTATCCCAGTTGCATTGGACGAAGCAGTTCGCGAGGGACGAATTCACGAAGGAGACATGGTGTTGTTGGCTGCGTTTGGAGGCGGATTGACCTGGGGGGCCAACGCACTCATTTTGTGATCTCCGTTATACGGGCTGATGGCCTGTTTGAGGTCCCTCATAGCAGTAAAGGAATGGGTCCCATTATGAGCGGTCGCATTGCGTTTCTATTCCCGGGTCAAGGTTCCCAGAGAGTGGGAATGGGGAAAGATTTCTACGATCGACATTCGATAGCCCGCCGAATTTTTGAACAAGCCAACGACACCCTCGGTATCGATTTGATGCGATTATGCTTCAAGGGGCCCGAGAGCGAGCTACAGTTAACAGCCAATACTCAGCCAGCTCTTCTCGTTCACTGCTATGTGGCCTACCGTCTTTTGGCAGACCATGGTATAGAGGCTGAGATGGCTTTGGGCCATAGCCTGGGAGAGTACTCTGCTTTGCTGGCTGCAGGCGCTTTTGACTTCACCGATGCACTGAAACTGGTCCGTAAACGGGGCGCTTACATGGCGGAAGCCGTTCCTTCAGAGAGAGGGGCAATGGTAGCCATCCTCGGGTTGGGGCGTGAAGCAGTTGACCAGCTCTGCGACCGAGACGAGGGAGAGGTAGTGGCGGCGAATTATAATTGCCCCATGCAGGTAGTCATCTCAGGGTTACGAGAAGCAGTTCAGCGTGTAGCTGAAGCTTGTAAGGAGTTAGGCGCCCGGAAAACCATGTTTCTTCCCGTGAGTGCACCTTTTCACAGCCCCTTGCTGCAAGAGGCGGAAGATCGATTAGCCCGGGATTTGGACAATATTAAGTTCAGCGAGCTCCAATTTCCGGTGATTGACAATGCATCTGCTTCGGTGAACCTTGCAGCCGATGAAGCCAAGTTGTCTCTTAAGCGGCAAGTTACTTCTCCTGTGAGATGGGAGGAGAGTGTTGCTGAGGTCGCAAAGGCTGGCGTGAGCACTTTTATTGAGGTGGGGCCAGGTAAGGTGCTCAGCGGATTGGTTTCTCGTATTGTTGATGGCGCGACAACATTCCAGGTAGGTGATTCGGAAGGCCTGGATCGGGTGTTAGAATCTCTGGGATCGAGCAACGCGGACTAAATTTGTAAGCGTTTATTGTGTAATTCCCTTTTGTCTTGATGGAGGAAGAGGGTTGCGACTTGAGGGCCAACGGGCGCTAATTACAGGGGGCCTAAGGGGAATTGGAAGGTCGGTGTCTGAGGTTCTTGCTAGAGAGGGTGCGGACATTGCTTTTACATATAATTCCTCCCAAGGGGCTAGCGAATGGGCGGAGCAGCTTGGTTCGCATGGTGGTCGATCCATGGGGGTGAGGATGGATGTGACATGCCAATCGGATATTGAAGAGGGGATCAAAAGGATCCTAGACGAGTGGGGAGGAATTGAAATCCTTGTTAATAACGCTGGGATTACACGGGATGGTTTGTTCGTACGGATGAAAGATGACGATTGGGATGCCGTTCTCGAAACGAATCTGGGAGGAACTTTTCGGGTAACGAGAGCTGTGACGCGCACAATGATAAAGCAACGGTATGGGAGAATCGTTAATATCACTTCAGTTGTCGGAGAGATGGGGCATGCGGGACAGGCAAATTACGCATCTTCAAAAGCCGGGCAGGTTGGGTTAACAAAGTCTTTAGCACGTGAGTTGGCTCCCCGCAGTATCACGGTGAATGCTGTGGCACCGGGTTTTATCGAAACTGATATGACCGCGCAACTTTCCGATGAGCAGCGCAAAGAATTGCTTCAAGCGATCCCATTGGGTCGGGTAGGACTTCCCGAGGAGGTCGCCCGTTGTGTTCGATTTCTTGTCGACCCGGATATGGGGTATATTACGGGTCAAGTTTTGCATGTCAACGGTGGGCTCTATATGTAGCCGACCTTGTTATGGATTCGATGCGAATTGATAAAGGAGGTTCTGGGGTGGCTCTACCGGAAGAGACGGTTGGCAAGATCAAGTCCTTAATTGCGGAACAACTTGGTGTAGATTTAGATCAGGTAACGGATGACGCTTCGTTTATAGACGATCTCGGTGCAGATTCCCTAGATACAGTCGAGCTTGTAATGGCGTTGGAGGAGGAGTACGGAGTTGATATCCCGGATGAAGATGTCGAAAAGGTTACGACAGTCAAGGATATCATTGCCTATATCGAAGAGAATGGGATCGAAATTAAGTAAATTTAACTTCGGGTACCGAATTCCGTCACCTGGGTTTGAATTTAGTTCGATTAGAACCCGGCAAGGATGACCGGGTGGATGTGGTGTGTTCAAGTGATGGAACACTTTCCCCTGGTGGCATTTTATAAATTCTAGGCATCCCCCCGAGGACCTTTATATCCCGTCGAGGAGTAGTTAGTGGTTTGGACTGTTCGGTCAGAAAAGGGAAGCAAGTGGAAGTTCCCTTTGGAAATGTTCGAGTCGTTAGGTTGTTGCATGCGGAAAAGAAGTGAATGAAAGGCTGATATGAGAAGTAGAAGAAGAGTGGTAGTCACTGGCATGGGTTTGGTTACACCTTTGGGTAATGACCTGGAGACGACTTGGTCTGAGTTGATCGCGGGAACATCGGGAATCAGTGAAATTACTTATTTTGATTCTTCCGAATACAGTTGCCACGTAGCGGGGGAAGTGCGCGGTTTTGATGCATCGAAATTCATGGAAAAGAAGGAGATTAAAAGGGTTGGTCAGTTTATCCATCTCGCGCTAGCTGCCACGCATGAAGCCCTGGAAGGTTCTGGCCTCGATATCGAAGGATCGGATCCGGATGAGATCGGGGTTTTGGTTGGTGCCGGTCTTGGCGGATTGCCTATGTTGGAGCAGATTCATGATGTTTTGCGCGAAAGGGGCCCTAGACGCATCACCCCATTTTTCATTCCTGGTCTCATCGCCAATATGTCTTCAGGTATGATCTCGATGAAATATAATGCCCGTGGTCCAAATGCCTGCGTTTGCACGGCTTGTGCCACGGGAAACCACTGTATTGGGGATGCAGCGCGCCTTATTGAACGGGGTGACGCCGTCGCTATGATTGCGGGAAGCACCGAATCCGTTATCTCCCCGCTTGCGGTGGGTGGGTTTAGCGCGATGCGCGCGCTTTCCACACACAACAATCCTCCGGAGAAAGCTTCTCGCCCGTTTGATATGTCCCGTAGTGGTTTTGTTATCGGGGAAGGAGCAGGAGTTGTTATCCTGGAAGAGTTGGAATTTGCAAAGAAGCGCGGTGCTCGAATACACGGAGAGATTCTCGGATATGGAATGACCGGCGACGCCCATCATATGACCGCGCCCGATCCTGAGGGAGATGGTCCAGCACGGTGTATGCTACGAACACTCAAGGACGCGGAAATTGGGCCGGAGAAGGTGGGTTATATCAACGCCCATGGAACGGGAACCCCCCAAGGAGACGTTAACGAAACTAATGCCATCAAACGGGTTTTTGGGGAACATGCCTATAAGATCCCGGTTAGTTCAACCAAGTCGATGACTGGTCACTTATTGGGGGGAGCTGGAGGAGTGGAAACGATTTTCACACTCCTGACGCTGAATCGAGGTGTTGTGCCACCGACCATCAATTTGGATGATCCGGATCCTGCATGTGATCTCGACTATGTGCCGAATGAAGCCCGCGAGACTGATGCGAAAATTGGTTTAACAAATTCCTTTGGATTTGGGGGTACCAACTCGACTCTCATCCTCCAAGGCGATCTGAATGATTCCTGATGCTCAGCTTTCTTCTGAACGTATCGGTCAGTTATCCGTTTTGCAAAGACGTTTGGGATATACTTTCGATGACATAGAGCTTTTAAATACTGCGCTCAGTCATCGTTCTTATGCTAATGAAGGTCCGCTCAAACTCCCCCACAATGAACGTCTCGAATTTTTAGGTGATGCCGTTCTGGGTTTGGTACTCAGTGAGCAATACTACTTGGAATTGCCGTTGGCCAATGAGGGCGAGCTCTCAAAAATCCTGTCTCGTTTGGTCAGTGCTAGTCACTTGGCAAAAGTAGCAAGGGTTCTTGAGTTAGGGGCTTATCTTAGTTTAGGTAAGGGAGAGGTTTCGACCGGTGGTCGTCACAAGGGGTCCTTATTAGCTAATGCTTTTGAGGCTCTTCTAGGGGCTATTTTTTTGGATGGGGGTTATTCGGCTGCATCAATATTTATTCGGAAAATTTTTGCACGTGAAATGGATCCCTACCCGAATTTCAAAGCCCTATTTCAGGAATGGATCCAAAGGACACAAAAGCTAGTCCCCGTTTATCGTATCATCAGAGAGGATGGTCCTGAGCATGAGAAGGTCTTTGAGGTGGCTGTTTCAATTCAAGGAAAGGAAGTGGCCACAGGAGTTGGGACAAGCAAGAAAAGTGCGGAGCAGCAGGCTGCCAAGAATGGACTGGAAGCAGTCCAAGCTTTTTGTTCTGGCTAATAAGGCCTAAGAGTTATTTTTTAGCTGCAAATCTGAATTTTTCGAAGGTCTGTCAGCAAGTCCGAGCCAACGGAGTTTCACTCCTTAAATAGAAAACTTTGTCTCCCTATGCTTCCGTTAAGTTGTATCCGCATGATTTTCTTCTTAATGTTCCGCAGAAATATTTCTAAAACGGTCCTGAAGGGTACGGGGCTAGTTCTTTGAACGTGAGGTCTGGCCTACCGGCTTGGATAGTATGTCAGTAGTGCATGTCACAAAAAGTACCGAAAACCCCAATATATTGGTTAAAAAGCTAGGGTTTTACACAAATAGTTGTATTTAAGCTTACATTTAACCTTTTCATACCTCTTTCTGATAGATAAAATATAACACAGGTTAAATTATTAGAACGAGCGGGGGCATTTATGCGCATCACGCGTCTTGAGCTTCAGGGATTTAAATCTTTCGTAGAGCGCACACACCTGGAACTTGGTGCAGGTGTTGCCGGCATTGTCGGGCCTAACGGGTGCGGAAAGAGTAACGTGGTTGATGCAATTCGTTGGGTTTTGGGCGAGCAACATCCGAAGACTCTTCGTGGCAAAAGAATGGAGGACATGATTTTTAATGGCAGTGAAGGTCGCCGTCCTGCCTCCATGGCCGAAATCACTATGACCCTATCGGATGTTGGTGATCGGATCTCTGAGCAATGGGCGGTAGAAGATGAGGTTCGGGTGACGCGCCGACTTTATCGATCCGGCGATAGCGAATATATGATTAACCAGAAGGTTTGCCGACTTCGTGATGTAGTGGATCTATTTCTAGACACAGGGCTGAATACTCATTCCTTTTCCATTGTTGAGCAGGGACGCATTGAGGCCCTGTTGACCGCCCGGATTGAGGACCGCCGCGAGGTAATTGAGGAAGCTGCAGGAATCATGAAGTATAAGATCCGACGCAACGAAGCCCTCCGCAAGCTGCAATCCGCTAAGGACAATCTCGACCGAATCAACGACATCGTTTTGGAAGTAGAACGACAAACACGGTCACTTGAGCGCCAAGCCAAACGAGCAGCTCAATATAAAGACATTCAGGAACGGCTTCGTGAAGTCGACAGCCGTCTCCTTCGGGCGGATTATGCTGTTTTACAGGCGAAAATTGATCCCCAGCAACATGTTTTCGAAACCAAAAAGCGAGAAGAAAGCGAACTTCGTGTTGGTTGGTCTGACGCAGATGGAAAGGCGGAGGAACGGCGTCAGCAAATAGCGCAGCGGGAGGAGAGCCTTAACCGACTTTTGGTCCAAATCCGGGATGCGGATACCGAGGCCCAGCGTTTGGAAACCCGCATTGAGTTGTATCGCGAACAGAATCAAGCCCTGGAGGTTGCGGCTGAGAGCCGAAAAGAAGAGTGGAAGACCCTTGATGTCGAGCTTACAGCAACGTCAGAAGTACTTAACCGTATTCAGAATGAGTTCGGAACCCATGAAATCCAGGTTGAGGAAATAGAAAGGGTTCTTTCCTTGCGGCAAAGTGAGGTTGAGGGATCTCGCTCTCGTTTGGCTGAGCTAGAAGAGTCCGTCGAAAAAGAGAAAGCAAGCGTACATGAGCTGATAGGTCAATTCGCTCGGACGGAGCACCAGAACCAATTATTCCAAAATCAGATTAAATCGCTTAGAGAGAAAAAGTCCCGGGTGGAGAGCGTTCGTCAGCGGGATGAGATTCGCAGGCAGGAGGTTCAGGAAGCTTTGAACCAGATAGTGGTCCGCCGGGAGCGGTTCACCATTGAATTGGGAGAGTTACGTGGGCGGGAATCTGACACCCGGAATGAACTGCAAAAAGCGTTGGAGTCCCACGAGACTGCGGAAGATACGCTGCATCCCCTAAGGGAGAATTTAGCAGCTAAGTCTTCATCTTTGAATGCCATGGAACGTATGGCGAATTCCTTCAGTGGAAAAGCGTTGCGAGCAGAATTGGAGGGAGCGAAGGCCGTAGAGGCAGGTGTAGTAGGTGTCCTAGGGCCGTTAACGGATTTGTTGGAGATCCAAGTTGGCTATGAAAAAGCGATAGAAGCTGTATTGAGCGATTATTTGCAGGCCACCGTTATGGAGAGTTTAGTAGAGGTTCGGTCGGCTCTTGAGTTTTTGAAAAAATCCGGAGCCGGACGGGGGACATTGATTCCGAAGAATCTGCGTCAGGTGTTTTCGACCCCAAAATTGGATCCTGCAGGGTTGTTAACGCCTGAAAAACCCTCACAAGAGTCGATGAGTTCGAATTTTGGATTTCTAGGGTTTGCAACTGACTTTGTTCGAGTGCCTGACGAATATGCCGAATTACTGAATGGCTTGCTCGGGAATGTGGTAATTGTGAAAGACTTTGAATCTGCCGTGTCTATTTGGAGTGTATGGGACGATTACGGGATCCTTGTTACACTGGATGGAGAAGTGGTTTACCCCACCGGAGTTGTGCTCGGGGGTTCGAATGTAGAGGGGATCCTTCAGACGCGGAAGCAGATTGAAGTTCTTCAAAAAGAAGTTGAAGAACAGGAGGAAAAGGTAGGAATAGCGGAAGATACCAGAACGTCGGCCAAGGCTCTTTGTGCCAACTTACAAGGGGCCCTGAAAAAATCCGGGGAGATGGTGAAGGAGGCGGAAACGAAATTAGTTGAAATTGATCGGGAGAGCGACAAACTGACGGCATCTTTGGAGCACCTGGATGAAATATTGAAAGAGTCCTCCTGTGAGTTTGATCGAATAACAGAAGAAGAGCGTTCTTTGGAAACAAGTGTACAGGTAGGACAAGAGAATCTCGGGAAGTATAGAGCTGCGACATCCGAGTCCGAAGAACGAGTTGAGCTGAATGTTAAAGCATTGGCAACAAACCGGACCCGGATCGAAGAAGCTGTTGAGGCCGTTTCTCTGCAAAGGGTTGAGTTGGCAGAGCAAAAAGCCCGGGCGGAGAACCTGAAAGCCGATATTCGACGTCGCGAAGAACGGATTTCGGAGATTCGAGACAGGATGGACCGAATGTCCTCGGATGCAGAAGCTAGCCGAAATAAGCGGGATGAGCTGAAAAGAGTTGATGAAGAGGCCCATGGCCGCATTCGGCACCTCCACGAACAGCGAGAGGAGTGGCGAGGGGAGGCCAAGGATTATGAGGGTGCTATAGCCCTCGATAGAGAATATGTCGAGGAGGTGCAGGAGCGCGCACGGAAATTCAAGGACCAAGTGAACTCCCTCTCCGATGAGTTGGATGGTATTTCCACCGTACTTTCCGAACTTAGGAGTGAGCGCGATCTGCTTTGCCAACGTGCCCAGCTTACGTATGGTATTGATCTGGAAGCCGTCTTTGTTCATTCAGAAGAGTCCGAACTTTCGGAGGAAGAACAACGAACTCTGAAGGAGGAATCAGTTTCTTTGCAGGACCGGATGGGCAGGATGGGTGAGGTCAATATGGGTGCTCTTAGTGAGTTCGAGCAGTTAAATGAGCGCTATCAGTTCTTGAAAGGCCAGCAGGAGGATTTGGTGAAATCCATTCAAACCCTCCATGATACGATCGATCGGATCAACCGAACCACTCGCAGGCGTTTCAAGGATGCTTTTGATTCCATTAGTGAGACATTTTCAGAAGTTTTCCGTCGCCTCTTTGGTGGAGGACGAGCCTCACTGGTTCTTACCGATGAAAGTAATCTGTTAGAAACCGGCGTAGATATTTTAGTGCAGCCACCAGGCAAAAAATTGGGGAATATCTTATTACTCTCTGCAGGCGAAAAGGCGCTTACCGCGATCTCGCTCCTCTTTGCCATATTCCGCTACAATCCAAGCCCTTTTTGCTTACTGGATGAGGTGGATGCCACTTTGGATGATCACAATGTCGCACGTTTTATTGACGTTCTTCGAGAGCTCTCCCTCAAGACTCAATTCATTGTAATTACGCATAACAAACGGACAATGTCGTTTGCAGATGTGCTCTACGGGGTAACTATGGCTGAAAAGGGTGCATCAAGTTTGGTGTCCGTGGATCTACACCAGACAAATGCGGCAAAAGAAGAAATGGTCAATACCGGTAGATCAGACCATGGCGAACCCGCTCCCCAAGTGAAAGACTTGGATCTTGAAACTGACCGGTGGGCGGATATCGAGCCACTTCCGGAACCCGAAGTGGAAGAGCTGCATTCCGCGTCTCAAACTAACGGAAAGAATGGCTCTCCGCATAAAGCGGAAAAGACTAATGGCGGACCAGCTCATTTGAAAATTCAATCCGAGCTTTCCGGAGAGGATAAGTCGGAAGAAACTGAATCCGTTTCGGAGAAATCAATACAGCCCTCCTAGTAGCCTAGTTGGGGTGTGAAGAGATTGCGCTCTGCGCACCTACATGTCTGACTTCTAATTTTTATTTCTGGCAAACGAGTTAAGGGGATTATCCGGTGACGGAAGATTCGCCCAAACGGGGATTATTCGGTTTGTTCCGGCGAGGACTTGCTAAGTCTCGGGAGAATTTGCTAGCTCCAATGGCACGGATTTTGGTTGGCAATCGTCGTTTAGACGCATCACTTCTGGAAGATTTGGAGGAGCTTCTTATCGGGGTGGACTTGGGTTTTCCATTGACTATGAAAATGATTGGCCGGATCGAAGATGCTCAGAAAGCTAGAGTTCTGAACGAACCTTCTGAGGTTCGGGATTTTCTACGCCAAGCTCTTCAGGAGGTTCTTATTTCTTCGCAATCAAGAAACGAGGAGGTGATTGTAGAACGAGGTTCGGGGACCCAAGTAGTCCTTGTGGTTGGCGTCAATGGCACAGGGAAAACCACAAGTATCGGCAAGCTTGCGCACTACTATCAGTCAAACGGCCGAAAGGTTTTGCTAGCCGCGGGGGATACATTTCGAGCTGCCGCGGTGGAGCAACTTGATGTTTGGCGGAAACGGGCCGGGGTTGAGATTGTAAGGGGTACTGAAGGTGCAGACGCGTCGGCAGTTATATTTGACGCTGCGGAAGCAGCAATTGCCCGCAATGTCGACTTTTTGATTGCGGATACAGCAGGACGCCTCCATACCCGTCAGAACCTGATGGATGAGTTGAAAAAAGTGGTACGAACACTCGGTCGTGTAATTGAAGGTGCCCCGCATGAGGTTCTTTTGGTCCTAGATGCTACCGCTGGTCAGAACTCCATCCCACAGGCAAAAAAATTTCTAGAAGAGATTGGAGTTACCGGTCTTATCCTGACCAAACTTGATGGAACCTCCAAGGGGGGTGTCGTGATCAGCATTGTAGACGAACTTGGCATTCCAGTGAGGTATGCGGGTTTTGGGGAGGAGATTAGTGATTTTCAACCATTTGACGCGGAAGTGTATATCCAGGCGTTATTTGAAGAATGAATTAAAGATCAACCTGAAAAATTAGTAACTGTTGAATAAAATATTGGTTTTATTCAATGTTTTTGCTTGCCGAATGACTGATGATAGAATAATTGAGGAATTCAGGTTGCTAGCTCCAGGCAAATAAATGGATGTTAGAGGTAATGGGGACGTGATAATTGTAACTGACTACCCAGAAACAATTCGTTGAAACATGTAGGAACTCGTGAGAAATGTCTAAATAAAGATATGGGATAGATTGGGTTTTGCAATGAGCGTCAAAGAAGATTGGCGTTTTTTTGAGTGGATGTAGGGGAATACAGATATTTCCGAATACACGCAGATTGACTGGAATTAGATTTTCCTTATAAGCCAAGGAGAAGAGAATGGACCCCCACCTCTTTGCGTCGCTTGAAGAGAAAGTAAATCCCGCCCACTCTGCGGTAATCGTCGTAGATGTTCAGAACGATTTTTGTGCGACCGACGGATGGATGGGTAAAGGGTGTCGGGATCTTCCGCTAGGCGATATTCAGGCAATGGTCCTCCGGCTAGAGAAATTTATCAATGTAGCCCGTGCCCACCAGGTCCCTTTGATCTGGGTTCGGTGCGCGTATGACGATGTATATATTGGGAGTAATCAGAAAGAGCGGGTTCAAAGACAGGAATTTGGTCAGCCTCCTTGTTTGTCGGAAACGTGGGGGCAAGAGTTTTATGTATTGAAACCGAAGGAAGAAGAAGTCATCGTGACCAAACACCGTTATGATGCCTTCGAGGGAACGAATTTAGATCTGATTCTGCGCTCCAACGGTATCAGGACACTTTTGATGACTGGTGTGACAACGGAATGCTGTGTGGAGTCAGCTTCTCGTCACGGCTTTTTCCTGGGGTACTCTATTGTTATGGTGGAGGATTGCTGTGGCACATTTGACGCGGCTCTCCAGGAAAGCTCCAGAAAAATGATACAAGAATATTTTGGTGTGGTTTCCAATTCAGAGGAGCTCGGGGGTATTTTTGGCGCGTTGGCCGATGGGGAGGCCACTGTAATGCAGGTTCCTACAATTAATGATCTCAGGGCTCCGGTGGCCACGGAATAAATCAAATGGAGGGCCTTCATTGTGGACGTTCCGCTGTTTGAATCCTTCGAACATAAAATTGACTCCGCTCACACTGCCTTAGTTGTGGTTGATATGCAAAATGATTACCTCGCCAATGGTGGGTTCTTCGACGAAATTGGTCATTCCCTGGAAGAAATGCAGACAATGACACCCCGTCTAGGACAATTCATCGAAGTCGCCCGGTCATTTGGGGTGTCCATTGTTTGGACTCGAAATTCTTATGACCCTGTATTCATGGGATCGTCTCAAAAGGAAAGGACATCCCGGAGGAGAGAGGATAAGGTTCCGGCCCAGTCCGGCACATGGGGGCAGGAGTTCTACAAGATCCATCCGGAGAGCGGGGATATCATAATAGAAAAGCATCGATTTGATGCCTTCGAAGGGACTAATTTAGATGTGATTTTAAAATCAAACGGAATCCATACTCTTCTGATGACTGGTGTAACGACCGAATGTTGTGTCCAGTCAACTGCCCGCCGAGGCTTCTTTCTTGGTTATTACATTGTTTTGGTAGAAGACTGTGTTAGCACCTACGAGCCATCTTTTCAGGAATATACCAAGCGACTTATCGTGGACTACTTCGGCGTAGTATCGAATGCCCAGGAGATCCAATCAGCTTGGACCACTCCCGTTGCGAAGGGCTAATAGCTGCCCCTTCATTCGCTCGATCTCATTGGACAAAATCAAATTCCAAATTAGGTTTTTCCCCGAAGCATTCTATCTGCCTCCAGTAGCCGAGTTCACTGGTACTTATAGATACTTCAGTGTTCCGGTGCCCAGATTTCTAATGTTTCTCCACGGTTGGGTCGCACAATTCCCCTTTCCGTAACAATTGCATCTATGAATTTGGCAGGAGTTACGTCAAATGCCGGGTTGAAGACATTGATCCCGTCAGGTGCAATGCGCAGGCCGCTTATGTGCGTAACCTCTTCTGGTTTTCGTTCCTCTATAGGGATGTTTGCCCCAGAGGCTAAAGAAAAATCGATGGTTGAAGTCGGCGCGGCCACATAGAATGGGATGTGGTTCTCACGGGCCAGTACTGCTACCGTATATGTTCCAATCTTGTTAGCGACATCACCATTTCGGGCAATTCGGTCTGAGCCTACTACGACGCAATCTACCTTCCCCATTTGCATGCAATGGCCCGCCATGTTGTCCGATATTAGAGTTACAGGAATGTTGTCCCTTTGTAGCTCCCAAGCGGTAAGCCGAGCGCCTTGAAGAAAAGGCCGAGTTTCGTCAACCCAGACCCCAGCGATCTTAGATTGAGCGTGAGCTGAACGAATAACACCAGCAGCTGTACCGTAACCTGCTGTGGCGAGTGCACCCGCATTGCAGTGGGTTAAAACATGGGAGTTGGGAGGGATTAGCTTTGCCCCGTGGTCTCCAATTTGATGACACATATCGATGTCTTCTGCATGCATTTCATGGGCCAATTTCAATAAGGATTCCGAAACCTTCCTGGGGGAATTGCCCTCTGCCAGCAGGCCTTTCGCGTGTTCAAGGCATCGGCCGATGGCCCAGAACAAGTTAACGGCTGTTGGCCGAGTTTGCCCAAGTTCCTCTGCGGCAGATTCCAGGCATTCGAGCCAAAAACCGGCATTACTGTGGTCACAATCTTTTGCCGCCAGAGCAATACCGAAAGCTGCTGTTACGCCGATGGCGGGAGCTCCACGGACGACCATGTTGTGTATCGCGTTAGCCACCTCGTGATAGTCTTTGCAACACACATAAACTTCTTCCCGGGGTAGCTTGCGCTGATCGATCAGGACAACCGTGTCGTTTCGATAATGAATAGTTTCAACGTTGGATGACATAGTTTCCAAATTGACAATTTTAGAGAAGGTTGGAAGGCCGTGAAAATCCCAGAGATTTTATGACAGATTGGGATTCCACGCCATCAACTCGGATTTGCTTATTTTGCCCTCTGTGTCCAGCACATACTGAGATGGTATGTGGCCGGACGCCCAAAGCCTCAGCAAGTACTTGAATGCACTGTTTGTTCGCAGCATTTTTTGCAGGGGGAGCTGTTAGCCGAATCCGGAGCCTGCCTTTCTGAACTGGTCCAAAGGATATACTAGAGGAGTGAGGTTGGACACGAATTTGGAGAATAACCCCACCTGGGACACCTCGGACGAAGAATTTATCTACATTCAGATCGGTCATTTTAGGTGTCTGTTTGCTGTTCACCCGGAATGAAAACAGAAGGCGGAGATGATGTTTTTGGCGGCCCCTGTAAGGATTCATTTTCAGGATGGGAAGGGGAATCGGATTCGATTTGCGGTTTCCCACCCAGAGAGCTTTGCTCGATGGGATGAGCTGTTGGGTTGGAAGGGTTTAAAAGAGCGTCATCTTCTTCGAGCTCTTTTTGGATGGTACTATTTACCTTCTCTTCTGCTTCGAACATTCGAAGATGTGTTTCTAACATAGAACGCATATTGAGAATCAATTGCCGTTTTCTTCTAAGAAGGGCTGTCAATTCGTCGCGGACATTTGAAGCTTCGGACTGGGTTGAACCGATAATGTTATCGGACTTGGAACGAGCATCTCTAAGAACAAGCTCTGCTTCCTTTTTTGCATTAGCAACTATGTCCTCCTTTAAGGTTTGTGCCGCCAGTAAGGTTTTTTTTACGTTCACCTCGTTGGCCTCAAGTTCTTCTATTTGTTTTTCTAGTTTTTGTTGTTCTTCCCGTAGTCGGCCGTTTTCGCGATCGAGCTCTTCGATTTCGTCCGCCACCATTTCAAGGAAAGTGTCGACCTCTTGAGGGTCAAATCCTCGAAATTTTACCGAAAACCGCTGCTGACGGATATCTATGGGCGCGATTTTCATGGGTATGTCTTCCTCCCGGAAATTGGTGACGAACAAATCAGAATTGCCATTCTCTATTGTAGGCTCATAGCCATTTGATGCAACGAACGAACCAAAAAAATTTGCAAAAAATAAATGGCCAAAATGACAATGACCGGGGATATGTCCAGGCCTAGCCCAGTGGGTAGGCGGTAACGAATAGGCGCAAGAACAGGTTCGGTTAGACGATCCAGTAAATCGGCGACTGTTTGGAGCAGGATACGGACCTGATAGTTATTGGGTAGCAAACCTACCCAGGAGAGAATAACTCGGATGATGATCATCCATAGGTATATATCAAGCACCCAGTCCAACAGAAAGGCGATGGCTCCGAGAAGATTACCGAAGACAAACAATATTTGCTCCCTTATTTTCTCTGTCCTAGCTCCATAGATCGCACCGTAGCGGCTTCGACAGCCCGTATCAGGTCGCTCCTCATCGCCCCGTCCTCTAGGGCAGCGAGTCCAGCGGTAGTAGTACCTCCTGGAGATGTCACTAAGTCTCTAAGCTTTCCTGGGTGTTCTCCGGTTTCTAGGACCATGCTTGCTGTACCTGAAACGGTTTGAGCCGCGAGCATCAAGGCAGTATCTCTGGATAGACCCATTAGGACTCCCCCGTCGGCCAGGGCTTCGATCATCAATGCAACATAGGCAGGTCCACTCCCAGAAAGTCCTGTTACGGCATCCATCTGAGATTCGCTCACTACGACAGCGCGACCAACTGCTTCGAAAAATTGCACTACGGTTGCCAAGTCTTTCCGTTGGGCTTTTTTCCCACCGGCAATGCCAGTTGCACCCTTTCCTACAAGGGCAGGAGTGTTCGGCATGACACGGACCACCCGCCCCCTTCCTTCCAGAATCGTTTCGATTTTACTTGTCGAAATGCCTGCCATAATACTGATAATCAAATGTGAATTCCGTGTGACAGGGGCGATAGTATTTAGGGCATCGTTCGCGTTCTGTGGCTTGATAGCCAAAATAATAACATCAGCATCTGACACGGCAGCAGCGTTGTCCTGACTTGTACGAAGGCGGAATTTACGGCGTAAATGATCTAGCCGAGTAGCCACAACATCGGAGACGCAGATATTCCTGGGTTTTGCAATTCTCGAACTCAGAAATCCCCGTATAAGCGCCTCGGCCATGTTCCCACCACCAATGAACGCCAATCTAAGCTCACTCGTACGACCATGTCCTGATTTTGGTTTAACCGATTGCTTTGTCACAGAGTAAGTCCCTTCGATCTATCAGTTTCTGGAGCCGAAAATGGCTTTGCCAACACGGACGATAGTAGCGCCTTCCTCAATTGCAACTTCAAAATCGTTTGTCATGCCCATCGATAGTCCTTTGGCTTTTTGGTAACCAGCCTCGACGAGTTGGTCACGCAATTCACGAAGCATTCTGAACCAAGTACGGCTTTCCTCGGCGCGATTGCTGAACGGGGGTATCGTCATGAGACCTTCTAGTTGTAAGTGAGATGAGTTTTCCAGTTTCTTAACCAACAATTCTGCCTCATTTGGCCTGCATCCACTCTTGGCTTCCTCGCCAGCTAGATTCACCTCTAAGTAGACTGGCATGGTTTTTTTCTCCGACACGGCTGTTTTTTCAAGTATTTCCAGAAGACGCAAGCTATCCGCTGACTGTACGCAATCGAAGAGCCCAAAAACATGACGAACTTTATTGCGTTGCAAGTGCCCGATTAAGTGCCATTTAGGACTGGGTGAACCGGACGATTCTAAGGTTTTTTGAACGGCAGGTACCTTTTTCAGTGCCTCCTGGACACGATTTTCTCCTAGAGTTTTTGCACCAGCCGCGTAGGCCTCGAGGATCGCCTCAGGAGGAAATGTTTTGGTAACAACTACCAGGGAGACGGAGTTTGGATCACGGCCACACCGTAAAGCCGCCTCCCCAATTTGAGTTTGAACCCGTTTTAAGTTTTCCGCGATATCAACCATATCATGAAGTACATATGGGAAAAAGACAGGGACCGACAAAGCACAATCTATAGACAATCTTAAACTAGTCTACCAATCATTTATACTAGTGGATAACCTTCCTGCAAGGAAAATTCGTATATTTACCATCTAAATAGAGCATGTATTTCCAAGTTTATTAAGTAGCGTCAAACCCTCTAGGCTTGCAGAAACATTCTTTTCGGACTTATAATCCAGCTGATTTTCCCTTCTGAAAGAACATGGGAGTATCAATAATGCCCGAGAGCTTTGCCCAAACGTCCCGGATTTCCCTGGATGGATACAGAAGAAAGCTTTTTATTTTCCACATGAATTTTTGCGCCTTAGCGTTCCCTCCAACGATGCAGGCCGCCTCGAACCTGCACCAAACTCACCTCGATTTGGGCCGCGCTCTTTTGTCGGGATGAGTTCTCTTACCCCCCTCCGTGTAATCCAATTTCGGGCTGGATATAATCTTCCAGTTGATGTCGGCGCAGAGATGGGTCATTTTGCAAAGCAGGGTCTCGAAGTAGAAATTACTTATACCCCGAATTCGACCTATTTGGCGGAGCGATTGGAGGCCGGTGATTTTGATATTGGCCATACCTCCGCTGATGATGTGATCGCCGAGGTTGAAGGAAAGACCATCGGAATGATGGGTGGGTCAGATCTTTTCCTGTTTATGGGCTTGCACAGCGGAATGCTCAGTCTTGTAGGCGCACCGGGGAGCGTGGATCTCGAGTCGTTGAGGGGGAAATCGCTTGCCGTCGATTCAAAGATCACCGGTTTTGTGTTTATCCTTGAGAAGATGCTTCGGGGGAGTGGAATTTCACCTGAGGAATACGACCTTGTTGAAGTCGGCGGATGGGAAAGCCGTTACGAGTCCTTATTGCGGGGTGAGCATGCAGGCACCCTATTAACAGAGCCCTTTTTGGGGGATGCGATTGAGGCCGGATGCCAGTTGATTGCATGTGGTTCCCAGTTTGTTCCCGTTTATCAAGCCACTTGTGGGGCGACGACGCGTTCATGGGCCCGGAACCATCGGGATGTCCTTGTCCGCTATATTCGTGCGTATTTGGAATCTACCCGTTGGTGCTTTGAGCCAAGCAACCGACAGGTTTGCCTCAGGTTATTAGAGGAACGCAGTGGAATGGAGAGGACTGGAGCGGAACGTACGCTTGCTCTCCTCCTTGATTCGGAAGAGGGTCTTACACCGGATGCTGCACTCAATCTTCAGGGAATTGCCGTTGCGCTTGAGTTACGTTCCGAAATGGGTCACCTGGATGGCCAGGTCCCCGGTCCTGAGAAATACGTGGATAATGGTTATTACCAGGAGGCAATCGAAGGATGATCCAGTTCACGTATTCGATGTATAGACGACAGATTCCATGGTCAGTGGTATACAGAGCCGGTAAACATGTGTGTAGCAGGCTCCATCCGGTGGCCAAACGCTGGGTGAGAAGGCTCTACGTCAGTGTGGCGGAATGTGCAGAATCGGTTAAGGGGGGGAGTCGTCCAGAT
>CAYTIB010000094.1:0-42094 GCA_964437725.1 uncultured bacterium | reverse complement strand
GTTCCCTGTAGCTGGCGATTGGATATTAACCCCCGACATTCTGAGTACAATTCAGCTTCTCTACCAACAGAGCTACGCCAGCCGCTTCCCAATTATAGTCAATTGATCAGTATGGGTTTCCTTAACTGACTTGTCAACAGAAATGATGGTTGAAAATCCACCAATTACGGCAAGTTATGTGTTACCGCCCCTAGCCTTTATGACAAGTTATGTGTTGAATCCCTGGGGGCCATCAAGTCTCGTTTTGAATTCACCTCGTACAACGCAATCGCCCCTGCTACCGATACATTCAAAGTCGAAAAATCATCCAAGGTTTTCAAACGCATCATCTGGTCACATCGTTTTCGGACCAAACGACGAAGGCCTTTATCCTCTGAACCTACAACAAGCGCAATTGGCCCATCACACCAAACATCGTCGATTAAGTGCTCTCCCTCCTCGGCCAAACCAACAACCCAGTAGTTTCTCTCTTTGAGTTTCTCTAATGCCCTCGGTAGATTCGTGACCCGGAACAAGGGGATTCGTTCCATAGAACCAGCGGAAGCTTTTAAAGCTGCCGGACTCGGACCCGCGGAACGATCTTTAGTAAAAACAACGCCTCGACAACCTAGGGCTAATGCTGACCGACATAGGGCTCCAAAGTTTCTGGGATCAACAATGCTGTCTAAAACCAAGACAACAGAAGCGGAGGTCGAGACTACACCATCCGTAGAAGCCTCATTTGGTAACTCTTCCAAGGAGTAAACGGGTAGGGGACCAACACTGGCCACCACCCCTTGGTGATCCGAGCTACCAGAAAGATGAGCCAATTCTTCTCGGCTCTTCAATATTACCGGAATTCCGGCCTTAGTTGTTACCTCTCTAATTTCCGAGAACCGGAAGTCTTTGCGGCCGCCCAATAAATAAACGTGACCGACCCTTCTCCTCCCAGCACGTAGACACTCCAACACGGGTCTCGTACCGTATATGAACTGATCAGTCTCAATTTTCTCTTCATGTCCCCGGTCGGGGTTCACGTTTGTTCCCGCTTCCACTGGGTCCCTGCAGGCCCGTCTTCGAGTAAGACCTTGGCAGCTTTCAACTGATCGCGGATCCGGTCAGCTTCTGACCAATCCTTTCGGGCCCGAGCCTCCCATCTTTCCAAAATCAGCCGGTCGATGGTTTCATCGTCCAAAGAAATATCGGTCTTATCAACCGTCGGGGAGAGAGCACCCGAACGAAACCAATCACGGGGGGAATCGGTTAAAAACGTTAAGACTTGGCCACGTACCGTCAAAGCATTCACTGCTCGTTCCAGCGACTCAGCGGGGATTTCGAGTTCAGAATCCTTCTCCCAAACAAGCGGATCCAAGCAATCAATGGTGTTGTGAATCTGCCTTACTAAGGTAAACATGCTCCCAATAGCCCTCGGGGTGTTAAAATCATCGTCCATAGCATCTGTGAAGTCATCTTCAAAGGTTCGCACTGCCCGATCCAGTGTCGGATCATCTCCAATACTCTTCGGGGTCTTCGCACGCAACTCATCTGCCCTAAGGCAAGCATTGTAAATACGGTCGAGGCCACGACCCGCGGCAGTTACTGCATCGTCAGAATAATCGATGGGGCTCCGATAATGGGAGCTTACCAGAAAAAACCGGATGACTTCCGGGTGAAATTTTTCGAGCATAGATCGTACCGAGAAAAAATTTCCGTCTGATTTGGACATTTTTTCCTGTCGGATCCGAACCATTCCATTGTGCAACCAATATCGCGCAAAACCCTCTCCGGAAAACGCGCACGACTGGGCCCGCTCGTTCTCATGGTGTGGAAACACAAGATCGGTGCCGCCACCATGGATATCGAAGGTCGCACCTAGATACTTAAGAGACATAGCTGAGCATTCGATGTGCCAACCTGGCCTTCCTTCTCCCCAGGGCGAGCTCCAACTTGGCTCCTCGGGCTTTGCTGCTTTCCAGAGCACAAAATCAAGAGGATCTGATTTCTGATCGTTCACCTTCACCCTAGCACCAGATTCTAATTCATCGAGATTCTTTCCCGAAAGCTTGCCGTATCCACTGAACTTGCGGACAGCAAAATAAACATCACCATTCACTTCATATGCGTAGCCCTTTTCAATTAGACCCTGGATCATCTCCAGCATCGATGGGACTTCCATAGTTGCCCTGGGCTCAAAATCCGGCTCGTCCACCACCAGTTGGTTCATGTCTTCAGTGAAAGCCTTAATATATCGTTCAGCAATCTCCGAAACCGCCACTCCTTCTTCATCAGCCCGAAGGATTATTTTATCGTCCACATCGGTAAAATTTCGCACATAAGTCACGTCATAACCGCTGAACTGGAGGTACCGACGAATGCTCTCGAACGCCAAGGCGCCCCGTGCGTGGCCAAGGTGTACATCGTCATAAACCGTAACACCGCAAACGTACATTCCCACCTTGCCAGGAACCTGCGGCTCAAACCTCTCCATCTTCCCCGTTAGGGTATTTAAAACATGTAGGGCCATAAAAATATAAGCTCGCTCTTTTAGTCCGCTTGCTTCGGATTTATCGTGCACACAGCATACGCTGCAATTCCCTCTTCTCTGCCTGCAAATCCGAGCCGCTCCGTGGTTGTAGCTTTAACATTCACAGTTTTGCTAGGAATTTTCAAGCACCCTGATATTCGCTTAATCATCTCTGGAATATAGGGAGCCAACTTTGGTTTTTGGGCCACAATAGTCAAGTCGACATTGCCGGGCTCATATCCTTCCTCGTTTAAGAACACTCGAACACGTTCTAACAAAACCAGGCTAGAGATACCCGTATATTCCGAGTCCGTATCCGGAAAATGCTTGCCAATATCCCCAAGAGCCGCCGCGCCGAGGAGCGCATCACAAAGGGCATGGAGCGCTACGTCTGCATCACTATGGCCATCAAGGCCCAGGGGATAGGGCACACTCACACCGCAGAGATTGAGCTCATTACCTACCACCAGAGCGTGAACATCGTATCCAACACCCACTCGAATCAAATACTTGCTCCCTATTATTTTGGCCAACTGGGTAAAATACCACTGAGTCACATTAACCGGTAAACGTCAACCGCCCTTTTTCCGTCAAATTGCCTGACCTGTACCCTAGACTATTTCGGCTACCATCCTCTTACGTTTTTGACAAAGACTGCAAAGCCTCTGCAAGTAATAAATCTTCAGGATTTGTTATCTTTAGGTTACGCACGTCTCCGGGTATTAGACGCACACGTTCGCCAACTCGCTCTACATAGGAGGCATCATCCGTTCCATTGAAACCGATCTGTTTTGCATGAAGAAGAGCTTTCCTGAAAATTTCAGACCGAAAAGCTTGAGGTGTTTGTGCCCTCCAAAGAGCTTCACGCTCTATAGTCTTTCGAGTCCAACTCCTCGCGGACCCGCTGACACCCTTTGGCGTAGAAACGAACTGAGCTCTTTTAATCGTATCTGTCTCGGGAATCGCAGCCAGCGCTGCGCCGCTCTCATAGGCCGCCGCCGCCACCTGGTTAATCAGACTGGGTGCAACCAAGGGCCGTGCACCATCATGGACCAATAAAATATCGTAGGATGTGGGAATCCGTTCTACACATCGTTGTACAGATTCCCCGCGAGTCTTCCCTCCCCTTATAACCAAGCGGACTTTCCTAAACCCATAGGCTTGGACTATTTCACGGCGGACCCAGGTCACTCGTCCTGGAGGCGCTGCAATGTAAACTGCGTTTACAGAAGAAAGCTCCAGAGCCCGAAGAACATGAACCAATAAAGGAAATCCCCCTAATTTTTGAAATTGTTTGGAGGACTTCACCCCAACAGCTCCGAAGCGCGTGCTTGAGCCCGCTGCCGGAACAATGGCCGCAACCTGAAATATGACTTCGGGTAAGCAATTTGCTGAATGCTTGGATTTGGGCATTAGGATGCTGTCATTTGGTCCATATCTTCTTTGAACCGAGAAAAAATCATTCGTCCTGCAGTTGTTTGCAAAACACTTGTAACGACAACGTCTAAGTTTCGTCCAATTCTTTTTCTTGCGTTGTCAATTACCACCATAGTCCCGTCATCTAGATAAGCCACACCTTGGCCAGATTCTTTTCCTTCCTTCAAAACGAAAACATTAATCTCCTCACCAGGCAAAACGAAAGGTTTCATTGCATTGGCCAGCTTGTTGATATTAAGAACCGGAACGCCCTGAAGCTCTGCGACCTTATTAAGATTGAAGTCATTGGTGAGGATCTTTCCCTTCATGTCCTTACCTAAAGCGACAAGCTTGGCGTCTACCTCAGGAATACGGGGAAAGTCTTTATCAACTACCTGCACATCGAGATTCGGGTCCTTCTGGATCTTCTGAAGAATATCCAGCCCGCGCCGACCACGATTCCGTTTCAACGAATCAGAAGAATCCGCAATATTTTGAAGCTCTTTTAAGATGAATTCAGGAATCAAAATGGTCCCATCGACAAAGCCAGTCTCCGTAATATCCGCGATCCGACCGTCAATGATCACACTGGTATCCAACAAAATCTTACTGCTCTTACCTATACCCTGTGCTGCTCTCTCTTCTTTCGCTAGTTTCTTCTCACTGATCCGGAGATAGAAATCTTCTCCTTTATGAAGCCCTAAAAGCAAACCCAAACAGCTAGCAGCCAAATAGAGCATCAATACCAAAACCGACATCAACTGTTCCAATCCCACGGGCAGCGCGAGGAGTGGGGCTTCCAAAAGTTTGGCGGCAATCAATCCACTTAAGAAACCTAAAATCCCTCCTGCAACACCTGCGGGAGGATATGCCGAAATCCACCGTTCAACAATTACTACGGAAATAGCAACGGAGCCACCAACAACCGCACCTAACTTTGCCGTAAATACGCCTTCTGGCAAGGCCCATCCAACGGCGTAGCCTCCCAGAGCTCCCAAAGGGAACAGCAGGATTCGAACCAAATTCAAACCCACAGCAACCTACCCCTTAGCAAAACGACGCAAACCGTATCGACGTACGCTCACCTGCCCACACCAACCCGAGAAAAAGATAGTCTTCCAATGATGTCCCGAGTTAACGAAAAGCATTACTCGCCCGCCCGTCGGTAATCATCAGATCTACCGCCGGACTTGCTTATTAGCCTAATATTCGAAACTACCATTGAGCGATCCACGGCTTTGCACATATCATAGATTGTAAGAGCTGCCACACTAACAGCTGTCAATGCTTCCATTTCCACGCCCGTACGGGCTTCAATATTCGCCATGGCTTCGATATCCACCCAGGCCGTTCCCCTTGGTTCCCCCGTTGGCACGGAACGCAAATGGGATTCCGCATCTGAACCTTCTAGCTTAAAGTCTATTTTGACGGCAGAGAGCCCAAGGGGGTGGCAAAGTGGTATCAGATCCCCTGTTTTTTTCGCTGCCAGGATCCCTGCCACCCGTGCAACAGCTAAAACATCCCCCTTCGCAGCAGCATTGCTACGGATCAACTCTAATGTTTCGGGTTTCATCCAAACCCGTCCCCTTGCCAATGCTTCTCGCCGGGTGATCCCCTTTTCGCCCACATCCACCATCCGGGCCTGCCCTGATTGATCTACGTGTGTCAACTCTTCCACAAATAACTCCAGAATCATGGGGGTGATGGAAAGTTTATACGTAAGTCATTTATTCTTCGTTAGTTAAAAGATATCGCCCACGTTGTCACGAGTCAATGAGAATTGCGGCATAGCTTCGGGGAAATTGTACAACTCCATTCCAAGTTAAGCTCACTGGAAAAATACCGAAGAGGCCTGCGATAGCTAGATTGGAAGAGCTTTATCCCCTTCACCTTTGATCATGGCTTGGGCAAAAAAGTCTAAATTTAGCTTCGGGGCGTGGACATCCTTGCCTTTGTTGGTTTCGTTGACATGGCGGTGTGAGCAGAATATTCTTCCACTAAAGTCGAGATATAGCGCGATTAGCTCAGCTGGATAGAGCGTCGGCCTCCGGAGCCGAAGGTCGCAGGTTCGAATCCTGCATCGCGCGCCATTTACTTTGCAACCACCACGCTGCCAAGTCTGACAACTACCGCTATTGCATCGAAGTTTTCCGAATCTGAAGCATGACATTTTGGTCAGACCAGTTTATCTCGCCATGATCAGGGAAATTTCGTTTGATATTTTCACAGAAAATTTCGAGGGCATCACCAAACTCTTGTTCAGCGTATAGAGAAAGCGTGGAATAGTGTCGGCTTTGGGCCTGATCCATCAAACGTTCAAGGCTAAAACAACGTGGATAACTAAAAAATTGAGTTTTTGTGAGCGAGAGAGCATCGGACTCATCAATTGCCTTCTCCATCTCCGACAACTCAAAAAGTCGTGTTTCCTTCTCATTAAACATTGGAAAATACTTTCCCCACACGGACTCGGCATTCTGACTAGGAGTCCTCGTATAAATGAATATCTCTCCACCTTCCCGCAGTGCAAGACTAATAATCTGCAAAAAAGCGGGAAAATCAAAGTGATGAACGGCATTGAATGTGAAGACCGCATCGAGTGATTCTCTTTCCAGATCGAGCGTTTCAATTCTCCCGAGCAAAGTTCGAAACCCATCAACACCATTGCGAGTCAGGTTGGCTTCCAGTTGATTAAGCATCTCCCGGTTAACGTCATTACAGATCATTTCCAGGTTCCGGATTGATTGGAAAGCAAGATGTGTATAACGGCCGGTTCCGCATCCCACCTCTAGGGCCTGAACAGAGTCGATTCCATCTAGGGCTTTTTGAATAAATTCAATTGGCTCTTGGTCCGTGGTTCGAACATCCCGGTAAACCTTAGCAATCCGCTCAAAATGTGGGTACATCTCTTTTTGGTTTTCGTTAACTATATCAATAGCCATCGTCACTTCCGGTTTTAAATTGCACTCAGTTAAAGAATCAAATCTCACCAATAGAACAAACGACACGGCTAGCTTTGAATTTGCTAAAGTGTCTTCTCACGCGCAAACCAACTTCGAGCTCGCAAACATGCCGAATAAGTTCAATGTGAGGATTTTTCGATAAAAGTGCAAGTTATTTAACTTTCAAACCGGTAATCACCGACCGAGAATTGTTAAATGTTTCCGTCGAAAAAAATCTAGTCGCATTTTAAAGCGGCCCATTTATCCCTACTGCTATCAACATTATCTTCAAACAGAAATCTGGAACCTTTGTTCACCGTTGCGCCATTTTTAAAATCCGATAGAATCATTGTCTGCTTTGAACCTTGAATTCATATGCTTTGCCAAGGGGTTGGGAACTACGATGAGCCGTGTAAAGGTAGGCTTAATCCAAATGTCGTTGAAGTGCTCAGCGGAACTATCGACGGATAAAATACGTGAGACGATGATCGAGGCACACATTCCCCTAATTACTGAGGCTTGGAAAAAGGGAGTCCAAGTTCTCTGTCTCCAAGAGATATTTGCTTTTCCCTATTTCCCCCCAAGCCAGAACGCTAAGTGGTACGAAGCAGCTGAAAGGGTTCCAGAAGGCAAGACTGTTCGGGACATGCAGGAACTCGCCAGAAATTACAATATGGTCATAGTCGTCCCCGTAATGGAAGAGGAAATTACTGGCGTCTATTACAACTCTGCTGCTGTCATAGACGCCGACGGAACTTACCTTGGGAAATATCGGAAAACACACATCCCCCAGGTCGCTGGTTTCTATGAAAAATTCTTTTTTAAACCCGGCAACAGCGGATGGCCCGTTTTTGAAACAGCTTTTCTCAAACTTGGAGTTTACATCTGCTACGATCGCCATTTTCCTGAGGGCTGGCGTGCTTTGGCCCTCAATGGAGCCGAGTATATCGTTAACCCATCGGCAACCGTTGCTGGTCTCAGCCAATACTTATGGGAACTGGAGCAACCCGCAGCTGCAGTGGCCAATGGCATCTATATCGGCGCAATTAACCGACCCGGAACCGAGGCACCGTGGAACATTGGTAAGTTCTATGGATCAACCTATGTCGTGGACCCCCACGGGAAGATCATTGCTCAGGCTGGGGAGGACGAAGACGCCCTTGTTGTGGCGGATGTCGATCTAGATTTTGTTCGCGAGGTGAGAAACCTTTGGCAATTTTTCCGGGATCGCAGGCCTGAAACCTACGGTAGCCTATCTGGCTTACAATA
Organism: uncultured bacterium; assembly: GCA_964437725.1. Taxonomy (GTDB): domain Bacteria; phylum UBA8248; class UBA8248; order JACPRG01; genus CAYTIB01. The sequence goes on along the minus strand of CAYTIB010000094.1, from coordinate 33,967 downwards.
ATACAGTCCAAACAGACGTGGGATCGCGACCCTCCTTCTTGCCTTTATTCGTTGCAAAACCCAATAGTTTCATCGCGAAGTAAACTCCCGCATGTCCATTATGCGGGTCAAACTTAGACTATTCTGTGTTCTGGTAACAAATCAGGGTAGAATACCTAGGTTCATTAAGTGAAAGGGGATTACTCAGCTCATTTTCAGAGCCCAAGGCTGTTAAATTCTGGGGGGGGCCCCCCGGGCCCCAACTGCCTGCGGGAAGTTGGGTTCCCCTCAATTCATGCCCTTAAGTTCGAGAGTTTAGATTTATGGGCAAATGGAAGACTCTCAGGTTCTCACTTCTTGTCTTAACCACTATCATTTTGGGAATTGCGATAGGGGGGGGGATTGTGGGAGGACTTTCCCGGTACGGGTCTTTCAAACCTTGCGCCATTATTAAGACGGAGGCGATTGCAGCCATAAACCGAGAATTGGAACGCGCAATACGTTTGCAACCCTCGCTTGCTGGTCTGCAAAAAATCGCCCGGTCGCTCATCCGCTCGACAGTGGATTCCGAATTACGAAAAAGAGGTTACACACAGCTCGAGTGTGCCCGTATCGGAATTCGGTTTCTGACCCAAGATTCGCGCCAAGTAATCCGAGAACTCTTTCCTGAGATTGAGTCGTTTGAAAAAATCGGAGGGTCTTTCAAACGATTAGGGAAATCCCTCGAAAACATTGGAAAATCGTTGAAAAAATGGAAGCCTTGATATCTTAGTTGATTATTTATCGAACAAGATAAATGGGCATGTCTAGAGAAATCAGGGTAGTAAAATAGCGATATTCGGCTCCATTGGTTTACCGGGCTTTTTATTCCCAATTGGATTTCGAATTTTCCGGCTCAGAAGAGCAGGCCTATGACGGTGGTCCTTATTAATTCTGGAACAACATAACGAGAGAATATTGCATGTGCGGGACCGTGACGTAGAAAAATATCGCGATTTGCCTGGCTAAGGAGAGAAGATGGAATGGGAGGCGAATTCTTTTTAGGTAATTGTGTTGTCGTTACACTGAATCAAAACAACGATATTATCGAAAATGGAGCGATTCTTGTTCGCGGTGGAATTATTGAAGCCATTGGGCAAGACATCAAGATCCCAGAAGATTTCACCGGTCCCGTGCGCGACCTACATGGGAAGATCGTTTTACCGGGAACGGTTAACTGCCATTGTCATTTTGAGGAGATGGCAGTTCGCAGCCTTAACTATGGCCTGCCATTAGAGCCCTGGTTACCATACAAGGTTGCCGCGATTCGTTTCATGAATATGTCCAAGGAGGAGTTCACTGCACTTTTGACTCTGTCCTGTATCGAAATGTTAGAAAATGGTGTGACTCTGGGGCTTCACCACATGGCATCCGGACTCGCCGTGGAGGACGATAAGCTTGACGCCGCCATTCAAGCCTACAATTCAACCGGTCTCCGAGCGGTTCTTTGTCCACTCCTTTCGGACAAGGTACTCCGGGAAGAAATACCGATAGACGTCCATAACCTTCCAGAGGTTGCCCGTACCATACTAGAATCAGATAAGGCTCCACCGGCTGAGCTAATTCTGGAACGTGCGGAAGCAGCAATTGAAAAGGTGGAGGCTATGGGGCCTTCTCGAGTCAGCGGTGGAGTCGGCCCCTCGGCACCTCAAAGGTGCTCAGACAAATTACTTCAAGGATGCGCGGATTTAGCCAAGAAAAAAAATGTTCCACTACACACCCACCTTTTAGAAAGCCGTGTCCAGGCCCACCAAGCGAAAAAGGTTTATGGCTTGACTATTCCCGAACACCTTCAGGAGCTAGGATACCTTTCCCACCGAGCCTCCTTTGCACACTCTATCTGGCTCACTGAATCAGACATCGAATTACTGGCCACAAATGGGTGCCGAGTCGCTCACAACCCCGGGTCTAATTTGAAATTGGGTAGTGGGATTGCCCCTGTTAGAAAGTATCTAGACGCTGGGATTCCGGTGGGTCTCGGAATCGATGGTGCTAACAGTAGTGACAAGGGAAGCATATTTCATCAGGCGCACCTGGCTGCCCAAATTCATAACGTCCGGGAAAATGACGTGGAACAAGGATTAACTCCTTTTGAAGCTCTCCGACTGGCAACTTGGGGGGGGGCGGCCGTCATGCTGATGGAAGAACGCATAGGAACCTTAGAGCCCGGCAAGTCCGCAGACATCGTGATCCTCAACCGAACATTGAACTATGAACCCCTTCTTAACCCGGTCAATGCGATTGCATTCGCCGAGGACGGAGAATCTGTTGATGAGGTGTTCGTCGGAGGAGAGTCCATGGTCTATAACGGCCGCTCAACATTTTCCGACCGAGAAGAAATTCTAAAAATCGTTGGGAAAACCATAAATCGACTCCGTGAAAATCTCCCGAGCGCCTTCGCTGAGGCCGACGAGTTGCGACCGCATCTTCTCAAGGTCTCTCGAAGCTATTCGACTTTACCTGAGGATCTTGGTTGATTTAACTTTCCCCACTAAGGGAATTCCATGCCAATAAGCAAAACTAAATTCGAATTGAACGATGAAATGAAAGTTTTCCGGTGGGCAGACGGATGCTATATTCTGTTTGTATGCGCACAACAAAAGTGAATACGGTTCACATCTACCAAATTAAATTCAATTTGATGAAATAACACTAATTGGAGAAAAGGAGGAAAAACCCCATGGCTTACATTCGGCAAATCGAGCACGAAAACGCAACAGGAGAGCTGAAAGAATTCTACGACTTCCTCGCGCCTATTGCTGGAGGAATCCCAAATGTCGTAAAGCTCTCAAGCCTTAAGTTGCCTGCGATGAAATCCGCCCAAGATCTCTATCAATCGGTCCTATATCACGAGTCTGGATTGACTATGGCACAAAAAGAGATGGTTGCAACGGTTGTATCAGAAATTAACGGGTGTGGTTACTGAGTGGAACATCACGGAGGGTCACTCCGTAATATTATTGGGGAGGATTCGCTCGCCGAGTCAATAATTAGAAACTACCGGAAAGCAGATATCGACAGTCGAACATTGAAAATACTAGAGTTTTCGGAAATGCTCACCAAGAGCCCTGGACAGATGGATGAAAACAATGTTACAGCACTTCGGGCTGAGGGGATGACCGACGAGGAGATCCTTGACTTGGTGCAGCTCGTCGCCTACTTCAACTACACAAATCGCGTTGCAACTGCCTTAGGAGTTGATCCAGAAAATAGTCACTGAAACGAGACGGGATCCGAGACTTGCCTCGCATTATTCCAGGCATTTCAGCGCCAACAAAAAGGCCTAGAGATAACAAAGGGCGGTTTCTGGCTACCCTGTCCTTTGTGGCACCTAACTTAATTGGCAATACTAATAACCGGCGTGAGAATGTTCTGGGTAATATCGCCGATATTAGTTTATAATAAGCTTCTGTTCCAACACACGAGCTTTTCATTTGATGTTTAGAGAGACCCCAGTGGGATTTTGGGGGTTGTCTTGATTGCTTTAGGTTAGGTTCCTATGAGTCAAAGTTCCCACACACCAAACACATCTCCGGTGTCCGATGCACCCTGCATAAGCCTGCGGGATGTGGACATGGTGTATCGGAGTCAAGGCAAACCCGATTTCCTGGCAGTTCAAGACATCAGTTTCGATATTAAAGAGCAAGAACTTTTTGCTCTCGTCGGCCCTACCGGTTGTGGAAAATCTACCATTTTGTTGTGCATTAGCGGATTACTGTTCCCTACCAACGGAAATGTTGAAATCCGTGGTGGACCTGTCGGAGAGGCCAAATCATCTAACCAGTTTGGTTTCATCTTCCAAGATCCTGTCCTACTTCCTTGGCGAACAGCCATCGACAATGTTCGTCTGCCCCTTGAGGTAACTGGGACCTACGAAGGAAATCAGGAGAAGAGATGCCAAGAACTTTTGGATTTCGTCGGTCTTAAAGATTTTTTAGATCGCTATCCTCACGAGCTGTCCGGCGGGATGCGACAAAGGGTGTCAATAGTCCGGGCCCTGGCCCATGATCCCTCGATTTTATTACTAGACGAACCATTTTCCGCCCTCGATGAAATCACCAAGCGTCGCCTGCACTTGGAGTTCCTGGACCTTTGGGCCCATGAGGAAAAAACTGGTGTCCTAATCACCCATGACCTTTACGAAGCGGTGTTTATGTGCGACCGCGTGGCTGTCATGTCTCCCAATCCTGGATTGATCAAGGAGATTATCGAGGTTGATCTGCCGCGCCCACGTTCTAAAGAGTTGAGAGATTCAAAAGAATTTCATGAATTGACTCACTACGTCCGTGGTGTTTTGGGGGAGTTTTAAAGATGGCAAGAGGTTCTCCCAGGAACGAAAAACTCCGGAAGTTTATGGAGAGTTATGGCCCGGCTCTCATCTTTTTGGTTTTTGGCCTGGTGATTTGGCAGATAGCGACAACGGCTCTAAAGGTACCAGATTGGTTTATCCCTTCGCCACTCAGGATCGTCGAAGCGTTTACTGAGACAAAGTTTCTCTGGAGACATACATATATCACGCTGATCGAGGCCTTGAGCGGTTTCGCCCTTTCTATGGTGATTGGAACCCTGATGGCTGCGGTGATTGCCAACTCCCGATTCCTCGAGCGAGGTGTGTTTCCCTATATCTCGCTATCTACTTCCATCCCGATCGCAGCAACGGCTCCATTACTCATAATCTGGATGGGGCACGACATGAAGCCGAAAATTGCGTTGGCAATGATCATCACGTTCTTCCCGATTGTTGCCAACACAACGAGAGGCCTTATTTCGGCCGACTACCGGATGATTCGGATGATGCGTGCACTGAATGCCTCCACCTGGACCATCTTCCGAAAGATTCAGATCCCCACAGCACTTCCGTACATGTTCGCGGGCTTTAAAGTCTCTACCTCACTCTGCCTGATCGGTGCCGTGGTTGGAGAGTTTTTCGGCGGGGACGATGGTCTAGGCTACATGTTGGTATTGGCTGAATCTGGGATGGAAACGCCCGTTGTGTTTGTAGTTATCGCGATTTTAGCTGCGTGTGGAATTTCAATGTTTCAAATTGTCGCTTATTTGGAAAGGAAATTCATATTCTGGGCAACCCAGGATTTAGCTGATCAGCAATAAGGCATGCCCAATTTTCACATTGGGGGATCACTCAGGTTTTGACCCACCTCAATGAAGAGCTAGATCAAAACCTGAAAACTGGAGGGAACAAAATGATAAAATTATGGAAGCTTATTCGGGTAACTGGGCTGTTACTTTTAGTAACTAGCCTCTTGGGTGGACAAGCATTAGCCGCCAAAAAAGTAACATATATGATGGCCTGGATTCCGGATGCCCGATGGGCTCCAGAAATAGTAGCTAAGTACAGAGGTTACTTTAAGGCCGCGGGACTTGACGTGGACTTAAAATGGGCAAAAGGAAGTCGCAACGCAGGTAAAGCAGTGGCAACAGGCGCTGCAGAATTTGGAGCACCAACAGCCGGTGTTGTCCTTACAAGCCGAGAGAAGGGGTTACCTCTAGTCTCCATTCTTCAAACCAATGTAGCAACCCAAATATCCTTTATTTCTCTGAAAAAATCAGGGATTAAACACCCAAAAGATTTCTATGGAAAAAAAGTTGGCGTCCAGCGAGGAAGTGCTACCTGGGTTGGGTTTAAAGCTCTGACAGGGAAGTATGGGATCGACATTAGCAAGCTAAACAAAATTAACGTTGGGTTCGGCCTTAAGCCACTCCTTTCCGGCATGGTGGATGTTCGGCCCGCATACATTGCCAATGAGGCTGTGCTTGCGAAAATCAAAGGCATTGATCTCAATGTGATTTGGATCGCAGACCACGGAATCCACGACGTCGGAAATGGCCAGGCAACCAATGAGGAATTCTTGAAGAAAAATCCGGGAATTGTCCGGAGCTTCGTTCAAGCCACCATCAAAGGGAATAATCACTCCAGGAAAGATCCTGAAGACGCGCTCAAGGCAATCCTTCAGCATAAGCCCGACCACAAGCCTGCTTTTCAAAAGGCCGCCTTGAAAATGATTCAGGAAAAAATTTCCACTGTTACCAAAGGATACCCTTGGGGCTGGGCAGTTCACAAACAATGGCAAGAGACCCACGATAATTTAATTAAGTACGGAGTTATGAAGAAGGCCATCGACGTGAAGAAGGCTTACAACAATTCGTTTATCAAGTAACGAATTGTTGTTTTGATAAGGAATTAGGATCTGGTAAGTAGGCTCTCAAGATCAGATTCGAGTGAATTCGGTCTAATTTAGAAGTCGCAGAAATGTGCACCCAACGTAAGCGACGGATCTAGATTCATCGCTTACGTTGGGTGAGGGAAGTGGGGCGTCAGGCCCTGAGCACTTGAAACTATTAATGTTCGTGATTGCATATCCTGCCCTCGGGGGTTCGGGGTATTTTGCAATTGCAGGTGGGTTCTTTAAATCACAAAAAAGAGACCAACATTCTAAATCAGTGAAGGGAGAACTTCTGTTCGGCTGAATAGCGAAGCACTTCCCTGGCATAAGGAGCCCAAAAATTGACCTTACAGGAAATCCTTGAACGATCGGCTGACAGGGTCGGCTCGAAAACTTTTTTGTTCTGCGGTGATAAATCCATCACCTACGAAAACGCCGTCAAGCAAGGTAGGAAAGCAGCTGGCGCCTTATCATCTTTGGGCGTAAAGAAGGGAGACCGGGTTGCGTTTCATTCAATCAACTCAATTGATTTTGTTCTCGCCATGCTTGGTTGCTGGAACTTAGGTGCTATTTGTGCACTGATCGATCCAAGGCACGGAGACTCATTAGATTACTATTTCAACGATGCAGGTTCAAAAATCTTACTGTTTAGCTCGGACGTATCAAAGCAAGTGGAGAAAAAAAGAAAGGAATGCCGTGGTCTCCGCCGCCTAGTTTGTTTCGACGGGTCTGCCAGGAATCTCAAAGGTGCGGTGAATTGGACCGGACTCGTTCGATCTGCCAAATCAGTTCGCAAAGATATCAAAGAGACGGACCCTTGTCATTTATCCTGGACGTCAGGCAGTACAGGCCAGCCTAAAGGCGCCGTCTTGGCCCACGAACCCACTGCTCAAGCCACTTCGTGTATTGCTGAACGTCTAGACCTTCAGCACGATGAAGTCACATTGGGACCAACCGGCCTGAGCTCCTCCTATCACCTAGTAGCCAATCTTCTGCCTGGAATGATCCAAAGCTGTACGGTCGGTATGATGCCCGTTTTTAATCAAACTAGTGCGTGGAAGATTATCCGAAAACGGAAAGTGAACGTTTTCGTAGCTAACCCTCTATTGTTGACCGATCTTTACAACGAATGGCGCGATAAGAAGCTGAACAAAGGGACGCTCCGAATCACTATTTCCGGAGGGGGCCCAGTCCCACCTGACCTTAAGCGGGTCTACCAGGATAGGATGAAAGTTCCCCTTGTAGAGAGCTTCGGACAGAGCGAGCTCGGCGGTTTCGTCGCCCTTGGTGATCCAAAGCCCTATAGCAAGAAACACTTCGCGGCCATCGGACGACCTCTGCCCGACAAAGAAGTTGTCATTGGGGACGACAATGACCGAGAACTACCTGTGGGGCAAATCGGTGAGATTCTGATACGACGTGGCTTCATGTGGGGATACTGGGGACGCCCAACAGCGACGAAGAAGGTCCTCAAAAATGGCTGGCTCCACACAGGCGATATTGGCCGCATGGACGATAACAACTATGTCTTTCTACTGGCTAGAAAAAGCGAGCGGATCTACTGGGGGAAAAAAATTGTTTACCCCCGCATCGTAGAGGAAGCTTTGTATTTTGAAAAAGCGGTCCAATATGCAGCTCTTATTCCGATTCCGGACAAAAAAACGGGGGAAATTCCCAAGGCCGTTGTCTCGCTTTACCAAGGAAAAAGCACCACAGAGAAAAGTCTTCGTGCAGTAATAAAGAAGCAGTTATCCTCTAGTGAAATTCCACCGGTTATCGAAATTATCGATGAAATGCCGATGACCGCTACCGGTAAAATCAATAAAACAGCTCTTCGGGAACGGGAGAAAAAACTCAGAAAACAACCGTAATCCAGTCAGATCCAGACATACTGAATCGTCACACCGAATTCATCTTGGCCTCCTGGTTGATGGGCCTGAGGCTAAAATTAAGCTTTGGTCTGTTTCTGCGAGATGCTACAAGACCAAGCCAGTAACTGTTGACTTAACCTTTCTGGTCGATGGGTGAATTGAGTAACAATCTATTTCCTTTCCACGCATTGCCTAAGTCCTAACCCGTCCGGGATTACAGGCAAAAATTGATGGAGAAACGTTATGGCTAAGATAGCCGTCATGGGCGCTGGCGGGGGCGGACAAACTATCGCCGCAGACCTAACGCTGAACGGACATTCAGTCTGTTTGTTCGAGCATCCAAAATTCGCCAAAGGTCTTCAACCTGTAAAAAAGAGGGGTGGGATCACAGCATCCGGTAGTGGTCGAGATCGAGATTTTGCCAAAATCCGCCTCATAACCACAGACGCTAAAGCAGCAGTTAAAGGGGCCGATGTAATCATCGTTGTTGTCCCTTGTTTTGGCCATTCTGCGATGTCCGAAAAGGTAACTCGTCATGTAGAACCCGGTCAAACCGTTGCTTTTCTCGGTGAGGGAAGCGGGTCACTAATTTTTCGCCAGATTCTCAAGAAACAACGAAAGGGCAGGGGGATTACATACGGGGAAACAAACACACTGCCCTATCTGACTAGAATCACAGGACCTGCCCAGGTTAATTTTATGCGAAAACGAGGGGGAACCCTGGCTGCAGCCTTTCCGGCAACAAATAACAAATCCTTCGTATCAACTCTCCAAGAATTCTGGCCTTACATTGAGCCAGCGAAACACATTTTTGAGACAACCCTTATCAATTTCAACGCAATCGATCATGTTGCGGCTTGCTTACTTAATGCCGGCTGGATCGAGGGGAATTCGATGCCCTTCCTCCTTTGGGGACAAGGGGCAACGCCCTCTGTAGTTCGTTGTATCGAAGCTGTTGACCATGAAACCATTGCCCTTCGTAAGGCACTCGGTTGCAAGGATTTATCAACTTACAAGGATTTCCTTTTTCGGCAAGGGATGGTCGAGAACCGCCAACGGACAACCTACGATGCCATTCACAAAGGCTTGGGTGGTAAGGGTACATATCAATGCGGGCCAGAGGGCCTAAAGTTCCGCTATGTTACAGAGGACGTTCCGTTTGCACTTGTCCTGATCACTGACATTGGCCGCATGCTGGGAGTCCCTACGCCAGTTAACGACGCCCTAATAACTCTGGCCTCTACAATGAATCAGGACAACTACCGAAGTTGGGGACGAACTCTAAAATCTCTTGGACTTGAAAAGGTGAACAAGGGAAACGTAAGGAAGTTCCTTCATTCAGGAGAGTTCTAAAATTTTTAATGGAACCCCTTTTCCAAATCTGTGGATAATTTGAAGAGTTGGAACGATGGTGTTTATTAACGAGAAATCTATACCGTGAAATTTGGATTTAGTTTTTGGGTCGATCAACCTGGGCACCAAGTTGCAGATTGGGTAGCTGCCAGCGAAACAGCCGGTTTTGATTTCGCATGGTTCCCAGACCACTATTTCCTGAGGGAGGTATACGGCGTCCAAGCTCTGGCCGCGGAGAAGACGAACCAAATCAAGTTAGCTACCGGTGTTACTAGCCCATACCTCCGTCACCCCGCCCTACTCGCGTCCGCCACTGCCACGCTAGACGAGATATCAGACGGGCGGGCGGTCCTCGGAATAGGGGCGGGGGGCTTCGAGTTCGCCACTCAACTGGGTATCCACTGGAAGCGTCCACTAACTGGTGTTCGGGAGAGTGTGAAAATTATCCGCAGTTTGCTTCGGGACGAGAAGGTGACGCTCAACGGGAAAGAGTTTAGCGTCCAAGGGGCTAAGCTTCCCTTTGGCAAAAGCTTCGATATTCCTGTTTACTACGCCGCCCGAGGCACGAAGATGCTGGAATTGTCCGGAGAAAGTGGAGATGGGGTCATCACACACGGGGTCCACAGTTCTTTTGCTACCTACGCGTCAAAAATCCTCACACAATCTGCACAAAAAGTCGGGCGAGATCCCAAAGAGATCGATCTGGCAATTCAGTGTCACATCCTTCCTACTAATAACACCGAATTGGCTATTGAAAAACTTAAGCCAAGTAATCTCATGATGGCGGGAGGCGAGTATTCGTTGGATCTCGTTCCCTATTACGGTTTAACGCTGGAAGATGTGAAACCTTTACGAGAAGCCGTTCGCTCAGGCGATCAAGATCGGGCTGTCAAAATTATGACTAAAGAACACGTAAGGGCTTTCGCTATTGTGGGTCATCCCGAAGAATGTATTGAGCAAATTCGGAGCATGGAAAAAGCTGGTGTCACGCAAATCATCGCATCTAGCGGAGGACAACAAACCGGCGAGGAAGTACTTCAGAATATCCAAAAGATAGGGAAGGAAATCATTCCACATTTCCGATAGTTCTACTAGAAGATCTATTGGTCTTCAATCAACGAGAATGTGTCATCTTATCTTTTTTCAGTAGAGGGATAATATATCGTGGTATCCATCAAAACATCCAAGGTTCACGACTTAAGAACAAGCCTTAAGGTCCTCGAGGCAAGTGGTCAGCTCCAGAAAATCAACCGACCAGTAAGCCTCGATTGTGAGCTCGGCACACTAGCCGTTGAACTGGAAAATCGTTCCTTGGGCGCAGCGTTAATCACCAATCCTGTTTGCAAGCCAGCCGATCTTTATCTTCCAGAAGCAGCAGCGATGCCTGTTGTCGCGAACGTCTTAAGTCACCCAAAACAGGTTGCACTAATTTTGGGATGCGAACCCGGAAATCTCGTCTCATTTCTCGCGTCAAGTATGGAGCATCCTATTACTCCTATAGAACAGAACTCCGCACCCTTTTTGGAAAATATCATCCGTGATGAGGCAAACCTAAATTCTCTGCCCATTCCACGCCATACTGCCAAAGATGGTGGTAATCGCGATGGGCGTTTTATCAGTGGTGGCGTTGTATTTGCACGCGATCCTGAAACTGGAGATGTCAACGCATCTTTTCAACGGTTCCAACTTCGAGGGCCAAGGGAAACCAGTATTCAGATTAACAACTGGCGACACTTGCTTACCTACTACGAAAAAGCTGAGGCACAAGATAAGCCGCTACCAATTGCTATTGCCCTAGGAGTGGACCCATCCGTGTCTATCGCAGCTGGCATCCGAACTGAAATCGATGAGATGAAATATGCGGGGGCGTTAAGGGGGCAACCGGTCGAGATCACCCCGGCCCCCGTCACGGGGATTCCCGTTCCTACAGAAACTGAAATTGTCATCGAGGGCAAAATCCTCCCCCATAAGCGAGAGGATGAGGGTCCTTTGGCAGAATTTACCGGTCACTATAGCGGAATCTATCAAGCCCCCGTTTTCGAAGTAACTGCCATTTCTCACCGAACTGATCCCATATTTCAAACTATTGTCCCGGCTTCACTGGAGCATAGAAATCTGGGAGGATCGCTTCCACGTGAATCTGTTCTGTATCGTTTCGTCCGACATATTGCACCCGGTGTTAAAAACGTTCACTTGCCACCTTACGGGAGTGGATTCATGGCACTGATCTCGCTTGATCCAGATCATCGTGGCCAGCCAAAAAATATCGCTTTGGCTGCAATGACTAGTCACGTAAACATCAAGGTTGTAATAGTCGTAAATGCAGACGTTGACATTTACAATTCGCAGGAAGTGATGTGGGCACTTTCCACACGAGTGGATGCAAAAGAAGATATGTTCATGATCCCTAACTCTCAAGGGCACGAAATGGATCCTTCTACCGTAGACGGGGGAATCGCAACGAAAATGGGGATCGACGCAACCCTGAACCCAAGGGGTCGAGAGGCGCTTGAGAAGGTGACCTATCCGCCAATCGATCTGTCAAAGTACCTAGAAAACTAATGATTTTTTACAAATTCATTAAAATCAGAGCAAACTCCATCTTTTCCCCCAACGTAAGGCATGCTCTGAACTCGAGTTAAGTTTGCTAACCCCCGCATCTTCCGCTTGGAGGATCCCATGGAAGCTGCCGACATTTTGATTCGGGACGGAGTCATTGTTACTCTTGACAACAAAAATCATATTTATCGCGGATCTGTCGCTATCCGCGGCAACTGTATAACTGCCGTTGGATCAACAGAAAAGCTAGACAATGATTACCAAGCTTCCCAGATCCTGGATGCACGTGAGCACATTGTTCTCCCAGGGTTAATCGACACACACAACCACCTGCGGGACCTTGCACCCGGTTTACCCTTTGCCCAGGGGCTGAAGCTTGACGCCTTCCTCCGCGCGGGATGGGAGATGAATGAAAGTCTTGTGGAGGAGGACTATTATTGCGGTGCAATGCTCGGTGCCATTCGGCTTTTGAAAAGTGGCATAACCTCAGTTATTGACCATTGCTATCCATTTCATCTCCCAGGTCTAGAGATAGCAACTATGAGAGCTTTTGGCGACCTGGGAATTCGTGGATATCTCGCTCGTGGGATCATGACTAAGCCTTTCAAGCCCATCTGTGAAACACGGCAGGAGGCTTTAGATCGGATTCGCTCCTTAGTCGGCGAAGGGCACGTTCCCCCTGAAAGGCTTTTCGTCGCACCAGTGTCCTTCCGCCAGGCAATTCCTGATGATTACCGTGAGTCCCGAAAGTTAGCCGATGAACTTGGTGTGGGGACCTACACACACATCGCTGAAACCGCACAAGAGGTAGAAAGCATTGTCAAAGAGTTTGACGAACGGCCTATACACGTTCTGCATGAATTAGGCTTCTCCGGTCCGAGAACCATTCTAGTGCACTGTGTTCTGCTGGAAAACTCGGAAATCAACCAGCTCGCCGAAAATCAAACAACCGTCGTCCACTGCCCTTCCAACCACATGAAACTTGCGAAGGGAATTACGAGAGTGCCCGACCTTCTCAAAGCTGGGGTCAATATGACGCTTGGCGTGGATATGATGGAAAATCTCTGGGTGGAGATGCGCAATGAATTACAACTCCAGAGCATCGCAAACCTAGATCCTCAAGCCATATCACAAATGGACCCACTCTATATGGCGACGCGCAATGGTGCCATAGCGCTAGGCATGAAAAACAATCTCGGCGTTCTGCAAGCAAAAGCTAGGGCCGACATCCAAATGATTGGCATCGGCGGGGCCTCTGCACATCCCTTCATTGACGCTATTCACCATCTCCTGTGGCGAACGGAAGGAGCAGATGTTCAGACCGTCATCGTGGATGGGCAAATCGTCATGAAAAACCGAGTACTTCAAACTATCGACGAGCCTGAAATGCTAAACCGTATTGAGCGTTCCGCCCGCGCCTACATTCAGAGAGCGGGTAAAGAAAACCTGATCCCAGACTATGCACAATAAAACCCGTTTGTCCTTTGGCTCTTTGTTCAAAGTAGGTATCGAAGTTTCACTCGTTCCGATTCTTCAAAACAAGTTTAATAATTCAACTACTCTACCTAAGTTCGTACACAGGTAGCCGCACTTCGAACGGAGTCAACCTTTGCCCAAATTTTCCGCGCATTTGTCGATGCTCTTCGCAGAACTGGATTTTCTCATGCGATTTCAGGCAGCGGCAGATACAGGTTTCAAAGCCGCAGATTTGAAATCGACAGAAGGCCACTCCGCGTACATTGTTAGACGAAAGTTGGAGGAAACAAACCTAAAACTTCTTTCCATCGACTTTGCTGGAAATAAGACATCTGACGCCGGCAGTGGTATTGGTATTCTTCCAGGTCGTGAGGAAGATTTTCGAAGAATTGTGGAGCAGGTTCTTGAAAGTGCACGAATTCTTGGCTGCGAAATGGTTCTAAACCTAGCGGGAGTCGTCCCCAAGGATATCTGCCGCGAGTTGTGTCTGGACACCTACGTAAAAAATCTTCGGTGGGCAGCCTCGAGAATGGCAGAGGACGGTATACGTTTGCTTATTGAGTCCATTAACACAAACTCCGTTCCCGGTTACATCCTTCCAAGAGCGAAAGACGCCTTAGAAGTAATTTACAAAACGGACTCGAGCAATCTCTTTCTTTGTTACGACCTTTATCACGCACATATGGCTGACGAGAATGTGCCTGAAGTTTTAAGAAAAAATATCAAGCGAATTGCACACATACATATCGCAGGAGTACCTTTGAGGCACGAACCGAATGTGGGAACCGTTGATTACTCCCCAGTATTTACCCTATTGGATGAAATTGGATATGGTGGCTGGGTTTGCGCAGAATATAATCCACTTTCGGAGACGGCAGATGGGCTAGGATGGACCAGAAGTGCCTTGGCATAGAAGAGACGTCATGTTGGGAAACCATTTTACCCTCATCAGGGAAGCGAAAATGTACAAAACGAATCCATTATTCAAAGGTGGATTATTTTTTTAAATTCTTTGATCACAAAGCTCCAATGGGAACTGAAAATCTCAGGTTCCAGAACGTTGCTCAACGTGAAAAGTGCTAGAGTGCCCTTATATTGAAAATTGTCTTGTGAATAAATGCCTTACGAGGAGGAAATAGGTGATGGGTAGTCCATCCAAAGTTCGAGTTGGAATTGTTCTTCCCGAGTCGTATTACGGAGAAGAAGAGTGGCGAAACGCCGAGACCGCATTACAATACGCTGAGGAAGCAGCCTCTAAAGGTGTTAAACTTCTTCTCTACCCAGAGGGATATCCTGGACCAGCTACCGGCCCTTTAGACAACCCTAACTACCCATTCTGCTGCAGAGATGAACTTGCCAAAGCAGCCCAAAGCCACGATATGTTCATCATCGCCGGTGACATTATCAAAAGCGAAATCAAAGGTGCTAATCGATTGAGTCTTCGGATGTGGTCTCCCGAAGGGGAAGAGGTCGCCTGTTATTTCCGACAGCAACCGGATACACCGGCATTAAACGCCTATTTGTATGATGGCAAAGCACACCTGCTACCTGGTAACAAACCCTGCGTTGTGGAGACACCCTTCGGGCGTGTGGGGTTGCAGGTCTGCAGTGAGCTATTTGTCCCAGAGCTTGTTCGCCTTCAAATGCTTGAAGGAGCCGAGATCATCGTTTCACCGGTCCACGGGCTCCATAACAAAAACTCATTTGATCCAGACTCTCTTCGAGACACCTGGCACTGTGTCGGGAGATCTCGGGCAGCTGAAAATCTAATGTACGTATTAGTCACTCAGAATCTGTATAAAGAACAGTCCATCAAATATCCCGAACAAATGATGTCTGGAGCATTCGTGGCGGGGCCGGAGAATATGATCGCGAGCCTTGAAAAACCGGGTGTCCTGGTAACTGAATTAGACATGGATCGCCTGCGTTTTATCCGCCAACGGAATTATGATGAAAAAAATCTCTCCAAATTTGAGGATTCCAACGAAAAACTTCTCGGGTGTCGTCCTGGCCAACTATACGAGCGATACCCCGAACTATACAAAAACCTAGCCGAGCCAAGTGAATATTCGTTCAACTATAATTACTGGCGAGACGGACTAGACACTTGGAAGGAAAGCTTTAAGAGGATTTACAAAGATGACTATGACCGAATATTATCTGAATCGGATAATACTTTTCGTTTTCAGAAATCCTGATCTGATCTAGGCAAGATCATGCTATCCGCCTTCACAAGGTGGGTTGCCATTTGACTACCTCAATTCTCTTGAATTATAGAGGAAGTATCAATGGCCGAACTATTCGTTGGCAACGCAGTTGAATTTACAGACGGGACATGTAGAGTCATCGCAGGGGAAGGGTGCGAAATTGGTGTTTGTCGTATCGGCGAGAACTTTTTTGCCTATAAGAACCACTGTCCTCATCAGGGTGGTCCGGTGTGTCAAGGAAAAATCATTCATAAGGTGGAAGAGAAATTAGCTGATGATAAGACGAGTTTGGGTTTGAGATATTCCAATGACCGAATCCACATTGTTTGCCACTGGCACGGATATGAATTTGATATGCAAACGGGTATTCACTCGGGAAATACTAACGTCCGATTAAAAGGGTTCAAAGTTGAAGTCCGAAGTGGCAAAGTCTATGTTCAACTGTGATTCTCCCGCATCAAACTAAGGAGGGGAGAAATTCTGAGATGCCAAAAGAAAAACAAATCCACGAAATCCCGAAAATTGACACGCTGTCCGACACGCGGGAAATTCTGGCCCATGCTAGGGAGCAAGCCAGAGAGCGCAATTATCAGGATTACGTGATTGTCGATATTGACTCCCACCACACAGAATCGGCATCGTGGAAAGAGGTCGTCGAGTTTATTGAAGACCCAGTTGTTCGCACTGAAGCCAAAGATTATCACAACCGAGTCATCTCTCCCGCCTACGGACTCAACGATCCAATATCTTTCCAACAGGAAGTGGGCGGGAGAATCGCCCATCAACTCGGCTGGCAAGAACCTATCAAGGAAACTGATGTCCCTCGAGACGTAGTTAAAGTGCGTAGGGCAATGGAGAGTATGGGAATCGATTACATGATCGTCTTCCCTACACGAATGCTTCACTTGGGAATGCACCCCCAGACCAGGCTAGAAGCCCTTCTAGCAAGGGCCTACAACCGATGGCTTGTGGACCGAGTTCTGAAGGAGGACAAACGAATCAAGTCAATGTTGTACCTTCCATTCAGTGAGCCCGATGCGGCCCTAGGTATCATTGAAGAATTTGCTGGGGAAACTGGTGTCATCGGGTTTATGGTAACCAGCGTCCGCAACCGACCGGTCCACCACAATCAGTACATCAAGATTTACGCTGCCCTCGAAGAACACGGTATGCCCCTTGCTTTTCACGGAGGTTACAGTTGGTATGAGCCCTCTATGATGCAGTTTGATCGGTTCATCAGCATGCACTCTATGGCTTTTGTCCTTTGGAACTTAGTGCACATGATTAACCTCATCGTGAACGGCATTCCCGAACGATTCCCGAACCTCAAGTTCGTCTGGATCGAGAGTGGCCTAGCATGGGTACCTTTTCTCATGCAACGGTTGGACAACGAGTACATGATGCGTACGTCGGAGGCTCCTCTGCTCAAGCGGTTACCGAGCGAATATATCCGTGAAATGTTTTTCAGCTCGCAACCGCTAGAACGGAATAACCCAAAGGCCCTAGAGCTTACTTGCGAGATGATCCACGCGGAGACACAGCTTCTTTACGCATCGGATTGGCCGCATTGGGACTTCGATTTACCAAGCACGATTTTTGATTTGCCATTCCTAAGCGACCAATCAAAACGGAATATTCTTGGGGAATCAGCTATGAAATTATTCAACCTAGAGCGCCCCAAGAAAAAGACCATTCCAAGCGAATAACCAAACCTAATAGCTACCCACCAGAACACCGCCGCCAACTGTTAATACTGCCCCTAATATAACTCTCAACGTCACGCGCTCCACCTTCCGTAGAAAGAGAGCAGATAAAGCAATCACAAATACAGGCGAAGTTTGAGCCAGTGTGAAAACAACCGAGACCTGTCCCATACCGATAGAAAGGACCAATCCATACATTGCGGCCGATGCAAATACTCCTGCCAGAATCGCCCACCGAAGTGCCGCGGAACTGAATTGATAACGCTGCTGAGAGGGAAAAAGCAGGGCAATTAGGGGAAAAAGTAAAAGGCCCTCCGTGGAGCCGATCCAAACACCTAGTAGTGCCGAGGGCATCTTGCTCATACTTATCTTGAAAAGAGTTGACGCGATTCCGCCCACGAGTCCGGCAAGTACAGGGAACAGGAAATAAAGCTTGCTTGGCGATTCACCCGTCGAATCGCCTCTCTCTGGTGAATGAGATAAAGATGGAGCCTGGACTCGGCTCCATCCTTCGGTGGATATTACTAGTATCCCCCCCACGACCATTGCTATCCCAAAATATTGCAACAGGGCAAGCCGCTCCCCAAGAATTCCAAAGGCAAAAACAACAGCAAAAATCGGAGCCGACCCCTTCAAAGGTGCAGACCTTGCTATTCCTATTCGCTGAATACCCAAAAAATAAAAAACCATGTGAAAAACAGGGTTTCCTAAACCAGCTAGGGCAAACCACATGATCCCTGGAAAACGCATCTCCGAAAACTTTCCGGTAAAAAGGATAAATCCCGTCAGCACGAGGCTTTGGACAAGCAAAACCAACATGGAAACGGTTACAAGCGACGCAGACTGAAGACTATTTCGCAGGCTGATTTCTGTAATCGCAAAGGTGAGAGCTGTCCCAACCGCGAGTACAATAGCAAAAGAAGGAGTCATTAAAACCCCATCAGGTGAAACCGAAAAAATTCAGCCGGGAACAACGAAGTCAGAGAAAGTATTCCGCTTCCCGAGCAACCAGTTCCTAGAACGTCACCAGCAGAATTCCCAATACGGTCATTAACCCTCCCACTACTACCTGTAGTGTCACCCGCTCTAGCTGACGAAGAAATAACGCCGTTAACACTAGAACAAGAAGCGGAGAAGTTTGGTACAACGTCGTCACAATGGACACCTGACCCAACTGTAAGGAGAGAAACAGCGAGTATATAGCCGTTCCCGCCGTTGAGCCGGCTAAAATCAGCCAAAACCAAGCGGATTTTTGAATGCGAAACCGCTCCTGTGGCGGAAAAATAAGAGCTAGGAAAGGATAAATGAGCAGAGAGAGAGAGGCCCCAATCCAGACGCCTAGAACTGGCGACGGTAAAATGGTCAACCCGAACTTGAAAAGGATAGAAGAAATCCCCGTCGATACCCCAGCCAGAATTGGAAACACATAGCCTAGTCTCCGATACCTCTTTTCTTTCGCAATTAAATCCAGATCGGATTTTCCCCGGTTTAGCGTTTTTAAATTTTTCTCATGTGCAGACTTCCGAAGCCCCTCGGTCGTTATAACAAGAAGGCCTGCGATTGCCAGACCAATCCCCAGATACTGAAGAGCAAACAACCTTTCTCCCAAAAAAATAAAGGCACAAATAACTGAAACAATCGGTGAGCAACTCTTAAGCGGAGCAGATCGAGCTACTCCAATCCTATGGATTCCAAGCATGTAAAAAAACAAGAAAAAAACTGGATTGAGTAAGCCCGCCACAATAAACCACGGCAAAGCGACGCTAGAAAGGCCTTTGAAAGCTCCCAAGGACAGACAGATAACCGTGAATATGCACCACTGAGTTCCGGCTGCCACAATGGAGGACATAATCGGAGATGCAAATTGAAGCGCTTTCTTCAAAAATATATCTGCTATGGCAAAAAAGAATGCGGCTGAACAAGCTGCCAAAATTGCATCGAAAGGTGTCATTTCAATCCCATCGATCGAAGTAAACGAAGACCGAACTCAGCCTGCATGCCACAAGAGTTTCGAAAACAATAAACTGTTTGGACTAAACCTGGGAAGAATTAAGAATAGAGCCAATTCAAATTTCAACCTCCCGCCCAACAGAATATTCGATTGGCAATTGATTTTGAAAACTCGCAGAATCAAATAATGCTAACCAAAACGCCACCCATTACTGTCAGCACCACACCTGTCACGACGGCCAAAGTCACTCGTTCAAAATCCCGGAGGAATAAAACCGAAATCATCAATACGAACAATGGTGAAGCCATAACCATCGTGAAAACCATGGACACCCGTTCCAAGCTAATCGAATAAAGTAACCCGTAGAAGGCCGCCGCATTTATTATCCCTCCGATTAGCATCCATGGGACCGCCGCTCGGGTTATCTGAAAACGATCTCTCGAAGGGGAAAAAACCGCAACAAGCAGAATAAGGAACAATGCCACGGTAACACAAATCCATGAACCTAGTAGTGGCGATGGCATTATGTTCAGATTGACTTTAAACAAGACCGAAGCCAGTCCAATAGTCACTCCCGAAAGGAGGGCAAATACAAACCCTATAATTGGCAAATCCACTTCACTCGAGCTAATTTTCAAGGAATTCAGCTCCGTTTTTCTATAGCGCTCAGTAGATATTGTCATTGCCCCTGCAACAACCTTAGCGACTCCAACATACTGCAGGAGCCTAAGACGTTCGTCTAACACAAAAACGGCTAGAACAACCGAGAAAACTGGGGCAACACCTTTTAGTGGGGAAGCTCGAGAGACACCGATCAAACGTGCACCAAGAAGATAAAACACAAGGTAAAGAAATGGATTTAGCAAACCCGTTAGTAGAAACCACACGGCCCCAATCGACACAACTTCAGAAAAACCTCCTGTCCCTAGCAAGAAAACTGTATACAAAAACCACTGAATGGCCAAAACAAAAAAACTGATGGCTAGGGGAGTAGCGGATCGCAAAGCGATCCGCATCACAACCTCACCAACGGCGGCTAATAGGGCAGTCAAAACAGAAGCTATTATCGCGATTAGTAGCATGCTAGCTCCTGTTAAGATTTCAGTAAATTTCTCAGTAGTCGAAATATGGAAAAGATGAAAATCAATGTGGATTATCGATGCCAAACAACCATCTTGGGGTGTCTGTTAAAATCGATTTTCGGTCCTCGCTTGTAAGCGCTTTGCACTCGTTCACGACTTTAATACAATCCCGCAGGTTCTGGGATCCGAAGAAAGGGCTATCGGTCCCAAAAACGATTTTCTTAACACCTGCGAACTGCGCCCCATAAGCTAGGACTTCAGGAGCAAATCCGATCGAATCTAGATAGAACATCCGAAAATAATCTTCCGGATCACCAGAAATTTTACTTTGTGCACCTTCAAATCTAGAGGCCCCACGAGCCAGTCGTGCCCAAAGAAAGGGTATTGTTCCACCTAGGTGCGACAAGACTAGCTTCAGGTTTGGATAGCGCTCTAGGACACCGCTGAAGACGAGCCGCGCAGCAGCAATAGTGGTATCCACTGTAAAGCCAAGGAGCACATCTAATCGGTAGTCCCGCATGCGCTCACGTCCCGCAGGAAGAATGGGATGGATATAGGCAGGAACGTTCAACTCACTCAAAATCGCAAAAACACTCTCAAATTGCTCTTCGTCTAAGTCATGCCCGCGAATATTCGATCCCAGTAGGCACCCCCGCAAACCTAATTTCTTCACAGCGCGTTCTAGTTCCTTCAGTGCTGATGAGGGGTCTTGCAAAGGTAGCGCGGCAAGGCCTGCAAATTTATTGGGATAAGTATTAACAATAGCTGCAAGTTCATCATTGTAGACTTGGCAGATTTCAAGTCCCAAACCTGAATCGGCCCAAAACACCATAGGCGGTGCAACGGAAAGTATCTGAAAATCAATACCAGCGGCCTTCATATCGGCTAAACGAACCTCAACATCATAAAAACCAGGGAAGAAGGTGAAGAACTCCCTGCCATCAAAGAGAAGTACACGGTGACCTTGATCATTTCGGCTGATTTGGACTGGGTACTTGTCTCCCTGTGCTTCGATGAGGTCAAGGTAAGGCTCTGGGTACAAATGCGCATGCGTATCTATAATCATAAATGCCTTCTGCCTTTAGAGACAAAGACCTAATAACAATTTCTAATGATTATCACTAATAGTAGGTTTTACCATAAATAGATTAGGACAGAAGCGGTATTGGCTTAGGTAGGTTTACGCCAATTGAGTATTCTTGGTTAATTTGAGCAGAATCAAAATTGAGTACCGATTCTTTGTTCGATTTCAAGAATTTGTTAACATGTAGAGAAAGTTAACATCAAAAAAATAAAAGGAGAACATGGTATGGCAACTCTTGAAAACGGCACGGAGATTCAGCCGTTTGTCACAACCCTTGGCCGGAGGAGCAGAAAACCACACCCTGTTCAAATCCGCGCTTACTATTGGAATGGGCGACTTGTAGGAACCTCACCGTTTCCGAAAACCAGGCGAGATTGGGTCGTGAATATCCTTTCGCACCCAAAAGTTACTATTCAAACCGAAACCCAGGTTGTCAACGCTACGGCCAAAGTGATGGCGATCGAATCCGATCTTGAAATCAAAGAGAATGTGTCTAAACACCGAATTGGCTGGCGAAGTGTGGATTGCCCTGTTTTTGATCCGACGATTGACACGTTCGTTGAATTCTTTCCGGAGACACCGGTGGAAGAACTTTTCGATAACGAGTCTGTGGTTCACTCACCAAGCGAGGATCCACTACCGGCTTCAACTCTTCCTGAGCTCATCCGCTTGCAAGATGAGGGGGCATGCTACCCCAAGCAAATTCCTGAAGAGAAAACACGCGCACCAAAATCCCCAGTTCCGCCGGGTCTTTGAAAAATCGTCCACCACAAAACAGGTTTGAGTCCTTACCACCATCGATGCTCACAACGACTGAGGACCTCATAAGCCGAGTCCGTAACCAAAACCGTATCCTCAAGGGTGGCCCCTCCGTATTTTTCATCCAACAGAATACTTTCGTAATTAATAGTCTCTCCCGATCGCAAGATATAGTTCTTCTGTACAGGGCGGGGAACGTCACGGAATTTCGACGTTCCAAGACCGTGGCACTTAAGGTAGTACCGACCTCTGTACCCCATGGCATCCCCCACCTCCAACGCCTTCTCCTCAACCTCCCCAATCGACTTGCCAGGCCGAGTAGCCTCAACTGCTGCCAGCAAACCTAATCGTGCACATTCCAGAAAGTTTAGTTCATCCCCCTCAGCAGAACCCTCTACCTTCATAACCCTCGCAAGGTCTGTACCATACCCTGCATACTCCGGTTCAATGTCAAGAAAAAGCAGGTCACCTGATTCTATTTTTCGGTCCGTCGGGGCGCAGTTCTTAAGCAAGGTACGGGGACCAGAAACGACGCACACCGGAAAAGGTCCATATAAATTTTGTGCCCCTGCACGGAACATAGCCGCAATCGCTTCCGCGGCAACATCGCACTCGCTCACACCAGTGCGAGCCGTATCCCTTGCCGCCTGCAAACCAACCACTCCGATATCCGAAACTTTTCGGATAATCTCTATCTCCGGCAAACTCTTCACTGCCTTCTCAGCCAGATAGTCATAAGTCGCATCGACAATCCGGTCTTCTGAAATAAACATCCGTATTTTTGATGACAACTCATACGTAAAAGCATCTTCTCCTACAAAACCAATGATCCCAGTGCTCGAAAGTCCAGAAACAGCATCTTTAAGATTATCCAACAGTCCTTCCGGCTCAGCCGCAACCGGATAAGATGGCCTATAATCCTTCACCCAAGTCATCCATACACCGCTTTGCATAGGCTCCATGCGGAAAAGAGAATCGGTTCCCAAAACCGGATCCCCTTCCCGGGGTATCAAAAAAAAGCTGTAGCCGACATAACTATCAAAATTACTTATCCATCGAAGGTTGCCACTTTGCTTGGGTGCTGCAAAAAGAAGTAACGCTGAGAGACCTAGTCGATCCATCAGGTCCCGTAACCGTTCCATCCGATCCTCGTACTCATCTAGCTCGAATGGTAAATCGAGCCATCGCTTCCGTGATTCCCAATTTGCAGATAGTACGCCCGGAAGACTCATAACAGCCTCCTCACCAAGAGAATCAAGTTCCACGCTAATCGGGGATTATCTGCGCGGACAGATATACGACCTATTTGGTCCGTTCCTTCAAAGCTGTTAAGACCCGCTCAGCTGTAATTGGGAGATCCGTTATCCAAGCACCTGTAGCTTGGTACACTGCGTTGGCTATGGCCGCTGCCGTAGGTACACTTCCCCCTTCGGACGCTCCCTTTGCACCATACGGTCCATACGGATCGTTTGTTTCGATGGCCACTGACTCGACTAAAGGTACTGATTCTGCCTTGGGGAGTGAATAATCCCCGAAATTCCCGTTGACAACCTGGCCACCTTCGATCTTCATCTCTTCCGTGAGAGCGAAGCCAACACCCTGGACGGCTGCTCCCTCTACTTGACCGTGAACAGCCAAGGGATTGAGCATTCGTCCAACGTCGTCTGCAGAGACCAAGCGGACGAGCTTTACGTAGCCGGTCTCAACGTCCACCTCAACTTCTGCTACCTGGGCAGCAAATTCATAAGCAACTGATATGTTTCCCGCTAAGGTTTTAGGATCGTAGTTCTCGGACGGGGGATCCCATTCCCCCTCTCCTCGGATGGGCTCACCACCATTACATCGAATAGCCTCAGGACAAAGATCATCCAAGTGGAGAAACCGCTCCGGCGAACCCTTGACCCGAAAGGAACCCCCGACCCATTCGATATCATCTGCAGACGCTTCCAGCATTTCAGCAGCTGTAGGTTTCAACTTTGATTTCAGGTCTTCAACTGCGTTTCTGATCGCATGTGTACTAATCAAGGCGAGACGACTCGCGAACGATCCGAGAGTGTTTGGTGTGTCTTCGGTGTTGGTCTCGCCCACATGGACACGCTCCAGGTCCAAACTCAATTCTTCGGCAGTGACAACCGCAGCAAGAGTTCGGGCCCCCTGGCCAATATCTCCATCTCCCGATCGAACCATTACTCTTCCTTCCTCATCTAAATCGATATAAGCACGGGCTCCCTCCCAATCGAACAATAGGCGATTACCACTAACGTGAACAGCGCAAGCAAGACCAACACCCCGGCGAATTTTTCCTTTTTGCTCTTTTGGGCCCGGCCAATCAACCGCTTCTGTGCAATAGCGTACAGCTTCTTCAAGACCACAGGATTCGTATTTCCATTTATGGGCAGTAATATCACCTGTCCTAACAGCGTTTTTCAGGCGGATTTCGGCCGGATCCATCCCAATCTCATGAGCCAAACCATCCATAACGCACTCTTGGGCAAAAGTGCCCTGAGGATTTCCAAACCCTCGGTAAGCACCAGTCGGAATTTTGTTGGTATATACGAGAAACCCCTCGCTTCGGATATGCTCAAGCCGATATAGATTGTCCGGACGGTAAAGGGTTGTCAGCATGATCCCCTTTGCCAAGCCAGTATAAGCACCATTATCCGAGATAATGCAGCTTTCCTTGGTAAGCAGGGTTCCGTCTTTTTTTGCTCCCATGCGCATCCAGATTTTAGTGGGAACACGTGGACGTCCCCCTTGGAATTCGTCCCAACGGGTGTTTATAACCCGAACCGGGCGTCCGGACTTCATTGCCAACACTAGGGTAATCAAGGCGTTCGCATCCTCTTGGGATTTCCCTCCGAAACCACCCCCAACGAAAGGTTGAATGACCCTGAGCGCTTCTAGCTTCAAGCCTAGGACATTAGCCATCAAGGCACGCGATTCGAAAATAACTTGGAGCGGAGAATAAATCGCGTAGTGTCCGTTCCCTTCGGGAACAGCCAGGGTACCATTTGGTTCCATGTATGCTTGATACATCAACGGCGTTGTATAAATATTTTCATAAACAATATCCGCCTGCTTCCGGGCATTGTTCACATCACCCCGCTCGACAAGCTGCCGATGAGCAATGTTGCCACTTTCATGAATTTGGGGAGCATCCTCTTTCATGGACAACTCAGGGTCAAAAACAGCTGGGAGAGGATCGTATTCCACCTCAATTTTTTCAACCGCTTCGGCTGCCGCGGCATCGTCCTCAGCTGCAATAGCAACAATTTCTTCACCAACAAATCGAACCTTATCTCGCGCTAGAACTGTCTGGTCTTTGACATCTGCAGCACTCCATTTTGCCTCGGGCGTATCATCAGCTGTAATGATTGTGTGCACACCAGAAACCTTCCTAGCTTTTTCGACATCGATGTTCAGAATTCGAGCGTGCGCATGTGGACTTCTCAAAACCTTGCCTTGTAAAACATTATCCACTCGGATGTCGGCCACATAGTCAGCACTCCCCGAAACTTTCAAAGGTGCATCCACCAGGGGGGTCGGTTTCCCAATATATTTCAGATCATCCATTCCTCAACTCCCGTCACAAATTAATTCGCACAATAAAATTTGAAATAGAAAAAGGCGGCCCACGCGGGGCCGCCTTCAGTCCTCACAAAACAACAACCTGAGAAAAGAGGGACTGGAGATCCCCTTCTTCATTTGTTACTTTTTCTTCTTGCTAACCGCCCGCTTCTTACTTCCCTTTTTCCGAGCCGCATCACGTTTTGCTTTCAACATATTTTTTTTCGGATCGAGCCCTATCAAGCGAGCTAAGTTGCCACCAAGGAACTTGGACTTGTCCTCTTTTGTGATCTCCGGGTAGCCATACTTTTCCTGAAGTTCTTCCGTCATTTTTAAGTTCAGAACAGCCTGTATGCTCTGTCCCGTATCCGAAGCCGGCCAATCGCTTCCCCAGATAAATCGATCGGAACCTGCAATCTGCATGGTTGTCCCCACCATATGAAGAAATCGCTCGGGAGCACGAAGCAACCATGGCAAAAGGATGGAGTAGCTAATATGAAAGTTTGGGTGTTTCCAAGCCAGCATTGCTGCTTCTTCCCAATAAGGATAGCCACCGTGATAAGCAACTACCTTGAGGTTTGGGAAATCAATCATAACGTCGTCCAAAAGATATGGAAGAGTATACTTGGTATAACCAATCCGAATAGTCAGTCCGGTGTGAAAGAAACAGACTATGCCCATCTCCTCGCATTTTTCGTATACCGGCCATAAACGGCGATCGTTCATATAAGTATCTTCCGGCATATAAAATTTCGTTGTTTTGAAATTGAAGTTCGTGTGGAGATATTCCAGCTCCCAAAGAATATCCGAAATCTTTCGCTTGCTGAATGGACCAACGTTAGAGCATCCAATGAAACGATCAGGATATTTTTCCACTGCATCGATCACATGTTGGTTAGTGGAAAAGGGGGCATGGTCCATAGCTGTGTCGATAAAGGACTCGCGCATCAAGCAGGATTGATCCACACCACAAGAATCATAGTCGGCAATGATCTTCTCCATCGTCCAATCCATTCCCGGATGGGGATATTTCTTGCCAGTAACGTGATCAGTCCATACCCAGTGCATGCACATCTTATGCGCATATTCAAAAGTTGCTGTTGCAGGAAAATACTTAATGAAACGTCGGTAGTCCTCCGGCATAACGTGAGCTTCACAATCAATAATGTAATAATCGAGAGCTTTGTCGTTGGGATCGTGGGCAGCTACCGGCCAGTCCTTTGACATTAATCTATTCCTCCCTTACTTGGATCGCGCCCAAGAGGCGCACCGACAATCGGCATTACTCCATGAACTATCTCACGGAATATAACCGATCAAAATACCAAAGGAGTTGCAAAGTTTTTCATTTGTCACTTCTACTGCAAACAGTTCAAATTTCATAGAACTTAACTTAACTCGCCTCACAGCTAGTGATTACCCCGTCCACAAGCGTTCCGCAGTGGTCAACATAATTTGACGGGTCGAGCAAATCTTCCACTTCATCAGATGAAAGATGAGAAGATATAATCTTGTTTCCCGCAATAAGTTCCCGGAGCGAAATCCCCTTTTCGAACGCTTCCATGCTGACCTCGTAGACAATGTCGTGGGCTGTTTGCCGGCCAACAAATTCCCCTAATCGAAGCATAACTGCCTCAGATAGAATAAGTCCGCCTAATAAATCCAGATTCCTACGCATGTTTTCCGGCTTCACAATTAGGTTTTCCAAAACAAACTTCATCTGATGCATAATCGCACCGGTTAAGATGCAATTTTCCGGTATAAACTCCCACTCGGCCTGCCAAGTCGACATATCCCTCTCGTGCTCAGACATCATGACTTCCATCGCTAAGGGGACGTGACTTCGAACAATACGCGAAATGGAGATAACCGCTTCGCAAATCATTGGGTTGCGCTTGTGCGGCATAGTGGAACTGCCTATTTTCCCATGATGGAACGGTTCCTCCACCTCGTCGACTTCGGTTTTCATAAGGTTCATAATCTCATTGGCTATCTTTCCCATCGTCCCTGCCAAAAGACCCAACAAAGCCGTCCATTCGGCCATTCCATCCCGGGACGCTTGCCAAGAAATCGAGGGGTTAACAAGCCCCAGATCATCCGCGACGAGCTCTTGTATCTTCGAGGCGTTACTTCCGAAGCTGTTCAACGTACCTGCTGCACCAACCAAGCTTAGCAACAAAATCCGAAATCGAGCATTGTGGAACCGATCCCGTGTCCGTTGAAGCTCAGCAAGCCAAACTGCCACTTTGAACCCAAAGGTAATAGGTAGGGCATGGACTCCATGTGTGCGGCCTGCCATCAGGGTATCGCGATATTTCCTTGCGATTTTGCACAGGATTTGGATGGTCTCATTCAAATCACGCTCAATGACGTCGTAGGCCTCGCGAATTTGCAGAACCATCCCTGTATCAATGATGTCCTGAGTTGTCGCCCCCCAGTGGAGATACTCCCCTGTATCGTCCTCGCAAACAGACTGATAAGCGTGGAGAAAGGGAACAATAGGGTGGCTTGTTTCGTCAATTCCCCGCTTGATAGCATCAACATCCAAAAGATCTGCTGATGCTTTACGGGAAATTTCCTTTGCGGCTATTTCCGGTACAAGGCCTACCGTCGCTTCTGCCCGGGCCAAAGCAGCTTCCACATCCATCCATTTTTGGAGGAGATTCCGATCTTCAAAGATCCTCCGCATTTCTTCGGTTCCAAATTGGTCTCGAAAAAGCGCAGAGTCTACCATATGAGAAGGCATAGCACTTAATCCTCTAACGGTCGCTTACGTATTGCGTTTGTAACGTCTTTGGGTGGGACAAAAATCACGAGCAGAGTCGCCATAGGAGTACCTCCATTCTCGTGGCGATGCTCAATCCCATCAGGAATGAAAGCTACACTTCCCTCAGGAAGTTCAACACGACTACCATCAGGATAACCGATGGCGTTCATCCCTTTCAGGGAGTAAACGATTTCAATCTGACCTTCGCGCACATGGTACTCAGAGGCCACCCCCTCGACAAAGTCCACTTGGACAACTGCGGCATCCCGTAAGCCCAGTTGGTGGTCCAACAAAATTCTGGAAAGGCGCCCACCCTCTGCCGTATGACCTTTGACTTCCCCTGAGTTAACTACTTTTATTGACCACCCTCCTCATCGGCCCCAGGAAGGGAAGCGTTTTTGATCCCCAATGTTCAAGACCAAGCTCCGGTGTCCAGCATGACCTGTTCCAAAATAACCATCTCGGTCGAGTCAAAAGATTTCAATCTAAAATTTCTGAAATTCCTTCCGGATTTCCGGTTCACCTATTGTAACCGTCCGATAAAAGCTAGGTGTGGTCTCTGGGTGTTGTTCGCACTCATACCGACGCATGTTGACGTAGAGCTCGATAGCATGCAAATCGGGATCAAAGAAATATAACTCCACATGATGCCCCTGATTCCAAAACCCGGGCCCTTTCTCAATTTTTATATTGTTTTCCTTCAAGAAACACACGGCACGGGCCATATCTGGGATTGTACCAATGTCAAATGCCATATGGTGGAGTCCAACTGTGCTTCCTTCTTGAAGCGGCATTAGCCCCAAGTCATGATGCAAAGGTGTGCACCTCATAAATACCAGTCCTAGCTCATTGTACTCTGTCACTTTTAAACCCAAAAGATCTTGATAAAAATTCTCTGATTTTTTCGTATCCGACACCTTAATGACCATGTGACCCAACATTTGGGGGGCGATACTGCATGTTTTAGGTGGTTTTTCCAAAGGTTGGGCACAGACCACTTCCTCTCTTGGGACAACCAATCTAACGGTAAAGCCATCGGGATCCAATATCCCCAGGCTATCAGACCCAGGCCTAGGGCCCTCATCCGGTTCATGAACAACGCGATAACCTTCTTCCTTCAAATCGTCTGCTAGCTTCCTCAAGTCGGTTCCTACACCGAGATCGTATGCAAAATGTTCGATCGCACCTCGTTCATCCGCCTCACCGGGATACAAGGCCAAAGAGGAGCGGCCATCCTCGCCTCCAAGCCATGTAGGCCCATCATCTACCCTGAAAGCAGTATCAAAACCCAAAACCTCACGGTAATACGTTTCCGCCCCCCGAAGATCGCTGACACGTATCGCTATGTGATCAAGCCTATCTGCCCTCAACATTTCCATCTCCTTCCAGGTTCGAACGTCTAAGCCAGTACAAAAAATATTCGCGCAGTTATCAAAGTGACGGACAGAACCACTCTCGGCACTGAGTTACCACCGCTTGATTTTCTGATTTTACGGGCGAGTATAAGTGAATTGGCCTATACCTACAACTAAGGGTAGAATTCAGGAATCGAACCAAAGTGGTTACACCAAGAAGGTAATTACTCGGAGAAAAGTGGTAATGAATAAACGGGTAGGTTTCATCGGACTTGGCAATATGGGCACTCCCATGACGCAGCGGTTAATAGAAGCTGGATACGAAGTCTGGGGATACGATGTTCGTCCTGAATTGGTCGAAGCTCTGCGGGAAACAGGTGGTCGTGGCGCAGTATCCATCGGTGAGGTCGCAGAAAAAACTCCTGTTATCCTGCTCTGTCTTCCAGATTCCAATGCGGTAGAGAAAGTCATCGAAGGGGAGGGGGGATTACTTGAAACGGGGAAAGCTGGTCTGCTGATTTTTGATATAAGCTCTTCCTACCCACCGAGTACTGTTCGACTGGGCACTCTCTTGAAAGCAAAGGGGATCGACTTTCTCGATGCTCCAGTAAGTGGGGGCGTGCGGGGAGCGGTCGCGGGAAAACTTACAGTGATGGTCGGCGGAGACGAACACTTGTCCGAGAAATGGGAGGAGCTCCTCCGAGTTTTCGGGACCAACATATTCCACATTGGAACACTCGGTATGGGACACATCCTCAAAGCATTGAACAATCTTCTTTCCGCCTCAAGCCTGTTGGCAACCAGTGAGGTAATCATCCTGGCCACGCGACTTGGTTTAGACACGAGCCGAGTTATCGAAGTGCTCAATCAGAGCACGGGACAAAGCAATGCCACTGAGACCAAGTTTCCTGAATTCATCTTGCCCAAGACTTTTGATTCCGGTTTTCCTATTGGACTTTTACGGAAAGACGCCTCCATCGCACTCCGCCTCGCCAAAGAGGCAAAGATCCCCATGCACTCTGGGAAAATCGTAGAGCAGCTCCTAGCCTACGCGACCCTTGCCGGGGCGGCAGACTGGGATCACACAGAAATGATTCGTATTTTGGAAGAATGGACCGGAGAAAAAGTTCAAGGGGATCAATAAATCAAAATCGCTTTACATCCCTGCGATGATATCTAAAGCACGCAAATGCTCTTTTGGAGAACCCTTCAACAGTAGAATGGCATCATTTAGCCCTGCTTCCGAAAACTCAATTAGGCGATCTTGAAACTCCAGTTCGTCACCTGCAACTGAGTGCCTACGGACCACATCGTCGGTGATCATTCCCTCCGCACGCTTCCAGTCTGAACAAGAAACCGCATCCGCTAAGGCTTCGCGATCAATCACTGTCCCAGCCAATTCACGGTTCCTGTCGTGGTGGGTTCCTCGTAGGATAAAAGCCAAAGGCCGGCGAACCGCATCATAGGCAGAAATTCGACGAGATGAGAGTGCCGCAACGATAACCGAACCGATAACAAGTTGTTGTGAAGAATCCACTGTCTGAGATTGACCCTCCTTTACGCGCTCGGCTCCCCAACGGATATAGGCTGGTGAACATCCTCCAGAAAGCAGGGCACCATCGGCATTTTTACCGGCTAAACGGAGCATTTTTGGACCAACACCCGCCAAATAAAGTGGTACGGGGGAAGATAGTGCGAAAGAAAGCATCCGCTCCTTGATGCTGAAAATTTCTCCTTCATGGCTAAGAAAGTCACCCGATAAAACACCTTGAACAATAAGTAATGCTTCCTCCATTGTCCGCAGGGGACGAGAAAGTTTAATGCCAAGAGCATTAAGATCATCGGGCTGACCCGTGGCCAGAACGGCTTTGACCCGATTGGGTGCAAACTCTGCCAGGCTCGCTAGCGTCATACCAATCAGGCCAGGATTCCTAAGATATGGGCTGACAGCCGTTGGAACAATGGTGATACGATTTGTCTTGGAGAGCAATGTAGCGGCGGAACTAAAAGCATCGCGAAAAAGAATGTGCTCTGCTATCCAAACAGAATCGATGCCAACCATATCTGCTTGTTGGACAAAATCAATTGTTTCTGAAAGTGGAGAAAACCCATCATACATTATCCCAATGCGCACGAATTTTATTCCTTAAAAGCTAAGTCCAATCAGGCCTACGATTTAAGATGGGGGGCTTCATGATCTTCTCCGGTTTCCGCCATTCTCCGAAACTCATTTTCATACCCAGGCGGGGAAAAACACCAAGTTAAGCTCAGAGGCTCCTCCCCTGTATTGATAACTCCATGCCATACCCCCACAGGAAAGTAGGCAGTCGAACCAGGGGCGATTTCAAATTCTTCATCTTCTATCACGCATTTTCCCTTCCCGCGCCAGAAAAACAAAATCTCCTCTTCCTTGTCATGCACGTGATAGGGAATCTCGCTCCCGACGTCAATGTCCTGTACTCCAAAAGACAGTCCTTCAGAACCGACTCCATTTGGACTAATAACAATTCCCCATCCGCGCGGGGCTTGTCCCGTCATCCGGAGGGGCTCCGCCTCCCCGGGAGAGAAAAAACACTTCTTACCCATCACAAATTCCTCCTCGCGATAAGGAGAGGAGCCTCAACCCTATCAAATCGTCTCCTCACGTATGCTTTCGGAAAACTCTTAAGGAGGCTTGGTTGCGCCACCTTAATTCCAATACGCCTCCATCAACTTTTAAAATCAAGTGGCGTCTTCATGAAATGCGGAAGGGCGAAACCACGGTTTATTGCAAGTTGGGGAAAAGCCCCTCAAAAGCAATAAGTAAAATTTTTAACGCCAAAAGTCGGGATGATCTTCAGGGTCAAATTCTGGCTTTTCCTTTAGGCGTTTCTCAAACTTTTCCGAATCTGCTTTCTTTTTTTGGGAATCTTTCTTGATCAGGCTGTCAAGACTAGGAGGCTCAGGACGGTCTCTATATTCTGCAAAAGGATCCGCGATATGCCGTTCAATGGTTACTCGGTCTCCGGTCAGCCGAATCTTGATTTCTTTCCCAGGGGCAAGTTTCAGCACTTTGAGAACACTCTCCGGTAATTGAACGCAACCCTCCTCATCTAATGTTAGAATCTCGACATTTTCTTTGTCTTTCCCGCCCATATCCTAAATATTACTCCGGCTATATGTGTGCGTCCAGAAAAAGGGTGTTGCTCGTTTGGCCATCTATATGTGGAAAATTCAATCTTTTCTATTGTGTTAGGATCCGACCATTTGGGTGTTAATTCCAAAATGGAGAATTAGCAAGATGGAAGGCGATCATTTTATCATCAAGGGACTGGAGGTTCGATGCATCCTCGGTGTCTATAACCGGGAGCGAGAAAAACCACAGCCAGTTCGAATAGATCTGGGATTTCCTGCTGTGAATGAGCGATCGGGGGGAGGGGCGTACGAACCTCTTGTGGATTACGCAAAACTTGCTTCGGTTGTTAAAACATACGTTAAGGGGAGCAAATGTTTCTTAATGGAGGATCTAGCTGAAGAAATCGCGCATCTTTGCTTATCTAAATATCCGTTGGAATGGGTCAAAGTCCGATTAAGTAAACCGTTCGCCATTTTCGGAGCTGACAACGTCTCTTTGGAAATCAAACGAAAGGCCAAATAACTCTGAGACCCAATGAAAATAAACCTTTTGCACTTATTTTTGTTATATTCAGCTCTCTTATTAATTAGTAGGGTTGTTTAACAAGCAGGATCTCGGTATATTTAAGTTACATTTAGACAAGAAGATTGTACTTTTAGGGGTTGAAGATTGTACTTTTAGGGGTTGCGGGTCCTCGAGAAAATCGGGGAAAATCGCGAAATTTCGTAATGTGTCATGGAGGCTAAGTCAAGATGAAAAAGCTTTCGGTTCTATTGATGGCCGGTCTGTTCTTGCTAGGGGGGTTGGCCACCCAAGTCCGTGCAGAAAAGGTAACTTTTCTTCTGGACTGGATCATCTACGGGAAACATGCACCATTCTTCGTAGCGAGCGATAAGGGAATGTATAAGAAATACGGGC
>CAYTIB010000093.1:0-19443 GCA_964437725.1 uncultured bacterium | reverse complement strand
TTCTCCTAAAGACAAAATATGTCTTGATGCACGTGTAGCATTTTCCAATGCCTCTTTAGTACCTATGCGGTCACCGGCGGCGGAGGCGGCTCTTCGGGGGAAAACGATTGGGGAGGATTTGTTTCAACAAGTAGCTGATGTCGCAGCGAAAGAGGTGGATCCTCCGGATGATGTCTACTGTACTGGAAATTATAAGCGTGAGATGGTCAGGGTGCTCTTGCCTCGCGTTTTGAGTCGAGTAACCGGCGAGAAGTGATCTTGCTTAAACAGGTCTGGTCCAGTTTTAGAGGATGAGGAAAGAGTTCTGGTGGAAAGAAAAACAATTAAGTTTAGTGTGAATGAGGATCCTGTCGAACTGACGGTTTCGGTTGGGCGGTTCCTTTCGGAAGTTCTTAGGGAAGACCTTGCTTTAACTGGAACCAAGGTGGGTTGCGATGTTGGTGTTTGCGGTTGTTGCACTGTTTGGATTGAGAATGAGCTAGCCTGTTCATGTCTTATCCCAGCGATAC
This sequence comes from uncultured bacterium, assembly GCA_964437725.1. GTDB lineage: Bacteria > UBA8248 > UBA8248 > JACPRG01 > CAYTIB01. The sequence continues at coordinate 18,934 of CAYTIB010000093.1, read as the reverse complement.
GAGTAGACGGTAGAGAAATACGTACCATTGAAGGGGTGGCGGACGGAGAGAGACTACACCCTGTTCAGGAGGCTTTCATCGAATGTGGGGCCGTCCAATGTGGATTCTGCACACCGGCTATGGTCCTCACGTCTATCTCACTTTTGCGAGAGAATAAAAATCCAAGCCGTGAACAGATTCTTGAATTTCTCGAAGGCAATTATTGCCGATGTACCGGTTATGTGAAAATTGTTGAGGCTGTTGAACTTGCTGCTCAGCGTATGGGGAATTCGAAATGAATAAGGACGGGGATAACCTCCGTTATGTTGGAAAGTCGATCAAGAAAAAAGATTCCTTTCTAAAGGTTACAGGGCATGCAAGGTATACTGCCGACTTGCCGATGAATCGGCCACTTACTATTCGGATTCTCCGAAGCTCGGTTCCCCATGCTCGCATAGTGAAGATTAATACCTCCAAGGCTTTAGAGTTGTCGGGTGTCAAGGCTGTACTCACGCACGAGAATACCCCAGACACTTCCTATAATAGTTATTGGCGTGAGCCGGCTGATGACGACCGGCTCCTTCCAGATGAGCGTGCGTTTTCTCCTATTGTCAGGCACGTAGGTGATCGTGTGGCTGCTATTGCCGCTATTAACCCACGAATTGCCGAGGAAGCTTTAGACCTTATCGAAGTTGAATATGAATCTCTTCCTATTGTGGGAGATCCCGAGGAGGCACTGAAGCCTGATGCCTACCCTGTCCACGGAGATACAAACTTGCTCAAGCATGTCGAGTGGAGCGTTGGAGACGTGGAACGCGGTTTCCAGGAGAGCGACTTGGTTTTGGAGGACACTTATGAGACCCATGTTGTTCAGCATATGCCCATGGAAACCCATACTTACACGGGAGAGTATGACAGTCACTCTGGTCGTTTGACCATATGTACATCCACTCAGGGTGTTCACAATATCCGAATCCTGTTAGGAAAGATTCTCAACATGCCACTGACGCGAATCCGTGTCATTAAGCCCTTTACTGGTGGGAGTTTCGGAGGAAAGAATGACTTATTTGATGAAATTGTCGTCGCCCTGATGGCGATGGAAACAAGGAGCCCGGTGCGTCTTTCTTTAACCCGGTGGGAAGAATTTGTTGGTACCCGCACGCGGCATGCAAACAAGTTTTATCTCAAGCTCGGATTCAAGTCGGATGGATTGCTTCATGCTCGAGATTTGCGGGCCTACCTGAATGCGGGTGGCTATTCCGCAGCGAGTCCGAAAGTTACGATGACCACTGGCCATCGATGGATGATGTTGTATCGAACGCCGCATGTACGTTACGAAGGAATTGCTGCCTACACGAATTTTCCGGTTGCCGGGGCTTTTCGCGGATTTGGGACTCCTCAACAGACCTTCGCTATGGAACTTCTTATGGATCGTGCTGCAGAAACTCTCGGTATGGATGCTCTAGATCTTCGCCTGAAAAATCATGTGCGTGTGGGTGATTACGACGAAATGAGTAAAATTACTATTGAAAGCTCTGGAATGGAAAGCTGTATCCAAAGGGGAGCAGAGGCTGTTGGTTGGTCAGAGAAACGGGGTCTGAAGGTTAAAAACGGAACTAAAGTTCGTGGTGTTGGAATGGGGATTGGAACTCACAATACAGGTGTGAAGCCATTCGTCAACGAGGTTACTGGTGCGATATTGAAGATCAACGAAGATGGTACTGTCAATATTTCCGTTGGGGCTTGTGATTTGGGTCAGGGTTCGGACACAATCCTTGCCCAAATGGCGGCCGAGGTTTTGGGTATCGATCCGGAAAGAATCGATGTGTTCAATGGTGACACTGAGTTTTGTCCTTACGACAATGGAACTCATAGTAGCCGTCAGGCGTACATGGCCGGTAACGCAGTCAAGATTGCAGCTGAAGAAGCAAGGGATCAACTACTTCGGGTGGTTGCTGATCAACTTGAAGCAGATCCGAGAGATTTGGGTTGCGCAGAAGGTAAAGTTTTTGTGCAGGGAGCTCCGGAGCGGGCATTGAGATTTGAGGATGCAGCAATGCATGCAATTCATTGCGATAAGAACGAAATGGTAATGGGGCGAGGGACCTTCGCGCCCGTCACAAACTGCCCGCCGTTCTTGGCTCAATTTGCTGAAGTAGAGGTGGATACGGAGACTGGAGTAGTGGAGATTTTGAAGCTTGTTTGTGCGCATGACATCGGACGTGCCATAAATCCTCAGATTTGCGAAGGCCAAATTGAGGGCGGAGCTGCTCAAGGGGTTGGCTATGCTTTAATTGAGGATATGGTGATTGACACTAAAACCTGTCTTCCACAAAACGCTAATGTTGTTGACTACCGGATTGCGAGTTCGAAGGACATGCCTCAGGAAACCGTGTCGATAATCGTGGAGTCAATCGAGCCGACTGGTCCGTGGGGCGCAAAAGGATTGGCCGAGCCTGCTTTGGTAGCGATCGCACCGGCGATTGCCAATGCGGTTATCGACGCTACGGGTGTTCCAGTTAAGTCGCTTCCCATTAATTCTGAACGGCTTTTAGAGTTGCTGAAGAAAGAAAACATTCCAGAGAAAAGTCCATAATTAGAATTTCTTCGATTTGCAACCATCGCCTGAACAATCTGGATATCTACTTAAATCTACCCATTTGATGCGACGGGAAACAGCGTTAGAGAGAAGTGTCAGAAAAAATCTGATTTGGATTCTTTTTTTAACCTCTGGACTTTTTGCCCCAAACTAAAGTTGAATGTTCTACGGGAATTCACCTGTATTCAAGTTTGGAGGGGAGAGAGAGAATGGACGAACGAGTGGTTTATCTTAATGGGGAATATCTCCCTGAATCGGAGGCTCAAGTTTCCATCTTTGACGCTGGTTTTAGAGCGGGGGATGGGGTTTATGAAATGACTCGCACATATGGTGGTAAGCCGTTCCGCCTTGAGCGTCATTTGCGGAGGCTAGAAGCTTCTATGAGATACATGCAGCTGGATGCGAGGCTTTCAGTTGGCAAGTTGGAGCAAATCACTCTTGAAGTCCTTGCGCGTAACTCCCACTTGCTTAGGGATAGAGAAGACTATCAAATCTGGCACAATATCAGCCGGGGTGTAAGTTTTCGCTCAACACACGGGATTTCTGGTGTTCCTGCAACTGTTGTGATCTATTGTGTTCCACTTGAATACACTCCGCAGTTTGTCGAAGATTATCAAAATGGAGCCCACTTGGTAACACCCTCTATCCGTCGCACCCCATCAGAGTCCCTTGATGCAAGAGCGAAAATTACCAATAAGGCGAATCACGTCCAGGCCAACTTTCAGGCTCGAATGGTGGACCCTCACTGCTATCCTTTGATGCTCGATACTCGAGGATTTATCACTGAGAGTAGTTTTGCTAATTTTTTCGCTGTTTCTGAAGGGAAACTTCTTACTGCTAGCCTTCTGAACGTTCTCGAAGGTATCACCCGGATGGAAATTGTGGAGATTGCAGCAGAAATGGGTATTGGAGTGCGGGAAGGAGATATGACAACTTTTGACGCAATCAACGCTGATGAGGCATTTCTTTGTACTACTAGTTTTGCCTTGCTTCCTGTGGGCAAAATCAATGGACAAACACTGCGGAAAAAAGTGCCAGGTCCTTTAACGAAAAAGATTATCGACGGTTTTAGCGAGCGAGTGGGTTTAGATATTTCCGACCAAATTATCTCTTCTTCGAAAAAAAGTTAATGATTTAATGAGTTCAGCAATAGAACGAAGGAAAGGGGCCCCTAGAATTTTTTGAAGAGGAGTTTTCTACTTGTTGACCATAGGGGAAACTCGTGTTCCTATCAATTCTATCGACTGCAATAGTTGTGTATGTGACAAACCCGCAACGTCCAATTGAAAGCTGAATCTCGAGATGCCTCCGAGCGCCTCACTGTGCCGAAGTATTTTCTCAGCTGCTTCCTCCGGATTTCCAATTACTAGAGCACCAGATGGGGAGGTTTGGAATTCAAAATGGGACCGATTAACCGGAGCCCATCCACGCTCTTTTCCAATTTCAGTGAACCTTTCTGCATAGCCAGGAAAAAAATCATTCATTGCTTTTTGGGAATCCCTGGCGACATATCCAAGGGAATGTATTCCTACCTTTAATTTTTCAATAGAATGGCCTGCTTTAACACCAGCATTTTTGTACAAGTCCACAAGTGGACGGAAGCGACCTGTTTCACCCCCTATAATTGCTATCATAAGTGGTAATCCCAATTTCCCTGCGCGAACAAAGGATTCAGGGGTACCACCCACACCTACCCAAATAGGCAATGGATTCTGCAAGGGCCTTGGATAGATTGCTTGATCAATGATAGGAGGGCGAAATCTGCCAGACCAATTAACAACTTCATTCTCACGAATATTAAGCAACAGGTCTAGTTTTTCAGTGAAAAGGTCGTTGTAGTCATGAAGGTTAAAACCAAAAAGGGGATAGGATTCAATAAAGGAGCCACGGCCAGCCACCATCTCAGTTCGACCTTGAGAGATCAAATCTAACGTCGCAAAGTTTTGAAATGTTCTTACCGGATCGCTGACACTCAACACAGTTACCGCGCTTGTCAGACGTATGGTTTTGGTACGTGCTGCAGCTGCAGAAAGAATAATCGAGGGTGCAGAATCGAGGAATTCCTTACGGTAATGTTCTCCTATACCAAAAACATCAATTCCCACAGTATCCGCAAATTCGATTCTTGTAAGCAATTCGGATATGGCCTGGGAACTGCCAATGATCCTCCCATTTTCATCTTTGAAATTGGCAGATGCAAAACTATCGACTCCTATCTGCATCTTGATCCCTTATTTGTTAGGTGCAGGTTTTCGGTATGATTATTTTCATCTACTTTCTGTCTGAAGTAGCGATTCGAGTACATTAAACCTGGCTTATTCGTGTCAAATTTTTAAGTTGGTCTTAACTAATCAATAATACGAAACTTCATATCTAGGCGACCCATCCGTCTGGCACCATGTTTGTCGACAAGGATTGAATTTCCTGTTCGGATTGCTCGTTGTCCGTCGACCGATGTTGCCCATGGTTTCATAACAAAACAATGGCCCGCCTCAATTATGCGACCTTGTGCGTCACCACCGGGTTTCAAGGTAGGGCCGTCCTGACCGAGCCCTAGCCCATGTCCCAGAGTTGGAGTGGCAAGGCACCCGCGTTGTGTCATGTGTTCTTCCCATTTTCGTATCAATTCTGCGTAAGGAACACCAGGTTTCACCATATCTAAGAGAAGATGAAAGCATTCTAACGAAGCTTCAAATAGATGCTGGTAGTCGAATGATGGTGGACCGAGACACAATGCTTCGATGCTCTGGGCCATGTAACCAGCATATTTGATCTCAGATTCGCAGATGAGGATATCGTTTCTCTCTAAATTTCTGAAAGTCGGAAGAAGGTAGGTTTGGTTGGGTGCTTTACCGATTCCGATCAGAAGCATTGCGGGTATTTCGCCTCCATTTCTAATATGCGCCTCGGTCATTTTTGCGTAGACCTCGTGTTCTGTTACGCCTGGCCGTGCAGTTTCAAAAGCGGCCTTGCTGATGGCGTCAGCGCAGAGTTGTGCGTGCTTGATCATCGTGACTTCTTCGGTGCTTTTGATCATTCGAATATTGTGAAGAAATTCAGTGGCATTGACGAACGTTACATCAGGCAATGCCTTGCGAAGGGCTTTTAATTCACCGTGAGCGACTATTCCGTCGGGAAAGCGGAGCGTATTCTCGAGCCCGGCAATACCGATCCGGCCTTGGGTGTATCCGAGATCTCGAATCGCCTTGCCCAAAGCCTCGCCCCATTCTCCATCTACCGTGCTCCGAACCTCTGTTACCCAATCTTGTGCGCGTTGCCAGAAATTGATTCTCCTTGATTCACGAATGATTGCAATTGGTGGACCTACGATGGGCAGTATTGCTGCTATAGCTGTACCACCACCTCCGATGGATGTCAGGTATCGGGCATCGGGTTGGCAGGCATCCCATTCGCCGGTATTCTGAGGTGCAATAAGACATTCTATCTCGCGAGTTGCCATTTCTGATCGAACAGCCTTATAACGTCGATCCCTTTCTGGCAAGCTAAATGCCGGAAGGTTTACGTCCTGCATTTTGCGGCACCTCCATGTCGCTCTTTGTTTCGAAAATTGTGTTAACGGATAGTAAGTTGGGTTCTGATTGCTCTTTCGTGATCAACCTCATATCAAATCTAAGTTGCCTGTTATTCCATTCATCTATACCATAATATGACTGATCTCAAGTTCTCCGATGCCCGATTTTCAGATCATGATGGACAACGACAATTTGCTGATGTGCCAGACGCTGTCGTTGTAAATCTCGCTCTTGTTTTAAAAAGGGTATTATAGTGGTCTTGGAAAAGCGATTCGGTACTTTCCTTGCTCCGTTTCATTCCGTCAAAGAGAATCCTACTCTTGCCCTTGAACGAGACTTCCAACTCGTTGAATATCTTGATTTTCTGGGATTTGACGAAGTATGGATTGGCGAACATCACTCTGGGGGAATGGAGATCATTGCTTCACCAGAGATTTTCATTGCCTCTGCTGCCGAGCGAACCCGCCGCATCAGATTGGGGACCGGGGTCGTAACGCTTCCTTATCATAATCCGTTTTTTGTTGCCGAGCGTATTAATCAGTTAGACCACCAAACTCGCGGTCGATTAATGTTTGGAATCGGTGCCGGTGCACTGCCATATGACGCAGATATGGTTGGGATAGATGTCTCACGTATTCGTGAAATGATGGATGAATCTCTCGAAGTACTTGTGCCGTTGCTTCGCGGTGATTCTGTAACCTCCCAATCCGATTGGTTCAATCTCCGTGAGGCTCGGCTACAGCTAGCACCTTTTACACGCCCACATGTAGAGTTAGCGATTCCGTCAGTCGTTTCTCCTTCGGGTCCACGCACTGCGGGCCGATACGGCATGTCTCTTCTATCAACTGCCGCGACAACTCAATCCGCATTCGAGGCACTGCCGGAGACCTGGGGAATTTGTGAGGGACAGGCGGTGGCGCATAGTCAGCAGGTTGACAGAAAGGCTTGGCGATTAGTTGGTCCAGTTCACATAGCTGAGTCGCGTGAAAAGGCAAGAGAAAACGTTCGTTTCGGCATCCAGGAATGGCTCCATTACTTTGCCCATGTTGCGCATCTGCCTTTGGCCGCAAAAGGCGAAGGCGATATTGACCGAGATATTGATTCTCTGATTGATGCAAAGATTGCGGTGATTGGAACGCCTGATGATTTGGTAGAACAAATCGAGCGCCTCGACCGTCAATCAGGCGGATTCGGCATATTCCTTGACATGGCTCATAACTGGGCCGATTTCGAGCAAACGAAGAGGAGTTATGAGTTGATTGCTCGTTACGTGATACCTTGTTTCCAAGATCGAGAAAATCGGCAACGTGAAGCCTATCTATGGGCAATGGATAAGAAACCCGAGTTGCTTGAACGCCGTCAGCTTGGAATCGACAAAGCTATGCAAAACCATGTAGCGGGAGGTGGCGATGGGCCAGGACAATCTCAAAGGAAGTAATTGTGAACTAAATAATCTCAATCAAAGGTGGTGCCGGTGAAATCTGGGGTAATGGTACAGGTTGCGGATCGTCGTATAGAACCAGATCAGCATGAAATCCCACCTGTTGGCTCACGCGAAGCGTTGCTTGCTGTTGTAGCCTGTGGTCTTTGTGGAAGTGATGTTGAGCAATTTCGTGGAACCATGGCGGCAGCGGGGATAATGCGATATCCGGTGATTCCTGGCCATGAACCGATTGGACGAATTGTCGAGATCGGTAAGGATGCTGCACGATCGTGGAACGTCGCCAAAGGAGATCTTGTTGCTCTCGAACCGCATTTGTCATGTGGTCGGTGTGAATTGTGCCTAGGTGGTAATTACCACAACTGTCGTTCGCTAATGCCTCCGGGTGCTCCGCCCTGTTACGGTTACACGCCACGTGATGTTGGGCATGGACTGTGGGGTGGGTACAGTGAGTATATTCATCTCCATGAGAGGACCATGCTGCATCGGATCCCGGATGATATGCCGCTTGCAATAGCTACATTGTATCAGCCTATCGCTGCTGGTATTCGCTGGGCCGTGCAAATACCGAAAACAGCTTTGGGCGATACGATCTTAATTCTGGGCTCAGGTCAGCGTGGCCTTGGTGCAGTTGTGGCGGCAAGGGAGGCTGGTGTCGGCAAGATCATTTTGACCGGAACTTCGAGAAGTCCATATAAGTTGCAAATGGGCGAAGCCCTGGGGGCTGATCACACCATCGAGGCTGATAGTGAGGATACAGCCGCTCGTGTAATGGAGATTACCAACGGACGTGGTGTCGACGTTGTTCTCGATCTTGTGCCAGTTGCGTCACAGCCGGTTCTTGATGCTATCGAGGTCGCCCGTATTGGTGGCACGGTTATCTTGAGCGGTATTAAAGGCTCTGGAGGTGGAATTGCACTCGATGTCGATCGAGTTCTTTATAAAGAATTGACAATCAAAGGAGTTTATTCCCAAGGGAGAGAAGCTTACCTTGAGGCTTTTCGTTTGCTTTCTGAGAACAACTATAGACTCGAACGCCTACATACCCATGAATTTTTGCTAGAAAATGCTGAGGAAGCAGTCCTAACTCTAGGACGCGAAAAAAATCCCAATCAACAACCGATCTGTGTTTCTCTCCATCCAAATTCTTCTACCATGACTGCGGATGCAACGGTCTAGCAATTTGCTTGTTGCTAGATGAGGAAAAGAGCTAATTGGAGAAAATTCGATGAATAAAGAATTTCGCCAGGCAGTTGGAGAATTTCCCGATATTCCCCTGAAGTTGGAGTCTCAGTCTACTGCGGTTTTAATTATTGATGTCCAGAACGACTTTTGTTTATCTGATGGAGTTTATTCGCGTAACGGTTTGGCATGTCCAAGCATTCCTGAATTGTTGGAACCTCTTGGAGGTTTTTTGGTTGAGGTGAAAAAGATGGGGGTACGACTGATCAATATTCGGACAGTCTATGAATGTGATGAAGGAGGAAGTCCTTTAGAGGCCGGATTGCATCTTGATAGTCGACCTTTTTTGCGTAAGGAAGGATTGCGCCCGGATTCTTGGGGTGCGAAGACTGTCGATTGTTTGCCGGATTTTGATGATGAAGTTGTCAAAGTGCGATTTAGTAGTTTTTTCGGTACATCCCTTGAGGCTCTACTGAAACACCATTGTATCGAAACGGTTGTGCTAACAGGCGTTTACACGAACTATTGTGTCCAGGCTACGGCATTTGATGCCTATCAGAGAAATTTTCGAGTTGTGATGGCTCACGATATGATGACTACTTGGGATCCGGATGTGCATCGAGGTGTCTTGAAGGGATTGTCTGGGTTCACCAATGTGACGAGCGCAGAAAGTGTATTGAGTGGTTTGAGGACTCATCCGGTGAAAAATTAATTATATTTTTTTACCAAATGAAGCAGTAACGGTTGTCATTATTCCTCCGCGGATCGAAAAATCTCCGGCTACCTCCATGCTTCGCGGATTGCAAGTTGCCACAAGATCATCGAGTATCTTATTGGCGGCTGACTCATGGTGGATTCCCACGTTTCGATAGGAATGTATGTAGAGTTTCAGTGATTTCAGCTCGATGAGTTTTTTGCCGGGAATGTAGGTTATACGAAAATCAGCAAAGTCTGGCTGACCAGTAACTGGACACACGCAGGTGAATTCTGGAATCGATATTTTTACCTCATACTCTCGTTCGGCGTACTCATTGCTGACACAGTCAATTTCTGGAAAATCGGCGTTTTTATAGTAGACAGGAGATATATCAGATAGCTTATTGGATTCATTAGTCATTCGTGTTCCCTTTGAATCTGAAAGAACTGTCCCATTGGCGTTGAAATTTCATTAAAATTTTGCTTTGTAAGTCCAATATTTAAAATTGTAACTTACCTTCTTTCTAACACCTCTATGCGGATTCCATCGGGACCTTCGATGAAGGATATTTTCAAATCAGGACCTGATTGCATTGGCTCGGTAATAAATTTTGCGCCTTTGGACTTTAAATCGTTTGCAACTTGATCCAGGTTGTCCACCCCAAGCGCTAGATGGTCGACTCCCCGCAGGATTTTTCCTTCAGTGGAGTGTAATTCTTCCACTCCCTTCGGAGGACCCGAGACAGTAAGATTGATGTCCCCGAGTCTTAATCGAATGAATGGCCATCCATCGATTTCGTCTTCGGAGAATACTTCGGCTCCAAATATATTCGTGAAGTAATCAACCATTTCTAAAACTTCAGTAGTACGATAGTGGGTATGATCATGTCGAAAGGTTTTCATCTTTTCGAACTCCTCTATCATGTTATTGGTTAAAAAGATTAATCATTCCAAAAGCGATCCAATTGTAGGTAACCTTTCCGGGGAATCCGTTTTGTGGTCCGAAGTCCCTGTTTCTTTTTAAGCCGCTGAATAGTTCGAAGATGGGAGAGTTGTTCAAAATAGAGGTGCTTCAAAGTTGCCTCTAGTGTAAAGGTCCATGTATGAGGATCTGATGGGTCTTGAGTAATGCCACCTGTGTGGAATGATCCGAAACGATCCCAAAGGTGATGTGCACTTTCTTCTGACTTGCCCACCTTGGCATTCAACTCAAGTCTGAGGGTCAGTTTTTTGCTGCTGATGGATTTAATCGTTTCCCTGCCTGCTACCTCATTGATTAAATCGTAGGATCGATTGAGCATTCTGAGTAAGCTTGAAATGCTTTGGTATTTAGACGGATCGAGCATGCGATCATAATCGTGCCTGGATAAAGCGATTTCAACAAGTTCCGAGTCGGGGCTAACTTCATTCCAGAGGAGTTCTCCCCAACGTCCAACTAACCAGAAATACACACAGTTGGCCATGTGGCTTATTTGGCGACGTATGCTCCAGTGTGCCCAGTCTGGGCTCTTCGATGTGAAATCTAACTGTTGTTCATTGAGTCCCTGTAGTTCGGACTCTACTAGCCTTCGAAGTTCATCAAAGTTCGGGATTTTTTTCCCTGCACCTCTCCAGGCTCCGATAGTGAATTGACCACTTAGGCGAGCTCCGTCCTCCGCTTGGAGGCGTGGGGTATGGGTATTTCCTGAAACGGATCCGTTTGCTCGGATATGAAGTGACTCGCCCGGATTTATAGTCCCATTAACATTACCATCGATAGTGATTTCACGTCCTTGGATGTGAGCATCTATTTGAGCTCCTTTACCTACAGTCAGATGGTGATCGTGAAGGTTGATTTCACCATCAAAACACCCCAAGTAATGGAGATCCTCATTGGCTTCTAAACTTCCACTGATCTTGATGGTTTGCCCAATAACAGACATTCTGTTGGAGCCGTTTTTCTTCTCCATTGTGGGAGTTTTCTAGTCCTCAAGTACTGGGTATGTATTAGACACTATGCCGTGGTTTGGTAGTGTTGAAATCAAAATACACCCAACTACCTTTTCCAAATGATATAATTTTTTAGTGTAGTAGGTCAAAATTGCTCTTTGTCGTTGCCCCGAGTTATTTAATCATGGAAGGTTGGTGGTTGCTTAATGAATAGATGTCTTTTCCCTTTCATGCAATTACAAGAGCGGATGTGGCATTGTCCTCCGCTCCTTTAATACAGGAGGAGAAGTAATGGCAGTCCGAATGGTTCACTGTGTTAAATTGGAACGAGAAGCCCCAGGCCTTCCTGAGTCTCCTGTTCCCGGAGAGTTAGGGGAAAGGGTTTTTGAGAATGTCTCGCAGGAAGGATGGGATATGTTCCTCGAGTATTTCAAGATGGTTGTCAACGAGTACAGGCTAAATCTCATGGATGATTCAACCGATGAAATATTTGAAAAGTCGGTTGAAGAGTTTTTCTTTGGTGAAGGTGCTGCGATGCCTGAAGGATACGTCCCTCCACAATCAAAGGGGTAAGTTGTATGACTAGGATTCCAGTGTTACGTATCAGGCGGAGTGTTTTTGGAATTTGATCGATCTATTTGTGAGTCTTGTGGCAATCTGAATCTAGGGTTAACTGTCTCTTCAGTGGAGAGTACATGAAGGTCGTCTTGATTTCCACCTACGATCTTGGGCGGCAACCGTTTGGACTGGCTTCACCGGCTGGATGGCTTCGTCGGGAGGGTGTAGAGGTTACTTGTCAGGATCTCGCCGTTCATCCTCTAGAGGAAGAGTCTGTTCGTGTGGCCGATCTAGTTGCTTTTTATGTGCCAATGCACACTGCAACAAGAATCGCGGTTCAGACGATGAAGCATGTTAGATCGCTAAACACGAATGCTCACATTTGCTTTTATGGTCTCTATGCAACCGTCAATGCTGAATATCTTTCTGGTTTGGGTGTACAGACTCTTCTGGGTGGAGAATTCGAGAGAGATCTGCTGACGCTCGTTCGTCAACTGGATTCAAAGTCACATGTGAATTTTTCCGGGGAAACTCGGGTTAGTCTTGAGCGTCTTGCTTTTGTGGTTCCAGATAGGAGAGATCTGCCGGGTTTGGATTCCTATGCAAAATTGGACTTGGGTGATGGAAATAAACGTGTCGTAGGATATACGGAGGCTAGTCGGGGTTGCAAGCATTTATGTCGGCATTGTCCGGTTGTCCCTGTTTATAAAGGTGCCTTCCGTGTGGTTCAACGAGATATCATTATGAAGGATATTGGTAAGCAGGTAGAGCAGGGCGCACGACACATTACTTTCGGGGATCCTGATTTTTTCAATGGCATTCGCCACGCCCTTGGTCTGGTCCAAGAGATGAATGTTGAATATCCAGATCTTACATATGATGTGACGATCAAGGTGGAGCACCTTTTGAAGTATACAGAGGATTTGGCCGTACTGAGAGATACAGGATGCGCTTTCGTGACCAGTGCAGTTGAGGCGATTGACAATAGGGTGTTGGATATATTCGACAAAGGACACACACGAGAGGATTTCGTTCGTGTTGTTGAATGTTTTAAGGAAAAGGGCTTAGTTTTAAATCCAACCTTTGTTACGTTTACTCCCTGGACAACATTAGATAGTTATCGAGATCTCCTCTCTTTTCTGATGGAATTGGATCTCGTAGACCATGTTTCCCCAGTTCAGTTAGCAATTAGGTTGTTAATTCCATCAGGGTCCCGCTTATTGGAACTTGGAGAAGTGCGAGAAGTGTTGGGTTTTTTCGATTCTTCACTGCTGAGTTGGACTTGGCGGAATAAGGATGACCGTGTGGATGCATTACACAAGAACGTTCTTGAGATTGTTCGAGTAGGTGAAGAGACAGGCCTTGGTCGTCGCGAGGTTTTCACGGAAGTTTGGAAGGCTGTTCATCGTGCCGAGGGTATTGGGGATGAGAAGATACCGGAATTACCTCTTCGACCATCTTTGGCCAAAGTTCCTTTTCTCACAGAACCTTGGTATTGCTGAGCAGAACCACTTGAGGAGCAGTTGGCTCCAATTTGATCTAAAAAGGTCTAGCAATTGCTCTCGGACTACACTTGTCGACCACTGGTTCTTCTTCTATGCACTACCACTGGCTATCAAACCCGTGATTTTCTGAATTCTGCAAGAACCCTTGGTTTAGATATCCTTGTCGGGACGGACCGTTGTCACGTTTTGGGTGACTCATGGTTGGATAGATCCATTTCTTTGAGATTCGAAGAACCAGAACTGTGCGTTGGCGAGATTTTGAATGCATCAGAGAATCGGACCATAGATGCTGTTATTCCCATTGGTGATAAGGTGACGGTTGTAGCCGCTCAAGTGGCTGAAGCTTTGGGACTTCGTTACCACTCGCCGAGGGGCACTTTGCTTGCCCGAAACAAGCTGTTGGCAAGACGTTCATTTTTTGAAGCAGGACTTCCAGTCCCAACGTTTATCTCTATTCCTTGCCTTGCTGATCCAGGGGTTTACTCGAAGAGCCAGAGCTACCCATGTGTTCTCAAGCCGTTGGGTTTGAGTGCAAGTCGTGGCGTAATTCGTGCTGATGATCCTCAGTCTTTCGAGATAGCGTTCCATCGAATTAAAAAACTGCTTGAAAGGCCAGAAATTCGAGTAGGAAGAGATTCAGAAGTTAAAACAATTCTCGTGGAAGATTTTATTGAAGGGGTTGAAATCTCTCTCGAGGGATTGATGGATAATGGTTCCCTGAGACAGCTAGCGCTATTCGATAAGCCAGATCCATTGGATGGGCCCTTCTTTGAGGAAACTTTGTATGTGACTCCATCGCGTCTTAATCGAACAACTCAGGTGGCAATAAAGCTCTGTGTACAAAAGGCATGTCGGACTCTGGGATTAATGCATGGTCCAATACACGCGGAAGTTCGAGTGAATAAGGATGGTTTGTATGTGCTTGAGGTTGCTGCGAGACCTATCGGTGGTTTGTGCTCTAGAGCTCTTCAGAATGCATGCGGTGTGGCTTTAGAGGAAATATTGCTTCGGCACTCACTTGGTTGGCCAATCGATTGGGAAGCCATGTCACACAAGGCGTCGGGGGTTATGATGATTCCTATTCCGCAGGCTGGTATCCTCCAGCGAGTTGAGGGGGTTTGTGAAGCACGTCGGCTAGACAAGGTGGAAGACGTTGTAATTACTGCCAAGTTGCGCCAATTTCTTGTTGCGCCTCCAGAAGGAGACAGTTATCTAGGTTTTGTTTTCTCGAAGGGAGATACGCCTGAGGAAGTTGAAGAGAGACTTCGTTCAGCTCATAAATTGTTACGGTTTACAATTACTCCCGGAATACCGACTTGGTAAATCTGGGAGGCGCTTTATATTTGATTTAGAGGTGTGTTATTCCGTGCAGTTTTGGCAGAAAGTCGTTGATTACTTTGTCATGAGAATTTTCTATGCGAAAAAATTTTGCCCTGTCTTTGGAATATGATGGGACAGCCTACCACGGATGGCAATTACAAAAAAATGCTCCAACTGTTCAAGGGGTGTTATTGGATGCCATTGATAAAATCTGTGGTTCCAGGCCCATCATTTACGCTTCTGGTCGGACAGATGCCGGAGTGCATGCTCTTGCACAAGTAGCTAATTTTACTATGGAAACGTCTTTTGGTCCGGTGGATCTGCGCAGTGCACTCAATTCACAGTTGCCAGAAGATGTTGTCGTGAAGGAAGTGAAGGAGATGGAATCGAATTTTCACGCCCAATATTCCACTCGGGGAAAGATTTATAGGTACGTAATTCTCAATCGTGAATATCCCTCTGCTATTCATGGGAAATACTCTTGGCACATTGTTTTGCCACTGGACATCCGGGCAATGTGCGAAGGAGGGAAATACTTGATTGGAACTCATGATTTCCGGGCATTTCGAGGGCGGGAATCGAATTCGACGCGCAATTCGGTCCGAACAGTGAAAGAAGTGCAGATCAGTCAGAGAAAAGATTCAATCGAAATTCAGATATCGGCTGATGGGTTTTTGCGTTATATGGTACGTACCATAGTGGGTAGTCTGGTCCAGGTAGGGAAAAAGAAAAACCCCCCACAATGGATTGAAGAGGTTTTGGAGTCGAAGGATAGGACTCAGGCAGGTCCTACAGCCCCAACTTGTGGGTTGTTTCTTGTTGAGGTTTTTTACTAATCAATTCGCAAAGGAATTCTTTGATGTCATTTACTCAAGAGCTGAAAATCGAGGGCGAATCAATCTGGAGTGAGATTCGGATGCACCCGTTTGTTCAAGGATTGGGAGATGGTTCACTTCCGTTAGATGTGTTTCGCTTTTACATGAAACAAGATTATGTTTTTTTAATTGAATATGCACGAGTACTGGCCCTGGCTGTGACAAAGGGGGGAGGGCTAAAAACGATGGGTAAGTTTGCCGATCTTTTGAACGCAACGCTAAATCAGGAGATGGCCCTTCATCGTTCCTACGCCGAGAGATTTGGGATCTCGAAGGAAGATCTTGAATCTCTTGAACTTGCTCCCACTGCGCATGCCTACACAAGACACCTTTTGGAGGTGGCCCATTCTGGAGGATTGGCTGAGGTTGCGGTTGCTCTGATGCCGTGCCAATGGGGTTATGCCGCATTAGGTGAGATGCTGGAACGTGAAGGGGATGTAACGGAGGCAAATCCTTACGTTGATTGGATCAAAGCTTATTCCTCAGAAGATTTTCAAAAGATCTCTAGATGGCTTTGCGACCTGTTAGACGAATTGTCTGTTGGTTTATCTGATGGGCAGAGAAATTCACTTACTAAGATATTTTTGACGAGTAGTCGGTATGAGTATCTTTTTTGGAACATGTCCTACAAGCAAGAGACCTGGGCAGTTTGAAAGAGAAATCGGAAAAGGGACAGAAGGTATAGAGCTTTTTTCGAGAGGTTTGACCACGCTGATCGCCTTAAGTGGTCTCTCGATAGAATGTGCAGGGTCGAGAAACTGCATGTGTTTCCATGGTGTTGTCTGGTGCGAGGCTATTCGAAGGTTAGGGTTTCTGCTAAGGCAGTTAATGATTGTAAGTTGTGTGCCGGGAGAAATTGGTCTAGGTATGGAAGGGCTGTGCGCATACCCCTGTCAATAGGTTTGTATCCAGGACTACCTAGAAGTGGGTTAAGCCATATCACTCTCCGAGCACGACTTTTAAGACGTCGCATTTCACGTTCAAGGACATCAATTTCACCGCGATCCCAGCCATCACTTATAATGATGACAATGGTTCGTTTCGAAACCATCATGGAGCCCCAGCGTTCGTTGAAGGTTTTGAGGCATCCTCCAATATTAGTACCGCCTGACCAATCGTGTACCTTTTCAGCTAAACGAGACAGTGCTTTATAGAGATCCCGCTCTTTGAGGTGTGGAGTGGCTATTGTCAGTCGTGTACTAAAGACTGCGGTTTGAATGTTCTTGATTTCGCTTTGCAAGCCGTAAATGAATTGAACCAGAAATTGGCTGTATGCGTCCATTGATCCGCTTACATCACATAACAGGACTAAGTCGTTCTTTTTGATTTTCTGTTTTCGATGAAAAAGATTGACGATTTCGCCACCGAATCGGAGGTTTTTACGTATGGTCCTTCTCATATCGATCATCTTTTTTTGAGGAGTCGGAGTTTTTCTCCTACTAATACGGGTGGCAAGTTTCGGAGCCAGTTCGGCAATAAGTTTGCGAATCTCTGTGACCTCTTCATCCTTGATATTTCCGAAATCCTTAACCGAAAGAACTTCAAAGGGACTATAACTGGGTAGGTTGTCTTCCTCCCCTTCCTCTCCTTCTTCCCCTTCTGCACCCTCTTCGTCATCTAGCATGAAAAGCTCTTCTTCCTCTCCCTCTCCCTCTCCCTGACCTTCTCCTTCTTCCTCGGTTCCCTCCTGTTCGCCTTCTTGTTGCTGGTCTTCACCTTCTGGTCCGCATCCATCCATATCCATTGGAGGAGGTTCACCCTCGGGGCCACACCCATCCAAGCCTTCGGGCACTTCATCATTTTGCTCTATGCACCAATAATCATCGAAAATTTCGTCAAAGACTTTTATTTCGTCATAGTTGGATACAAGGTTAGCCCGGGAAGCAGAACGGAAGTCATCTTTCTGAGCGGTGTCTATGAAGTGTAGGCTTTTATAAAGGTCTAACACGCGTCCGGTCGTTACCTTTACCTTTTTCTCGCGAAGGGCACGGCAAAAGCCAAGCATGTCCCTGGTAAAGTCCTTGTGTTGAGCGCCACGCGGAACAAGGGCTTTCCGCTTTTCATCAACAGCTGATTTAGTCTGCCCCTCTAGCAACGTCTACTCTCCTGCGTATCGACCCATTAGCATGGGCACGGCTTCTTCTTTTGCACGGATTACATCTTCCTGATATTTAAAGATTGCTCCTAGAGTATCGTTCACTGCATCGGTGTCCAAATCGTTTTTGTGCAGTGTTACTAGAGCGGTTGCCCAATCAAGTGTTTCAGCAATCCCGGGTTTTTTATAGAAATCCACTTCGCGAAATCCCTGCATAAAATTACAAATCTGACGCGCTAGTTGTTCTCCGATTTCAGGCATTTTAGCCTGTACGATCTCCAACTCTTTTTCAAAAGATGGATAGTCGATCCACATGTATAAGCAGCGCCGTTTCAAGGCATCGTGAACATCTCGAGTTCTGTTCGAGGTGAGAATGACATAAGGTTTGTGATTAGCACGAATAGTGCCAATTTCTGGAATGGAAATCTGGAAATCAGCGAGAACTTCTAAAAGGAAAGCTTCAAATTCTTCATCGCTCCGATCAACTTCATCGATAAGGAGAACAGGCGATTGGTCATTGCTTTCCTGAATCGCCTGAAGTAGGGGACGGGAGACGAGGAATTCCGGGCTGAAAATTGTATCTTCAAGAGCTTCCCTAGAGCCTCCCTTTGCCTCTTCCATTTTTATGCGAAGAAGTTGTTTCGCATAATTCCATTCGTATAAGGCAGTGTTAGCGTCTAACCCTTCATAACATTGGAGACGTATGAGGTTGGAGCCTGTGATATCAGACAATACATTTGCCACATCGGTTTTCCCAACTCCTGCTTCCCCCTCTAGAAATATGGGTTTCTTCATCTCCGTAGAGAGGAACATTGTTGTGGCAAGTTGTCGGTCTGCAATATAATTTTTTTTTCGTAACTGTTCCTGTAGGTCGTCTATATTCTTAAACATCCGTAATGTACTCTCAATTGGTTGTTTGTCTGAGATTCACTCACCAAGGAAGGCTGTTTTGGTGGCCTTTTAGGGTTTTGGAATCAATAAGATCTCTTCCTGAAGAGATTCGCCGAATAACTAATCTAAATCAAACGCCCTATCTTTATAGGAGCGGCCATTTGATTCAGTATACTTCTCGCTGAGGTAACGTCAATACTTCCCTTGGATGACAGCATCAATTGCGTCAACAATTTTCACATAACCTGTGCATCGGCAAAGGTTCCCCGAGATCCCTACTTTAATCTCCTCCCGTGTTGCCTGCGGGTACTCAGCTAAAAATGCTTTTGCT
>CAYTIB010000092.1:0-51319 GCA_964437725.1 uncultured bacterium | reverse complement strand
CTTGATGAAAGGTTATGGAGGAAAAATCCTCTACATTGATTTGGGATCGGAAGAAATACGTGTAGAGCCAGTTGGCGAACAGATGGCGCGTCGATTTATCGGCGGAAATGGTTTTTGTGCGAGATTGCTTTACGACCTTTTGGAGCCCGATATCGATCCTCTAGGACCCGATAATGCTATTGCCTATGCTGTGGGACCTCTGACCGATACATCCATTCCCAGTGCAAGTAGAGCTTGTGTTGCTACTAAGTCTCCCTTGAACAACTTGTTTTTTGATTCCACTTTTGGTGGGTCATGGCCCTCTAGTCTTAAGCGTACAGGCTATGACGCTTTCGTAGTGAAAGGAAGAGCAGACCGACCAGTCTATCTTTCTATTTCTGATGAGAAAATAGCTATCATGCCTGCCGAAGACCTTTGGGGAAAATGGATCCGGGAAACCTGTGATCTAGTATGTGATCGGGAAGGTGGACGGGCAGATGTGATAGCAATTGGTCCAGCCGGTGAAAATTTGGTGCGTTATGCGGCTATGGCCCACACATGGCGCAAAAGTCGCGATGGGATATCCGGGCGAGGGGGAATCGGAGCAGTGATGGGTTCGAAGAACTTAAAGGCTATTGCTGTTCAGGGGCGGCAAAAGACGGAGGTGTTTGATCCTAAGGCTCTAAAGGAATTTGTCACTGGCTCGACAGAAGATGTTCGCACAGGGACGAAAGGGCTTAATGTTTACGGAACACCGATCCTTGTTCGCATGGTTAACGAACTCGGTTTTCTAGGGACTCGGAACCTTCAAACCGAAACCTTTGAGGACTGCTTACCTATTAGTGGCGAGCAAATGAAGGAAGAAATTTGGGAGAAGGACACAACTTGTTTCAAGTGCCCTGTTGCTTGCGGGAAAAATTATAGTATCACGGAGGGGGAATTTGCAGGAACGGCTTGGAAAATGCCAGAGTATGAGACTATTTTTGCTTTGGGGACCATGTTAGACCACCGGGATCCCGGAGCTCTTCTTAAAGCCAATATGCTTTGCGATGAGTTAGGGATGGACACCATTTCATTGGGTGTGACAATCTCTTATGCATTTGAATGTTACGAGAAAGGTGTTTTAAAGGAAAGCGACGTAGGATTCCCCCTGAATTGGGGAGACTACCACGCCATGCTGAGACTAGTAGAAGATGCGGCCCATCGAAGAGGTTTTGGAAATCTTTTGGCAGAGGGTTCTTGGCGAATGGCTGAAAAGTTGGGAGAGGGAACCAAGGCGTTTTTGTATGCTGCGAAGGGGCTTGAAATGCCGGCTCATTCTGCCCGGGGGCTCAAGGGGATGAGTATTGGCTATGCGACGGGTACCCGCGGAGGCAGTCATCACGATACCCGTCCAACGCTCCAATATGCTGGGGATTTTGATAACCGTTCTGTAGAGGGAAAGCCCTTTTTTGCTATGCAAACTCAAGATTTTACCGCACTGGATGATTCGATAACGCAATGTCGATTTACCAGTGAGCGCGGATATGGTGCCATGATTAACGAGAATTACGCAAAGATGCTTCAGTATGTTGTAGGATGGGACGTTACAGTCAATGAGCTTGAAATGACAGGTGCCCGAATTTGTAATCTTGAGCGGGCTTTTCATATACGGGATGGTATTCGTCGCAAAGACGACACACTTCCCCACAGAGTCCAGTATGAGCCTATTCCTGATGGCCCACATAAAGGTATGCATTGTCCTCCTGAGGAACTATCGGCCATGGTTGATGAGTATTATCAGCTTCGTGGATGGAACTCAGATGGAATTCCAACGGTAGAAAAGCTTCGAGAATTGGAACTGGATTTTGTTGTAGATGATTGGAATACACGAAACTGTTTTTGAGCGAATCTTTTCGGACTTTTGGATCAATTTACTTTATCTCTACATGCCTGCCACCGCTGCAGGTTAACCATATGTTATCTGCTCCAGGAATTCCCCTCTACTCGTTTCTAGACAATCAGTATCAGAATATCGTTCGGTTTTAGCATAGATATTTCATTTGCTTATAACCTGAAACAAGGTTTTGGAAATTATGATGTGTGCGCGATCGAAATGATAGAGACGCCCAACACAACCAATATTCCCCCGAGGACAACGCGGACACTTAAGCGTTCTTCCCTTCGAAGAAAAAAGAAACTAATAATCAATGTGAAAAGAGGTGTTGAGTGGATGACTGGTGCAACTATAACTACATGTCCTGTGTTTAGGGCAGCAAACAATGAAAAGTAGGCGCTAACATAAAAAACAGAGCTTAGTGTTAGATGGGGTAGGGCTTTCTTGTCTAGGTGGAATCTGAGTACCTCGGAATTACTGAAAAAAAGAAAAGACAGAAGAACGCAAGCGATAGATGGCGCCAGGGCTCCTGCAACTAAAGGCGATGGAAAGTCTTGAACTCCAAATCGCGCCACAACGTCCCTTGCCCCAAAACAGATGGCTGCAAATAGGGCAAATAGTAGATGTACTTTCTTCCAGTCAGATCTGGGTAGCTTCTCGTAAGCGAGTAGTACGATGCCAAAGGTAGTAGTCATTGTTCCGGTTGCGATCTGAAGCGTGAAGCTTTCTTCCAGAAAAAAAATTGCCATCAAAGATGCCCAAAGCGGAGTGGTCCCAATGACAATTGTGGGCCGAGATAGTCCTAATCGAGAGAATGCCATGTATAAAGAAACCCGTGCGAGAAATGGGGAGAAAAAGGCTGCCGCCGCTAGCCCGAATACGACCTGGTAGTTCAAGGAGGGGAAAGGTTGTGTGAAACTGATTAACCAAAGTATCAATGCACTGCCGGCCGAGGTAAACCAGGCTGCAGTGGTTGGGTTTGTATGCGGAAGTGCCCGACTGAGTAAGGCTTGGCCGATAGAGAATGAAACTGCTGTGCAGATGGCCCAAACGATAGGCAAGGGATAGAACTCCTTTTTGGAACAATTCTATTTGAAGCCCATTTGAAGGTGGGCTTTGTAGAATGGCAACCACAGGATGGACCTATTAAACGCGAGAACTCCCACTTCTATTGTACCAATGAATTAAAGACTGAGAATTCCCATTAAGTAACTAGTCCTATTTAGACGTACGGGTTTTGACATCTAATTTTTGCCTCACTTGTCTTCAGTCCCCAGGCTATTCCAGCGAGGGAATCCCATCCGGAACTGTGTCCACTTCCTGTCACCTTTTTTACGGCCGGACTTAAAGGGTCTTGTTTCTTTGAGGGGGATTTTTCTAAAGAGAGGGAAATGAGATCGTGAATAGATTCAGAGGATGCGCCTTCCAAAGCGCACTGAAGTAGGGACTCACTTATCATTGAGGTTTTGCCTACTATAACCTGCCTGATTAGGGAGCATGTCTTCTCCAGGAATGTAGTTTGGTAAACGGAAGGTCCCATTGCGCGAATTGTTGTGAAAAACGCGCCCAAAAAATCGTCCCCCGACGGTGTAAGTCCGGGACCGGTTCCTACTAGCCCCCGAGTACCACTTTCTATGAGGTTCAGATCCGCTGAAAGTATTCCTTTGGCGAGTTGCTGAATAAAAGGAAATAGTAGACCCGCAAGGGGGGGGAGGGGAAATGGTAGTGTTTTACAATTGGTTTGGTCTGCCATTTTTGTTAGCAGGCCCAAGCCAGGCGGCACAGGATGAAAGTTTACCATTGAGAAAATGGCATCAAGATTTGATCTGAGCTCATTTAAGCGAGTTGCCGGATTAGAGGAAATCGAAGAGGGCAACCAGATTTCTGTGTTCTTTAACACTATTGTGCAAGAGCCAATTTTGACAAATCCGTTTCCAACGGTGACATTTTCCCCTTTCCGAAATCCTATTTCGTTGAAAGTTATTTCAGGGGGAGGCTCAATTAGGAGGTTTAAAGGGCCTTTACCGATAGTAGGTAAGCCCAAACAAAAAAGACTATTTGGTTCATATCCTAAATAGCAAGAATGCTCAAAAATGGCTAGGATTCGTGGAAACATATCGGAACTACTAGGTTTTTGTGTCTGAAGTTCCTTGAAATCATCCAGGACACTCAGTATCCAGGGAGTAATGGTTTTAGCTTTTAGTCTTCTCTGGGTCGTGATGGTGTGCCTCTTTTCGAAAAAAGGGGGATTGAGGAGCCACAGGTGAATTCTCCTAGTCAGAACTGATTGAGTCAATATAAGAAGATTCGTAGGAAACCCTCGGCTTTGTAAATATAAAGTGATCACGTTTCGTAGTTCTCATTGCTAGTCTCTTGGGGAATTCCAAAACCGATAGTGAAATGATGCTAGAATACCGCCGGTGTAAGACTCTATCTTCTACATATAGCAATCGACTTAAGCGGGCCCAAATTCACTTGAGTATCATGGGATATACAGTGTTAATTTATATTCGAGATTTTACATTGAAAGTTATTGTTTTAATTGGATTAATTTTTTTTCTATTCATGGAATCAGCTGTTGCCAAACCTCTTGTGGTACGCACTGTAACCGTTGCTTCCAGACAGGATGCGGAAACTATTCTTACCCGTATGAGGCGGGATACCCCGTTACCCACCGGTGCAAAGGGCATTGGACAAGTTCGGGTGCTCAGCCAGAAGCAGGTAGCGGTGTTACCACGGTTTCTGAGAGATACAATTCGACTATTGAAAGTTGGAGAGCATACTCGAATAATCCGAGAAAACGAGAGCTACAGCATCTATCAAGTGACCACGTTCGAAAACTATCTGCAGGCTCAGTCTTTTTATGAGCAGGGCAAGATACGAGGAGCCGTCCAAAAGATTGAAAAGGACTTGATTATCAATCCGGATCATATTCGAAGTTTGGCATTACTCGGCCGCATATTCGAAGAGCGTGGTGAATATGATCGGGCTGCGGAGGGGTATCGACAATTGATCGTTTTTAATCCGGGGTCGCCATTCGGATTTCAGAAGATTGGCCGGATACATGAAATAGAAAAACGGTGGGATCAGGCCGTGGAGAACTATGAAATCAGCCTAGAGATTGATTCTGAACAGCACGAGGTTCTCAATAATCTTGCCTTAATCTATGCCGTGCATCGGAATCAAATCGAAAGGGGAGTGCGTTTGATCAAAAAGGCATTACGATTGCAGCCGAATTTCAAGAAATATCAAGATACCCTCCTGAAGTTAAGAGAAATGAAGGTGGCACGATCCTCGATTTTGGAAACAAGGCAGGCAAAGAAGAAGGGTTCTAATTCAGTCAAAACCGATTTGATAAAAAATGAAAACTTACATCGCATGGTTAAGCAAAAACCGACCTCGTCAAATCTGCGAAGAGAATTGCCTGTTCCACCGAATGAAAAGACAGAATCGCATGGGCAAATTGACAAGCAGGAAAAAGGAAAGCGACTACACGAAGTGCGTTTGGAGATAAGCACTTTGGTAGTTATGAATCCTTCCCTGCAAATAAAAAAACAGAACAATCAAATAAAGATCTTGAAACTATTAGGATTGATGAAGTGAAGTCAATTCATCGAGTCTGACGGTAACTTGCAATCCTTTCGGCTGCGGATTCTAGATGGCACAGGTAGTTTGGCGAATGTCTACCGACTTAGAGCTAATTTGGAAAGGGGAATCTATACCGAGACAATTGGCATAAGGGAAGGAGGGTTTTGGGAGCGGTCGATTTCATGCTGCAAGAAGGGTTCCAAGAGCCATGCCGAGGTGGTAATACAGGCCATTTCTTCGGGCGGTATCCTTCTACGGCCACTGATGTGGATAACCCAATACAACATATTTGTAGTCCGCAACAAAGACAGGTTAGTAAGATTGATTTGATGGGTTGTTCTATCTTGATAGATTATGGCTTATGGGTCGCGGAATAATTTTTCCTTTTCTTGAAAACTTTGGTTATGAGAAATAGATTGAATGTTATAGATCCTCTTTCATGGTGGAGTAAGCATTCGAGGAGCATGGTAGCTAGAAAGCGTAGAGTATAGAGTACCGATATCTTTATGCCGACTCAGAGTTGTTGTAGTTAGCCAGATTGCTAACGATTCTTAAAATTAATGTATTTCGGTTTCCGAAATTACCGAAAACGGGATCATTCAGGGAGGGAGGTGACTCTTTTGGGAGAGGAAAAAGCCGTCGCTTTTCTTGGACCAGAGGGCACTTTCACACATCAGGCAGCCCTCGCTTACTTTGATGAGTCTTGGGTGTGTTCTCCCTGCGACGGGTTAGAGGATATCTTCAGGCGGGTGGAGAACGGAAGGTCCACTAAGGGGGTAGTTCCAGCTGAAAACACTATTGAGGGGGTAGTTAATCATACGTTGGATTTACTGCTCGAGGCTTCCTTAGAAATAGTCGGTGAGATTTTAGTTTCCATTGATCACTATCTCCTGTCGCACGAGACATCAATTGGGCAGGTGAGGGAGGTTTATTCGCATCCCCAGGCGCTTGCGCAGTGCCGTCCGTGGATCGCTTCTCATTTGAAAGGCGTCAAGCTAACTGAAGTGGCAAGCACTGCCGAGGCGGCCAGTAAAGAGAGTCGCGAGAAAGGAACTGCAGCCATTGCATCCCAGTGGGCTGCAGCTCGGTATGGGCTCGCTATACTTGCCGAACGGATTGATAAGGTACCTGGTGTAGAGGAGAACATAACTCGATTTCTGGTGTTAGGCTGTCATTCAACTCTTAAAACGGGTGATGATAAGACGTCTATCGCCTTTGCAGTTCGGGATGAAGTTGGTGCGCTGGTTAAAATGCTGGAACCCTTCTCTGGGCATGACATTAACCTTATGAAAATCGAATCTCGCCCGAGCAGAAAAACTCCTTGGGAATATACGTTTTATCTTGATCTTGAGGGACATGTGGAAGATTCCGAGGTGCGTCAAGCCCTTCAAGAATTAGAAGAGTCCTCCAGGTTTTTGAAGATATTGGGTTCATATGCGAGGGCAAAATAATGAGCAGGCCTGAAGTAGCGAAAAGAACCCAAAATATTATTTCTTATGACCCCGGCAAACCAATGGAAGAGGTTGAGCGAGAGTATGGGATTACTGAATCTGTCAAACTGGCCTCTAATGAGAATCCTTGCGGGCCTTCGCCCAGAGCTTTGGAAGCCATGGCATTGGCTCTAAGTGATCTAAACCGCTATCCCGATGGGGGAGGGTTTTACCTTAAGGAGGCACTTGCTTCCAAGTTTGAATTGTCCCCTGAACAGATAACCCTCGGTAATGGGACTAATGAGGTTTTGGAAAATATCGGAAAAGCGTTCTTAGATCCAGATGACCAGGTTGTAGTGGGAGACGCGTCTTTTATTGTTTTTCACATTGTTTCCCAACTCTGCCAAGCCGAACGTATTGTCGTGCCATTTAAGAATTACACTCATGATCTAGAGGAGATGGTGAGCCGATTGACATCGAAAACAAAACTGATTTTTGTTGCTAATCCCAACAATCCGACGGGAACAGGAGTTGGAAAAATTCACCTGAAGGCGTTTTTAGATAAAGTCCCGGAGGATGTTGTTGTTGTGTTGGATGAGGCGTATGCGCAATACCCGCTTATGGAGGATTTTCCCGACGGTTTTAGGTTAATTCAAGAGTATCCGAATCTGCTTGTCCTAAGAACTTTCTCTAAGATCTATGGATTGGCCGGGATACGGATTGGTTTCGGGGCGGGCCATACTAGTTCTATAAAGGCTATTGAAAATATCCGCGAGCCTTTTAATGTTAATAGTTTGGCACTTGCTGGAGCAAAAGCCGCCTTGGAGGACGATGATCATGTCCAAACAACCAAAGAGGTTAATGGCTCAGGGTTGACATATCTTTACGCAAAGTTGGATGGAATGGATGTTCCCTATGTTCCCAGCCAGGCCAATTTTTTACTAATAGAAGTTGGTGACGGAATCCAGGTATTTAAGAAGCTTTTGGAGATGGGTGTTATTGTGAGACCGGTTGTGGGTTATGGATTACCGGCACATATCCGGGTTACCGTGGGTTTGCCGGAGGAGAATGAAAGATTTATTGAAGCCTTGAGTCAAATCTTAGACAAATAGTGGTCAGTAATTTTTCTTTTAAGGATTTACATGGTACCTGAGAAAACAAAGAAAATTTCATCACGCAAGCATGGTCGGTTTGAGCGCCTCACCCTGATTGGAGTGGGTCTTATTGGCGGTTCTTTAGCCCGAGATCTCCGTGCACTCAACCGCGTGGGGGAGATTGTAGGTTGCAGCCGGACCAGTGAAACCTTGGACAAGGCTAGAATGCTTGGTGTTATTGACCGAGGAGAACAGGATCCAGAAGTAGCAGTTCAGGGGGCTGATTTGATTGTCGTAGCAGTCCCAATGGGTGTAGCCATAGAAGTGACCCGAAAAATTCTTCCCCACTGTTCTCCCGGATCCTTATTGACAGATGTTGGAAGCGTAAAAAGTGCCTACGTTCGGACTGTTGAAGACTGGGTGCCCGAAGGAGTTCGATTTGTTGGGGGTCATCCTATCGCAGGTACGGAAAGCTCAGGCGTTGATGCATCCTTTGTGGGTTTATTTCGTGGTTCCAGATGTGTTTTGACACCTACCGAACGAACACCCCCGGAAGCTATAGAGTCCTGTCAGGCTCTATGGGAGTGGGTTGGTGGCAAGGTGTACCAGATGGAGCCGGAACGCCACGATGACATCCTCGGAGCGGTGAGTCATGTCCCACACATCCTTGCCTACGCGGCTATGAATGCCTTACCAGACGAGGCTTTAGAAGACTACTCTGGCGGAGGATTTCGTGATTTTTCTCGAATAGCCTCAA
Organism: uncultured bacterium; assembly: GCA_964437725.1. Lineage (GTDB taxonomy): Bacteria > UBA8248 > UBA8248 > JACPRG01 > CAYTIB01. The sequence goes on along the minus strand of CAYTIB010000092.1, from coordinate 42,595 downwards.
GTGATTCTGTTATGTGGCGCGACATTTGTCTTTCGAATCAAGAGGCGATTCTTCGTTGGATTTCTCGTTACGAGGATGCTTTGTCTGAGATAAAGGACCTGGTTTCTCAAGGAGAAGGGACTCGCCTTGAGGCAGTCTTTCGCTTAGCTAAGGAGCGACGAGATTCTCTTGTGGTTTCGCCGGGGGACTCCGAGGATACGGGTTCCGAAACCTAAGTTTGAGGCAAAACAGTCAGGGGATATGTAAAGGATGGCCAGTGTTAGCACACCTGTCATTAGTGTCGATGGCCCTGCAGGCTCTGGGAAGAGTACCGCCAGTCGTCGGTTGGCTGAGCGCCTAGGTTTTAGATATTTTGACACAGGATCGATTTACCGCTCCTTGGCTTGGTCGGCTCAAGAACTAGGGCTAGGCTGGGATTGCTCTGAAGAGGAGCTTGTCGGTATTTGCCAAGATCTGGTGTTGGAGTTTAAGCAGAGTGACGAAGGGGAGAATTGGTGCACTCTCGTTCATGGAAAGGATTTAACCCTGGAATTGAAAGGTGAGGAGATTGGCCGAGGGGCTTCTATTGTTTCTGCTTTACCCAAAGTTAGGAAGTCACTTTTGAGACTCCAGAGAAATGAAGCAAAACCTCCCGGTTTGATTATGGAAGGCAGAGATGTGGGGACTGTTGTCTTTCCAGAGGCCTCGGTAAAGTTTTTTATCAATGCAGACGTAGAAGTACGGGCGCAGCGACGCTGGTTGGAAATGGAGAGTTTGGGGAATGAGGGAAATTTGAAATTAGTAGAACGTGAGATCAGGGCTAGGGATGAGCGAGATAGAACCAGAAAAGTTGCCCCTTTGAAGGTTGCAAAGGATGCTGTAATCATCGAGACGAACCAAATGAATGTTGACGAAGTTGTTGAAATTATGGTAGATATCACGCTACGGAGTTTATCTGCTCGGTTAAATGATGAGTTATGAAATGTCCCCAGAGCGGGAGGTTCATCGTCTCCGCCGGATCCCCTACGCGCGGTTTTGAGACATAGCTGAGTAATCCTTTTTCAGGGGCTGAGAAGATGGTATGAGTGAAGATTTAGAAGATGCGATTACGGAGGCTTCAGAGCAAACAGATCAAGAAGAGTCAGAAAAAAGAGGTCCTTCCCTAGACGAATCCTCGAGTCCTTCAAATGACACCGAAGTTCTAAACAGCCAGGACGACTCTGTTGAGTCTGCGGTCGAAGTTACCCCAAAATCAATATTGAATATCCCTGACAACTTAGAAGAGCTTGGCGAGGATGCAATTGCCAAGATATACGAGGAGTCTCTGGAAAGTATTAAAGAGGGGCAGGTTATTATTGGCGAAGTTCTCTCGTTGGAGCAGGATTTCGTTGTTGTGGATGTCGGGTATAAATCCGAAGGGACAATTCGCCTGGATGAATTTTCTAATCAAGGGCGGGAACTGAAAATTGGCGACAAGGTGGAGGTTTTTCTCGAAACCAAGGAGGATAGCGAGGGACGGGTTGTTCTCTCCAAAGAGAAAGCCAACCGTATTAAGGTCTGGGACAAAATTAGTGAGGTCTATGAGAAAGAGGAAACGGTGATGGGTACCGTTATCGCCAGAATTAAGGGGGGATTGACAGTAGACGTGGGTGTTAGGGCATTTTTGCCAGGATCCCAAGTAGACCTTCGCCCTGCTCGTAATTTGGACCAGTACCTTGGACAGTCCTTGGAGATGCGGATTATCAAGCTAAACCGCAATAGAGGGAATATAGTCCTCTCTCGCAGGGCGCTCCTGGAGGATGAGAGAGCTAGCCTGAAGACGAAGACACTAGAGACCCTGGAGGAGGGGCAGGTCGTCGAAGGGATAGTGAAGAATATTACTGATTATGGTGCTTTTATCGACTTGGGAGGCCTAGATGGGCTTCTCCATATTACTGACATGTCTTGGGGTCGGGTTGGTCATCCTTCTGAGATGTTTAAAGTTGGAGACGCTGCGAAAGTAGTTGTTCTAAAGTTTGATAGAGAACGTGAGCGAGTAAGTTTAGGGCATAAACAAATTACTCATGATCCTTGGGAAGACGTGGACACGAAGTATCCCCCAGGAACTCGTATTCAGGGTCGTGTGGTTAGCATTGCTGATTACGGCGGTTTCGTCGAGTTGGAGGAGGGTGTTGAAGGATTGGTGCATGTTTCGGAGATGACCTGGTCTAGGCGGATGCGGCATCCTTCCAAAATCGTTTCTGTTGGCGACACGGTTGAAGCGGTTGTGTTGAACGTAGATAAGAAGAATAAACGGATCTCCTTGGGGATGAAGCAAACTGAGGAGAATCCATGGCTTAAGATTCAGGAAAATTATCCCGTTGGTACAAATGTTCAAGGGCGTGTTCGAAATATGACAGATTTCGGTGCATTCCTCGCCCTTGATGAAGGGATAGACGGGTTAATCCACATTTCTGACATGTCCTGGACCCAACGTATCAAGCATCCATCAGAGATTCTTAAGAAAGGCCAAGAGGTTGAGGCCGTAGTACTAAATATTGATGTTGAGAACGAACGGCTTTCCTTGGGTTTGAAGCAGGCAGGAGTAAACCCTTGGGACAAAATTGAAGAGCATCACGAGGTTGGAAAAGACGTCGAAGCCACTATTGTCAAAGTTGTCAATTTTGGTGCTTTTGCCGCTTTAGGTGATGGCATGGAAGGTCTTATCCATGTGTCTGAACTAACTGAAGAGGGAGTGGAAAGACCGGAAGATATAGTGGGCGTGGGAGAAAATTACACCGTAAAGATCATAAAGATTGACCAAGAGGAACGAAAACTAGGTCTTAGTCTTCGAGCCTATGTTGAAGAACACGGTGAGCCAGAGGAATGGAAGGAACGACGCAAGATTCGATTAGAAGCTAGGGAGAAGAACCCAGAGAAGTCTGAGGTGGAATTAGACGACTCGGAGTCCGGTTCTGAGACGATGCTTGGTGGGGCGGTAGAACTGGAGTCGGAAGCCAGTTCGGAAGAGGTTGTTTCTGAGGATGTTCACTCAGAGAGCCAGCAATCAGAGGCCGGTCAGACTGGGGAAATAGCAGTAGAAGCGGCAGAGGAAAGGGACAAGTCATCTGACCCTGATGTTGATGGATCCGTTTCCCCTGCCGATGAACCTGAAGAAGATTCGGAGATTCAGATCTGATGTCTTTGCAGGGAATAGGATGAAACGTGGGAGGTCGCGATACGCATAGAGGTCCTCGGCGTTGGGGTCGTAAGGTAACGTGGATCCTGGTTGCCCTCCTTTTAGGGTTAGGTTTGTTGGGCTATTTCGGAAATGATGTGACCACATTTCGAAAGGAAGGCAAGGTTGCTTTGATCCGAATTGATGGCCCCATTTTGCATGGTAAAGGCTATGTGCGGCTGATTGAAAAGTATCAAGCGGATGACTCAATCAAGGCATTGGTAGTACAGGTAAATAGCCCGGGAGGGGGAGTGGCTGCTTCACAAGAAATTTATCACGCGCTGCTTCGATTTCGTGGGAGTGGTAAGTGGGTGCTAGCCTCTATGGAGGGGGTTGCTGCTTCGGGTGGGTACTATGTTGCCTTAGCATCTAATAAGATTTTTGCCAATGCCGGTACGATTACGGGTAGTATCGGTGTGATTTTACAGATAAGTAACATGGAAGGGTTATTGAAAAAGGTAGGCCTGGAAGTAGAGGTAGTGAAAAGTGGAGAGTATAAAGATGTAGGCTCCAAACTACGGCCACTGACGGATAGGGATAGGGAGGTGCTCGAGAAGGTCATCAACGATGCCTATGAGCAGTTTGTTTCGGTAGTTGCAAAAGATAGAAAGCTATCGATTGCTCGAGTAAAGGAAATTGCAGATGGTCGGATTTTTAGTGGTCAGCACGCGAAGCAGCTTGGATTGGTTGACGAGATTGGTACATTAAGTGATTCTATTCGGGAGGCGGGGAAGTTGTCCGGGATAATTGGGCGCCCCCGAATTCAGGAGGATCAGCCGTTTAGGAGTTGGATAGAACGAATTATTCGTGGAATATGGCCATCGGGGTGGATGCCGGAACAGATACGTACCAATCGGGGGCTTCAGTACCTTTGGATTTACTGAAAGATGACGCTCCTGAAAATGAGGTAAGAAGTTCCGGTTTGGTTGGGGAAAGTGGTCGAGAGGTATATGCACATGACAAAGGCGGAGTTGGTTGAGAGAGTCGCCGATCAAATTAATTTGACGAAGAAGGAAACGGAACGAATCGTTAATATCGTTTTTGGCTGTGTAGTAGATGCACTAAGCCAAGACGAGAAAGTGGAGCTACGGGGATTCGGTAGTTTTCGTGCCCGCGCACGAGATCCTAGGGATGGTCGAAACCCTAAGACAGGGACACGAGTTAAAATCCCCGCAAAAAAGGTCCCATTTTTCAAAGCGGGAAAAGGGCTCCGCGAAATGGTCAACGTTGAATCGGAAGAGCTATCTCACGGGATGACCGATATTCCGCGTTAATTGGTGCGATTGGATTTATCGGTGAGACTGTGGCGGAGATTCTCTATCGATTTTCTGACTTTTAGAAATCATATCTGGTTTTGTACTCCGTATTCGAGTTCTCCAACCCCGCAAACTTGAGATGATTTATTCTGCCGAGCCGTCAAAGACTGTCAATGGCAAGCGAAAGGCTAGATTCGAGGGTGGAGGGCTCTGGTGTCCGAGATAACAAATGAAGCTTGACCCCCCTTGTCCTCTTGGTGTTTACCTTGGGGATGCCAGGAATACACGGAACACATTCTGAAAATCAGGGAATTATGAGGCCTGTGATGGCGGAATCCACAATGCCTTTGATTGCCATTCTGGGTGCTACGGCGTCTGGGAAACATGGCATGGTCTTTAGATTGGGAGAGCGATTTCCTATTGAGGTGATTTCGGTTGATTCGATGAAGATCTACCGAGGTATGGATATTGGAACGGCTAAGCCAAGGAGAGATCAACGTCAACGACTCCCTCATCATATGATAGATTTAATAGAACCGGACGAGCCGTACTCAGCTGCCCAATTTGGGAGAGAAGCGCGTGCGGCTATTCGAGAGGTTGCCGGTCGAGGAAGGATCCCGCTTTTGGTGGGTGGTAGTGGAATGTACCTGAGGGCATTACTGGGATGGATCTTTCCTGGTCCGGAAGGCGATCTCGAAATTCGAAAGCGGCTCGAAGCTGAGGCTGCTTCTTTAGGAGTAGAAGCATTGCATGCAAGTTTGGAAAAGATTGATCCAGGAAAGGCTGAAACCATTCACAGGCACGATCTTAAACGCATAGTGCGAGCTTTGGAGGTTTTCGAGGTAACGGGAATTACTCTCTCCTGCCACCAGGCGAATCATGTGTGCAACGTTTCTGAATTTGGAAAACCTCTTCTTATTTGTCTTCAATGGGAACGCGGCCTCCTTTACCGGAGAATTAACGACAGGGTGTGCTCTATGGTGGATTTGGGTTGGGTAAATGAGGTCGATGTTCTTAGGCAAAAAGGTTTTTCCTTGGATTTGCCTGCCCTGCGGGCCATTGGCTATATAGAGTTGTGGCGATATTTAGAAGGGAAGACGAGGTTGGAGGAAGCTATCGAGAGCATTCAACGAAAAACACGGCAATTTGCCAAACGACAGATAGTCTGGTTTAAAGGGATGCCGGATATTGAATGGATTAATATCTCTGACGAAACTTTTGATCATGTAGTGGAGAGTGTTGCAAAAAGAATAGAAACCCGTTTGGGTAGCTTTCACGAAGTTCTTCGTCAGTCATAAGGGTTGTTTCTAGAGAGAGATAAATTGCTCGTCCTCCTGATTGGTTCCAAGGCTTGTGGTAAATCGACGGTTGGCCTAAGTTTTGCTGGGAAGTTGGAATTCCCTTTTGAAGATGCGGATGAGGCCTTGGAATTGATTTATGCTGAGAGATCTGGAGAACATATAGGGTTTCGTGAGATTTATCGAAGGGAAGGCCCTGAGGCTTATGCATCATTGGAGACGGAAGCGGTTCAGAGGTGTTTTCGCGCAGGAGATAGGGTTGTGGCTCTTGGGGGTGGGACGCCAGTTAGGATTGAACTGAAGGGGCAATTAGGTGTTGATGTCTTGGTCGTATATTTGAGGGTTCCTGAGGATGTTCTCTGGGAACGTATGATTCGGGATGGGTTGCCAGTTTATCTCGATCCTGTAAAACCTAGAGAGGATTTTCGAAGAATTTTAGATGAGAGAATCCCAATATATGAGCGATTGGCTGATTTGCAGGTTGACGCAGATCGGGACCCTGATAAGGTGGCCGATGAGATCTTTCTCAAAGTCAACGAGATGATTCAAGAGGAGAAGAAACGCACTGCCTCTTGAAAGAAGAGATGGAGGTTTTGCTTGAGCGGAAGTACATTCGGTAAAAAGTATCGGGTAACCACGTGGGGGGAGTCTCACGGAGCGGCGTTAGGCGCTGTTGTGGATGGATGCCCGTCGGGTTTGGAATTATCAGAGTCAGATATCCAGCCCGATCTTGATCTCAGGCGTCCAGGTCAGAGCCGTATCACCACCCAGCGCAAGGAAAGTGATCAGGTTGAGATTCTATCTGGTTTATTTGAAGGGAAAACAACAGGAGCACCCATTTCACTTTTATTTCGAAACGAGGATGCCGATTCGTCTAAGTATGATTCGATCCGGGATCTCTTTAGGCCTGGCCACGCGGATTATACCTATCTTTCTAAGTACTCGTTGCGGGATCATAGGGGTGGAGGAAGATCTAGTGCGCGGGAGACGGCCTCTAGAGTGGCTGCGGGTTCGATAGCTCGAAAGTTTTTAGGTCTTCATGGAATCCGAACCGTTGCTATGATCCGGCAGGTAGGAGACATTTTCTGGGAGCCTCCGGAATTTTCTGAGGAGATTGTCAGGGATTCTGTTTATGGGAGCATTGTTCGTTGTTTGGACGATGATATTTCGAAGCAGATGATTTCGGTCATCGATGAGGCACGTAAGGCAGGAGACTCAGTTGGTGCGGTGGTGGAGGTTAGAGCCATGGGAGTACCGGCAGGGTTGGGAGAGCCTGTTTTCGATAAACTTGATGCGGACCTAGCTAAGGTAATGATGAGCATTCATGCGGTTAAGGGGGTTGAGATAGGGTCAGGGTTCCAGGCTGCCTCCATGAGAGGATCCGAACACAACGATGAAATGTTTGCAGTGGACGATAGACTAGCATTTCAATCTAATTGGGCGGGGGGGGTATTAGGAGGGATCTCTTCGGGTCAGGAGATTATAGTGAAGATCGCTGTGAAGCCTGCCTCGTCAATTCTGAAGAAACAGAATACGGTGGACACTGGTCTTAATCAAAAGACAATCCGAGTTGAGGGACGTCACGATCCCTGTGTTGGCCCACGTGCCGTTGTGGTTGCCGAGACTAGTTTGTGTATAGTCCTTATGGATCACTGGCTTCGTCGGTTTGGGGAGCAGGGAGATCCGGGGGAAGGAGAAATCTAAGATGAGGCTCGAAGTTGAGAAATCAGGCCTCATGGGAACTGTGGCAATCCCTCCCAGTAAGTCTCACACTATTCGTGCGGTGGCTTTAGCCGCATTGGCCGAAGGTTCTTCACAAATTCTTAATCCATTAATGTCTGAGGACGCACGGGCAGCGATCAACTTTTATACTGCTTTGGGTGCGAGGGTTTACCAGGAAGAAGATCGATGGTTGATTGAGGGGGTTGGTGATCAACTGGTGGCACCGGAAGACGTTATTGATGTAGGGAATTCTGGAACTACATGCAGAATTGGAATTGGGTCTGCCGCTCTTTGTCGAGGGTACTCTGTTGTGACCGGAGATGAGCAGACAAGAAAACGTCCGATGAATTCCTTACTGAATGCACTGAATGATTTGGGTGCTGAAGCTTTCTCTACCAAAGGAAATGGTTACCTTCCTGCGGTTATCGGTGGTCGCTTGAAGGGTGGTGAGACAACGGTTGATGGTCTTACGTCTCAATTCTTAACGAGTTTACTTATTAATTGCCCTTTGGCCGATGGAGACAGCTTAATCCGAGTTACGGATCTCAGAGAACGCCCATATGTGGACATGACGCTTCGTTGGCTAGAAAAGCAGGAGATAATGCCACAGAACGAAAACTATGAAACTTTTAGGATTCAGGGTGGAAAGTCCTACTTGCCTTTCGTTGAGGTTATCCCCGCAGATTTTTCATCAGCCACGTTTTTTCTTTGTGCGGCTGCAATCACTAATTCCTGGATTATGCTTCACGGTTTGGATATGGAAGACACCCAGGGCGATAAGGAAGTTGTCAATTACTTGACAGATATGGGGGCGAACATCGACGTAATGGATGAGGGGATTCGTATTCGAGGAGCGGACTTGCAAGGTCGGGAAATTGATCTCAACAATACACCGGATGCATTGCCTGCCATGGCTGCGGTAGGCTGTTTTGCCTGGGGTGAGACGATTCTAAAAAATGTACCCCACGCAAGAATCAAAGAAACAGACCGTATAGCTAATCTTGCTAAGAACCTCAGGAATTTGGGGGCCGATATAGAGGAATTGCCGGATGGGCTGGTCATCCGGCAGAGTGTTCTTCGCGGAGCAGAAGTTGATGGTGCTGGAGATCATCGTGTGATTATGGCGTTGGGTATTGCGGGTTTACGAGCCGAAGGAAAGACGTCCATCCAGAATGCCGATGCAATTAACGTTTCTTTCCCCACTTTTGTCCATCTCATGAACGAGCTTGGCGTCAGTATGCGGATGACTCGAGGTTAGGTGAGCAGTCTAATTATTGGTTTTTTCCGTTGGCTTATTCTTCTGAATTTATTCTATCACAATGAACCGAATTTTAGGCCACCCTTACCCTTCAGATAATTCAACTCTAGCTGTTTAGGTTAGCTAGTCTACGGCAGGAAATGAAACATTCTTTCATCACGGTAGCTATATTAGTGTTCCTCTTTGTATTTTTATTTCATGCGAAACTGTCAGCTTCGTGGCGTGATGTTGTTCACGGTGGATACGTGGTTATTACGGACGGAGACACAATCAAAATGGGCAGAATTCGGTATCGCTTATATGGGATTGATGCCCCAGAATTACGTCAATTTTGTCGTAGAGAGCAAGGGAGGAACTATGCTTGCGGAGAGAAGGCTAGGGATGCTCTCAGGGGCTTGGTAAGAGGCCGAAGTGTAGTTTGTCAGCCAACGGGGGCAGTTTCATATCGGCGCAGGATAGCAACATGTTTTGTGGGTGGTGTGGACATAGGAGCTTGGATGGTCCGTCGAGGATGGGCTGTTGCATATCGTCGTTTTTCCAAAAAGTATATTGAGTTAGAGGAAGATGCAAAGATAAAAAAACGTGGAATTTGGGGAGGGGATTTTCTTATGCCATGGAAATGGAGGCAAGGGAAAAGGTTACAATAAGAACAAGCAAATGAGATTTATTTTGAAGTTGCTTTCTTTTCTACTCGAAGTTTTCTAATACTTTATTTTCTAATATGGAATGCAAATCCCCACTTCGAAGACTTTCCCTGTTGAGGTTTTATGCCCTTGCTCATTCATCCAATTCGCAATTTCAGTGAAATTCGAACCTCTGTCCCGAGGGTCAGGTAAGGCACTATATGGAAACTGATGATAAAGAGTGTAGGGTTGGTGATAAAGATTTGCTGAACGCAGAGTAAGTGTGAAATTTAAGTATACATTAGTGTTTGACGAGTACTCCCTAACGAAACCATTCTGTGGGAACGGAATATGGCCATATTCGAATTAAAGATCTTGAAAGTGGCTATTGAATGTACGAGGGTATTTCCCGAATATGTTGGACCATTAGATCTGGCTTGGCGTTTGAAAGCCTCTCTTCGCAGTTGTAACTCATTGGCCAATTAACTGCGATAGTCTGTATACCAATTTTTTTCGCTTCTTTGATGTCTTTCTCCATATGGCCGACGTATCCACATTCCTTTATGGGTAACTCGTTTTCGGACAGGATATGCATGATTGCGTGCGCCTTAGTTCGTGAGATCTTCTCAGGATTGAAAACGGTGCTCCATTCGCGAGCAGCCAAAAAAGTACTGGAATCTGAAAAATACCTGTCAATGTCCAGGCGTTTTAGCTCTGCTCGAACAAAATCTTCCCCTTTGGATGTAACTATTGAGGTGGAAACTTTCATCAGCTGAAGTTTTTCGAGAGTTTCCGTAACTCCCTCACATAGCTTACCCTGTGGCTCACCTTTGGTAGCATTAACGAGCTCCTTCCTCAATACTTCTCGGTCATATCCAGGCATGAATTCAGGAATAATGAACTCATCGAGGGTTCCTTCCGCCACTTGGCGAAATCTGTCAAAACCAATAATATTGAGATTGTGCAATCTCAGCACTTTGTTCGTGATCGAAAATGCAATTTGTACATCATCAAATAAAATACCCGGAAAGCTTAAGATTAAATGTTTTATTTTGCATGGAAAATGTGAATGTGTGCGTTCGCTCATCTGTTTGTCCCCGACTTGACTTGTTCACTCTTGACCCTTTTCGTCATCAGGATCAAATTTTAGGGTAGGGCCAAAGGCCTCCATTCGTCAAATCAATAGTAGTTTACCAATTTTGAGCGCTCTCATGATTTCAACTTCTAGTTTCGTCTGTTATTATTGTCATCTTCTGGTTTAACCTGAGAATGCAGTTTATCAATTGATATGGTTCGGATTAATTTCTACCGACATATTAAATAGTTGAAACTCACTTCATTATGTAAATGATTTGATATTTCACGGGGAAGGGGATTGTGACTCCTGGGCAAGAACTAAATTTCTCTAAAATAACCGATGTCCATACTCACATGGCCTGGATGGAGGGTATGCAACCAGGATTTTTGTCGTTTATGAGTTCAGAAATTGGTGAAGGGTACCATAAGTTCATGGAAGAACATCGGGAACCAGATTCGTTTTTGCGCATCATGGATAAAAACGGAGTAGACCGTGCAGTGGTTCTGGCGGAATATTCTCCTGCTACAACAGGAGTTGCTAGCCACGAGCAGCTTTTTGACTATTGTTCGGTTTCCGAAAGGCTGATACCTTTTGCCAACATTAACCCTTATCTTTTCCATCGTCCTGAGAAAGAATTTGAGCGACTTTTGAATCTCGGCGTGAAGGGCTTGAAACTTTGTCCTACCTATCAGTTTTTTTATCCAAATGATAGTATGTTGAGTCCCCTTTATCATGTGGCACTGAGAGCTGATGTGCCGGTACTTGTGCATACAGGTACATCGATGTTTCCAGGTTCTCGACTAAAATATGGTAATCCTCTATTCCTTGATGATGTTGCGGTAGATTTTCCGGGATTGCGTTTGGGTATGTGCCATGGGGGTCGCGGATTCTGGTACGAGGAGGCGTTTTCTTTATTGCGTTTCCACAAAAATCTGTTTATTGATGTAGCCGGGCTCCCTCCACAGAAATTATTGAATTATTTTCCAGAAATAGAAAGATGTTCTGACCAATTTCTATTCGGGTCTGATTGGCCTGGGATTCCCAGAACAATTGCTGAGAACGCCATGGCTGTCAGGCAACTAGACATCTCTGAGAAAACCAAAGAAAAGATACTGCAAAGAAATTCGTACCTTTTTCTTGATGGTAAATGTTCTGCTCCGAACACTGGCTCAACGGTTTAATCGAGGGTTTCTATTGTGCAACCCTTCTAGTAGAAGCATCTTGTTTTTTCTTGAAACCCCTCCTGGTGCTGTAAAACCTCTTAGGTCCCCACGGGATCCTATGACCCGGTGTCATGGAACGATAAGAGGCAAAGGATTTCGCGCCATGACAGTCCCAACTGCGCGGGATGCCTTCGCGAAGCCCGCGAGCGCTGCAACCTCACCGTACGTTCGGGTCTGTCCATAAGAAACTTTTTGGGTGGCAATAAGTACCTTTTGAGAAAATGGCGAAAGACCCAAAAGGTCAAGTGGGAAGTTCATTTTAACCTTTTCCCCTTCAAAATAACCTTTTACGGAGGAAATGATTTTCTCCAATAGAGTTGTTGGATTGCCTGAAATGGTTACTTCCTTTTCCATCATTTTAGATTCGACCTGTTCCTGTGATGGTTCGTGAAGGAACATGTATCTGATCCCTTCATCTGTTACAGTGGCGCCTGCCCACCCAAAATGAGTTTGAAATATAATCCCTTTTAACGATGGAAAAATATTTACTGAGGGGCCATCGAGAAGTTTGATTTTTCTCTGTTTTTTTTTCTTTGGATGTCGCATCGGGATACTTCCTGAACCATATGTGTTGTGCTTGATACTTCAAGAGTGTACATTATTTTGTGTTTTAGAGGAAGTTACAGGATTCTTTTCCGTTCAATGTGGGAGTAATTTTGAGCAAATGAGAAACAGTCGGATAGCGATAGGATCAGATCACGCTGGGTTCGAATTGAAGGAAAGAATTAAGCAGTTTCTCAAGGAGCGAGGAGAGAGCGTTATCGATTACGGGGGAGACTCTTGTGAGCCCAATGATTATCCCGACTCTGGACAAAAAGTTGCTAAATCTGTTGCGTGTGGTAAGGATGGTTTGGGGATCTTGATCTGCGGAACTGGAATCGGTATGAGTATTGTCGCTAATAAGTTTCCAGGTGTTCGTGCTGCGTTAGTTCAGGATCAATTTTCTGCTCAGATGGCGCGTGAGCACACCGATGCGAACCTTCTCGTTCTTGGGGCCCGAATTGTGAATTCTGAGCTCGTTCCTAAACTTGTCGAAATCTGGCTTGATTCTGAATTCCAAGGAGAACGACATCAGCGGCGTATCGATAAGATCTCGCAGCTCGAAAGGGAGATTAGGTAGACACGATGAATCACCAGCAAATTGAAGAAATTGACAGCGAAATAGCTGAGATTATTGAATTGGAAAAGCGGCGACAGGAGGAAAGTCTCGAACTAATCGCATCAGAAAATTTTACCGGCGTAGCAGTAATGGAGGCGCAGGGATCTGTTCTTACTAATAAATATGCCGAGGGGCTTCCAGGGCGACGCTACTATGGGGGTTGTGAACATGTAGATCAGGCTGAGATTCTAGCTCAGGAGCGCGCGAAAAAATTATTTGAGGTAGGTTACGCGAATGTTCAGCCTCATTCGGGAACCCAAGCAGTAACTGCAGGATATTTTGCGCTGATTAAGCCTGGCGACACGATTCTTGGAATGAATCTCGCACATGGGGGGCATTTAACACACGGTAGTCCTGTTAGCGTTTCGGGAGCCCTGTTTCAAGTTGTTGCGTACGGAGTGGATCCGAAGACTGAGACTATCGATATTGATGATGTTCGTCTAAAGGCAAAGGAACATCGTCCCGCCATGATCGTGGTGGGGGCTAGCGCGTACCCTCGCCAGATTCCATTCGATCGTTTTCGTGAGATTGCAGATGAGGTGGGTGCCAAGGTAATGGTCGATATGGCCCACATAGCAGGGCTTGTCGCAGCTGATCTCCATCCGAATCCCGTCCCTTTCGCTGATATTGTGGTTGCTACCACGCATAAAACCTTACGTGGCCCTCGTGGTGGGTTCATCCTTACGGATCATGAAAATGTTGCCAAGGAGATGAACAAAAAAGTTTTTCCGCTTTTACAAGGGGGACCGCTGATGCATGTTATTGCAGCCAAGGCGGTGGCCTTTAAAGAGGCCTTGTCAAAAGAGTTTCAAGAGTATCAGCTTTGTATCGTTCAAAATGCTAAGGCTCTGGCGGAAGCCTTGTTATCAAATGACATCGAACTTATTTCTGGAGGCACGGATAACCATCTGATGTTGATTGATTTGCGCGAAAGCCCAGTTGACGGTAAGACAGCTCAATTGGCTTTGGAAGCGGCGGGGATCACTGCTAATCGGAATATGGTTCCCTTCGATAAGCGTTCTCCCTTTATCTCCAGTGGCGTTCGAATTGGCACACCGGCTATTACCAGTCGGGGTATGGGAGAGGGCGAAATGCGGATTGTCGCGGGATGGATCTCTAAGATACTAAGCGATGTCGAGAATATCGATTTGCAACTAAAAATCAGAAAAGAAGTTCGAGAAATATGTAAGAAATTCTCTTTGTATTTACCTTCTCGCTTAACTGCTTAATTCTTTTTAAGGAGAAAAAGTATGAAGTGTCCCGCCTGTGGTTCGACGGACACGCGGGTAGTTGATTCCCGGCTTACTAAAGATGGGAATGCGATAAGACGTCGTCGGGAGTGTGAGAGGTGCGAGCGGCGGTTTACAACTTATGAGCGTTTAGAGGAGGTTTTCCCGCTATTGGTAAAAAAAGATGGTCGACGAGAACCATACGATCGGAACAAGATGGTTCTTGGCCTTCAAAAAGCATTAGAGAAGCGACCAGTAAGTGCAGACATTATCGAAGCGAGAGCGGATCGTGTTGAACGCTTTATCCTGGAGATGGGCGAGAAGGAGATTCCTAGTGGGGTCATCGGAGAGAGGGTGATGAACGAGTTGCGTGAAATCGATCACGTTGCCTATGTTCGATTTGCTTCGGTTTATCGATCCTTTAAGGATTTAGATGACTTCATGGACCAGCTTAAGGAGTTGCTACAGGGTGGTTCTGTGGAACATGAAAATGAGTCGCCTCCCAAAACTACTCAATATTCGGATCGATCTATTTCAGCTTCCTGAGTTTCCTTTAAATTCGAAAATGTAGTAAGGCGAATTCCTTTCGTCCTGGTTCTTCCCGAATTGAGCCAGATCTGTGAAAAGTAGGTTTCCGTTTCACTAATTCTAAATTATGGGGAGTTTGACATGCCTAATGTAGACTGGCTCTATCATCGTACAAGCTGAAGCTCTTGCTCTAAAGCGCAAGAGTTCCTTGTGGAAAACAATATTCAGATTCTTCACCAGGTAAGTGCAAATAAAAAGATGCAGACCCTTGATGCCCTGAGCTTGGCGGGAGAAGTTGATGAGCTTTATTCAATCAAGGGGAAAAAAGTTTCTTATTTGCATCTTGAAAATGATAAGCCGAATAAGGATTCCGTCCTGAAACTTATGTTGGGACCAACGGGTAATCTGCGAGCTCCAACTCTCCGATTCCAAAAGACCCTTGTCGTTGGATATAGTAGAGATATTTATGCAAAACTTATTTTTTCAAAAAGGAGTGGATAGCTCACGTCTTATTTTTTATTTGGATTAATTAAAGATTTCAGCCGCTTTTAATACATTCTCTACGCTAATTGAAGATAAGCAGGTGTGCGCACTCTTTGATCCCAAAAAGCAGGCCTGGCAATTGGTATTTTTCCGGAGAATAGTTACATCCTGACCTTGGGGGCCCCAGACGGTAGGATCGGTTGGGCCAAAAATTGCAACTATTGGTGTTCGGGAGATGGCGGCTAAGTGAGTTACCCCTGAATCGTTTCCTATGTACCCTGCAGAGTATTGGAGGACTGAAGCGAGAACGGAAAGGGGGACAGATTCTAATATATTTCTAGAGATAGTATTATCGTGGCAACGAAGTTCCTCTAGGATTTCAAAATCCGCCGGCCCGGTGATCCATAAGACATCGCCTTTCTGTGATAAGTGTTGGCCGATCTCTATGTATCTGCTAGTAGGCCAACACTTTTTCCTTCCTCCACTTCCCGGATGTAAGAGGAAAAATTTTTGACTTGGATCAACACCAAAAGGTGACAGAGCCTGGCAAGCTTGCCGCCGGTGTTCTTTTGTTGTCTGCAAACGAGGCAAATTTTCTATTTGGTTCGAGGCTTCGATCCCAAACGGAAGAAGAGTAGTAAGAAGATAATCTGACGCATGCAAAAGAGGATTTAGTGTGGGTGGATGAGGATCCGCTCGGATGGTTTGTCTAGCTAAAATGTCCAAATTTTGTTCAAAGGTTTTGTTTTTCGGTGTCCAAGCAATCGAAAAGTCGAAGGGTGCGTTACAAGAAAAGCTTTCCAGTATTTCCTCGTTTGTTGGATTGTGAGTGTAGAGTAGAGCGAATTCTCTGCTATCTGTTGATTGGGTTTGGTGTAGGTTTATTGCGAGAGGTAAGATGGGAAGGTAAGCAGGATTGCCCGCCCACGTGATTCTGCAGGTGTGAAAATGGTTACTTAGTTTTTGAACGGCTCTTAGAGCAAGTAGAGTGTCTCCGAGGCCACCACCTCTGATGATTAAAATTTTTCTATGCATGGTTAGTCTTGCTTATCCAAGATATACAGATGACCTTCTACGCCCTGGAATGGAATAGGTGAAGAGGAAACGATGTGTAGGATTTTAGCAAACTATCGGGTTAAATAAGATAATCTCTTTTTAGCCTCTTCTTTCTCAGGGTTCGGGGAAGTGAAAAGTATACCCGAAATTCGAAACGTTTTTTAAAAAGAAAATGACAACAATAGTGAAGGTCCTAGGAAGGCAGATACTGGATTCAAGGGGAAACCCAACCGTTGAGGTTGACGTGTTTCTTGAGGGAGGGGAGTTTGGCAGGGCTTCGGTTCCCAGTGGAGCGAGCACTGGGAGATTGGAAGCGGTAGAGCTACGAGACGGTCTGAAACATACTTACCTGGGAAAAGGTGTTATGGAAGCAGTCAGGAACGTCAATGAGATCCTAGGACCTGAACTTATTGGAATTGACGCGTCGGATCAGTCTTCTTTGGATCGTCGCATGTGTGAACTAGATGGTATGCCGAATAAAAGTCGAATTGGCGCGAATGCTATCCTGGGTGTTTCGATCGCCGCTGCCAAGGCTGCTGCAAAAGCAGCTGGCCAATCGTTATTTCGATACCTTGGCGGACCTGATGCACGCATTTTGCCTGTACCGATGATGAATATAATTAATGGTGGGGCACATTCTAATAATAGGATTGACTTTCAGGAATTTATGGTAATGCCAACCGGAGCAAGGTCATTCCCTGATGCACTAAGAATGGGCGCAGAAGTGTTTCATCACTTGAAATCTGTTTTGCAAAAGCGTGGATATAGTACTTCAGTCGGAGATGAAGGAGGATTTGCTCCCGATTTAAAAAGTAACGATGAAGCTATTGAGACCATACTCGAGGCAATTCATCTGGCGAGATATAAACCGGGGGATGATTTGATGATTGCCCTGGACCCAGCTTCGAGTGAGTTGTATGAAAATGGAGGTTATGTTTTTCGGTGGTCCGATGAGAGCCGACTGTCTTCCGATGGCATGGTGAAATTTTTCGAGGATTGGGTCCGGCAATATCCGATTATTTCTATTGAGGATGGGTGTGCAGAGGATGACTGGAGTGGCTGGGCTGCACTGACGCAGTCGTTAGGCGAAAAGATCCAACTTGTTGGAGATGATATTTTTGTTACCAATAAAGAAATCCTTGCTCGCGGTATTCGCGAAAATGTGGCTAATAGTATCCTGATAAAAGTTAATCAGATCGGTACACTGACCGAAACATTAGAGGCAATCCATATGGCTACATGTGGAGGTTATACATCAATTATTTCCCACCGTTCGGGTGAGACGGAGGACACGACGATTGCGGATCTCGCTGTTGCGACAAACGTTGGGCAGATCAAGACAGGTTCTGTTAGCCGAACTGACCGATTGGCTAAGTATAATCAGCTTCTACGTATTTCGGAAGAATTAGGTGATTTAGCGGAATTCCCGGGCCGCTCCGTTTTTTTTAATATTAAAAAAGAGGAATTAACAGGGGGATGAATTGCCTGAGTTTGATAAGCATGTTTTACGATTTGGGTCTAGTGATAGTGCTGTGTGTGGATTAGTTGTTTTATTGATTTGCCAGTTTTTGTTTCTAGTCTGTAAGACTATTTTGAAGGTGAGAAGAGTCTAACTAGAATTTCACGAGCCTTCGAGTACAGGATGCTTAATGCAATAGCCGAAAAAATAAGTAGGAACGGCCTTGCAGGGACGGTGTATCGCGCTTCGGTATGGAATGGAATGTGTAAGAGGGTTAGGTAGATAATGGGAAGCCAGAGGATCCAAAGCTCTTTTCTCCTTTTCCAAGTTAAGATGATTCCAAGAACCCCTAGGAATAAATTTATGGACGTGCCAAAGGTGAGAAGAGGATACATTAAGCGACTTCCGGAAGATTGATAGGCTTGGTTTCCGTCTGTGGTGCCAACTATAAGCCAAAGACGAGGAATCCGTAAAATTGATGAACTTAAATAACCCCAAAGATCTCGTTTCAGGTTGAGCCATGCCAAGCGGTTGTAGACTCGATTTTTCCGGAACTCTCGATCCCACGTAGTAAATCCGATTCCTTGAATGCAGGGTAGTTTGTTTTTCAATTGAGAACTGGGTGAGAGAAACGACCGGGAATCATGTTGAGGGGCGGGAACCCGAAAAATCCTGGAACTTGATTCAAAATTTTCACTGGTTAGTAATGGAGATTCAGACTCTCTAGATGCTACTTCTGGATTTAATCCGCAATTTCCAATTCGGATCCACCCGGCTCCAGGGAGAGATGGTGAGGGGGTGAAAATCTTACTGTGGTATTGCATCTTTTCTGGGATTTTACCTGTAGCAAGAGTTTCAGTTAAGGATTTACTTCTGTGAAAGATGTCGGGGTCAGCATGGATTATGTATTTTTTTTCTTTCTCGGGGGGATGCCTAAATCCGGTCATGGAAAAGTCTGGGTGTGCAAATGAGAGCAGATACTCAATATGCGAACCGGGAGGAACTGGAGGTATTTGCGCCGTGTATCTATCAAGCTCTGCGTACTGATCTGGATCTCCAGGAGTCAAATTTACGGAGTTGAAAGTACCATGCTTCCGAGTACGGTAAAGAAGTCGAATCGGCATCAAATGTAGACCATTCTGGATTTTGACTTCAATGGTTGATGGAGAGCTTGGTTTGTCATGGAAGTAGGGAAGCCGATTCTTAATCATAACCATCTGGTAATAATAGTTGGGGTTTTCCCAGTGACGCGTAATGTATCGGCCTACGCTTAAGGACCCAATCCAAAATTGATAAGGCAATTCAGTGCTTAGTGGAATGAATTTTTTAGTCACTTGGTAATTTCTTAGGACCCAGGGAAACCAAACTATTACGAAGCCTAGGTGAAGTACTAGGGCGATTAGCAAAAAACGTTTTCCATGGTACTTTGTTAACCAAGCCCCGCCGATACAAAAAATAGAGAAAACCGCAAAAATAGGACGGACCAGAGTCAGGTAAGCGATGATCATACCAACGAAGAAGGCTAGAAACAGGTTCCGAGATTTCTTCGTACGAATAAATAACCATATTGACAGAACGAGGAGTAATGTCGCGAGAGGTTCAGGTAGGATTGTTGGGATATAGATGGAAGTGAGAGGGTAAAGCGCTACCAGGATAGTTGAAAAGCTTACTATCCTACTTTCGAAATATTCTCGTGTTAAGGCAAATGTTAAGACTACCGTTAGGAGATGAAATAAAATATGGAGTAGGTAAACATACTCCACTTTATGCCCGAATCCTCTGTAGATTGCTGCCAGAAGGAGGGGATATCCAGGTGTGCGAAAAAAGTAAGGTGAAGTAATTCCATATTCATCAGGATTGCCTCTATCCTCAAATGTGAAGCCTTTTCCTTGGGCAAGGTTCCACCCCAGTGCATCGTAGGATTCAAATGATGGTGGAATGTTTAAGGGTGAATTGAGAAAAAAATAACCGCCAACAATGGAAGCTAGAATAAGGCTAATCCAAAGCGACTTGAACACCCCAAAAAATTTTTCTCGTTTTTGTTTTCTCGAATCCAAAGTGGACAGTGTCCTCCCTGAATTTCCCTGCGGGTATTTTCGGTTAATTATTATGGATACATCTAAAGTCTGAAATTCAAGAAAGCCTGACGGATTTCAATGGAAAATTGGTGGAGGATACCGGGATCGAACCGGTGACCTCGTGATTGCGAACCACGCGCTCTCCCAGCTGAGCTAATCCCCCCAATTAACATTCGGTATTTATAGGAAAAAATTATGAACTGTCAAGCTTGCCCTTCCAGAAATTCTTGAACCGCGTTTCGCCAGTAGCACAATAAATCGTTTAAGGATTTGCCCAGGGGAATTTCGGGTTCCCAGCATGTAGCCTGTTTTAGTTTTGAATTGTTTCCATCGATTACGGGAGTATCCACTGGACGCATACGTTCCGCGCTTTGAACCTTTTCTACTGCCCGACCACTTAGAGCAATCATTTGGTCAAGCACGTTTTCAATCGACAATACAGTATCACCGCAAACATTATAGGCCTCCCCTACCTGTCCGTGTTTCATCAGAAGGGTGTATGCACGAACAATATCCCGAACGTCAGTAAAATTTCTCTTGGCCGAGAGATTGCCAACATGAATTTTCCCTTCGCCGTGTGGCTTGAGTTCAGCAATCTGCCGGGCGAAATTGCCGATGGCATTCTTGTCCCCTGGCCCTAAGTGATTGAATGCTCGCGCTCGTATTATTTGAAGGTCATACGTTTTTTGGTAAAGAATTGCTATCTGATCTGCCATGGCTTTGCTAATCCCGTAAGGCTCGTTGGGGTTTAGAGGCATGTTTTCAAGGAACTTTTTATCATTAAGAGGAGGGCCGTAAACTGTTGCAGAGCTAACGAGGAGAATCTTTGGGTGTAGGTGGAGCGTTCGACAGCTGTCAAGAATATTTATTGTCCCTAAGGTATTTATACGAAACGTTTCCCCCGGGTCTTCCCAACTTGATGTGACGGTTGCTTGAGCTGCTAGGTGAAAGATTTGGGTTGGTTTTGTTTGCGAGATAACTTTCTGAGTTTCTAATGAATTTCGTAAATCGCACGGGATTAGCGGTATGAGTTCTTTTTGAAAATCAGGCGGAATTTCCCCGTGTATTGTCCCAGTCACATCCTCTCCCTGAGCAAGAAGATGGTCAACAAGAAAGTGTCCTGCAAAACCAGTTGCACCTGTAATAAGAATCCGATCAACCAAAATCCATACCTTTATACTGGGTTGCCTTAGTGGGACTTTCAATTATTATTGCGATAGTAAAACCTGCATTTTAACTAAATTATAAATTTATTATATATATTTAATCTTATCCGTATATCGTGCTATTCGGTCAACTTGCATTGTGCATTAGCTTTTTACTTTTATCCCCGACACTGTCTAAGACTTGCAATGTAAACTGTTGCATGAGAATAGACGCAGAAGTTCACACGTTCCATGGTGTGCAAGGGTTTTTTTTCTGGACCCTCCCGTATTTGTGATGGGTGCAACATTTTCACTCCAGTATTTCGGAGTAGAAAAGAGGTGAGGGTAACAAAACTCTATGGGCACAAGTTGTTGCAAATTGGCAAGGGAACCCTGAAAATTGATTTTTAGCCGCATTTGTAGCGATGGGGTATTTTGAAATAAATTGGCGATGGTGCAGAAAGGATAAAAAATGCCCGACTTTGATGTGGCCGTAATAGGTGGCGGACCGGCTGGCTATGTGGCGGGAATTCGGGGGGCTCAGCTAGGTGGACGGGTTTGTCTTATCGAACGCGAAAGACCGGGAGGGGTTTGCTTGAATTGGGGGTGTATCCCAACAAAGAGTCTGATAGCTTCCGTGGAAGTTTTACGTATTGCTAGGCGCGCTGCTGATTTTGGAATAATGATTGACGGAGAGGTCCGTGCAGATTTCACGAAGATGATGGAGCGTAAGAACAAGCTTGTTGGAGGAATGGTCGCTGGAATTGAAGGGCTTTTCAAAAGCCATGGAGTTACGCACCTAAATGGCCATGCCTCACTCGGGCCATCAGGGATCGTTGAGGTGAAAGAACCTGATGGTAAAATTTCTCAGATTTCTGTGGACAATGTGTTAATCGCGACGGGCTCTCGCCCTGGTCAGTTACCAAATTTTCCAATCGATGGAAAGTACATTTTATCATCAGATGATGCTGTGGTGCTGACTGAGATACCGGATAGTTTGATTATCGTAGGTGCCGGTATTATCGGTTGCGAATTTGCATTTCTTTTTAGTGCTCTCGGATGCGAGGTTACAATGTTGGAGATGCTGCCTCGTGCCGTCGCCACCGAAGATGAGGACATTTCAAAAATCTTAGAGTCGGAACTGAAAAAAGAAAAAGTGCGCCTATTAGTTGAACAGGAAATTGAATGCGTTGAAAAAAAATCTGGGTTTGTAGAAGCTGTTCTTTCTGGGGGAGAGAGGATCAAGGCGGAGAAAGCACTTATTTCGATTGGCCGCACTATGAATACTGAGGGAATGGATTTGGAGGGTATTGGTGTTGCCTTGTCGAAACGTGGAAGCATCCAAGTTGATTCTTCAATGAAGACAAATGTACCTGGAGTTTTTGCTGCCGGAGATGTGACGGGGGGCAAACTGCTGGCCCATAAAGCAAGTGCCGAGGGGATAGCTGCAATTACTAATGCCTTAGGCGGAAATCAAACTATGCGCTACGAGAATATTCCCGCTGGGATTTTCACCCATCCAGAGATAGGTAGTATTGGATTGACTGAGGGGGAAGCCAGGAATGCTGGAAAGCCCATTCGGACGGGCCGATTCCCTTATCGTGGGCTTGGAAGAGCTCAGGTGGCAGGTGAAATTGTGGGCGAGGTGAAAATTGTTTCTGATGAGGTGACTGGTGAGATCTTGGGTGTCCACATTATTGGTGCACAGGCCGCAGAGTTGATCCATGAGGCTGCGCTTGCCATGACCTGGGAGCTTACTGTCGAGGAGTTGTCGGGTACGATTCATGCACACCCCACGCTTTCTGAGATTGTTATGGAGGCCGCCCACGCTACGGGGGGAATGAGTGTTCATCAACCGAAGAGAAATGTTTGAGTATCTGGTGTTGCTCCAATAAAATGAAGTGTTTTTACGGCGGTAACAATATTTGTGCTGAGCGATAGTTAGGATTGGGCAAATGAATGTAGACGATCAATATAAGGACGAACGGAACATAGATAAGCTGTCTATAGCCATTGAGTCTCTCAAGGAACGTATCGATTCATCTTCTACCGCCCCGACGCATCTGGGACTAACGTCGAATGATTTTCGAGAACTGATGGAGATACGGGTTCGGAGAGGAGTTGTGTCGTCAGTTTTCCGGTCGTCGTTGGTTATTATGCTTGTGTTGGGTTTATGTATTGCGGCAGGGAGTTGGTTATGGCTTGGACGGGAATTCCGATCCTTGGCGAAAGAAATTCGCGAGGAGGAGGTACCCAAGGCACTTAGCAGAGAAGTTGCTGAGCGTCTCAATTTGGTTGTCGAAGAAAAAGCTGGTGAAGTGTCAAAGGGTTTCAGGGAAGAAGTGTTGAAAATCAGGCGCTCCCAAGCGGAACGATACCTTTCATCTGATTCAAGGTCCCTTCAGATTCAAGGCCTTCAAATTCTTCGTGAGTCGGATGACGCAGACACTGTTCTCCGAATTCAAAACTTCATGCGAAAAAAAGGTTCTCTTAGCCCGCTTTCTTCTGAACTTGCGGAGGCGAATTTTGATTATGGTGTTCAAGCGTTGTTGTCACTTGGGAGCGAAGAAGCTCATTTGGTGTTGAGGCAGATTATTGCGGATCCGGGTTACGCCTCTGCTATCCGGGCGGATGCTACTCGAGCAGTTGCAATTCTGAAGGACCTCAAAGCCCTTCCAGCTCTTCGAACGGCACTCGGAGATACGGATCGGGATGTACGCCTAGCTGCGGTTGAGGCGGTGAAGCAAATGAAAGCTCGAGAATCATGGCCTTACTTGGTTAGTATTCTTTCAGATAGAAGGTATCCTAAGGATTTTCCTGAGGTAATCGCTGCATTGAGAAATCTTGAGGTCTCTCAAGCGTCGGATGTGGTGGAAGCAGTTATGAGAAGAACCTTCAGGGATCCAGCCGACTTTCCCCAACATTACAAAACGCATTTGGAGGGGATTACTTATTTTCGAGAGATGAAAATTGAAAGTGCCCTTTCTATATTGTTCGATTTTCTAATGCACCCAAACTCGGACCTGCGATTGCAAGCAGTTGCTGCAGTCCGTGAATTGGCGGAAAGCAATATGGGAACGTTGGAGGAATGGAAGACTCAGGATGCAGGATGGCGGGCGGCTAAGGTTGAAAAATGGCGTGAGATTGCGATAGCGTCTGGAAAACTGAGGCCATTAGCTAATGCTGTAGATTTTTCTGAGGAGAAGGAGCCTTCGGTTCCTGTTAATAGTTCGAGTAATCCCTCGAGCGATTCTAATTCGGTACTTCCCTCAACGGCGTTATCCCGTGTTCCTGAGTCTGGGGAGCCTAGTGTCTCGGCTGAAGGATCCAATAGAACACAAAGGGACTCGACCGAAAGCACCGGAACAGATTAGTTTTTTTGATAAGCTCTCTTCATCCGGTAGTTATGTTTCCTGAGTATCTTTGGTTAATGGCCTAGGCCGGTTATTGCAGCCGCTCCCAATACAATCAAAATAGCACCAAAAAACAACCGTTTTGTAATCTTCTCCTTTTCCCTCAAGAAGATCCAGGCAATGGAAATTACCAGTAAGGGGAAGGTATGGACTAGCGGCACTACAATGCTTACCGTACCTAAACGCAAGGCTTCCGTTAGGGCAAATAGGGCCAGGGCAATGCCCAACGTATGAACAAAGTACCAAAATATCCCTTTGCGATGAAAATTTAGTCTGGAACCTCGCGGCATAATAGGAAGCATGAGGGCAAGTGCGAGAATTGCTCCAATATTACTAATGGCCATTCCTGTTACCGATGAAGGAATGTACGCAAGACCCATTTTTCGAAAGGTGTGGGCGGCTGCAAAACCGATAGCTGCTGCCAACGCAAACATGTAGCCCGATTTTTTTTGGACTTGCCCCTTTTTCTCATACGCGAGAGAAACTACCCCGATGACTATTGCTAAAGTCCCAAGCCAAATCCAGATGTTTGGTTCTTCTTTCAGATAAATGATTGCTGCACCCGCACTGAACAGGGGTGAGACTCCTAAAACTGTCGCTGAGCGAGCAACACCAATTCGGGAGAAAGCCGCAAAATAGCAGATAACAGCGATTGCAGGGTCGAAGATTCCAGAAGAAAAAAACCACCAGAAACCGGAGTTGTATATTTCGGGCTTAGGGGAAATTGAAAAGGCCAAAAATCCGAAAATAACCAGGTGCACAATGGCTTGCATTACTGCCCCTGTATAAGGGGGTGAATATCTAACTGCCACACGGGCAGCGAATTCTGAAATGGCAAAAGCCGTTGCGGAATACAGAGCAAGGGAAACCGGGTCGTAGAACATGAGATCCCTAAGTTTTGGGCTTTCGGTGGAGGTCAACTGTTTAGCTGTGGATTAGGCGTTAAGCAACCTAATTTCTAAGATGATATCCTGACCTCATGAAATTGATGGTGAGATACCTACTTGTCTCCAGTGTTAAAGACCCTCCTTTAGTTTTGGAGGGCCTACGATATGTGAAGTTGAAATCACTCAAGCGCTTCCGCTACTAGTTCAACCAAATCCTTTACTACCAACTGGTCTTCGGCATTTTTGGTTTTGATTCCATCTTCGAACATCTGCATGCAAAATGGACAAGCGACTGCCAAAGTGTCGACATCCGTGTCGAGTGCGTCCTGTACACGAATTCGGTTAATTCGATCGTCTACTGTGCCATCTTCCATCCATGCAAATCCCCCTCCTGCACCGCAACACAGACCGTTGGAGCGAGTTCGTTTCATCTCATGAATATCGGCTCCCGGTAGAGCAGAAACGACCTCACGAGGTGTATCGTAGATGTTATTGTGACGCCCTAGGTAACATGAGTCGTGGTAGGTAATCCGCCCAATCTCCTTACCTGAAATATTGATGCGTTTTGATCTGATTAGCTCGGCGACGTACTCGGAGTGGTGTAAAACTTCATAGTTTCCTCCTAGCTGAGGGTATTCCCTTTTGATGGTATTAAAGCAGTGTGGGCAGTGGGTTAGTACTTTTTTTACTCCAAACCGATCGAGTGTTGCGATGTTTTTCTTAGCCATAAGTTGGAAGGAATACTCATTCCCAACACGACGTGCGGGGTCACCTGTGCAGACTTCTTCGGCTCCTAGGACGGCAAAGTCAACTTCTGCGGCCTTAAGTACCTTAACAAGAGCCTGTGCAGTTTTCATGTTTCGTTCAACCAGTGAAGCAGTGCATCCAACCCAGTAGAGAATTTCTGCGCTTCCTTTTTCTGAAAGGAGAGGTACATCCAGTCCTTCCATCCAGTCAGTTCTGTTAAATTGAGTTCCCTTCCAGGGGTGCATGCGATCATCCAGGCTTTTCAGAAACATCTGGGCTGTATCAGGCATTTTTGATTCCATTAGGACCTGATGGCGGCGTGTTGCGATAATTTTTGGAATATGTTCGATGTGTACAGGGCAGGCTTCCTGACAGGCTCCACATGTGCGGCATGCCCAAATTGCTTCGGGTTTCAGAGTGTCAACAAGTGAGGGGGCTTCATTGGAGGAGCCGAATTTGGACATCTGACGCTGAATGTCTAATATGATGTTCTTGGGTGAAAGAGGAGTTCCACTTAAAAGTGCGGGGCAGGCCGCATCACACTTCCCACACTTAGTGCATGCATCCGCATCTAGCAGATCCTTCCAGGTTAATTCTTCTAGTTTCGAGGCTCCGAAAGATTCGGCTGATTCATCTTCGAAGTCAATATAGGTCAAGGCTGGTTCAGTCTTGGTGTCAAGATTTCGAAATAAGATTGCCAAAGGTGCGAAGATTGCGTGACTAAGTTTTGACCATCCCATATAGGAAATCAGACCGAAAGATATAAGGACATGGATCCACCACCAAACACGGTGCCAAGTGAGCAAGCTTGCTTCACTGGGGATAATGGTTACGAGCCATCGGGCGATGATATATCCAACGGGTGACCAAATTGCCCAATCGGGGTGTTGTCGTAGTTCGGTGGCCCCAATACGTAATCCCTCAACAAGAAAACCTGTCAAGAAAACTAAAATGAGTCCGAAAAGAGCGGTAGCATCATCCCATGTTTCTGAAAGGTGAGAGGGTCGTAGTATGTACCGTCTAAATGCAAGTAGGAGTAAACCCACAACACCTAAACCCATGAGTATATCGCCAAGGGCGGAGTACCAAAGGTAGAAATCTCCTTTCCAGAAGCTGATCTGTATTCCAAGGTAATTGAGATCTTTCTCGATTGCGATGATTGTAGTGGCAATTAATGCTGCTATAAATCCAATAAATAAAAGAAGGTGGCCAATCCCCGGTAGTTTCTCGCGAAAAAATCCCTTGTGCGCAAATGCATAGAGGAAAAGACCACCAACTCTCTCGCCCCATCGGTCTAGGCGTTTGGCTGATTTACCTATTTTCCAAAGTCGTACACGTTGATAAATTCCCCATGCAAATACTCCAACAGAGACTATTGCAATTAAATAAATCCATTCCCCGCCAGGAATATTGCCGAAAACCTCTCGGGTAGCTTCCACAGATTTTTCCTTAAGTTAACCGTAAGCAGAAATTTAGTTTTCCATATTTATTTTTTGCTGCATCATAGGTACATTATCGCATGGATAGAGAAAAAGAGTTTTTGGAATACTTATTTGGGAGATTCGGAGTTGGATTTCAATCCAAATGCTACCCAATTGCATATCCACGAATTGGCGCGGGCTTTTGTAGTTGATTGTGTTGAATTTGAAGCTGAGAAGTGGGAAAGATCTGGGACTATTCCAAAGGCATTTTTAAAACGCATGGCCCAACTAGGTTTTTTAGGTATTGTGGCACCACCTGAGTATGGTGGCAGTGAAATAGATCCCGTAGGATTTGTTTTGGCATTAATTGAGATTTCAGCTGTCTCACCGACTCTTGGATTCGTTATGTCTACTAATAATCAGTTTATTGACACGTTGGTTCAGCTAGCCTCAAAGCAACAAAAAGAGCGAATACTACCAGATCATGTGGCGGGGGGCCATATTGCGTCGATAGCCTTGACTGAAATCGAAGCTAGGTCAAATGCGAGGGTTATTAGAACTGTTGCAAAAAAGATTGATGGAGGATATCTCCTGAACGGTACTAAGATTTACGTCTTCAACGGAGAGTACCCTGGAACCATGTTGGTATGCGCTCGGACTTCTAAAGAAAGACGACGAGGATTGAGTTTTTTTCTGATTGATAAGGCTAAGGATGAGATTAAAAGAGAACAAATGGACTCGACCTTAGGGTTTCGGTCGGTAAGTATGACGGTCAACAATTTCAAGGATCTTTTTGTTTCGGAAGAGGATCGGTTAGGAGAAGAAGGTTCCGGTTTAGATATTATCCAATTAGCTATGGAGAGTGGTCAAATAGGAATTGCGGGGCAATGTGCAGGAATTGCGCGTGCGGGATTGAATTTGGCTTTGGGCCACGCTAAGCAAAGAAAGCAGCTTGGGGATCCTTTGTTGGATCTTCAGGGAACCCAGTTTTCACTTACAGATATGGCTACATGGGCCGATGCCTCTGAATCGATGGTTCTGCAGGCAGCTTGGATGAAGGCCATAGAGAAAAACTGGGCCTCCGAAGCAGCCATGGCTGAAATGTATGCGTCTGAGATGGCTGGTCGCATTACCGATGCAGCTCTTCAGATTCATTGTGGTGCAGGATATGTTGAGTCGTCGCCAATAACTAAGTTTTATTCGGATGCTCCGAGTGCAGGGATATTTGAGGGTACGAATGAGGTAAAGAAACTGCTGATCGCACGGAGTATTATAGGGGAGCTGAATAGGTTCGGTGCTGAGTTGAGAGGAACGCATGACAGAATATCGGGTAATTCTGATTACGTGTAGGGGAGAAGAAGAGGCGGATCGAATAGGAAGCGCTCTGATTGAGGAACACCTTGCTGCGTGTGTGAATATAGTTCCGAAAATTACCTCGATCTATCGTTGGAAAGACGAAGTATGCCGCGATCTAGAGACTCTTTTAATAGTAAAGGCTAGGGAAGGTACTCTTAAAAAACTGGAAGAACGGGTGAAAGCTCTTCATAGTTACGATTTGGCTGAGGTCATTGCTCTGCCTGTTTCTGGTGGGTCGGAAGATTATCTAGGTTGGGTGAAAAGTGTTTGTTGACGGAAGTCAGAATGGGAAATACTGGATTTTGTCTGTTATTCGTTACTTTCCAACTCAACCTTTGTTATTAGTTCTTTAAAGTTTTGTAAAATTATTGTTTCGGTTTCGGCTGAGGCATGTGGACTCGGAAGCAAAAATACTTGGCTTTCTCCGAATAGGCGTTTCCACTCTTCGTCCTCTGATTCTATTAATCCACCGTCTCCAGGTATTTTCCCGCCGATTACTCCCTCTAAAGCTTTTTTGTATATAAAGCATACGACACGTGGTTTACTCTGTTGGATTTGATGAATGATGAATTGAGCACCAAGAGAAATCTCTTCCTCTTTAATGTCTTCTGCGCATTCCGTGGAGCGAGGAACGAGATCTGTAATTCCTAATTTGTTGTCTAGCATTGATTTGTCTTCCGCACCGACTTCCGCGTTTTCCATCAATCCTATTGACCGAAGACGTAGCCAGAACTTTTTCTCAAGTTCTCCTTGTTGGTAATGCCCAGTTTCTATACTGGGGGGGGAGGGGTTTAATCCGACAAAAAGTATTTTTAGATTGGGCCCCCATATTGGAGCGAGGGTGGTAATCTCTGAATTTTGCCAAAAAATATTAATAAGTTGCATGCTCTCTAGTCCATTTCTTTTCTAGCTGTCCAAAAAGTTTTTATTATCCCCTGGTAAGGTAAGTCGAAGCAGTTGAAGCGCTCCGCATTGATTTCTCCAAATTTGGCTTGGCCGAGCGAACGAGCGACATCGCTTCCTGTAAACATTTTTTCGGTAACAATCTCCTGAACACGGTGATAGGTTTTCCCTTTTCGTATAAAAGCTGTTGATTCAATTTGACCAACGGCCTTTTTCGGCGAATAGCTCAACCTCACTGTAAGCGAATAATCTTTGGTTTCAATAAATTCCGAACGCCCATTCCAGTAGTTTTCATAAAATTCTTGATCATTTAGGTCGAAAATAAAGAACCCTCCTGGCTTTAAAATCTTATATGCGTTTCGAAATACCTGTTGAAGATCGGATTTTGTAGATAAATGATTGAGACTGTCATAGGTGCAAGTAACCAAGTCCGCCCCCTTCACCTTAGACCATCTGCGCATATCGGCTCGAATGTAGTTTACTTTCTTTTTGGCTTTAGAGGAGTTTGCCTTGGCAACATTGAGCATATGATTGGAGATATCTACCCCCCATACGGTCCAACCTTTTTCCGAAAAAAGGTTAGCTAGTCGACCCGTTCCGCAAGCGAGGTCCACTATCGTCCCAGGCTTGACTCCCTCGCGGGACAGGAAGGTCGATACACGGCCGAACACAGCCTTTGCAAAATCTAGCGTCCATTGCTGGTCATAGATTTCTGCCAATAGACTATATGGGGTAGATGCCTTGATTTTTCTTGCCCTCCGTTGATAGATTTTGACTTTCCCCAAAACATTTTATTTCTCTTGGAACCTGTTTTGGGGAGTCTAGGTGTCAGTTAGTTCACGACACTTAGCCGTAAAGGCTGGGATCACCTTTTTATAGTCTCCAACTATTCCGAAATGAGCTCGCTCAAAGATGGGGGCTTCTAGGTCTGTGTTAATTGCCACAATATTCTTAGAAGGACCAGCCCCCACCATGTGTTGAGTAGCACCTGATATTCCGACAGCTATATAAAGTTCCGGACTTACAATTTTTCCGGTTTGCCCTACTTGGTATTGAGGGGGGACCCATCCTGAATCAACTGCCGCCCGGGATGCGCCTAAAGCTGCTCCTAGGACGCTTGCCAACTCTTCTAGGTAACCGAAGTTTTCTGCTCCTCCGAGTCCGCGGCCTCCAGAAATGACGATGTTAGCATCTTCCAGGCGAACTCCTTCTGTTTTGATGCTTGTTTTTCTTAGAAACTGGACTGGCGGAAACGTCCGTTCTAACTCAATGGTTTGAGACTCTATCTCTCCGGTTCTAGTTTCGTCTGGCTCTGCTCGGGGAAATGCCTTGGGCCGGATTGAAATTACTTGCATCAGATCCTCCCTTGACGTGACTTCTGCAACGGCGCTACCTCCCCAGACAGGGCGATTTAAGTTTAATCGTTTGCCATCCCAACGTATATTGGTGCAGTCACTTGCAAGATGTGCTTTCTGGCGATAGGCAACGCGGGGAGCAAGATCCCGGCCTTTGTCGTTGGATGAGCAAAGAAAAATTGTGGGTTTTTCCTTTTCTATGACCTTGTTAACGATCTGTGCATAGGCTCCCCCTTCGTATTCAGCAAGAATCGGATCTTGTACTAAGATAACTCGGTTTGCCCCAAGGTGGATTAACTGTTCTCCGAAAGCAGCCACATTGCCTCCTGGAAGGAGAGACGTAACTGTACATCCGGATTCATCGGCCAATTTTCTCGCAGTTTCTATAACTTCGGCAGCGACTGATGTAATCCGATCTTCCTTGCTCTCAGCAAGCGTCAAAATGTGAGCGGTCATTGAATAATATCCATTAAATTAGTTTATGGTCGCGAAGTAGAACCGCAAGATTTTCCGCTGCATCTTCCACGGATTCTCCACCTACCATCTCACACGTTCCATCATGCTTAGGGATATAAAGACGAAGTAACTCCTCCCGTGATGAAGCTTTCCCAAATCCGTTGGAGTTTAAGGGTAGATCGGAAGCACACCATCTGGGAACTTCTTTTCTAGAAGCTTTTAGAATGCCTGGTACAGTAGGTAGTCGAGGTTCGCCAATCTCATTGCTTATAGTCAGGACACAAGGTGTTGAAATTTCATATGTTGCACTCCCATCCTCAAGGACTCGCTCGATATGCAAATTATCCCCGGCGGTTTCAATTTTTTGAACTTGAGAAATGCAAGGCAAGTTTAAGGATTCCGCTACTGCTATTCCGGTAGCTCCCGAACTCCAGTCAGATGAAACACGGCCGAACAAAACCAAATCGAATGGTTCTCTTTCCTTATCTACCTTTCTTATTGCAGCACCTAGTATCTCGGCAGATCCAAAAGTATCCGAATCCTCGAATGCGTCATCTTCCAGAAGAATAGCCTCGTCACAGCCCATTGCTAAGGATTTCTTGATGTTATCCATGGCATTTGAACTTCCAATGCTTAAAACAACTATACTTCCCCCGTATTTTTCTTTTAGTTGAACCGCGGCTTCGAGTGCGTATTGATCAAAGTTACTAATGACGGGAGGAATATTAGGTGGAGGAATAACCGTGTTAGCCGTCTCATCGATTTTGAAATCGCGCGCAGGTATATCGGGATCGATAACCTGTTTAATACAAACGATGATATTCACGCTACTACACCTCCGTCATTGTCCCAGACAGAAATCTCGTTGGATTCTGTTCGATCCTTCACAGTGGACCACTGAAGAATCAAAAACCGGTCAGAAATTATCAGCCAACACTACGATCTGTCAATATATCGTAAATTATTATAGATATCATTGAATATTTGAATGGCGCCTTTGTTATTGTTAATAGCGGAAAAAAATCATATTTTCCTAATTTTAATAAAGAGATTATTTTTAGTTGAGACTACCAAAAATCGTATACTAATAGGGGAAACTACCAGCAGTTACGTTTTCGCGATTATCAGATGTTTGGATTACGGTCCAATATGGAACCATTGGGGGTTTAGATGGAGCTGAATGGTAAGGTAGCTATCGTTACAGGAGCAGGGCGGGGAATTGGGCGTGCTATCAGTAAGGTCTTGGCTAGAGAGGGAGCTGCGGTGACCCTAGCAGCTCGTTCGATGGATCAATTAGACGATACGAGGTCTGAAATTGAAGGTGATGGGGGTCGGTGTCTTGTTGTCCACACGGATGTGACCTCTGAGGACTCTGTAAATAAAATGGTTCTTGAAACGATGAACAAGTTTGGTTCGATCGATATCTTGGTTAACAATTCTGGGATTGCAGGGCCTACAGCGTTGTGCGAGGAAACAACGGTCGAAGATTGGGAAGAGGTATTCTCGGTAAATGTGATCGGTCCCTTTCTTTGTGCGAAAGCAGTTTTACCTTCGATGAAGGAGAATGCTTTTGGCCGAATTATAAACATCTCCTCGATGAGTGGAAAGCGTCCGTTGCATGGAAGAACACCCTACACTAGCTCTAAAATGGCTGTCATGGGATTTACTAGAACTCTTGCTCATGAGGCGGGAGAATATGGGATTACCGTTAATTCTGTGTGTCCGGGTGCTACGTCCGGTGAGCGAATCGATAACGTTGTTCGAAATCTGGCGCAGAGTCAAGGAAGGACGGAAGAGGATGTGAAGTCTGATTTCACCGCTCCCTCTGCCTTAAAGACTTTGGTTGATCCTGAAGATACAGCAGAGATGGTTTGTTTTCTCGCCTCCGACCGTGCAGCACATCTGACAGCTCAGGATATCAATGTCACGGCAGGTTTGGTTTGGTATTGAGACAGTGACTAATTCGTGGGAGGTTGGTTGGGCAGTCCGCGTTTCCGCAGAATTCTGCGCTATACTGTGGGCCTCTTTCTTTTGATGGGGACATTTGTAGAGTGTGTAGTTTCTTGAATTTAAACGATAATTCTTACAAATATGTGATTTAGTTTCCGGGGGTTATTGAATGGATCAACATGGCAACTTGACAATAGTCGGAACTGACCAAGGGAATGTGGATGGATTTTTAAAGTCTACCGGTCAGTCGGTTTATGGCACGGATTTCTCTATCCCAGGGATGCTAGTAGGAAAGTATCTGCGTAGCCAGCAGCCTCACGCAAAAATTCTCAATATCGATTTAGGGCGGGCGAAGAAGATGAAAGGTGTCCGCGCAGTTGTGACAGGGAAGGATTACCCTAAAAGGTTTGGTCTTGTTCTTCGTGACCAGGTCTATTTGGCGGTCGATCGAGTTCGGTATGCTGGAGAACCTGTTGTTGGTGTTGCGGCTGAGGACTTGGACACAGCAATGGAAGCGTTAGAACTAATCGAAGTGGAATATGAACCATTGCCAGCTTTATTCGATCCAGAAGAATCTCTTAGAGAGGATGCCTTTCTTATTCATCCTGATTTGGGGGAGTATGAATGCACACCGAGCTTTCACCCTGTACCCGGAACTAACGTTGCTAATCACCTGAAGGTCCGAACTGGTGATGTCGACAAAGGTTTCAGCGAGAGTGACATCGTTTATGAGGGAACATATACAACGCAGGCTGTTCATCATGTTTATCTGGAGCCCAATGCTCATGTGGCTCAGTTTACTAGTGATGGAAGACTCAATTTGTGGGCTGATACACAAACCACATACCTTTCTCGTTTGAAGCTTTCTGAAACCCTGGGTTTACCGATGAGTAAAATTCGCGTGATGGCCACTCACGTGGGAGGAGGGTTTGGTGGAAAGCATTTTCAGGGGCAACCTGAGACTGTGGCTTTGGCAATGAAAACAGGTGGAAGGCCGGTTAAGGTTCAATTTACGAGAGAGGAATCATTTCAAGCTACATCACTACGGCATCCTTCGAAAGTGACTATTAAAACTGGTGTTATGAAAGACGGGACATTCGTAGCTCGTAAAAACAGAGTCATTATGGATACGGGGGCCTACTCCGAACGCGGTGTTATGGTTACGAAGAACGCTGGGTATAGCTCGCCAGGTCCGTACCGCTTTCCCCACGTGTGGATCGATGCATACTGTGTTTATACAAACAAAACCATCAGTGGTGCTTTTCGAGGATTTGGAATCCCGCAAGTTTGCTGGGCGCACGAGGTTCACCTTGAAGAATTGGCAGAAAAGTTAAATATGGATTCCTATGACCTCAGAATGAAGAACAGTTTTATTGATGGAGACGAAACTTGGACTGGCCAGGTTCTGGAGAGTGTTGGTGTTAAGCCTTGCCTAGAGGCGGCTTTCAGCTCTATAGATTGGAATAGGAAACGTAATCATGACGGAAATATTCGCCGGGGGCGTGGAATAGCCGCTATGCAAAAGTCGACAGTCACCTTTTCTGCAGGTGCCACTCTTAAAATAAACGAGGACGGAACGGTTAATGTGCTTTCTTCCGCTGTTGATTGTGGGCAAGGGTCCAACACAATGCTCGGTCAGATTGTTGCCGAGGAATTGGGGGTCAAGCCGGAATCCGTAGTTATGGCACCATCGGATACTGACATTGGTCCTTTCGATTGGGGCACTGCAGCAAGTCGAGTGACCTTCATACTTGGTCCGGCTATCCGAAACGCGGCTATTGATGCTCGCAATCAACTTCTTGAACGGGCTGCGGACCAGATGGAAGCTCGTCCCGAAGATCTTTATGTGCAGGACGGAATGATAAGACTTAAGAGCGATCAGGAAAAGGAAATATCCATATCGGAAGTGTATATGGGTAATCATCGACAAGGCGGTAAGGGTACCCCGATAATGGGAGTCGGAGCGCATACTAATGAGGTGACACCCCTCGATGAGATGGGCCATGGGACTAAACCCACTCCCTTTTGGATGCATGCGGCTCAGGCTGCCGAGGTGGAGGTAGATATAGAGACGGGAGATGTTACCGTTACTAAATTAGTTGGAGCTCACGATGTTGGAAAGGCTATTAATCCTATCAGTTGTATAGCTCAAATCGAGGGTGCTCTAGCAACAGGTCTTGGATACGCTCTTTCCGAGGAGCTTCAATATGATGGTGGAGAATGTATTAATCCGACCTTGGCTGATTACAAGATACCCACCGCTTTGGATATCCCCTCGTATGACTCAATCGTTGTTGAAGTGCCTCACGAAGAGGGCCCATATGGTGCCAAGGGTCTTGGAGAACCAGGACTTGCTCCGACGGCTGCGGCTATCGCAAATGCTATCTATGACGCATGTGGAGTAAGGATTCGCAATCTTCCGCTTACAGCAGAGAAGGTGTATGAGGAACTGCAGCGGTTGAAGGGAGAGAACGGAAGAATTTAATTTATAGTTCTAGCTGTTATTCGTTTCCTCCTAGGATTAAGTGGTGGGTTAGCTTTCCGTACGTTTCTAAGAATCCGATTGCAATAGAGTGATAGGGATAATTTCAAATGACAATTCCAAACGAGAAAGATATCAAACGGGGAGAAGACAAGAGCATCGAAGAAGTGAGACATGAAGGCGGAATCTTTAATATAGACGAAAGCCAAGCGGTTCATGAACTCCCGGATGGTACTCTTCGGCTTTTGGTGTGGCCTGGGATGGGTGCCCGAATGCTGAGTACCCATTCGGCTCGTTTGAAACCCGGTCAGGCTTTTGAAGCCCATATACACGCTGTGGCTGAAGACGTTATTCTTGTTTATCGTGGAAAGGGGAAGGTATTCCTCCATGATCGCTGGCATGCTGTCAAAGAAGGCGATCTTGTGTATGCACCGGCAGGAGTGAAACATGGATTTGCAAATCCGGCCGAAAACACCGAAGACATGATTACTTTAGGTACCGGTTCGCCCCCTATGTTGGATTTGTATGAAAGTGCTGGATATCTGAAAGACAATGTTTTTACTTTCAAGGATAAATGATGCAGACGGGCGTTCCAATGAAAGTTGGATTTTATCAGTTTGGACCTGTTTTCGGCGATGTTACCGGAAATATTCAGACCGTCCGTGATGCGTTAAATGAGTCTGAAGCTGATTTGATTGTATTGCCGGAATTGTTCAACACGGGTTACCAGTTTGTATCCGAGGGAGAGGTAAGGGAACTGTCTGAGCCGATCCCCGGTGGTGATACTTGTGAAGCTTTGATGCAGATAGCCGACGATAAGGGAATTTATATCGTGGGGGGAGTGGCCGAAAGGGAAGGTAATAAAGTCTACAATTCATGTGTTCTTGTCGGTCCAGAAGGGTTTATTGGTCGGTACCGTAAGCTCCATCTGTTTTATGAGGAGAAAAGATGGTTTCAACGAGGGAACGAACCACCGCCAGTTTTTGATTTGAGGGGCGCAAGGGTTGGTTTGATGATTTGTTTCGATTGGTTTTTTCCTGAGACTGCGCGCATGCTTGCGGTTCAGGGTGCGGACATTTTGTGCCATCCCGCGAATCTGATTTTCACACTGTGTCACCAAGTGATGTTGACTCGGTGTCTTGAAAACCGCGTTTTTGCTGTTACTTGCAATCGAACGGGACAGGAACAACGAAAACCGGACAAGGCATTAACATATACGGGTGGTAGCCAAATTGTTGATCCCCATGGGAATTTGTTGAGTCGTGCCGGAGAGACCGAGTCCGAAGGCCAGGTAGTCGAAATAGATCCGGAAACTGCAAGGGACAAAAATTTCAACGAGTTCAATAATATCCTTGATGACAGGCGTGTGGATGTTTACGAGACCCAGCAACGTTCTGTAGCCTTATGAGCCATTGCAAAGACTGCGACCGGGGAAAATGCTACAAGGTTATAGGTAGCTTTCAGGGCGTTAAGTATTTTTTATGCTTTTTTTCTTTTCTAATTCTATTTGTTTCGGTGACACTATTCGTAGCTTGTGCTAATTCTGCTGAGAAGGTTGCTAGAATTGTTTTCTCGCCAAAAGAATCTTTAATTTTAGAGAGACTGGATCCAACTCTTCTACTCTGTCGTCAGGGCCCTTTTCACCTTGAAATTCCGATAACGCGTTTGTCTTGGGTGAAAGTAATCAAACGGAGAAGTCTTGAACTTCGTTTTCAAGGCGGTGGAGTTTGTGTAGCCAAGGTACCTAAGTTTCCGATCACCGGAGAGTGGTCTCATGGGCCTATTAATCAGGGTTGGAGGACTCTCTCTCGAATTGAGATTCTTAGGCCCTCTAGGCTGAGAAAAAGACACCCTGATGATCGATCAGCTATTATTCGAGCTGGAAAGCAGGGGGTGATGCGGAACGTTTTGTTAAGAAAAGATAAACTTTTGAAGATTAGAAAAGGTGGTTTTTTGATTTCCATCCCTTGGGACCGTATTGAAGGAGTTAAGCGAATTAACTCTGGAAAAATTGCGGATGTTTCGTTTCTCGATGGGGGGGTCCTTGGGGGAGATCTTCCTAAATATGTAGAAGGAGATTGGCAGGGAGCCTCTATGAGAGTCCCGGGTTTGCAGGTTGAAACTATCAGGCTTCTGGGAGAAACAGGGAAATCGGAAATCAAAAAGAAACCATTAATAAAGAGACAATCAAAGAAAAGCGTCTGGGGTGTAATAGAGGGGGACAGTGGAGTCCATTTCGATATCATTGGTCCTCCGGAGTTTGATGGCCCTTTCAGTTTTTGGAACGAGATTCGTCAAATCAGAGATAGGTCCTATTTGCCTTTAGCGCAAAATCCTTCCGGTAAGGACAGAAGGACAATTTTGATTGCGGCCGACATGATTTTAAAGATCAAGAAAAATGGTTCAGAGGATGCTACCCGCTCTGAGGTGACTCTTCAATCTGGTAGGCGCTATTCTGGTTGGGTAGGCTCTCGTAGGCTTTCTGCTAAGACCTCGATGGGGAGAATTGAAATTCCACTTTCCCGGATTAGCAGGATCAGGCAAAGGAGTGAGAAGCCTCAAAGACCTTCAGGTTCTTCAACCCTCCGTGCTGTGGTTCGTTTACTGACAGGCGAGAACATTCAAATAGAGGAGCCCGCGCTTTTTTATGAAAGGAAACTTCGTCCTGATTGGAAAGAGTCGGGTTCCACTTGGACAGGTGGACACACGAAACCATTTCTTTTCGTTCGACTTGGAACTACTGTTCAGCGCGTTAGCTTTTCAAGATTGAAGCGAATGGAAGTACCGGTTAGGCCAAATGGTAAGTTTGAATTTTTCAATCGAAATGGTAACCAACTGAGACTGAATGTTGATTGGGAACGACATAGAGAAGTTGAGGACCTAGCTGGGATCGAGCAGGCTCACCCGACTGGGAGGGCTTATTTGCTCAATCATGTTGGCCTCGTTGGGCGAATCGAGCCAGGTGTTCTGGTCCATATCCCATGGGAACATATTAAAGCCGTAGTTTTTGCATCGCCCCCTAGCAAGATCGGTGATTCGAATAATAAACTGTCAAAGACTCAGAGTGGAAACAGTAATATCGCCCCCGGACCTAAAGATTGAATGCTTGACAGATCCCTGTTTTTGCTTTTCAGGATTTCTTTACGCCAGTTTCATGTTACGTATATTTTTCTGGAATTCAAATATGAACTACGTCCTCAAGAGTTGACTCCACAAATAATTCGTCGACGGACAGTCTGCTCTCTGAAAGTCCTTGCTCAAAGGAATATTGGGCGAGTGCATCAATGGTCGAACGATTAGATTCTACGCCATAGGACCAGTAGTCTTCACCTAGAACCTGTTTGCTGATTTCTAATTCATGGATCAGCCAAGGTAATGTTGCTCCCAGTGCCGCTGTCCCTTCTAAATTTTTTATAGCCATATCTTTGGATTGACACAATGCTTCGTAAAGGTTTTGGGCGACCCATGGGTCGTTTTTTAGAATTGATTCCTTTATTACAACTAAATGCATTATTGGATAGATACTCGTACGTTTGTAGAATTCCATCTCTACGTTTTTGTAATTGGGAAAGAGACGGATAATGTTGGAATCTGGTTGGGAAAAACCTGAAGGGGATCTTGCGGTAAATAGTGCATCGATTTCACCACTTTCTAGCATCCCATTGAGTGTTTTTGGAGAAGGAGCACTCTCTACGGTTATTGTATTTGGAAGATTAAGATCTACTCTTTCCTTTCTCCCCCATTCTTCTAGTCCACCGGTTACCCATGTTACGTTTGTTTGATCCACTCCGTATTCGTGATGGAAAATTCCCCGCAACCAAACAATAGCGGTCATGGCATATTCAGGGACGCCAATTCGCTTTCCGGCAAGATCTTCTGGCTTATTTATTTGGCTGTTTTTGTTTATAAAGACACACGAATGTCGAAAGAATTTAGAGGGGAAAACAGGAATGGCATGGAACGGTGGATTTGGACGAGACCTAAAGATTAGGTAAGCTGAGAAGCTCATCTCGCACGCATCAAATTCCTGGAACTTGCTTTGCCGCCAAAAAATATCCTCGACTGGTAGACGGAGGAAATTGAGGTCGATTCCCTGAGGTTGGATGGTCCCGTCTTCTAAGTACCGCGTTCGGTCGTAATCGGCGCAGGCAAAACTCATCTGTAAATTTGGCACTTTCGCTCTCCTAATTTTTAACCAGGGGTTTGTGGGCCTTTCGGTTTACTGTTTTTAGCCCCGGACTCCATTCAGGTTAATTCCAACTATCAGTTTAGATATCCATCAAGGCTTTACGCTGAGCCCCGTCTACCGTAATGGATGCGCCGGCAATATAACTGGCTCTTTCTGAGGCTAAAAAGGTAACGATACTGCCCACTTCCTCAGGAGTACAGTAGCGCTTGAGGGGAAGGCTCTTAAGGGCTATCTGTGACGCCTCCTCCCTGGTACAGCCTCGTCCTTTGGCCATTGTGTCTACTAATCCCCACCAACGTTCTGTGTCAACAGGACCTGGATTTACTGCATTGACAAGAATGTTGTCCTCAGCCAAGCTTTCTGCAATTGCTAGAGTAAAGTTGATTCCAGCAGCGTTTGCAGCTCCTGGTGTCAATTCAAAATGGATGGGTTTAATCCCGTCGTTTCCAATAACATTGACGATTCTTCCATACTTGCGATCACGCATGAAAGGGACAACTGCAGTTGTGCATCGTACGTAACCCATAAATTTCAAATTAAGGCTCTCCATCCAGTCGGATTCCGTGATTTGGTCAATTGTGCCTCCCGGCGAGCTTCCAGCACAGTTTATTAGGATGTCCACGTGACCAAAGTGTTCGGCGCATTTCTGAACGAAATTTTTTGCATCTGTTTCCTTGGTAGTATCTGCAACTACTGAGAATGCTTTTTTCCCGGTTTTCTCTTCGATCTCCTTACTGGCCGCATCCATGCCGTCCTGATTTCTGGCACACATTCCAATTTCGGCACCCTCTTCGGCAAGGAGTAAAGCTGATTTTTTTCCGATACCTTTACTGCCCCCATTTATGATTGCTATCTTTCCTTGCAAACCTAAGTCCATGTTTTTTCCTTCCGTCGAGTTGGCACCTGAGGGTTTTGGCCTCAGGGCTTGTTTGATTTGATAAATATGAAATATACGCGCTTTTATCCGATGGTATCAAAACTTTATCGTCCAGATCTCTTGATTTTACCGATTTGCGGTTGGAGAGAAAAGGGTATTGCAGGTCAAATTGAAGCTTTGTAAACCTAGATTCCTGGTTATGTTGTTTTTCTATAGTGGTCTCACTAATTTTGCACTTTCGATTTCTTTTGTTCGAACTTGTTGTTGGACGAACAATTCCAATTTCTCTCTTAAAATTTTCGTATGGTCGGAGGGAGGATTTTCTGGGGTTCTTCTAAAGAAATGGATGTTTCTACAGACGGTGGGAGAGTGTGTGTTGGTGTATGGGTTGGATTAAAAAACCCTGACAATTGCTTGCCCGTAATATTTTCTTTAATCCATTTAGTTTTATGGGCACGCAAAAGGGTAAATGAATTTGGGCTCAGTTTAGCCTTTCGATGATTTATCCGAGAGTGTTTGCTTATTTTGTAAGAGCCGAGTAGTCCCCTGAATTCTCTTCGTTTCCACGTGCGGGTGAGTGTGATCGGATCTAGATTTGATGTGAATTCATTTTTTGGGTGCTTGGAACGTATGAGGGCTTCTATCAAAAATAGTAGTGCATCGTAGGCGCAGGCAGCGAAGAGTTTTGGCGGTTCCTCAAACACAGAGATTGAGAGGTCGCGAAATCTTTTCAATGGTCTTTTGAGTGGATCCTTATCGTTTAACTGTTCAGCGACCAC
The DNA here is from genome assembly GCA_964437725.1 of uncultured bacterium. Taxonomy (GTDB): domain Bacteria; phylum UBA8248; class UBA8248; order JACPRG01; genus CAYTIB01. The sequence continues at coordinate 989 of CAYTIB010000092.1, read as the reverse complement.
CATCTTGTGACCCACTGCCAAGATGGTTTCTCCTGGATTCCTTTGTAGGGGAGTTGAAGAGTGAATAGCTGTATCCTCAGTGATTCTTGAGGCTAGGTTGGGGTGGATGATTGTTGGTCCAAGGAGAATGATCCCCGTATGAGCTATTTGTCTCGCTGCACGGATCAAGGATTTCAGTTTAGCTTGATTTAACCAGGCCAGAATGGGGAGAGTTGGATCATTTTCAAAAACAGAGAGGAATGAAATCGGATCATTAGATAATACTGTTACGAGGCGTAGAGAGAGTTCGTATTCCTCTGAAAGACGGCGAATTATTTCACGCCCTCTTTTTCCGAAATCTGAGTTATCAGAAACTAGTACAATCTCGCGTGGCGAAGTTTTTTTTAGTGAAATAAGAGCCATTCTTGCAGCGCCCTCATCGAACCCACTGAAAGATGTGACATTGTTCCCGTGTGCTCTTTGAGAGCAGGATACTATGGGAAGATGATTCATTTCTTTTGAGAATTTTTTCCGATTTTTCCAGGATTTTCCCATATATAATCCGGCAAAGTGATCATTCTTTGTCCCAATTGATGTGGTTTGAGGAAATCCGGAAGATTTCTTTTGGTAGTTTGAAGGAATTTTTTTTGCTTTTTGCGAGGGGATGGGGTTTCTCCCACGGGGTATGGTTACAGTCTTCTTGGGTTTTGTGAAGGGTTGAGGTTTACAATAAACCTTATGCCTGCTTGATTTTTTCAGATCATGGTTTGCTTTACAGGGGAAAAGTGAAACCTCAGGGTCCCTTTGTTTAGGGGGGAATGTCTTTTGAAATCGAATGCCGTTGAGTGTTCCTGCTCCATTTAGATCTTGAAAAAATAGCTCGACTCCTTTTCTTTCAGCATCTACCCGTAAATTCGCTTCGGTTCTAGCAAAAGGTTTTTTGGGTTTTGGGGTGAAATCAACCAAAATGCGGGTTGACGGATTAGAAATTTTTGGTTGATTCTGTTTCA
>CAYTIB010000091.1:0-2699 GCA_964437725.1 uncultured bacterium | reverse complement strand
AAGGTAAGGATTCTACTTACTACTGTTTACCGCAAGATGAAGAGATCTCAGCTTTGATCCAGCAAAACTTAGAACGGAAGTATCAAGCTATTCACCAGTTGTCGTTGGCTGAAGCCAAGCTGAAAGTAACTTTCGATGCTGACTATATTCAGCGACGTCAGGGTAAAGTAACCCGTCTGGTGCAATTTAAAGATCAGTCCATCCGTGGCATCATGTGTCCTTTTCAAGCAGAAGGCTCGGTAGAATTAATCGAGCTAGGTTACCAGACAGGATTTGGTGATAAAAACAGCTTTGGATTTGGCATGGTAGAGGTAATAGAATCAGAAATGGTTAGCCAGAGTTAAGTTGCACCTACAAAAGCTGATCAGAAATGATTGTGGCCTGGTGCTAATTTGTCAAATGTAAAGCCAGAAGTTGCATTCAATAAAGAGACTATTTACACTGAGAAAAGGCGAGATGGCTGATTTGCGGCAAAAACCCAGCTATCGTTTGCTTTGGTGCTGTTTAGCCGAATTTAAGTTTCCGTCAACCTGTCAAATTGACTGATTTAGTTGATGGGATATTTCAAGAAAACAAGCGGGAATTGGCTTAAAACCCTGATGGAGCCTGTATCCGTCAACCTCCCAGGGATTTTGCAGAATTGGAGGTTGACAGGATCAGAGGGAGATTTACGACTTGGAGCAAGATAACGGTTGTAGTTATAATGTAGGTTTGTTACAATCTCGTATGGCTGAAATATCGGCCTTTTAATCGAACCAGTTTGTGATTGAAACTCCAGCGCTTGATGGGATGGTTTAAGCTGATCTGCTTTTAATCGAACCAGTTTGGGATTGAAACTTTACATCCTACAGCGCCACAACATTATCTCCCACGACAGCGACCATCGCTAACCATGTCAACGTTCCAGCCGTCTTAATGCTGTCATCAGCAATAGGTATGTTGGCAGTCCGATGGTAAACGACTTCTCAGGTCTGCTCTTTATCGACACAATATTAGTATTAATGTATAGCATTTCCTGCTGTACAAGAAAGAATCTAGACTCTTTTTCCTGCACATACCTGTAAAGACTGTAGTCCACCTCATTTAGCTTGATAATTTGATCTTCAAATTGCTCTTTGAACTCTTGTTTGCGTGGATCTGTTTCCTTCTTTGAATCATTGAAAACTACACCTCCACTACCGTACCTAGTAAGTATGAATGAAGCCATTCGGTCTAAATTCTCTGTGGTACAGAACGCAAAATAACGTTCTAGATTTTGTTTGCAACGATCCAGAATCTTTCCCTCATTACCGAAACCATTTTGTCCCGAAACGTACTTAGCACAGACATTTCGGGATTTTTCCTGTTTTAAGTGAACTGCAAAATCCTCCTGACTAATATCATTTCTGTTATATCTGCATTTCCAAAAGTATTCTGAGACAACTCTATCTATTGGATTCCGTACGACCGTAACAAGATTGAACGCCGTTCCGAAATTTAAGTGAAAACCATAGTGTGAGTGTCCAGCGATTGCCAGAATATTATCATGCCTTAATTCCGAGATAATGTCCTGCCTCATCTTCGATGGTATTGGTTTCAAACCAAGCCCATATTCCATATCAATGAACCGATATTGCTTACCCCAGCACACAGTGATAGAAGCCAATATACCTGTAAGAGTAGTTCCACCTGTTTTTTCTATATGATTAAAGAACAAAGGCTTAGTCTCCTTCGAAGCAATCAAAAAGCTGGGAACAAACTTCTGAAACTTTATACTAGCTTCCATTCGGTGTGAATCTTTTTCCATTGCACGAGTGATTAAGTCAACTGCCACCTCGTGCTTACCAACCTGGTAAACGATAACCCCCAAAAGATAAAGTGCCTCCACATTTTGAGGATCGTCTACTAGTATCTGTCGGTATATTTGTGCTGCCCGATAGAATTGCCCTGCTTGATGTAAAGCAGATGCTTGGCCTAATTTAGTTTCAATATCCATAATTGAACTAGTCTAAACAGATTGTTTCTAAAGATTTTATCAGTCAAACCTGAAATTTTTGGGATTCTAACACAATACCACCTTAAAATATTTTTTTATTGTTGAACCATATTTCTGATTGAATTATGATTATATGGATTTCCACGCTCATTTACATATCCATTATCAAATAGATAATCCGATATTTTTTGATAGGACATCTGCTTTTTAGTTTTCCAATTCCTTCTCCGTAATTTCTTCACCAAAGCTACCAATTCGGAATTGATTTCTTTATGGGATTTACGACCTTCACATTTACCACTACCATCAAGGGAAGTAATACCCAAATCTTTATTTCTTACCTTTTTACGATTTCTTGCAACAGACAAATTGAAAACAATTTCTTCCCTTTGATATTCTGATATGGCAGATATAATTTGCCTCTGTAATTTTGATACTCGGTCATCCTCAAAATCACCATCCACAACTGAAACCAAGCCAAAACCTTCTGATGTTAGTTTTTTATATGCAATTTCTAATTCATAGACATCTCTTGAAAATCTGGAAATACTCTCAAATACTATGATTTTGACGTCATTTTCAAGGCAATAGAGGTATAAGTCTCTGAACGCAGAACGATTGAAAACTGATACTTTACCACTTACCCCTTCATCATAGAAAATGGCTTGGATAGAAAGTCTATTAGACTTACAATAATCAATACAAATCTGCTCTTGTCTCTGGT
>CAYTIB010000090.1:0-5660 GCA_964437725.1 uncultured bacterium | reverse complement strand
ATTTTCCCCAGCGCCCTCTGTAACAAATCCTCTAAGATCAAGAATTATAGCTTCATCGCAGCCCGATTCAATCGCATCTATTCTTGCCAAAACATTGTTCAAGTAATTTAAGCATTTGACTCTCGGCTCAAAGGACTCAGGCGGTACCTTTCTAACCCCGGAAGTTTTCAATCGCAACCCGGAACCATCAATACCATAACTTGATCCGGTTTGGGGAGGTGGGTGACTAGCGTGCAATAGAATTGCAAGTGTCGGTGAAGCAACCACACGCGGATCCAATACTGGATATCCTTCCCCTCTCGAAACAATTATCCTAACATTAGCGTTATCAACCTCCGATCGGCGTATTGTCTCTTTCACTATCTCGCCAATTTTCTCTTTACTTACAGGAAGTCCAAGACGCAGTACTTTTGCAGATCTCTCTAACCGCTCCAAATGTTCTCGAAACTTAAATAATCGGCCAAACTTTAGGGTCAAACTCTCAAAAATCCCATCACCATAAAGAAAACCATGGTCAAACGCAGAAACCTTCGCATCCTTCGCCTCAACAAATTCACCATTCACGTAGCAAATTAGTCCCACTTACATTCTCGCTCTTCTAAATCAAGTCCCTAAAAGGTAAGTAGGCTTCCAAACCCCATGGACACGCCTCTATTCGCAAGAACCGGCTCATACAAAACCCCGGGGAAAGTGAGATAATTGGCAATGCAATACCGAGCTAAAATCCCTATTCATTTCAGCATATTATGATCCCTGATTTGTTTTATTAATATTCTAGCGACTTTCTTCGCGCCAATTTTACTCAAATGGAAACTGCCACAAGACATATCGTACCCATAGTATTTGCAATAATCTTTATATCCGAAATGCTCCGCTAAAATAACTGTTGGAATATTTCGTCTCTTTCCGTACTCCTTGATAAAAATAGTATTAGTGTAATAATCGCCTTTGGATAACTCCTTCAACTCGTCTGGAGACGGAATAGCGACAATTAATAGCTTAGAGGATAGCTTTTCAACCTCGGCATTAATCTCATCCATAAGGCGTATTGTTGACCGAAATGTTTTCACTCTATTCCATTCTCTCCAATAATAATCATCCCCTCTCCAAGAACGTTTTATCGTTCCAATAATTCCTGTCATCATCGGACGAGAACGAGTATATACAAAGTTAACAGCCCTACTTTTAAAAAGCACACCCAAGAGCCCCTGACCGTGAAATGGATGATCTCCGGTCTTTCTTTTGCTCGATCGCAAAAGCCCACTTCGTCGAGCCTCCTCTGTGAGAAAATTCAAAATTCCCTGCTTGTCTCCATCCTTCCATTTCGATAAAAGCGTTTCCAGTTTTTTGCGATCGCGCGGTTTTCCATCTAACCCTTTTTTCCGAATCAAATACCCACCGATTCCCATGTAACGGGTTTTACGTGAGTTACCACGAAGATCGTTAGGATAGAAAAATAAAATTGTAATTTTTGGGGCAATTCGAGAACCAAAAGATTTCAAAATCTTAACTTCATGCCACTGATTATATCCTGGGACCCCAGTATTTATGGTGTTTGCATCTAGTTCGTTGCGCATATAAAAATCGAAGGTATGTTCATATTTCAGCTCCAAACCAAACGTCTGCGAATCTCCTAAAAGAAGGATGTTCGGACGGCCATCATTTAGTTCCCATTCAGAACCCCTAAATCCTTTTGAATTGCATTCATAACGAACCTGATCGGCGATCCCTCCATGACGCAAAAAATGCACACCAGGTCTGCAAACATGAATTCCCAACTTGTCATTATGAGAAAAGAAATCAAGAAGATGAATTGGATATGAAATAGCTTTTTTTATATATGCAAGCTTGCGGCTCGTTGAGCTGAATTCTCTCGATTCTTTGTGAGGTTCCAAAATAAAAAGGACACCCTCAGCAACGAAGAGTGTCAGAATAATGGACCCCAACATCAAGGCAAATCCAATAGCCAGATTTTGGATTCCCCTCCTAAATCGACCAACCATTCAATCGTTCCCTAGGAAGCTGATACTTCCGCAACCAACTCAGATAGCACACCATCCATCGTCAACAATAAGATCGTGACCGTGCACAGCACTAGCTTCTTCAGACGCAAGAAATATTGCCGCTCCGGTCATTTCTTCTGTAGAAATGTACGCTCGATCAGTGGGAGTAAAAGACTCCAAAAGCGCAACAAAATTCGGATTATCCTGTAAATGTTGGTTCAAGGGAGTTGCTGTATTGCCTGGAGAAATTGAATTAACGTTAATCCCAAACTTTGACACTTCCGCAGCAAGGGCTTTCATAATTAAAATGACGCCCCCTTTACTGGCACAGTAGGGTACTGCGTTAGGAAAGGCTACGGAGCCTGCAATTGAAGCCATGAAAATAATCTTTCCGCCCTTTTTCTCTTTCATAAGCGGCACAACAGCCTGTGCAGTCAAAAAAGAGCCCTTTAAATTCACGTCAATCATCAAGTCCCACTCGTCCTCGGTATAATTCTCAATCTGCTTATTAATCATAATTCCCGCATTGGAAACAAGGATATCCACAGTGCCAAATTGATCAACGACTTTCTGTATCAACGATTTAACTTCCGACATTTTCGAGACATCGCATCTAGCTGCAAAGGCCGTACCGCCGGCCCCAATAATTTCATTCGCGATTTTTTGTCCTTGTTCAGGATTTCGGGAATTCACAATAACTACCTTGGCACCCTCTCGAGAGTACGCATGCGAAATAGCCTCACCGATCCCCTGAGACCCCCCTGTGATAATGGCCACCTTATCTTTCAGTCTCATAACTCAACTCTCCCACTGTTCAAAAAAACACCCTGCCTTCTTTTATTGTTACTTTATACATTTCAGGATTTTCTTCGGGCTAAACTCTTTCTTATTCTCTTAGTTGCTAAATTATCAACATTTCCCGTTCGGTCCAAAACCACCCCATAAACTTCCTTCGCCCGCTTCCTAGTGATCCATCCTTCTACTATGTCGTACTTCACTTTTTCTACCGGTCGCTCGTGAGGCGGACCATAACCTCCACCGCCTGCTGTGTAAGAAACCACTGTTTCTCCAGGATTCAAAATAACATCAGAGCACGCTGGCAGCTTGACTAGCACTTTTTTACCAGGGATACGCCTGAAATTTTTCGGCTTGGCACCATCCCACCCTCCGAGAGTACCTTTCGCATTATTAATAGCACCATCCGAAATATAATTAACTTCCAGGCTTCCATCACCTACAGGTCCATATTCGCAGACCCCCGAAGGAGCGCCGGTATTGCGGCCAGCCCCTTCGGTATCCGAAACGAGTCTCCGGGTATTAACCAAAATCGGGAAATGCAACTCATCTAGCTCAACACTGTCAAGAAAGCATAATCCCGAATTACCTGCATGACAGATCGTCAACCAAGCATCTGTATTTCCGGCAGCCGCCCCACCTGTATCTAACATGAAAATCTGATTTACAAATGGAGCATTATTATTGCGCGGATCAAAACCCGAGATAACACCCATGGATGCAGGGAAAAATGCTCCGCACTCTGCTAAACCAAGCCCATCCTGAATCATAGAAAAAGCACGCTGAACCGGACAGGTTACCCGGTCCGCGAGGTTCGTCGTGGCAACCGACATACTAGTAGGGTGTTTGCCTCCACCTGCAACACATCCCTCCCGGATATGTATTTTGATACGCCTAAAACTTCCGGCGTTGGTAGGAACTTCGTCCTCAATACTGTTGAAAATGGCAATCATAGCCGCTGTACGCGCACACGCTTCACTCAAGTTCAATCCACAAGGCATAGAATCTGGATTATCGGTCAGGTCGACCTCTATCATCTCAGATTGGTTGTCAATCTCCACTTTGACCTTTATAGGAATCCCTTCTGGGGGAGTTCCTGGGACTGGATCGTGAACGCTTACGGCCGTGGCTTTTCCATTAGGAAGTTTCCGAACTGCAGCCCGCATCACCTTCTCGCTATAGTCAAACCACTGCGCTGAAAATACGTGAAGCGTTTCCCACCCGTATTCTTCAGCCATACTCAAAACTTCTCGTTCCCCGATCCGTGCCGCTCCGACCATAGCCAAAAAATCTCCTCGCCATTGCTCAGGAACACGGATTCGCATCTCGCACATGCGAACGACATCAGTCAACTCCTTGTAATCCTCCTCGACTTTAACCGCCGGAAAGATAAGCGCACCCTCTTCGTAAACATCGCGTGCATGTCCCATGTACGTAGTTGGCTGTGAATTGCCGCAATCAGCCTGATGCGCTTTCACCCAAACAGTAAAATGGTGTGTTCCCGTTTCATCAACAACTGGTACCAGGATTGTATGATCAGCCGGATGAGAGCAGCCATGATAGGGTGAATTATGCAGAAAAGCGTCCCCTTTACTAAGAACTGGATGGAGATCCATCATGGCACGGGCCATAAGATCGGCTCCACTCAAAACGTGAATCGGGAGAGTCTCTGCACCTGTTAGAAGTTCACAGTCTCGTGTAACGATACTCGTCGAGAAATCTTTGGCTAAATTGAGAACACCCGATCGTCCTGTACGAAACAAGGTGTTCGCCATCTTGTTTGTAACAGCATCGAACCTCTTGCTTAGGACAGCTAGAGTTACTGGATCTAGCTTCGATGCTTTCTTCCCACGAGTACGATTTAACACAGGCGAAGAATAAACTTGCCGTTTTGGCATACTCTTAGTCCCCTCCCAAAGAACACCTAAGCATCTCTTGTGTGATCGAGTTAAATTTCATGGAGTAATCACCAAAGTCCCACTTTTTTTTCGGACCACTGCTGCGCCTGGATCTATGACTACAGTAGTAAACGGAGATTCAATGATCGCGGGGCCTTTAATCGGTCGATTAAATTTCATGGTTTCAAACATCTCAACCTGGGTATCCACTATTCCCTTTTTATCGAAAAAAGCCTTCCGGTAAGAAGGAACTTTCACTCTAAAGGTCTTTTCTTGGTCGAGCCTTCCCAGAGAACTCTCTCGTAAATTGCAACGAACTGTTGCGCGCCAACCTATGAATTCAACATCAGAACCTTGATCTCGGAAAGCGAACACTTCTTCATGGGTTTGATCAAAACTTTCTCTAACCCGGCCGAGGTCTTCATGGGAATCAAATCGAGTCTTCTGCATAGGAAGATCGATCTCCCAGATCTGATGTCGATAACGGGCTTCCGCGTAGATATCTATTTTTTGTTCCACGGCTCCTCGCCCTGGTCCATCGATAAAAGTCTGACATCGTTTCAATAGGGTAGCCAAAATCGCGTTTACCCCATCAAAGTCGAATTTGTCGGTTGATGCATAGTGAAGAGAACGGAAATCCCCCTGAAGATCAGACATCAACGCTCCAGCCGCAGAAAGAGCCGCGCCTACTTCAGGGATAATCAAACTGCGACACCCAAGCCTTCGTGCAATCGCAACCGAGTTCAAGCCAGCAGCACCTCCGCCGCCAACCAACACAGATCCCCGCGGATCGATTCCCTGGTTAATAGTGATTTCCTCTATGGCACTAACCATATTTTCAGCTGCTATACGAAGTATGGCCCACGCAGCCTCCTGCAAACCCAACCCTAATGGAATTCCCACATGGGTCTCATTCGCGTGAGCTGCCTGTTTCATGTCCAGGGCCATGGCACCCCCCAAAAAA
>CAYTIB010000089.1:0-3075 GCA_964437725.1 uncultured bacterium | reverse complement strand
AATGAATTCTTGACGACTACGTTGGTGGTTACGATCGAATATTTTATTGAGGGAGCCATAGAGTCTGTTATTATTCCGCTCTGAATCAAACCTTAGTTTATCTTGGAGACTTTTATAGGCGTCGGATCGTTCAGCGCCTTTGATATGACGTCCATACTTTGCGTCTAACTGTCCCATTTGTCGTATGGCACTTGTTCGACGGTCTCTCCCTTTTTCACCATGATGCTGAGTCGTTGTCATGTAAATGCCTGCCCGGACAGGACTCAATAAGATGTTTTTAGTTAATTTTAAAGGGAGGTCAATGATTGCAAAGGGCCCCCATTTACTAAATGATTTTTCAGATTCTTTCCAAGCGGATGTAGCCCCATCTCTCATGGCTAGAAAGGGATTGGGCAACCAGCCTTTCAACGCCAGTGCTGGATATCTGAACATGTAGCTTAGGGTTTGTAATGGTAACTGAGCCCGCCCTGTTAATGACATGCTACCTTCACCTTCCACATGATTGATACGGGTATAGGCATCGAAATAATTATTGATAGATTCGCTCAATGCGTAGGCATAGAGGGGTTGTGGATTTTTAAGATCTGACTCTATTTTGTTTGTAAAAGAGTCTTTGTCGTCTTCGTTTATTGTTTGGAGAAGGTCTGCGGTTGAAGGGAACTCCGACTTTGTGGTTTTCAGTATTTGATTAGCTTTTTCTTGGATGTTTTCGATCTTTTTACGGACTGTTTGTGAAAATTCAATCGGTTTTTTCTTCTTTGTTCCCTTCTTTTCTTCACTAACCATTAAGCTTTCTGTGTCTTGAGATAAGAGTGTTTCTAGTTGTTCGTAGAGTTCTTGTAGTTCTGTAGTCGAGCTTTGAAGTTTCGCATAGGTTGGTTCTGTACGGCTCGGGTCTTTTAAATTGTCTCGTTTTCGTTTTAATCGATTTAGCTCCATCGTTTGCTTATGTTTTTCCGTTTCAAGCTTGACGATAGTTGCTCTGGATTCTTTCGCTTGATCTGAGTTTGGGCCCATATCCTTAGCTATACTTATCTCCTTCGCTATTTCATCTTTTATTTGTTGATTTTGTTCTGCGATCTTGGTGCCAGTCTTATCAATCATGTTATTTATTATTTGGAGGCTTCTATTTTCGTGTTTAGTTAGATTAACCATATCCATAATACATTTTTTTAATTGCTGGCAGCTTTTGAGTCGATAGCCCACTTCAATATCTTTTAGAAGTTCTAAATGGTCGTGTCCCATATTATTTGTCATGAGGCTTTTAACCCATTTTTCTTGGTCTTCTTCCTTCATATCGGAGTTAATCAAACTTGCGACGAAATCCATACGAGTTTCAGACCAGGCTTTAATCTCTTGACCACTGACATTACTACCAGGCTGGCTGCCGTTGAATTCCATGGTGAGTCGGTGACAGGCCCTATTAATGAAGGTCGCTTTTTGCTCATCAGTGAGTACTTCAGATAGTTGTTGGAATCGCTTCATATTAATAGTTGCTTGTTCTTGGGTATCGATGTGTCTTAGTTTGGGTTGTTTTTCATTGTTTGTTTGATTATGTTCGACGCTATTCGATCGGAGTTCTTCGAAGTCATTTTCTAAAATGGATTGAAGTTTATTGACTAACGATCGTTCCAGGATCTCTTGGCGCATGGTAGTTAAGGATAGCTCGCCTTTTGGGATATCCATGATCTGTTTGAGTCTGTTGGGTAAGTCGTTACCATTAACGTCCTTACCAGGTGATTTTAATAGAAAGTTGATGAGGTCTTCATTATCTTTCCATAGTTGGCTATCTTTTCCTGACGATAAGATCCCGTTAATATGTTCAAGGAGTGCGACACGTTCTTCAATATTTTCAAATCCCTCACCAAAATGACTGTCTAGTAGAAATGGATTTTGAGCAAAGTTTTTCTTAGTTAGTTCTTTAATAATATGTTCAGGTAGTGCAGGCTTTTTTTCGCTTATGTGTGGTTCTTTTTTAGTTTGTATCGTGTTAATAGTGTCAAGATCTGTTCGTAGACTACCGAGTGTTTCTAGGGTCTTTAGATCCTCTTCTAGTTCTTCAATTCTTTTTTGGGTTGTTTGATCGGAGGAAATATAAGCCCATGATCGTGCTAGGAATGAGCCGGGTTGTTCAAGGCGCTCCTTTTCGGCTTCTATTGCGTCTCTTAGCTCAGGGATGTCGGTTTTTGAAGGTAGTTGTCTTTCTAAGCGTGGGATGTCCGCTGCTAGGGTTTTGGTTTGGGCTTCTAGGCGTGTGATTGTTTGCGTTAGTTGTTCTATTTCGTCATTAAGCTTAGGATCTTCTTTCTTTAGAGCAGTGAGTTCAGTTTGTTTTTGCTCGAGTGTGGCGTTTTTTTCTTTGAGTGAGTCTTTGTTCGTTGTGAGTATTGCTTTCTTTGTCTCCAATATTTCTATGAGGGAGTTATCTAGAGTCCCGCGTGATAAGGTGCGTGTTGCACGTTGGAGCTTTGCTTCTAGGAGTGCTTCTTTTGTTCTCAAATCTGCGCTTGGAATGTTCGTGAGCTCTGCTTGGAGTTCCGGGTAGTCGTCTTCTTCTAGTGTCGTGTTTAGTGTGCTATGTAACTGACAGTCCAAGAGACATTTAGCGAGATTCTTTTGCTGGGTCAGTAGATTTGCCACTTGTGTATCTAGTTTTCGAAGTGATTTTTGGTGGCTGCTACTGTAATGGTCTTTTAGTTCTTCTTCCTTTTCAGCTAGTTTAGTCATTGCCGCGTCTTTTTCAGCGCCGCTGCCCATTGTGCTCAGGTCAGTTCTTAGCTGTGCGATTTCAGACTTGAGTTGAGGGGGAGCTTCGGTGTAGGTGTTTTGTACTTCTTGGAGAGCTGCTAATTGCGCCTTTATGGATTTGGCGGTGGTATTCAGTTGTGTTAATACCGCCTCAGCCTTTTTTCCTAAGATGTGTAGGATCATGTCTTTGGGTTCAGGGATATAGCCTAGATGGGTGAGTCCTTCTGCCAAGAGTTCGGGATACTCTTTAAAGGCCTCTGGATTGCTTGTGAGTAGCTCTTCAAAGCGCGATAGTTCGGACGGGCTGTAGCTTAGCATCCCTTGTAA
>CAYTIB010000088.1:0-4725 GCA_964437725.1 uncultured bacterium | reverse complement strand
TTGTCGCGCTCATTTTCATCGGCCCCGACAAGCTTCCTAGCGTGATGCGGTCCGTGGGGCGGAGTTTGGTGCAACTCAAGCGGGCGACCAACGACGTCCGCACCACCGTCCAAGACGAGATGCGCGACATTGAGCGCGAGATCGACCTCAAGGACGTGAAGGAGGAATTGGAAAGCGAGTTCGGCAGTGTCGCCAAACAGGCCAAGTTGCCCTTTTCGAATCTTGACGCACCGGAAAAACTCGTTGCCGTGGCTGACTCACTGGAGGGCAAACCCGCCGAAAAAGCGGCCTCGGCTGGAGCTTCCGAGAAAACCGCCCAGCAAGACGAAGCTTCCGAAACCGACTCGCTCAAGGAAGTGTCTGCGGAAGCCTCACCTGCTCCGGAAACCGCCAAAAGCGAAAAAGCTCCTACCGAGCCGTCCGTCACCTGAGCCGGCCTCCCCCCGGCACCAATCCCGGCATTCCCAGCAATCTCCGGATCGCCACGGGCACCTCACCTCCAGACGACAATTGGTGCCACGCAAAGCAGCGGGCTTTGCACGCTTGGGCCAGTTGTTCCCCATGTTCTCGAAACCGCTCCCGGTAGTCCCGCCAGTCTTCCCGACCCACCACTCGGCTCACCTTGGGAAACTCCAGCCCCTCCAGATGCGAAACACTTTCGTCCGGATTCGCCTCAAAGGGATCGAGTACCTGAATGCAGGTGATGCGAAACGCCACCCGCTGGAGCGCGTCCAGCCACAGGGTTTGCTGCATTTCAGGAATCAGGAAATCCGACATGAAGAACAGATGATCCACTGATTTCAGGCGCAACTCCAAAGTTTCCGGACTCCCAAACGTTTCTGAAACAGGTTCGGTCCGATCGGCTTTTTCCAAACTCTGGACGAGGTGCCGGAACGCCCGGCGTGAGGTGCGTGGTGGCACCGCTGGTTGAGCTTGCGAAAGGGCCCGGAAAGCCAGTGCGTCTCCCTGACGGTGCAGGACGTATGCAAACGCAAACGCACAGAGCAGGGCCGTGCGGAGCTTGGAGTGCGTGGCTTGCTCCGAGTGAAAGCGCATGGAGGCGGAATCGTCCACCAGCAGCAGGGCGGACGCGGGCGTGTGGCTGTCGCGCTGCTTGACGTAGTAGCGGTCGGTGCGGGCGAAGAGCTTCCAGTCGAGGTCGCGCAAGTCCTCGCCGGGATGATACTCGCGGTATTCGGAAAACTCCAGGCTGCGTCCCCGGTGTGTGAGCGGGTGGAGTCCCATCTGGGACGAGGCCCGGTTGGGGCGGAGCAGCAACTCCTGCTGACGCAGGAGGCTGTAGAAATCCCGGTCTGCGATCATGCCGGGATTTCCAAAGACAGAATGGGTGGTGCGGTGGGTTCCGCCAGAGGCGGAGGGCCGCAATCCGGAGACTGCGGCGGCAGGGTCAGATCTTGCCCTGAAGCATGAACGCGATCACCAAGCCGTAGATCACGAGGGACTCGATGAGAGCGAGGCCAATGATCATCGGGGTGAAGATCTTGTCCGAGGCGTTCGGGTTGCGGGCGATGCCTTCGAGGGCACCACGCATGGCCAGACCTTGGCCGATTCCGCCACCCAGCGCGGCCACGCCAATGGCGAGTCCTGCGCCCAGCGCGATTCCAAACGTTGCCATTTCGCCATACTCTGCGGCGTAGAGGGGAGCGCCCACGGCCATCAGCGCGACGAACAGGAGCAGTTTTTTCATGGGATTCCTTGTTCCGTTGATTGAGGTTTTGCGATCAGTGAGCTTCACTCATCGCCATTTCAAAGTAAATGGCGGACAGCAGCACAAACACGAAGGCTTGCAGCACTGACACCAAAATGCCCATACCCATGAACGGGATGGGCAGACCCACCGCCAAGATCGCGGAGAAGATCAGCACCACCTTGTGATCCCCCGTCATGTTCCCGAACAGGCGGATGGAAAGCGAGAGGGGCCGCACGAGGTGGCTGATGATTTCGATGGGGAGCATCAGGGGGATGAGCGCAGGCATCGGCCCCAGGAACTGCTGGATGTAGTGGCTGCCGTTCTGCTTGATCCCCAAGTAGTGAGTCAATACGAAGATGATGACCGCAAACGCGATGGTCACGTTGAACTGATCGGTCGGGGGGTTGAAGCCTGGCACCAGGCCCGCCAGGTTCAGGAAGAGGATGAAGAGCCCGTAAGTGCCCAGCAGCGGCAGCACCGGACGTGCGCCCACACCGTGCCTGATGATCCCGCTCAGGAAGGCTAGGATGCCGCCCACCGTGACTTCGGCAAAGTTCGCCAGGTCCGCCCGGCCCGTCGGCTCGCGCATCTCCGTGCTTCGGAAGGGCTTGCCCGCAAGGTATGCCACCGCGATCAGCACCACGGCGATGATCAGCATGTCCAGAATCGGCAGGGGGTCAATGCCCAGTTCCACCAGCGGCGCTTCCATCCAGCCCAGCAGGAAGTGCGACCAGGTGAACCCGCCCCCTGCGGCGAAGGCCGGGGTGGCGAGCACAAAAAAGAGTCCGACGAGTCCGAGTCGTTTGCGAAGCATCAGGAGTTTGAAGGAGGCGATTCGTGACCGGAAGATCCGGGATTCAGGACGGTGTAAAGCAGCGAAGTCAAAATGAGATTGGAAAGTCCGATGAGCAATCCGAGTGTTGAAACTTCATAGTGGAGGATGGCCCAGTACAGCACCACTCCGGACAGCACCAACTTTAGCAGTTGGAACAGCACCAGCATGGGGTGAATGCGCTGGTGCAAGAGAAGCTGCCGGATGGGCCATGCGGAACCCATCACGTTCAAAACCACAACCCCTGATCCTAGCAGGGAACCCACCACCAAGTCAAGCCCGAAGGGGCCGACCGCCAAGGCCAGCCCAACACTGACCAGCAGGAGCAGGTTGCGCACTCGGGCCAGCGTCCGGGAAATCCCGGCTCCGGGATCGGCCTCGACTTCGGGGGTTTCGTCGGTCATCCGTTGGAGGGAGAAGGGGGCGCGGCCTCGCCGGATTCCTCGCGGTGGTCCTGTTGCACGCGGCGGTGCAGGCGGTAGATGCTGCGGTAGCCCGCCACGATTCCGGCGAGGCCAAACACAAACAGCAGCCACGGCTCGGTGTCGAACACCCCGTCCAGCCAGCTTCCCAACCAGAACCCCACCACCACCGACAGTCCCAGCTCCACGCCCATCGAGCTGTACATCAACAAACGGGGATTGAGTCTGGGCATCATGAAACCTGATTGTGGAATGTGATCAGAAGGAGAACAGCGCCTTGCGGAACTGCCCGTGTCTCGACTAAATGCGTTCGTCGTTGAGCAGGTGGACGGTCTCCTGAAACATCAGTCAGACCTTCTCGAAGGTCAGCCCTGCGCCTGTCGGGATTTCCTGAGCCATTGCGCCCTCCGTCTGGGGAATTTCGTCCAATGGGTCAGTTTAGCACACTTCCGGCTCCTGATGAACCCCCAAGAGAAGGCAGGCTGTATAAGTTGTCCGGATTTCGTGGATAGGATTCCTGCGACGTGGGGACCCGCTCCACCCCGGAGCAGCACCGCTTTGCAGGATAGGCGAGTCAGCTAAAACTCGTACCCGATCATCATTCTATACGTTTTCTCCTCCGAATAACGTCGGTATTCACCAGAGGCAGTGTAGTCAGTTTGAGCCTCTACACTTTGACTATTGAATACGGTGATTCGAATGCTCTCGCTCAAGGGGATGCCAAGACTTGCACCTAATGTTTGAGAGTTTGACCCGCTGGAATAACCTGTTCCTTCCTCACGTCTTGTTGTTCGGGAGAGTTGCAGGAGATAAAAAAAGTCATTGATTTGTGCTTCCAGAATCAAATCATTCTTTTTGCTTCTGAATGGTTGCCGAGACGAACGCTGAGACGAACGCTGGCTGAGGATCTCAAGACGGAAGCGATTCTGGTTTTCTTCTCCAAGGATGAGCCCAATCGCTCTCCCATGGGTGGTCTCTAAAAAATCGTCCAAAGAGACAGAAAAACTCGTCACGGATGAGTCTGATTTATTAGTAGTTTTTCCATCCACTTTATGATCCTCCGCACGGGATGTGGATTGAAAGAGTCCAAGAAACAGGTTTGACAATTTAAGCGACAGTCCTTTTCTGTCAACTTTATACGTCGCGCTGTCTGTCTGTTCAATTTTATAATCCTGATTCTCAATTGTTGAATCCGCGCTTATCGTGTATTTGTTGACATCGGTGTAGCCAATCGCCAGACTCCCCAAGGCCAAGCCACCCGTTTTATCCAGCATGAGGTAAGAAAAACCACTCGTGCCGTCACGATCAACATAAACCGTCTTGCTTTTATGGCTTTGTGCCATGATCTCAAAACTGCTTCTCAGTCCGAACAGATCCCCCACATGTCCAAAAAAACCCTCGACCGCTGTGGAGATGCTATCAGAGGTCTTGGGCTTGCCTTGTTGTGTTTGTAAGGACGATGATCCCACGGCCACCACGCTTTTTTCTCTCCAGACGATGGTCGCTGGATTGTTCTGGGCAAAAGACGGATTCAAGTAAGGCGAGGCATACTGTGCGGCGACCTCGGTTGCAGCAAACAGGCTGAGCCCCAGCAGGACCGGAATGGATTTGGTGAGGCTTTTCCAGGTGACTGCCCTGCGGGAAAATGCAGGGAAGCCGCAGGAAAAGCTGGCGGTGTGCGAGGGCGGGCTAAGGCTTGGCCCTAAAGTTGCGCGTTGCATTGCGTCAGGAAGGTCCGCATGATTCTCCGTTGAGCTGAG
>CAYTIB010000087.1:0-43783 GCA_964437725.1 uncultured bacterium | reverse complement strand
TAGGAATGACATGAAAGTAGTACTTCTGTCCGGAAGAAAGGATTTTCGTTGAAAGTTAGAAAAGCCATTTTCCCCGTTGCAGGGCTGGGGACTCGCTTCTTACCTGCAACGAAGGCATCCCCAAAAGAGATGCTTCCTCTTCTCGACAAGCCGCTTATCCAATACGCCGTCGAGGAGGTCAAAGCGGCGGGAATCGACGAAGTTATTTTCGTCACCGGCCGGGGCAAGCGGGCAATCGAAGACCACTTTGACGTCTCTGTCGAACTTGAACAAATTTTGGAGGCAAAAGGGCAAAAAAAATTGCTCGAGGATATTCGTGCAATTTCGGATATGGTCCAGTGTGTGTATATTCGACAAAAAGAAGCGCTTGGACTAGGCCATGCGATCCTTTGCGCAAGAGACCTTGTTGGGAATGAGCCTTTTGCCGTCATTCTGGGCGATGACATTATCGACGGAGACCGTTCGGTTACGGCTCAAGCTCTTGAAGTATTCAACGAGCGAGGGAGGTCAGTGGTAGCACTAGAGGCCATCCCACAGGAGCGAATCGGTGCCTATGGAGTGATCGACGGAAAAGCATTGGATGATCGCATATGGCAAATTCAAAATTTTGTAGAGAAACCGCTTCCGGGAGAAGCTCCCTCAGAGTTCGCTGTCGTAGGTCGTTACGTTCTCACCCCTCAAATATTCGATATTCTTGAACAAACTAAACCGGATGAACGAGGGGAAATCCAGTTGACGGATGCTCTCCGGGTTCTTTGCCAAGATGAACCTGTATTTGGCCTAATATTCGACGGTAGACGCTACGACGCAGGCAATGTACTCGGATTCCTGGAAGCAACCGTCGAATTGGCACTGAAGAGACCAGACCTATCAGAGACCTTCCGAAATTATCTCAAAAGTTTAAGTTTATAACGGGAACCAAATAATAAGCGGGTGCCTACACCACTGATTCAATCCTACCCTTTAATACCCTACTTAATTTAAGTCGTCTGAATCTATTACTCACACAAATTATCCTTAAGGAAAACTTCAACCTCATCTAGCCCTGGGATCCCCGCCCGTCCTCCAACAGCGAGACAGCTGAGTGCAGCAAGTGCGTTGGAAAAATCCAGCATCCGCTGCAAAGCCCAACCTTGAACTGCTCCATAACAAATTCCCGCGTGGAAAACATCCCCAGCCCCTGTAGTGTCAACAGCTTGGACTTTAAATCCCGGGCTTTCGAGATGTCGACCACCGTCGTAGGCAATAACACCCTCTCGACCCAAAGTCATCCCTACCACTTTCGGCCCCATCTTGTGAAGAGCTTCCACCGCCTCTCGGGGCTCCTTCAATCCAGTGATGGTCGATGGAAAGTCCTTGCTACCAATAACGTATGTACAAAGAGCAACAAGTTCTTCCATCCCCTCTTTTACCTGTTCGGCATCGACAACTACAGGAAGACCCGCCTCCCTTGCCCATCGGGCCGCCCGGATTTCCTCAGAAATATTGTGCCCATCTACCAATAAACATCGGCTTTGGGTAACCCATTCCTTCCGAATATCCCCTGTTTCCAGTTGGACCTCGCGATCCCAAACAATAGTGCGCTCCCCTGTGAGGTCATCGATCAAAACTATTGCACACTGACTCCGCAACCCCGGCTTGACTACCACACCTTCCACGTTAACTCCTTCACAACGTAATGTTTCTACAGACAACTCACCGATTGCGTCGTCACCAATCGCGCCCGCATACCCGACCCGAAGACCGAGTCGTGCACAGGCCACCATTGCGGTTGCGGCTTGGCCGCCTCCTTGACGATCGAAAGCAATCATTCCTGTTTTTGTGTCTGGTTCTGGAAAACGAGGTAAGGAACAGAGAAAATCCACCGAATTCAAACCGATACCTATTACATCGAACTGCAGGTCCTTTTTCACGGCAATGAGATCCCTCCGGAATATCCAAATCAGATCACCGGATGGTAATACGTCCAATCATCCCTGCTTCAGTGTGACCTTCAATAGTGCACCGCAGATTAAATCTTCCCGCTTGGACAGGGACAAACCACCATTCGGCCCGTTTTCCCGGGAGCACCTCTATTTCCCGGATTGCCCCCTTGACCTCCATTTGCCCATCTTGGACCTTCCGAGTCCAAACGGCCGCGCCAAATCGTAAAGAAGTGAAATAGTGCTTCAATGGAGAGGGGTTAATAAGAATTAATCTATAAAGCTTGCTCGTCTCGAATGTCAGTCTACTAGGTTTGAAGACCAGATGTCCCTGATCCGACCCTAAACGAACTTCAATCGTAATGGGTTCCTGACGACTTAGATCCCCCGCCGCCGATAAGGCTGACACCCAAATCAACAAAGTAAGCAAAGGGAAGAAACTAAACGCCCTAATTAGCGACAAACGCTTCATATCCTACCCTCCTACTTTCTCCACCCTATAAAGTAAGGACTTTCGTGGTTCACCCACTATATCGAGAAAACCTAGAGATCCTCCTTGCGTAAATGGAAAGACCCAAACTAAGTAAACCGGGAATCATTCTTGCTAAAAAAACCATCACGGCCAAACTAGCAGGCAAAACTATTTGCGCCCGATTAGAACGAATTGCTTGGATTGTTTTTTGGCTTACTTTGGTCGTTGACAATATTGGTCCTATTCGGTACTTCCTCGCCTTTTTCAAGCTAGGATGCGCATCAAAAAAAGCCGTTTCAACTACACCAGGACAAACTGTCGTCACCCCAACCCCGAACGGTGCTAGTTCGTATCGTAAGGTCCTACTCATAGCAATCATGGCAAATTTTGAAGCAGAGTATGCTGCAAGGGAGGGCAGCGCAATCAATCCGGCAATAGAAGCTAAGTTAACGATGTGTCCAAATCGCCGCTTTCGCATATCCGGTGCAAAAGCTAAAATCCCGCAAACCGCCCCGAGGTAATTGGTTCTCATTAGATCCTCAACCTCCTCCGGGCGGCAACTAAGCAACGAACCTGCAAATCCAAATCCCGCATTATTGATCAAAATATCGACAGGCCCTCCTAGTAAGATTCTCTCCGCAACCCGACGAAACGCTTCAAGGTCTGCCACATCACACGACATTACCTCTGCCTCTCCACCGGCACCTTTAATTTCTGATTGTACGTCCTCTAGCAAAGCAACTCTCCTTGCTAGCAATATCAGACTGGCTCCTTCGCGCGCAAGATCCAAAGACAACTGTCTCCCAATCCCGGAAGAGGCGCCTGTCACGACAGCCCGGCATCCACAGATTTCCAAGGAATTTCTCCTTCTGTTTCGTTTTCAAGAACTGCCTGGGCGAAACCTCAACTGAACCATGCAAAATTCCAAGTCAAACAACAATCCATTCTGCAAATTCGCACAAACAAGCTTGTCTCGCAAGTATCTCCTTAAAATCCGCAATATTCTACATGAAGATTGTGATGAAATTGGGAGGTTTAGAAACGGAATCGGCAATTACTTTACCTATCCACATTTTGGTGGACTAACTTGATAACATGAACCACTGGAACGACATTTAATTTATGGGTAATGCTATTTCAATTTGACCTATTTTGAAGGCTTACGGTAAAATTCTCGTTTTCGTTAAATATTCGTCAAATTCAGTTAGGTAATTGTGGAGAGGTGGATCCAAATGGCTAGGCCGATACAGTTTGGGGTAAATGTAAACACACGAGTCCCTATAATCTTTGACGATTCTTATGACCTTGATCAGCTTCTGGACTTAGCAGTTCATTCAGAAAGTCTGGGTTATGATTCAGTCTGGGTAGGGGACAATTTCTTTTCCAAACCTCGGATGGAATCCATCACAACCCTTTCTGCAATCGCAGCGCGAACCAACCGTGTTTCATTGGGTACAGCTTCGTTAATCTCACCTCTTAGAAACACGATCTGGCTAGCGCTTGCATGGGGTACTCTCGACCAGATATCAAAAGGGCGCACCATCCTGGGACTTTGTGTGGGAGGAGGAAGTGCTGAGGCAGGCGGGCCCGGCTTTACCGCTGAGTTCGACGTTGCCCGAGTCCCTTACAAAAAGAGGGGGCAACTTCTGGAAAAACAAGTAGAAGTCCTGCGGGAACTGTGGACCAAGGGAGCGGTCGAGAGAGACGACGAATTTCACACCATCTCTGGTATTGACTTGAAACCAAAAGCGGCAAAGGAAGGCGGTCCGCCTATATGGATTTCATCCAACCCCCAAGTTTTTGATTTGAACGCACCGATTGTCGAGCGAATGCTTCGTCGCATCGCCCGACTTGCCGACGGATGGATGAGTTGCACGGCAACTCCGGAAGAGTACCGGTCGATTTGGAATCGTATCTTGGAATACGCTGAAGAGTGCGGCCGGTCTCCTGATGAGCTAACACCCTCCTACCAGGTCACATTGAACGTGAACGAAGATGGTGCCACGGCCATGAAGGAAGCAACCAAAATGTTAAACCGTTACTACACAATGGATTATGATGATCTGACCGGTGGAATGTGGGGTCGGGATCCGTTTGGAACTCCTCAGGAAGTTTTGGATCGTTTGGGTGCAATGAAAGAGGCGGGTGTACGTTATTTTATCTTTCGCTTCGCCTCACCTCATCAGCAAGAACAGGTGGACCGATTCACAGAAACGGTCCTACCGGATTTGCGATAGTTGAGAGAAGTTGATGATAAAGGAAATTCATGAGAAAACTGTGTTTTAGAAATCGATTGACACCTTCGAAACTACTCGGTTAAGATCTGTCCACCGAATTGTTGTACTATGTTTTCGTGAAACGAGGGTCGTTGAACGAAAGGCAACTCCGTGGAGTTCGGGTCCCGGGGTTGATCCATTAGGGTGCCGCCCGACAACAAAAAAAGAGGAAGGGGAGATGCTCAAGTCTCGGGGTCTTTGGAATATGGGGATTGGTTCTCTCGCACTGGTTCTCCTCCTTTGGATTCTCAAAGCGGTAGATATACTGGCAGCCCAAGGAATATTCTACGCGGTATTCAATCCGATAGGGGCGCTTTGCCTGATGTGCTCGGTTTACCTGCTCGTTCTTGGAGCCGGGCAAGCTTTAGTTAATTCTAAAAAGTCTTGGCGTTCAGCTTCAGCCCTCTTAACCATGATATGGGGATACGTTCTGCTGGCGCCTTTGACAGTCGTTGCCCAAGCCTTGGACTATTTGCCAGCAGGAACCTCTTCTCTTGTGAACTACGGGTTGGCTTATATAGCGGCGTGGATAGTTCTAATGTGGATTTTCAATGCCATCCTGACTAAAATTATTCCCTCCATCAATGTAGTGTTAGCCCAAGGTATCACAGCCATCTGGGGTGTTGCACTACTGATCTGGTCTTCTTATACAGCAGAATCATTGAAAATGGCGCCGGCAAATACAGGGTGGTCTGTGGCTCTGTTTTTTATCCTTTTTGCTGTCTGGCTGGTGTTGGTGTACGGTGGTTACTACTTAATGGCACGTCTTGCTGCTAACGAATCCATTAAACCTGGTGTAGACCGGATTGTAACAACCATTTGGAGTATTATCATTCTCGTGATCCTTTGGGAAATTTGGGTTGATGTCGCTAACATCCCTCAGTTCCTGGTTCCGTCTCCATCGGCTACCTGGAAGGAAATGGTGGAAAAGAGCCACCTACTCGGTGCGCACGTCAACACAACACTTTTAGAAACGATCCTAGGATATCTTCTCGGAATCGTCATAGGTATCCTTTCGGCAGTCTTAATCGTTTGGTACAAGTTTTTGGAGGATGTGCTCTACCCACTTCTCGTTATTCTTCAGGTAATCCCGAAGATCGCCATAGCTCCGCTTCTGCTGATCTGGGTTGGGTATGGAGCAACTTCTAAAGTATTGATCGCCTTTCTCATCGGTTACTTTCCCGTTGTAGTCAGTATGATAACCGGTCTTCGTTTGGTGGAGCCAGAGTTACTGGATCTGGCTCGATCACTCCGGGCAACTAAATGGCAAATCCTGACTAAAATTCGGTTCCCAAATTCGTTACCGTTCCTGTTTAATGGCCTCCAGATTTCGATTACGTTGGCAGTCATCGGAGCCATTGTCGGAGAGTTCGTCGGAGGGAGCAAAGGGCTAGGCTACCTGATTATTGTTTCCAACTATGAACTAAACACGCCTTTGATGTTTACGTCACTCTTCCTGCTCTCAGTAATTGGCCTGGCGCTCTTCGGGTTAATTGTGCGGCTGCAGAAGGTGATGATCCCATGGGCGGATACCGACGATGACATGCCAGTCATGGGTGCCGGTTGATTTATATTGTAAGTTAATTTTCCCGGGGTGACGGTGCCTTAAAAGTCCGTCATCCCGGGTTTTTTTTCGGCTAAGTCGAGTTCTCCAAACCCGGATAAATGATTGTCTCCCTCGTGCTTGTCTTGACTTAAAACCCGGGCAGTGGGAAAATCTATGGTCTCCAAGGAGTATACGAACAGGGGCCGGCATGGGGCTGTGTCTCGCTTGGTAGAGTTAAGAGATCGCATACAACGAAAGAGTGGGAACCTTACATATGAAAACCGCTACATACACTCCTGATTTGCGAGGATTCATCGAATATCTAGAAGAAAATCATCCCGAGCAGGTAATTCGTATCAAAAAGGAGGTTGATCCTCATTTCGGGGTGACAGGCATCGTTGATAGGCTAGAAAAGGATAATCAATTCCCCTTAGTGATATTTGAAAACGTCAAAGGTTCGTCCATTCCCCTTATCGCCAATATGCATGCTGACTTTGATCGTCTTCGACTATCTCTGGGAATGGAAAGTGGAACTGTCAAAGAGTTCCTCGGGGAATATCACAAACGAGAGTCCAATCCTATCGAACCAATTTTAGTGGAGAACGGTCCAGTCCAGGAAGTAGTAAAGATCGGAGACGAGGTTGACGTTAATGAGCTCCCCATTTGCACCTATCACGAACAAGACGGGGGAAAGTACATTACGGCAGGACTTGACTTGATGCGTGACCCAGACAACAACGTCAACAACATTGGGATCTACCGCCTGATGGTTAAAGACCGTAATAGCTTCGGTATTCAAGTTTCCGAAACCGCACACGGCAATTATATTATGAAGAAGTACGAGAAGCGTGGTCTGCCTTGCCCCATGGCTGTCGTTCTCGGTCACCACCCTGCTTTTTTCCTGGGTACCTTGAGTTTTACTCCGATGGACACCGACGAGCTTCACGTAGCGGGGGGTATGCTGGAAAAACCCGTCGAACTGGTTAAATGCAAGACAATTCCACTGGAGGTGCCTGCTGACGCAGAGATGGTTCTCGAATGCGAAATTCTACCTCACATCCGTGAGGAGGAAGCACCGTTCGGAGAATATCCGGGAACATATGGTCCGATGCGGATGAATCCGGTGGTCAAAGTGAAGGCCATCACACACCGAAAAGATCCCCTTTATCAAAATGCGTTTGTTGGCCATCCAGACAACTTGCTACTTTCAGGACTAGTTCGGTCCACATTCATCGAGGACACAGTAAAGATCGCCTGCCCGACTGTGAAGGCGGTGCACATGCCCCGGGCTGGACGGTTCCGTTTCATCTGTTACGTGGCCATAGAAACCATGATCGAGGGCGAAGCGAAGCAGGCGGCCATGGCTGCTTTTGTAGCGGACCCATTTTTGAAATTTGTTGTCGTAGTAGATCACGATGTCGACATCACAAACGACACCGAGGTCCTCCATGCAATCGGGACTCGTGTTCGTGGTGACCATGACATATTTATGGTTCCCTACTCGAAAGGCTCTCCGTTGGACCCAGCGTCATATGATCCGGCAGGAGGATCTCATCTGGTAACAAAGGTGGGGATCGATGCCACCCGAAAGTCAAATTACCCTGATGAAATCTCCGTACCCGGAGCCAATGAGATCAATTTGGCCGACTACATCGATGGGTATGAATCCGACACTGAGAACAGAAGAGGGATGTACGGAACCGGTGTTGAGCTTCCGTCATAAGTGACCAATTCTGAATCGGGAAAGGTGCGAAAGTGAGAAACTTCGAATGGTTAGAACCAAAATCGGTCGCTGATGCTAGCCGGATGGTCCAAGAAAACGGCGAGGGGTCTAAGCTCATGGCCTCTGGAACTTCCTTACTCCTTCTTATGCGGCAGCGTATCTTTAGCCCATCCCATGTGGTGAGCCTTGAACAAGTTGATGGTCTCGATTTTGTAGATTTCGATTCTGGGGGCAATTTGCGAATCGGGGCCCGGACCAAACATCGAACTATTGAGCACCACTCGGAGATCGCAGACAAGTTCCCAATGATTCACGAGATGGCCCGTCGGGTTGCGAATCCTCAAATCCGTAACATGGCAACAATTGGTGGCAATCTAGTTCATAATGATCCTCAATCTGATCCTCCGGCTTGTTTCCTAGCTATGGACGCAACCGTTAAGGCAGTTTTAGGGGAAAAAGAGAGAGAGATTCCGATTGAAGAGTTCTTTGTTGATTACTACGAAACCTGCCTGGAGCCCGGTGAGGTCCTGACTGAGATATGTATACCCTCCCACGCTCCGGGTGCGGTTGGTGTTTATACTCGTTTTACCACAACACCTGCTGAGGATCGTCCTCTCTTAGGAGTCGGCATGGTTCTGACTCTTGATGGTGATACGGTGGTGGATGCGTGTGTTACTTTGGGGGCTTCGGTGGCAATTCCTGTACGCGCGCGGGCGGCGGAAGAAGTGCTTAAGGGGCAACCAGCCACAGAGGAGGTCTTTGCAAAAGCAGGTCAGGCAGCATCCGAAGAGGTTTCACCTTTGGACGATTTTCGGGGTTCCGCCGATTACCGGCGCGAGATTATTAAGGTTGTTGTCCGACGTACGGGCATGCGCGCACTCGAACGAGCACGCGGCTAGGAAAGGGTTGGAATGTGAAAAAGCAGCTAATCACGCTACGTGTTAACGGAGAAGAGCATGAAATAGCGGTTGAACCTCGGCGTCTGCTAGTGGAGGCCATTCGCGACGATCTGGGTCTTACAGGGACAAAAAGAGGTTGTGAGTCTGGCGTATGCGGTTGCTGCACCATTTTAGTCGATGGACAGAACATCAAATCATGCCTAATGCTAGCACTCCAAGGTCAGGACAAAGAGATTACAACGATCGAGGGCCTCCGCGGAGAAGACGGCGGACTCCATCCTATTCAGGATGCATATGTCAATTACGGCGCTCTTCAGTGTGGCTACTGTACGCCAGGATTCATAATGACTACCAAAGCGTTCCTGGATGAAAATCCAAAACCATCCGAAGCAGAGATCCGTGAGGGACTCGGTGGTAACATCTGTCGGTGCACTGGATATGTGAAAATCGTGGAAGCCATCCAGGCTGCATCTGGCCAGGAAGTTGAACACGCTCATCACTAGTATCGAGGTAACAAAAGGTTGCCGCGTGACTTATTTACCTGCGCGGTCCCGAAAAAAGAGTTCTCTTGTTAGTTTGGCCAGGTGTTATTCGGTGTGACTGGCTATTCCAGAGAGTGCGGTTTTGGTAAATGCTCCTCCTTTCCATCGATTTGTAGGCCATCTTTAGAATCTCCAACTACCCTACGCTCATTTTAACCATGCCATCATTCAGTGAAGACGAATTAAATCTCATCGCAGATAGAAACTTTTTCGAGCGGAAAGTGGCCGTCAGCAACAAAATTCGAGGTGCCTATGCTCAGTTACGAGATGAATTGAAAGATTACATGAAACCAGAAACCTATCTGGCACCGGAGGGTGTAGACTTCACACAAGGAAAGATTAGCGGGGGAGAAAAGCAGTACGACCTTCCCTATCTCTTTTTGGATTTTCCACGCCGGTTTTCAAAGGAGGCTATTTTTGCTTACCGGTCTATTTTTTGGTGGGGTCACTACTTTTTGTTTACTCTCATTTTATCGGGCGAGTTACTTCCTGAGTATCAAAAACGGATCTCCCAAGGATGGAAAGGCCTAGCAACTCGAGAAGATTACGTTGCTGTGACAAATGATCCATTCGAATGGAGGCATCAGGAAAAATTTTTTCGGGTTGCTCATTCGATTAGTCAAGAACCTCTTGAGAAAGAACTTAGAAACCTTCCCTTCCTAAAACTTATTACTTTTATCCCCTTTAGTGACCCCAGGATCGAAACGGGAGCCCTGGTGAAAATCGGCTTACAAACCTTCCAAGACTGGGAATTCATCTTTACGCGATAATAATTTTCGTGGTTCATTTAGAATGTACCTTCTCCTCCTCGTTTGAACTAGAGCAAACCTTAAAATTGATTTTGACATTGCTTCAGACTCACCCACTCACACTTTCTTAACACTAACGTTTTCTACCTGGATCAATCCAAATAAAACACTCTTCTTCCGCAAGTTAGCAAGCTACATGGCTTTTACTCCAGAATTATTCATAAAAAAAACCCCCGCCCTAATAGGCGGGGGTTGATATAGCTCTGTGACCTTAACTACGGAATCGCGAAAGTTCCGGTGTTAAATCCGCAAAATCCGGAATATCAGCATCTGGATGAATTTCCTTAGCACGGACGAGTAAGAGTTCCTCACTCTCCTCAATGTTAGGATCTGGAACACAGCAGTCGACCGGACAAACAACAGCACACTGCTCTTCGTCATGAAATCCAACACACTCCGTGCAGGTATTCGGGTCGATGACGAATATATCCTCTCCTTCGCTGATAGCCTCATTTGGACACTCAGGCTCACAAACACCGCAGCTGATGCATTCATCAGTGATCATCGTAGCCATTGCGGAATACCTCCTCCCTCATCCTTGGCGAAAAAACGGCCCTTCTTCAAAAGCAACCATCCTTTTCCAGACCGCTTGTGTGGAATATATCGCCATACGAAAACAGTGTCAATTCACCAGAATCTTCATCTTCCCTGTTCCTGATGGAAAAACCGGATTCAACGCTCAATCGGTTATCTAATCGCTCCCCTAGGTTCGGGAAGTTCAATAGTCTTCATCACACCCCCTCGTGTAGGTGTTCAAAATGGCGGATGGTGGATTGAAGAATCGCATCCAAGCCTGTCGTCGGCTCCCACCCGATTTGCTCCTTGATCTTCTCGATATTCGGAACCCGCCGCTTCATATCCTCAAAGCCGGCACCGTAAGCTTCCTCGTAAGGGATAAAGTCAATCTCAGAATCACTTTCCGTCATTTCTTTAACTCTACGGGCAAGATCAGCAATAGCTATTTCTTCGGGATTCCCGATATTGAAAACCTGTCCGACCGTGTTAGGAGCATCCATCAAACTCATTTGGGCACTTATCGAATCCTTAACATAGCAAAAACACCGAGTCTGTTTCCCATCTCCAAATACACGGATAGGTTTTCCTGCCAACGCAGACTGGACAAAGCTAGGAATTACCATTCCGTACATTCCCATTTGGCGCGGACCCACAGTATTGAACAAACGTACAATAACAACTGGCAATTGAAACTCATTCCAGTAGGCTAGCGCAAGAAACTCATCCAAAGTTTTAGTATTAGCGTATGCCCATCGATGTTTCATAACGGAACCCATCACACGGTCGTCATCCTCACGTAAAGGGCCAGAGCTGTTTTTCCCATAAACCTCGGAAGTCGATGCCATAAGGATTTTCTTCCCGTGGCGGTGCACCGCTTTGAGAATCGTCTCAGTACCCAAAACGTTGGTCTCAATTGTTTCAACAGGCTTTTCCATAATAAGTCGAACACCCACTGCCGCAGCTAAGTGATACACCTGATCGACTGTACCAACCAGGTTATCCACCAATTCCTCGTCTTTTATAGATCCCTCGACAAATTTTATGTCAGGGTGTTCGAGCAAATGCTCTATATTTTTGAAGACCCCCGTGGATAGATTATCAAGAAGAATCACGTGATCTCCCCGGGAAAGCATAGCTTCCGCCAAATGAGATCCTATGAAACCTGCGCCCCCTGTTAACAGGATGTGCATATAACTTTATCTCCAAAGCAAGAGAGAAGGGCGGCAACAGACCGTCCACCGCCCCTTAGTTTTCCCTTACATTCTAGGGTCGCCGCGGCTGTCCGGCAACCCCTAAGCCTCTCGATAAAGAGCCGTCAAGGTTGACACAAGACTCTCTATATCATAATGATCCAAAACGTAATCTCGAGCCACCTTGATCTTTGCAATATTTTGCGTTGGACTCTTTTGTATCTCTCGAATTGCAGCTGCCAATCCCAAGGGATCCTGAGCAGGAACAATCCACCCCCGTTCCGTGGCAATAAATGCTCCTGGGGAAGGGGTTATATCACCACTCCACCCTAATAGATCCGGGACTCCCCCCACTCCAGTTGCGACAACTGGACGTGAAGCAGCCATTGCTTCAATAAGGGAGACCGGTGTCCCCTCGTTTAAGGAGCAGAGGACAACGGCGTCAACATCACGATACACCCGAGCAAGGTCAAAACGCCAACCCGCAAAGTGGGTCCGATCCATCGGAAGCATTTTCGAGGATTGGTACTCCAACGAAGACCTTAGCTCACCATCGCCCACGATCAAGAGGTGTAGGTCAAGGCCTTCATTGATCAACAAGCGTGCAGCCTTAAAAAGCGTTTCATGGTTTTTGATGGGGACCAGGCGACCAACGATCCCCACAACGAACGCCTCGGGGGGAATACCGCATGAACTTCGGAGCGACCCATCATCTTCGTTCTTATTTTTAGTATTCAGGAACCCACTCAGTTCTAACCCTAGGGGAACTACCTGAATCTTTTCTCGAGGTGCAACTCCAAAATTCACGAGCTCCTCTCGAAGCCCCTCACTCAGAGTGATAACGCGGGTTGAAACCAAAGCAAGAAGTCGTTCTATCCAGCGGAATACCTGGGTCTTCAATGGACCAAAATAACCCTGCAAAACATGCCCGTGAAAGGTATGAAAAATTTTCAGGCTACGCCCACCAGGGGTTGTCCAACGGTATACCCAGCCGGCTAATCGGCCCAGTGCCCCAGCTTTTGCTGTGTGCGTATGAAGAATATCCGGACGTTCACTGCGAAGGAGACAAAAAAGTTCCCTGAAAGCCCCCCAGTCATCACTTGCTCGTATCTCTCTACCCAATTTCGGAATAAACAAACAACCAACACCCCGGGTCTTGGCAATTTCTTCCATCGTGCCTTCTGTTTTCGACTCGGCGCCTTTAACTAAAACTGTCCGAAAGGACCCGCGGTTCATTCTTTCCGCTAGATAGATGACATGCCTAGCAGGTCCCCCGATATTAAGGCGGGCAATAACACGAACAATTTTCAGCGGACGCGAAACATCAGGGAATTTTGTCATTACCTCTTATTTGTGGATTTAACAGGGAAGAAGCGACTAAATAAGTCAAGTCGCGGGAAGAACACCAAACCAGGCAGCGAATAGAAAGTACGCAACAATTCTTACGACCATCGCGATTACCCAAATACCGAAAGCACGAAAGGTACTATTGAAATTCAACGACTGTCGGATTGCGATTACATCTGCCACCGTCACCCAAATGAAACCAATGAAAAAGATCAAACCAGCAACATCGGGAAATACACCAAAAATCAGAATCAAACCAGGAGCATTTGAAAAACCAACTGCGCGAAGGACACCACCCATCTCCCCCTGAGTACCATTTTCTAGAAAAACCTTGCTTCCTAGCAGATAAACAGTCGCCGCACCCAGATACCACAGTCCAATACCCAGAAGAACCTGGATGAAAATTGTCGTAAACTCGCTTTTTTGACCCAAGGAGGAAGCAAGAGTAGCCAAAACAACAACGGCCATCGCCTGCCCTGTTGCATTGGGATCGGTTTTAATCTCATCAAAAAGGGATGCCTCCAACTTTGCTGCTCGCCACAATCGGAGACTAAAGTTGGGTTTTCTACTGTTTGGTTCCATTCTTACCATTTTTTCTGTCATTAGATATTTCCGATTATATATCTTTCCAGATTGCTCGCGGAAAAACCTACCCCCCCTTCAAAAAATCAGTGGGCAACTTTATAAGAACAAGCATGAGTAAGGTACATCTCCGCAGGCTAAATTCCTCTTATAGATCCTCCAAGCAAATTAATAAGGAAACCAAACGCAAAAAGCTGGACCACGAATCCGATAGCACAAACAGCGATGGCCCGACCGGTACTTCCGTAATTCAGACTCTGGCGAATGGCAATAACCACCGCAACAAGCATCCATAGAGATGACACAAAGAAAACCACATTCTGGATTGGTGGGATAATCCCTAGCACTCGTATCAGACCGGGCGCACTGGAGAAACCGACCGCCCGCAGAAACCTTCCGATGTCTTTACTAGTTTGAGGTTCCGGCAGAAGCCGGGTTCCGAACCAAAATGCCAACAGGGCCCAAACGAACCAAGTCAGAAGACCAATGAAGGTCTCTATGATCATCGCTCCAAAACCTACATGTAACCCGGCGCCAATCCCTGTAGCAAGACTGGCAAGAATAACTGTTGCCATGGCCTGCTGAAAAGAGGTGATGTCCTCTTTGACTTCCTCGTAGAGACTCACTTCCACCTTTGCAGCCCGAACAAGCCGTTCACCGAATCCGGACCAAATTCCTGATATTTCCATATCGGATATCCCCTGATCCTAAAGCATAATTTTCAGACAACGGCTACCTGAGCAACCCAACACTAAGGATGTTTACACAACCTTAGCATTTTAATCGTGGGCTACCCGCTAACGGATGTCGACAATAATACCCGTTCTACCCTCCTCTAGAATTCGATAGCTGTGCTTTAAGTAGGAATAGAGCAAAGGATTCCATTCTTTTAAAATTGCAGAACGGAAAATGTAGTATCGAGCCCCTTTTCCCCGATAAAGCTCCAACTCCTTCGAGGTGATTTTCTTGTTTTGTCCTACAAACCAACCTTTGCGATCAGCATAGTAGAGCAAATCGGTTTGATGATTATCCTGCAAGAGTATTAGATCTTTTTGAGAAGTGAGCACATCCACTCGCTGACTGAAACTGCGAACGGAAAGGTTAGTACGAAGGCGCTCGCCAACTTTGTAAACGGAGTGAATCGGCACAAAAAGAAGTAGCATAGACATCCCCCAGATCCATTTCGATCGGAGAGGACTCACACTACGTCTCCGAGCACGACGGAACGCCTCGCTAACCGCAAGGCCCGCCATCAAACACCCGACTGGAACGATCGGAAGCTGGTAGTACTCGTGAATGTAGTTGCCCTTAGCAACTACAAAAAAGAACAGAACCACACCGCCAATCCAAGCCAGAAGAAAATGCATCCGCGGGTGTCGTACAGCCAATACGACTCCTGCCAACACCAGAGGATAAGCTCCAAAAGCAAACATTTTCTCGCCCAATCTGGTTAGAAAAATGAGTCGGTAGAACTTGAAACGAAGAAGATATTCAAAGCCGATTAGCTTGTCATTGCTGAGCCAAACACCCCCTAGTTCTGTCGGAGCTTTTGATCCGATAAATCCATACCAGAGAAACGGTGCAATGAAGCCAACAACAAGAAATAGCCAAAGCCAGATACTCCGAAAACCCTTCATCCCAATAGAGTCTTTACACAACCACAGCACAGGGAAAACCAGGCAAACAGCTGTGGCTTTGATTCCTACAGCCAGAGCAAACCAAAGGGCAGCCAGGCAGCCGGATGCCATTTTTCGGGAATCTAGCCATTTTCCCCAGTAGAACAAACCACCAACCGAGAAAAACAGTAAGGCAGATTCAGGCATGAATGTGCGAGTGTAATACACTGCCATAGGGAGGACAGCAAATAGACCCACAGCTACTAAAGCGGCCAACTGGTCCAAATACTTCTTGCCGATGGCGTAAAGATAACCCATTGTTCCCATCGAAAATAGAACTGCGACAAACCTACCCAACCACTCCTTTACTCCGAAAAACTGATAAACGATGGCAACCAAGTAGGGGAACACCTGGAACTCAAATTCGAAATAGGGATGGAGATCATCCAAACGGGGCGCGATAATGTTCATCCCATCACGGAAAAAGTTCCTCGCAACCATTGCTGTTAGCGTTTGACGCCAAGCATGAAAATCCAGTAATGGATTGAATAAACCCCACATCCGGAAAGCAAATCCCACCGCAAGAATAGGGATCAAAGCGAATACTGCCCTTCGAGCTTTATGGCGGTCAACAAACTTATTGGCTACTTTTAACAATCCACTTTTCCACAAAATGGTTTACGTCTCACCTCTGAGTCCAGGCTTCGTCTCCGCTCTCAATTGGGAAGCAAAGATTTCTCGACCATGGCGTGAACACCCTTTTGCCCGTTCACCACCTGTGTGATTCGGAAATCCACGGCACAGGTGCAAATAACGTAGGCATCTTCACGAGTGAGCCCATGATCGTTACTCAAAAAATTTATCATCTCCCGAAGAGCTACCTTCATTGCATCTTCCAAATCTGCATCAAACCCCATCGTGATCCAGTGAGTAGGCGTTTCAGCTCGTGGTAGCTTCAGTGACAAATCCTTTCGGACAGTCAATCGAAAGGTCCCATCCATAGACGTTTCAATAGCCGTTTGGTTAACCTCCCCATCCCCCTGGCTAGCATGCCCATCTCCCACTGAGAACCCCGCTCCACGCCTCCATATAGGCAGATAAACTGTCGAACCAGCCACTATTTCCTTGTTGTCGAGATTCCCACCATGAAAATGGGGAGGATTACTCGGAATCTCGCCCAATTCCTCCGTCGGAGAGACAGCAATTTGACCGAAAAAGGGCTGGAGTGGGACCTTCCAGCCTGGGGCAATTTCCGCTGTCATCGAGGACAGTTCCAAATCAATCACACGACCCGAATTATAAGGGAAATCCTCAGGAATGGTTCCACCCATGGAACGCATCAAATTGTATCCCCAATCGCATGCCAAACTAATGTCTTCTATAAAAACCTCTAGTACATCTCCTGGCTCTGCTCCTTCAACTTCGATTGGTCCTGATAGGATATGAGGACCTGCACCTTTTCGAGCTTTGCGCAATATTTCATAAATCCCGTCGGGGATTCGGGTAGGATTCTCCGGGAAATAGTCTGAGTGCGCAGAAACAGTTCGGACAACAACACGGTCACCTGATTTAACTTGCAAGACGAACTTTGTCTTATAATCAAAGTAGCCGTAATGGACCGTTTCCGGGGTGGCTTGAAGTTCGTGCGTTTTCATCAGATCCCTCGCTTATAAATGTCATCCGTTTAACCTGAGTAGCGTTGCCGCATTGCCTCCTAATACCCTTCTCTCCACTTCCCGACCAAGTGCCGCACCCCGAACATCACCGACGGGATCCGGCGGGGTCATGTCGTACGGATAATCACTACCTAGGTACACACAATCTTTTCCCATTTCTTCTACCAAGTAAGAAATTGCTGGAGGATGATAGACGAGGCTGTCGTAGCCAATACGCCTAAGGAACTTATTTGGGAATTGCCGAATATGTTCCTGGTTCTCGGACGATATCGAATAAATTTGATCCCATCGGCCCTGGAGATAGGGGACCGCACCCCCTCCGTGAGCAAAAACCCACCGGATCTCCGGAAACCGTTCCAGTGTTCCACTAAAAAGAAGATTCCCGATACATAAGGAGGTTTCCAACGGGAATCCAACTCCGTTCCACATCCGATAAGTCTGCATCCGCTCAACACCGGCTGGCGCAACCGGGTGCACGAAAACAGGCATGCCAAAGGTGTTCAGGGCTTCATACAAAGGAACAAAAGTATCAGAACCCAAGTATTCCTTGTTGATATTGGATGGCAACATAACACCTGAAAGACCGAGTCCTCTAACTCTTTCAAGTTCCAAAACGGCTTGCTTGATTGATTGGAGTGGTAGAACGCCCATCCCAACGAATTTACTTGGATATTCCTTGATAACGTCGGCATAGGCGTCATTACTGACGCGGCAAAGCTCGACAGACAACTCTAGATCTGCAAAAAGAACATTCGGACGGGAGGAGTGGTGAAACACCTGAAGGTCCACACCCATGGCTTTCATGTCCTCCAACCGAACCTTAATATCATAGAAGGCTTTCAATGGCGGATGAAGAACCCCCCGGATCCGTAGCTCTCGGACCCCATCCTGGTTTGTAGTCAACTCGACTCCGTACCTACCTCCTTCACTCTGGATCAGATCCAGGTAAGGGTCCGGGAAAAAATGTGTATGGATGTCTACAATCATATTTTTGTCCTAGTAAATTAGGGATAACACTTAGGAAAAGTAACCCTCAAATAAATCGAAGCTCCGTCAAAATTTTTATAACAGCAAGGAAGGTACATTGGAAATTTTCTCTTACTCGCATTGTAAGAGATTGCCGAAAACAACTATTCAATGCAACCTCAGGAAAAGCCGTAGAACTCTAATTACGGGTGAGCCACAAATAGGGTCACTTGCCTCGCTAAACTGTCTGAAACTTAAACTTCATGGAACAACGACAATGATTTGCAATCAATCAAATTCTCAAAGGACAAAAAAAAGCAAATCGATCCTTGCTCCCTTAATCCCAAATGATTATCTTTATAGCATTGGGGAAGGGATTTCCGAAGGGTAGGACCCGAGCCAACTCTCACGATTATCCTTTGGCCCTGCCAAAAAAACCTCTAAGGATGATTTTTCCTTTTTCTATCATGAGGAGGTGGGATGACAGACCTACATGTTACATGGTCGGAGTACAACGCAAAAATTGAGGGCCTAGCCTGTCAAATTCGTGACAGCGGATGGAAATTCAATCAAATCATTTGCATCGCCAAAGGTGGTCTGCGAATAGGCGATATTTTCTGCCGTTTATTCAATCAGCCGCTCGGAATCCTATCGGTAGAGTCGTATGGTGGCGAAATGAACAGCGAGCAGGGTAATATCATCTTTTCTCGTGATCTGGCTAAAACAACACCCAACCTTGGTTCCCACGTTCTGGTGGTAGATGACCTCGTGGACTCAGGTGTTACTCTTCGAAAGGGCATAGATTGGTTGCAACATTTTTATGGATTCTACATCGAAGAAATTAGATCTTCCGTCTTGTGGTACAAATCCGTCTCCACGGTCAAGCCCGACTATTTTGTTGACTTCCTGGAGGATTCCCCTTGGATACATCAGCCATTTGAAAAATATGAGCAGATGAACATCGAAGATCTAAAAGCACCTCTTTTTATGCCACGTAGACTCTAGCATGGAAATTTGAACTGGTGTTTTCTACACACCAACGGGATTCAAAGAAACTGAAGGTTTTTTCTTCGGAAAACAATCAAAGCCGGGCGTATTTTCCTGTATAAAAGAGGAGTGGTTTATCCTCTTCAGATCCCACCTCAGTTACCTCAACTCTTCCTATGAAAATGGTGTGATCACCAGCGAGGTGTTTGTCTATAATCTTACATTCTAAGTATCCCAAACACCCTTGAATCCGGGGGGGGCCTAATTCCCCCTCCTCATAGACGATTCCAACAAATTTATCATCCAATTTGGAAGCAAATTGGCTAGAAACTTCTTCTTGCTTCTCCGACAAAATGTTTACCGTAAAAACGTTGTTGTCGGAAAAGCAGCGAAGGATGTGCGCGGAGTGATCAACACACACTAAGATGAGGGGAGGATCCAAAGAAACAGACGTCAGAGAATTCACAGTAAACCCTTGGGGATTCTTCTGGTCATCAAACAACGTCACAACAGTAACTCCGGTAGCAAACCGACCCATTACATTTCTCATATCATTTCCGCTAACCGGCATATCTTGATCTCCCAATCGGAGTTGGTGAAAAAAATTGGTGGGTCGGGAGATTACTCAACTCATCGAATCCGAACCGCCCCAAGATCCATAAATAAACCCGTTTCTGCCTGATATAGTCCCCAGGCAAGAGGATTCCGGTTGCTATCCAAAAAAACGATTCTAGCCTGTTCTGGCTTAACTGATCGAATAACAAAAACCCAAGCTCGGCCAAGTGTTAAGATATCCGCCTCTTTGATTTCTTTCTTGTGCAAAAACCAACCATCAACCAATGTCACTACCAAATCATAAGGGCCCTGACCCTTTTCTGCTTTTCGGACACGCTCGAACGCAACACCGCGTTGATTCTTTACACGTACCATAAAGTCGCGCACGGGTTGATTCAACTTCGGGGGTTCTTTAAACCACGTACACCCACCGTTGAAGAAAAACGATAGCAAAAAGAACCCAAACATTCGGTGTAGCTGTATGGACCCCAATTTGACACCTATTCCAATAAGACCAGATGGGCCTGTTTCATCAAAACTTCTGCTAGCATTCCTCTTTTAAAAACCCGCATTGCCCAGTTTCAGGAAGGTCGTCGAGCACACGGGACTGGGAAATGTTATCCTCCAACAAACGCAAAGTCCAACAGGAACCAAGAATTCGACGTCATCCATCCATTCCGTCAAACCCTAATCTTTCGGGTTTCTCCTATCTTAAGAGTTGCTCCGGGGCGGTCTCCCTATTATATTGGAAAACAAAGTGGTCTGTAGACCATGCTCGCGACCTATAACTTCCGTATAAGATGGAGGGCGGCGACTCTATGAGTACGCTGAAAGATCAGCTTTTCTTAGAATTTGCAGCAGAAGCCCTTTCGGATCTTACCGACGAATACAGGGATAAGTTCACATCCAAAAGAGGTGACCGGTTTAACGTCCAAGGACTAACTTACGAGGTGGGTGCGCTTGCCCTTAAAAACAATCTCATCCAGTTCGAGGTGAGCTCAAAAATCCCTGGAGATGAGCTCTCCGAAACTATGACTGAGGCCAAATATTTCAAAGCCGTCAGTGCTCTTGTAAAGAAAGGCAAACACAAACCTTTGTCCATAGACATGGAAAACATTGTTCGAAACACTTTAGAAGAATCCAAAAAAGAAAGAGACTACGTCAAAGTTACCTATGGATATAAAGAAACAGACCTATACAACGAAAAAGAAATTGCAAAACAGATTAAAAATCTTGAACAGAAACAAATTGAAGAAAAACTTCCTGATGTACCTGGCATCACCACCGTTGGCGGCCGCTTAGTCTTAATGACTTTTCGTCAAAATCTCCGGGATACCGCATCGGAGAATATCCAACGCTTAATTGACGCCAACAACGAAGTTCGAAAGGGCCTGAAGAAGAAGTAGTGCTCTTTCCATCGTTGGTCCACTCACATGGCAGATACGCCAATCCTAATCCGTGGGGGAAGGGTTCACACCCCCAATGGCCCTCAAGACCAGGCCGAGCTTCTTATCCAAAACGGGTCCATAAAAGCATGCCAACCACGAATTCGGGTTGATTCAGATGTAAAAGTTGTCGATGCACCAGGTCTCGAAGTTCTTCCAGGGTTTGTCGATTTACAGGTCAATGGAGGCAGTGGCCGGGCTGTCCTCGAAGGTACAATTGATGACATCCAGGAGGTTGCCCGAGGATTGCTTTCAGAGGGAACAACGTCGTTCCTTCCTACTCTGATCAGCGCCTCCGAAATCAACTTGCTAGATTCGATTGCCACAACCCGAATGGCACGAGATCTTTTGCGTACCAAAGAAGTTCTTCCTCCACAAGCATCAATTTTGGGAGTCCATCTAGAGGGGCCATTCCTCAATCTCGAGATGGCTGGAGCCCATGCGGTTGAAGATATCCGCCTTCCTGACACGACGCTATTCAACCAGTTAGCGGACGCCTGGGCTGGGGCAGATGGCCATCCGGTCGGACCCGCAATTCTAACATTTGCTCCAGAAATTGAGGGGGCGATGGATCTACTGAAGGTAGCTCGAAAACGAGGTTGGCAACTTTCCTTCGGTCACACCTTGGCCACTTATGACGAAGCCGCTTTGGCCGTCGAGAAGGGGGTTCGCCTAGCGACCCACATGTTCAATCGGATGGGAAGCTTTCATCACCGTGATCCTGGGGTCATAGGTCTGATTCTGACCGATCCTCGTGTAAAGTGCGGATTGATAGCAGACACTACTCACATTCACCCCGCGGTACTTCAGGCCACCCTTCGCCTAAAAGGAGCGAAGGGTGCATTTCTTGTCTCAGATGCCACTCCTGCCGGTTCTTCAACTAAGAAAATGTCGGCAACATACCAGATGGGCAGAGTAAAAATTCAGTGTAAAGACAATCGGATCACAACTGAATCTGGCGCGCTAGCCGGAGCGCTATTAAGCTCCCGGCGGTCGCTTGAAAACATTGTCAAAGTTTGCGGATTTTCCCTGGAAGAAGCATTACCCTGGGTAACCTCGACACCCGCTCGGATCCTAGGGCTTGAGAAAAGGAAAGGGGAAATCACTGTTGGAGCAGACGCAGATGTCGTAATACTCGATTCGGACTGGGAAGTTCGCTGGGTCTGCGTAGGTGGACAAATCGCACTGGACCAAATCTAGCAATGATGAGGAGTGAAATCTCTTGATTTCACCATTGTTGCCCAGCCGCAAATAACTTGTCCATTACCCGCGGGGACGGATAGAATTGGGTAGGGCATTCCTAGGCTGGAATCTCATAGAAATAAGCGGAGGTTAAGATTTTTGGAGCGGTTCGATATCCTCTTTCGTAGGGCGAATATTTATGACGGTCTGGGTGGGGAACCTTTCGAAGGAGAGGTCGCAATTAGTGGAGATGAGATTGCGGAAGTCCGGAGGTCTCCAACCAATGCTGATTTACTATCTGGTTCTCTCAGAAAATTCCCTGCTCTTACCGCACAAAAAGAAATCGATCTGAACGGTCAAGTACTTTGCCCGGGTTTTATCGACATTCATTCCCATTCTGATTATTCTCTCCTTATTAACCCTTTGGCGGAGAGCAAAGTCCGCCAGGGTGTAACCACCGAGGTTGGTGGCAACTGCGGTTACTCCGCCGCACCAATATCTGGAAAAGCCCGGGAGGAGAGGCGAAATTTTTATAAAAAACGGTATGGCATCGATCCAAAATTCTCTGAGGTCAAAGATTATCTGAGGCAACTAGAAGAATCTGGAATTTCAGTGAATTACATCCATCAGGTAGGCCACAATACTATCCGTCAATCTATTATGGAAGGAGCCGATCGGCCACCCTCTCAAGTGGAACTCAAGAAGATGGTTGAGATGGTCGAGCTAGGTGTATCTCAAGGGGCCTTCGGCATCTCGACTGGGCTAGTTTACGCACCTGCTTGTTTTGCCTCGATAGATGAGACGTCTGCTCTTGTTTCCGCTGCAGGCAAAAAAAACGGGTTTTTTAGCGTGCACATGAGAAGCGAGGGTGCCGAGCTTATCGAATCCATTGATGAAGTTCTTGAGGTATCTCGGAAAAGTGGTACCCGACTTCAGATTTCCCACCTCAAGACTGCTGGCAAGGCTAATTGGAACAAAATCGATGAGGCTTTCGAGCATATAGAGTTTGCAGCAGCATCCGGTGTAGACGTAGCCTGCGACCGGTATCCATACACCGCTTCCAACACTCATCTCTCCGCCCTTCTCCCCAACTGGGCCCTCGAGGGGGGGAAAACTGAGGT
Source organism: uncultured bacterium (assembly GCA_964437725.1). Lineage (GTDB taxonomy): Bacteria > UBA8248 > UBA8248 > JACPRG01 > CAYTIB01. The sequence continues at coordinate 20,411 of CAYTIB010000087.1, read as the reverse complement.
GCTAGCAAGACTCAAAGATGAAACTAACCGACAACGAATTAGCAAAACCTTGGCGGAAAGAAACTGGGACCATGTAGTCATTTCTCTGGTCAGTCGTTCTGAAAACAAACAATTCGAAGGAAAATCCGTGTCGTTTTGTGCTAAAAAGCGAGGGATGAGCCCACAGAGTTTTGCTATTTACCTGCTCGCGACCGAAGAATTGTGGGTTGAAATTATCCTGCTCCACCTCATGGATGAAACCAATCTTAGGAAGATTCTCAAGAAACCTTACGTGTTAATCGGTTCTGATGCTGAAGCTCGTGCACACTACGGCGCCCTCGGCGAGGGGATTCCCCACCCGCGCGGATTCGGAACGTTTCCACGAGTTTTAGGGCAGTTTGTCCGTGGGGAAGGTTTAATGTCGCTATCTGAGGCAATTGCTCGAATGACTTGGCTCCCGGCACAGCGTGTCCGCTTGCCTCATAGAGGATGTATCTCACCAGGAATGAAAGCAGACCTGGTCGCCTTTGACCCGGAACGAATTCGCGACACAGCCACATTCGAGTTATCTATCCGTTATCCGGTGGGCATTCGTTATGTTATGGTCAATGGACAGTTAACCGTCGACGACGATTTGCATCTGGGTGCGCGTGCCGGTCTGTCTTTGCGCATAAACGATAACAATCACACTGACAGGAAACCTTCCGAATGAGTATCATTCTAATCGTTTCCTTTCTTATTGGTATCGGGATCGCTTCTGTTTTGATCCTCGTCTTTAAATCACGCAGGATCCACCGAAATAGGAGCGTTGTGGATCCCGAGCATGAAAATGAACTCATCAACGAAGACTTGGAATACACCAATAAATTAAAAATTTCTGGTCCAGATCCATCACACCTTCGGGACCAACCTAGCAGTGAAACTCCGCCAAGGTCTGTTACCCGAGAAAACGTTCCTTTTGTTCAAACCGAAAACATCGGGAAAAAACTCCCAAGCAATTCTCCTGAGATAAATGTCTCAGAAGTAACAACTGTGCAGCCGGAAGGCAAACTGCCCACAATCCACAAATCACCTACTCTAGGGAAAGAATCCGCAGAAACCTGCGGAAATGAGGGATTTTCCGAACCGGAACTGCTCGAATCCATTTTACCCTCTACGAACAAATCGGAGGAAACAAAATATCCGTCTTCGGTCGAACAAATTACAACGGATTCTGCCCACGGTATAAACGAGGAACCGCTAGAGGCGAAACCAAATCCGAACTCTATTATTCCTCAGCTTCTCGAACAATTAGAAAAATGGGTTGATAAATATAACTTACCGGATCCGCCACTACTTGATTCATGGCGACCACTTGACACCAAGACAAATCAGGAAAACGCATCTGAAACTGTTTCTCGAGGTGTGAGGCTATCTGAATCTTTCGCCCGTGAGCTGAATAAATTTTTCAATTTCCTGGACGACGAGGAGCGTGGGGGGGAGCACATTCCACCGGATGCCTATTACAATGTGGCTTTGTTTGCTTTTCATGCCGGTGAGTTAGAATCTGCGGTTGCCTACCTACAGATGGTTTTGGATTCAGGAATGGACCCCGCTCGCCCGCTTAATCTTCTAGGCTTGGTTTACCATCTGAGAGGGTTTGAAACCGAGGCGGAATCCAGACTTCAAGAGGCAAAGGAAGCAGCTGGTACTTCGCTGTTCGACAAAGGTATCATCCTGACCAATCTCGGTTTGATCTCCACATATAGACGTGCCCCGGATGACGCCTTGCTTTACTACGCTCAAGCTTTGGAAATTTATCGAAAAATGGAGAACAGACCTGAAGCTGCGGAGACGCTGACTAGAATGGGACGCCTTTGTCGAGCAAAACGCGCGCTCTACGAAGCTTCTAAGTATCACCATGAGGCGTTAGAGATCTGGCGCTCCCTTGGCAGCAGGAAAAACGTAGCGTTGGAACTGCGGCTTTTAGCCGCTGTCTTCCGGGAGAAAGAAGACTATGCTGAAGCCCGAGACTTGAGTGAACGTGCTCTAACCATGAACCGCGAGTTGGGCGATGTGCGCGAGGAGGCTATTAACTTAGGGAACATCGGGCTAATCTATAGTATCGAAAAGGATTGGAGCATGGCGTTGGAATATTTCAACGCTGGTCTCTCACTTCACAGACAGGTCAAAAATTTACGAGGCGAAGCAGGAAATTTAGGAAATATCGGTAACATCCTTTTTCTCCAAGGCAAGATAGAAGAATCCTTGAAATCCTACTCGAATGCCCTGAAAATCAACCATCAAATCGGTTACCTCTGGGGGCAGGCCGTTGATTTAGGAAATATAGGAAGAATTCAAATACACATGGGAGATTCAGAAACTGCCGAGAAATCTCTCCGAGAGTCACACCGACTCTTTGTCAAGTTAAACGCCACAACTCAAGCAGCTGCCATAAAAACAATTCTTCGAGAAATGAGTACCTTAAAAACTCGGAAATCATAGGGATGCGACGTTTTATCTTTGCTGCGTGGGTTACGGCTCTTACGGGAACCTTTTCGGTTTCCATGGCCCAGGCAGATGTTTCCATCGTTCAACGTATCTCGTTAACATTTCCTTACAAACCGGCTATCACACACCAAAATCTGCTCTTCTTTACCAAGGGGCAACGTGTCCGTTTTGAGGGAAACCGATGGCACAAGAAACCTACGATTATCCAATTCGATCGACTTCTTATCCTCCGCTTAAACACCGAAGAAAAAACCTACATCAAAATAAAAATCCAGGATCTTCAGAATTTATTTAATAATAAGGACAAAATTGTTGGAGGGGTTGATGAGATTCTATCGGGCAAGAAAAAATTGGTGAACCGGAAATACCGGTTCGAATCCTCGGGGCGTCGAGATACCATCAGCAACAAAAACACACAGATGTATTGGCTCCGCGGAGCAGACCAGAAAATAAGAGCCAAAGCGTGGATCGCGAAGGACATCGACGCAGGAAAAACAATTTATCCGCTCCAACGTAAAATCATAAAACTTCCCATAAACTTACTAGGCCCCCTGAACCCAACATTACTTGGAGAACTAGAGCGGATTGGAGGGACAGCCATGCGTATCCTGTTTAACGAAAAGGAGGGGGTTTTCGGTCCAATCCGCACAGATATTATTGTGGAAAGAATTGACCAAGATTTTCTCGATGCGGCGATGTTCGAAGTACCAGCTAATTATCGGGAAGAAACTTTGACCCGTGGGATCGCTAAGAAAAGGGATAGGGAATTATCGCTCATCGAACGTCGTTTGGAGATTTTCAGGAAACTATTTGATAATCCGCGAAGAGAAAGAAACTAACTTTGCTATTTTTTGTTTGTCTAATATCTCTTTCACAAAAAACACCTAAGAGTCAGCCGAATAAATGTTTTTCAAACTAATTGGTGAAATTTTGAATTAGCGGGTTCTGGGCTTTATCATCGTCCCAGGGCAACCACACGTACAAATATTGCTAGAATGAGGATTATGATAATTCGCAAACTCATTTTCGGTGTGTTGGTTATTTTTCTTCTATGCAGCGGCACTGCTGATCTTGCTGAAAATTTGGCTTTTCGACGTCCAGCTGCCCTCATGGTCAACTTTTTGAACCGAACCCAGCAAATCGTTTACGCTATCGCCGTCAGCGACTGGAAAATGCTTCAAAAAGAGGCCCGAGGACTGAAAGCCGATATCGACTCGTACATCAGCCTAGCTCCTAGAAACACCCCCATGGCTAACCAGCTTCGCGAATTCCGAAAAGACGTACAGGAATTGATAGAGGCGGCAAAAAAACGGGATGGGATGGAAATTGGAAAAAGACTCGGAAAAATCGAATTCAGGTGCATCCAGTGCCATAAACTTTATCGCGACTTTTAAGGATCTCCCGATTGAGCCAAATTGAAGGTCTAATTTTTTACAAGCTAGGCCAAAAAAATCAGAATCCTTATGATGGCTAAGGATTCTGATTCGATACAAAAATCAATAGAAACTACCTCGTCCAAGATGACCGAGGTTTTAAGAAACTCCGGAGTCTGGCGCCCACTTGTACTCAATACGTTCGACGCGGCGCTCCTCGCTCATCGCGTCCATAATCTCAGGAACGTCGTCGGGCTGAATTCCGCAGTACCAAGTCCCCTCAGGGTAGATAGCCACGGTCACACCAGAGCCACAAGGCCCTAAACAACTAGTCCCTGTCATCATTACCTTATCCCAGAGATTTCGTTTACCAATTTCGTCGGCAAAACGCATCATACATTCTTGGGCCCCCTGTGGTCCGCAGGAACCCCGCGGATGACCTTCAGGACGCTTATTGTTACAAACAAAAATGTAATGTGCGGGGCCCCTAGGTTCCATACTGTCCCCCTTTCGGCCAAACCGTTCAGTGGTTTTCCGTATAATCCTGCACTACAAGGGAGGGAGACAGTATGAATATCCGTCCCCCTCTTCAAAAATTTCCAAAACCCCTACTGCTACAACGAGGAATCCCAGATGTAATCCCGGCATTTCTTTTCGCTTAGGAACCGGCTAGGAGCGTGTTCACCTCATCCCAGTTAACGACGTTCCACCAGGCACCTATATAGTCAGGTCGCCGATTCTGATAATTTAAGTAATAGGCATGCTCCCATACGTCGATCCCTAGGATGGGCGTCAAACCTTCAGTCCGTGGGCTTGTCTGGTTGGGCGTAGCCTTAATCGAAACTTCCCCGCCTTGCGAAACCAACCAACACCATCCACTGCCCTGCACGCCAGTCGCTGCCTTACTAAACTGCTCTTTGAATGAGGCGAAATCGCCAAAAGATGCATTTATCGAATCTGCAACGGCTCCGGTCGCATCCCCTCCCCCGTTGGGAGACATGGTTTTCCAAAAAATGTTGTGGTTGTCAGTCCCACCACCATGGAAATTGACACCACCTCTTACGTCTTCCGGGACATTACCAATGTTACCCAATAAATCCTCAACCGACATAGAGGCGAAGTCGCCGCCCAATTTTTCTAAGATACCGTTTACATTGGTGATATAGGTCTGATGGTGCTTGCTGTGATGTATCTCCATTGTGCGAGCATCAATGTTGGGCTCCAGTGCATCGTACGCATAATCTAACTTCGGTAGTTCATAAGCCATTTCCACGTTCTCCCATTTAGGCAACTACAACGGAAGGGGACTCAAATTTCCCAACTCCCCTTCACCCTATACCGCTGGCTCACCTAGGCTAAATATCGGCGAATTTCCAGTGAGAATTATGATACCCATTCTAATACGGTCAGGGGGCTTGTCAACTTGGCTTTAAACTTAAACCAAGTAACAAACTTCCCGAGGGAGCTTGCAGGTACAGGCATTTTCACAGAAACAGAAAACCGAGTTCCCCTCAGAGACCATCTGATTCTTCAAAGATTTCTACTCCTTTTTGGTGCCAGGATATAAGCATTGGTTAGCACTATAAAAAATTCGTTAAAATTTAAATTAGTGCCACATTAGCTTTTCATTTTCCTAACTTGATCAATTCCAAAACTTCTTCTTTCGACATTACTACTCCACAATGGTAGGCCATACTCTTCAGCGTCGCCTCGTGTAATTCCTTTGAATAACTGGCTGTCCCATCGCTGACCAAAATAACATCGAAGTCATAATTCCAGGCATCCCTAGCTGTAGATTCCACGCATACGTTAGTAACTACCCCTGACAATATTAGCGTTGTAATTCCGCGGTTACGCAAAAGAACCTCTAGATTAGTGTTGAAGAAAGCGCTAAACCTGCACTTTTCGACAATCAGCTCATCCCCCAAGGGCACAAGCTCATCCACAATCTCGGCTCCCCAAGTTCCACGTCGACATAACCTGCGATCCCGCATCCGCTCCGGGATAATTTTGTGGTGACGGTCTTCATAGGTAAACTCATCGAAAACCATAGCCGTATATAGGACAAATAAACCTCGAAGCCGACTGCCTTCAATAAGTTGCCGAATATTTGGAATGACTCTTTGAGATGGTTCGACTGAAATTCCACGCTGGTCAAAATCACCACCAGGTGAGCAGTAATCGTTCTGCATATCCACCACGACGAAAGCTGTCTTGGCGGGTTCAATTTGAATCCGTTGACTCTCCTCGGCCATTACCTTCTTCCTCCAGCCCAACAGGTTCAAAATCGAGCTAATCGACGATGAATCCACCAAAATCGAATGCTATAAAACCAATAGTTCTCAAAATCCGACGGCCCCTCCAACAAATTCGGTGAAAAATCAAAATAAGCCAGATGGACGAAAAGTTAAAAACCTCTTTTCTAAAATAGTTGGGAAAAGAGGTTTCACATCTTGTCACACTTCACTAAAATGGCCTTACTTCCGTTGGGGTGACTCCGCAGAGCAAAGAGTCTAAGTACCACCCACCTGGAATCGAACCGTGTGACCCGGAGTTGGCAAATCTTTACAGGTCCTCAGATCAAGTAGAAGAGGACCGTAAAGCCCCATCCGTTTTTGATTTTCCTTGCTCTGAGTGACATCGCCTTTCAGACTTAATACGCTATAAGGCGCAAAATCAAATTAGGGCAATGCCAAAAAAACCGCTCAACTGGATCCTGCTTCTAGGTCTGATCACAACGGTCACCGTCTGCATCTGGAGACCTTTGCCCATCCAACCAGATTTCGAGTCATACGATCAACTCGGGTGGAATCTGGCGCAGGGTAAGGGGTTCGTTTTTTTGGATCAAGGCATAACAGCCCTAGACCAACGCGTTACGATTGGCCGCTTCGACACGCATCACAACCCATATCTTTTTAGAACACCCGGTTATCCCCTATATTTAGCGGCGATTTATTCCCTAGCTGGACACCATCCAAATCTAGTTTATATTACTCACATACTTCTTCATCTTCTTACCTCCTGCCTGATCTATCTCTTGTCGTTACGGTTTTTCAACCGTCAGGTCGCACTGGTCGCCACTACTTTAACAATCCTATTCCCACTCACAGTTATATATATTCCAATCGTTTTCCCCGAAATTTTGTCAACATTTTTATTTGTGCTATCGGTATGGCTTACGATCAAAACAGTGGAAAAAAACAACCCGTGGCTAGCGACTTTCACAGGCGCCATCATGGCGTATTCGGCTCTGGTTCGTCCGGTTTTTGTCCTTTTTCCTGTATTCTATTTCATCTGCATTTGGCTCTCAAACCGAAAAACTAAAACTCTCCTCAAACTATTTGTTTGGCTTCACGTTGGATTTTTCTTCGTTCTATCTCCATGGATTGTAAGAAACTACAAACTTACTGGAGAATTTATTCCGTTAAGTACCGCGTCACCCCTCCAGTTCTGGATTGGAACCCTGAGTACCGGTAAATATTTAACGCGCCACTGGGAAAATCCAAAGTACAAATATCAGCAGGGTTTGCTCAACGAAATTTTTTACGGGAATTACAAGCAATTCACACATGACAAAGCTAAGGATTCAATCGAGATTCAAACTAGAATCACGGACAGTAGCAAACTAACTCCAATCAAATTACACTGGAGAGGTGATGACCAAAAAGTCTTATCCACTGCCATGGATTCACATCAGCCAGGCATTTACTCCACCGTTATTCCTAAGGCCTCCAAAGCAAGGAAGCAATTATCTTATTACCTTACATTCCGAGACCCTATTAACCCGGGCTTACGGTTCCGATATCCAACAGGCTCTAAAAATGATTTTTTAATAAAATTTGCTCCAGGCATTCTCACTTACATGACACCTGAGGGAAAAAATCTTCTTTCAGATATTGGGTCCTTTTGGTCTGGGGCAGGTTCTCATAAACCTGCCTATTGTGGTTGGGGGAAGTACCTTAAAGCGAATGGGATATTTCCTGACGGAAAAGAATTTTGGAAAAAGATTAATTCTTTGCCGTGCATTCGTGAAATCGGGTTGTCTTCTACAGCTATCGATTTGCGACTGAACCGTGCATATCTGGACCTAGCTTCAACCAATTTAAAGGAAGATTTTTGGGAAATCCTCTATTCTTCCCTCCTTCGGATCCCACGTATCTGGCTTGCTGTCGGAACTACGGATTCCCGCCATGCCTACCAAACTGGAAGAAGCAATATTTTATATCCCCTCTTAAATCTGGTTTCCATTGGCATTGTGATTCTTGGAATTGTTGGATTTTTTTCATCCAGAAAAAAACTGAGAATCCACTGGCTCCTCATACTCCCGGCCCTTTATATTTGTATCGTCCATTTACCCTTTCACGCCGAAGGACGCTACTCTTTTCAGGGTCGCCCCTTTATTTTTATCTATGTTTCCGTCGCACTTCTGTTGTTCAGGGATACATTTAAATACCTTCTCGCTTTCCTGAAACGAGCAAAGCTTAAACGCTGATCAAAGAATCATTTTAATTTAGAGGGATAGAATTACCCTTTATCTTTCAGCAAAAAAAATCTTCTTACGTTACAAGTCCACACATTTTCGCAAAACTTAGGAATTGTCTCCAAAACTCAAGAGTTCAATCTACGTGGTATAATGAGTTGGGCCAGGTTATTTCCAATAGGTTTTGTACATTGAAGCTTAAAGGAAGCTTGCTTCGAGTTTCATCGCATGTTTCTAAAACACGTTACACAAGAGCGAACTTAGATTTCCGGAAAATTCCAACTACGTAGGAACTAATAGCATGTCTACGAAAAAAAATAGAGCTGCAATTTATTTGCAAGACGCACACGATATTCGTGAAGGAATAAAAATTGTCCAATATGCTGAACAGCGGGGTTTTGAGGCAGTCTGGCAGGCAGAATCCCGTCTTGTCCGTGAGTGCACTATCCCTTTAGCGGCCTTTGCTGCTGGAACCAATCGGATCAAAGTGGGGTCAGGGGTTATCAGTATGTGGACCCGCAATCCAGCATTTATCGCACAAACCTTTTATACCTTGGACGATCTAGCACCTGGCCGTACAATCCTTGGCATTGGTGCCTGGTGGGAACCCCTGGCTACCAAAGTCGGAGTTAACCGGAGAAAGTCTCTTCAGGCCATGCGCGAGATCGTTACGGTATGCCGTCAGCTTTTCAGGATGGAGCGTGTGACACTCAAGGGCGATTATGTGAACGTCGAAGATATCCAAATCGACCCAATTTACGGCGGCAATAGGCCTCGAGACATACCCATCTATATTGGTGCGACCGGAATGAAGATGATGGAGCTCACTGGTGAAATAGGTGATGGAGTGGTGTTAAATTACCTTGTCTCTGAATCTTATAATGCCCAAGCCATGGAAGCGCTAAAACGGGGCGCTGAAAAGGCGGGTCGATCAATGGAGCATATCGATCGGCCACAGCTTGTCGTATGCTCTTTGGATGAAAATCGCGAGAAAGCTCTAGACAATGCGCGAAAGATGGTTACGCTCTACTTAGGTCAACAGCCTCACATCATGAAGGCCAGCGGTGTTTCACAGGATCTTATAGATGAGGTTAATAAGATCGTCGGATGGCCCGCGGATGAATCTAAGCTTTTAGATGCCAAACATCTGGTAACTGACGAAATCGTACAGAAAGTGGCTGCCGCCGGTTCACCTGAGGAATGTCGCGCTAAAGTCCGACAATATTGTGACTCCGGTTGTACCTGTCCCATCCTTTACCCTCTGGGGAACGACCCAAAAGCGATGATTGATGCTTTTGCTGACGGTTTCTAAACCATGCAACCTAAAATCCCATTCCCACTCGTAGCATAGGACGGCAACACTATGACTACCTCAAAATTATTACGGAATGCGATAGCGCCTGGATGGGAGTCTCCCTGCGATATCTTGCTGAAAAATGGATACATTGAGGACATCGGTAAAGACAAGGAGTTACTAGAAGGTAAAACCATCGACCTCGATGGAAGAGTTGTAATCCCTGGGCTGGTAGACGGACATACTCACCTGGACAAGGCCCTTTCCCTCGATTTTTGCGAAAATCCAGAGGGCACTTTGGTGGGAGCCATACAGGCCATGGGTGAATTCAAAAAGTCGACAAGCGTTGATGAAATTTACGGGCGCGCGGAACGGTGTTTGCAGATGTTTATTTCTCATGGGACAACAACCGTTCGAACACACGTCGACGTTGATAGCTCAAGCGAACTTCGCGGTATCGAAGCCCTTATAAAACTTCGAGAGGCGTATCGAGAAAAGGTGAATCTTCAGGTCATTGCATTTGCAAGTGGAATGGTTGGCCCCATGGATAAGGGGATCACAAGGGAAAGGTATGAGACCTCCATCCGCATGGGCGCCGACGTCGCAGGAGGTTCTCCAACCCTTTCTGATAATCCGAAGGAACACATCGACGTCGTTTTTAAGCTAGCGATGGAACGAGATCTCTCAATTGACATGCATATCGACGAATCCGATAACCCTGAAGACCAAACTCTAGAGTTGCTAGCTGAGAAAACTATGGCCGAAGGATACCAAGGGAGAGTGGTCGCGGGTCATTGCTGCTCTTTAGCTGCCATGGATGACACAACTGCCGGTCGAATCATCGAAAAAGTATCCAAAGCAAACATTTCCATTATCACCATGCCCTTTTGCAATCTCTACCTCCAGGGGCGCAAAGATTCTCAGCCGATTCGAAGGGGAATAACACGTGTAAAGGAACTTGAAGAGGCTGGTGTTAACGTTTACTGCGCCTCAGACAATGTACAGGATCCCTTTGGACCTTACGGGCGGGCGGATCCCTTGGAGGCGGTCATGCTTACTGCTTTGGCCGCCCAGTGGAATCCAAATGCTACCTCGAAATTACTCGAAATGGTCACAACCAGACCTGCAAAAGCCATCGGATTGAGTAAGCCTTACGGTGTTCAAGTAGGCTCACAAGCGGACCTCCTTGTCCTAAATTCCACCCAGCCTGACAAGGTCGTCATTGATCGGCCTTCGAGATTACTGGTTTTTCATTCCGGCCAAATAGTATCTGCGGGTCTAGGATCCGCAGAACTAGGGATAATAGAGCCAGAAGTAAAATAATCTCAGTTCCAAGAAATCACCTTACTGAGTTTCTGCCTTAATTTAATGCCCGAACAACTCGCAGGCTTTCTATTGGAACTAGTATTAACCACAATAAATAAAAAACATTAAAGTTCCAAAAGAAACTGTTACCTTGCAAAATCGGAAAAAATCGGCAAAAATTCACGGTTTTTCGCAAACTAATCTAACAACACCTTTCAGAAGGCAACTTCATTTTGGGATATCAATTCACCATTAATGATCACCCCGTGGAGGCCGACGTACCGGGCGACAGGACACTTCTTGAGTACCTTCGTGAAGATCTCGCATTGACAGGAGCCAAAGAGGGATGTGCCGAAGGCGAATGCGGATCCTGTAGTGTACTAGTGGATGGAGAAGTTGTTGACTCTTGCCTCGTCCCTGTGGGGCAACTAGAGGGTATGGAAATTTCAACAATTGAGGGCCTCGTAATAAACGGGGAGTTAGATCCACTTCAAAAGTCATTTATTCGGGAGGGGGCTGTCCAGTGTGGCGCATGCATACCGGGCATTATCCTCGCCGCCAAGGCGCTGTTGGCAAATAATGCAACACCCACCCGAGATGAGATCCGTGAAGGGATAGCTGGCAATCTTTGTCGCTGTACAGGCTATACTAAAATTGTTAATGCAATCGAAAGAACCTTGGCATGAAAAAATTTTTAAGTCCCCGGACACTCAACGAAGCATTAGATGCGCTAGCTTTCAAAGGAGACGACCTGCGTGTGATTTCCGGTGCCACGGATGTCGTTGTTTGGGTACGCGACGGCCGGATGGATGTAAATCAATACCTTAACCTCTCCTACTTGGGTAGGGAACTCCGTTACATACGTGAGGAAGACGGATTCATCGACATCGGAGCGCTGACAACCCTGACAGACATTTTGCGGTCAAACCTCATACGGCAGCATGGTCTCGCGCTTTGGGAAGCTGCAAGATTATTCGGCTCAGTTCAAATACGAAATCGAGCCACCATGGCGGGCAACCTAGGCACAGCCTCACCAGCTGGTGATTCCCTCCCCCCGCTTCTCGCCCTAGGTGCACAAGTCGTTCTGGAAAGCAGCAGCGGGATTCGGGATGTGTCCCTCGAAAATTACATGTTCGGGCCAGGACAAACAGCCCGCACCACGGATGAACTTATAACAGCTGTACGTTTTCCTATAATCCAGGAAGGCGAAACCAGCTTTTATAGAAGGTTGGATCTACGAGACGCGTTGGCTATCTCCATCGCAGGCGTAGCCGCACGGGTCCGGCAGGCATCTAGCGAGCCGGGAAAGTTCACGGCAGCGCGGGTAGCTCTAGGGGCGGTCGCACCAACTGTGTGCCGGGCACCGGAGGCTGAAAAAGCACTAACTAGCAGTTATATTCAACTAGAACACCTCTTAGAGATTGGCCACCTTGCCGCAAAGTCCGCATGCCCTATCAATGATGTCCGAGCCTCAGCCGAATACAGAAAATTTCTGATTCCGGGCCTCTTCTACCAGGGCATGTACGACGTTCTTCTAGAGAAAAATAAAAATGGCACTTAGACCAAAACAAACTGGGCCTGTGGGACAATCATATCAGCGGGTCGACGCGACCGAAAAAACCACCGGGGAGACACGATTTTTCTCTGATCTGTATCCCGACGATGTGCTTTGGGTTCGTACTAAGCGGTCAGAACCAGATCCGTCCGGAGCCGTGCACTACCGTATTTGCTCCATTGATATCTCTCAGGCGGAAAAAGTGCCGGGTGTCGTTCGGATTATCACTGCTAAGGACATTCCTGGAGAGAACAACCATGGTGTGTCAACTCAAGATCAACCGGTTCTTTGTAACACACGAGTTCGCTTTCACGGGGATGCTATAGCCTTGGTGGTGGCGGAGACAAAACAAGCGGCCTCAGAAGCCCTCCAGTTAATTAATATCAAGTCAGAACCATTACCGGTAATTACAGATCCGGACGAAGCGATGAAAAAGGGTGCGTACAAAATTGGAGACAATGGGAACATAGCCAAGGAACTCCATCTAGGGCACGGCGATGTCAGAAAAGGGTTTATTGATGCTGACATCATCACAGAGAACACCTATGAGACTCCCCGACAGGCCGCAGGCTTTATTGAACCAGAGTCGGGAGTCGCATGGATGGAAGGAGATGTGCTTGTTATCCAGAGCGGTACACAGAGCCCATTCCGAGATCGGCGAGAGGTCTCTCGTTCGCTCAACATCCCCCTGGATCAGATACGGATTCAGGCCTCTCCAATGGGGGGTGGGTTCGGAGCCAAGGACGGGATCACCGTTCAGATTCACTTGGGACTTGCAGCCATGTTAACTAGAAAACCCGTTCGGCTGGTCTGGGATCGCGAGGAATCCAACCTGGCTGGCTGGAAGCGTCATCCCTTTCGCATCACACTGAAAACTGGCGCAAAAAAAGACGGAACCTTGATAGCTCTCCAAGCTCGCCTAGTTGGGGACACCGGAGCTTACATCGGCTACGGACCTGCTGTTCTTTGTTTAGCCGTCGAATCGGTAGGGGGGCCTTATCGGATCCCGAACATTTGGATTGATGCTTACTGCACAATCACAAACAACACACCCTCCGGTGCAATAAGAGGATTTGGTGCCGTGCAGGCATGTCTAGCTATAGAATCTCATATGGATACCTTGGCCACGGCCCTATCTATCTGCCCGTTAGAACTGCGGAAACAAAATGCCATTCGTAAAGGAGACACTGCTCCCATCGGTAATGTCATCCAGTGTTCTTGCAAATTTGAAGAAACCCTAACGGCCATAGAATCATCAAATGCATGGGTAAGCAAAGATCAGTGGAAGAAAGAGGTTTCCCGCCCATGGATTAAGCGTGGAGTTGGCCTTGCCTCAGGAGTAAAAGGAATTGGTCTCGCCTATTTGGCTGACGGGGGCTCTGTGAGTATCGCGATCACTCCGGAGGGGAAATTTCGTCTAGGCATAGGCCTTACCGAAATGGGAGAGGGGATCTCCACTAGTTTTGTTCAGATGGCCGCGTCGGCTCTTTGCAGTCCACCTGAAAACATAGAACTCCTTCCAGTAGACACGAATCAGGTTCTAGAATGCGGCGGAGCTGATGCTTCCCGATCGACCATTACGGGAGGGAATGCCATCCTCGAAGCCGCTCCCTTGATGGAAAAACTTTTAAAAAGCAAGGCTGCAGAACGATTGGAAGTCGATGACATAGACCTTGAGCTTTACGAGGGAACTGTTCGATCAAAGTCCGTTCCGGAGCGAGCCATTTCATACGCAATGATTGGACAAGCTATTCATGAAGATGATGATTTAAGAGAAGTAAAGGCTCGTTACGACTGGCCACAAGATACCACCTCCCTTCCGGACACCAAGGAACTTCCGCATCTCCTTAACACATACGCTACGCACCTTGCGCGGGTCGAAGTGGACACTCTCACTGGTCGCGTTCGACTATTGAACCTCGTGACAGCACAGGATGTGGGGCAGGTAATCAACCCTCAAGGGCTAGAAGGTCAAAGCGAAGGTGGATCTCTCTACAGTGCCGGTATAGGTATGTGGGAGGACACCGTGCTCACAGACACTGGGATCATGCTGACACCAAATTTCACAACATACTTAATCGGAACGGCTCTCGATGCCCCTGAAATCGAAACCCTCATGATCGAAAGCTATGAACCCCTTGGTCCCTTTGGTGCAAAGGGTGCCGGGGAAATCGTTACACTACCCACCGCCGCTGCTGTCATCAACGCTATTCAAGATGCAACAGGGGTGAGCATCCAGAGGACACCTGCAACACCGGAGCGTGTCCTTCAGGCTCTCCACAAGCAAGCGAACTCGTAGGTTAGAGGCCTCCATACAAGGCCACAATCAACTTCCACCACAAAATTTTATTTACACTTAAAACCTAAAACATCTCAAACGGACGACCTGCACCCATAGTTAAAGCCATCAAGGCCTTGGCGGTATGGAGACGGTTTTCAGCCTCATCGAATACCACTGAATGCGGACCATCGATAACGGCGTCGGTCACCTCAGAACCTCGATCGGCAGGCAGGCAGTGCATGTAGATACTACGCTGATCTGTAAGTCCCATGCGACGCTCGTCGCAAATCCAGTCCTTATATTTTTTGCTAATCTCTAGTGCCTCTTCTGGTTTATGGAAAAGCGACTCGATGCCCCAGCTCTTGGGATAAACAATATGCGCTCCTTCAAAGGCCGCATCCATGTCGTTGACTACTTCGAATTTTGTCCCGTGCTTCTTTGCGTTCTTAGTAGCCTGTTCCATGACGTTACCCATTAAGGTGTACTCAGGCGGATGAGCCAAGGATACGTCCATACCAAATCGCGTCATTAGCAGAATTAGACCCTGAGGAACACTCATAGGTTTGGCATAGCTCGGCGCGTACGCCCAGGAAACGGCAATTTTTAAACCCCGGAGGTTTTGACCGAAGCGCTCTCGGATGGTCATGAGATCAGCCAGTGTTTGGCAGGGGTGATCGACATCATCTTGCATACTAATAACAGGCACGTAGGCGTCTTTAGCGACCTCACGGATGTATTTCGCCCCCTCACCCGGCTCCAGATCATGTCGAATCGCGATCCCGTGACCATACCCGGAGAGGATGATCCCCGTATCTCTGGGACTTTCACCGTGAGAAATTTGCATGATGTCCGGGTTGAGATCATGGGCATGGCCACCAAGTTGGGTGATACCTGCTTCAAACGAGTTCCTCGTCCGTGTCGATTTGTCGAAAAATATCATAAAAAGCGTTTTGTCATTCAATAAACGATGCGACTCACCTAAAGCCATCTTCATCTTCAGGTAATTCGAAACTTGAATGGCAGTCTCCAGTTCCTGCTCCGACCAGTCTTGCGTGGAGATGTAGTCCTTTCCGGTCATATTTGTTTTCATTGGTTGGACTCCGTCCTCTCTTTCCAATTGATCCTGATCAAAAAATTAATCAAGTTTACCCTTTTCGACTCTGATAAAGAGATACACATTGATGTCTATTCACCGCCTTCGGCTGTTTGCAGATAGGCTCCCGGAAAAGTTGCATAAAACGCCATAGAATTCACCAAGTGTTCAATCGGAACAAATTCCTTGGCCGAGTGGGCAACCGTCTCATTGCCGGGTCCAAAACCAATGGTCGGAACACCTAGCCGACCCATGCTAGCTACACCATTTGTACTAAAAACCCACCGACCAATTCGCGGTTTTCTTCTTAGTGCTGTCCGGGCTGCAGATGCGCCAGCCTGAACCAAGACGTGGCTTTCCGGAAGTACCCAAGTGGGGAAGTACTTGTCTGTATCGACTTTTTGTCCTGTATAGCTGCGCGTTTGATAATCGAGAATCGATACCTTCATGCCCTTGGTTTCCTTTAAAGACTTGATTTGCGCTACCGCATTACGAGCTGTCTCTCCCGCCGTAAGCCTGCGATCCAAGTAGATCACGCACTCATCGGACACTGCATTGAGGGAAGGGGTAGAACAATCAATTTTTGTAACGGCCACAGAACCCTTCCCCAAAAAAAGATCGGGCTTGAGACGATTATTTAGTTTGTCAATGGCGGAAATTAGAGGAGCCATCTTCGTAATCGGGTTAATCCCTCGTTCTGGCGCAGAGGCATGACAAGATTTTCCTGGGGCACGCACACTGATTTCCATCCGTCCTCGATGTCCACGGTATACACCCATATTGGTTGGCTCCCCCATACATACACCGGCCAGCTTGGGTAACGATTTTTCGATAGCGAACTGAAGACCATAGCCATCTAGGTCCTCCTCCATAACAGTCCCAATAACGAACAAGGTAAAATCACCTTGTAGCCCGAGTTGTCTGATAATTGGTGCAC
Organism: uncultured bacterium; assembly: GCA_964437725.1. Lineage (GTDB taxonomy): Bacteria > UBA8248 > UBA8248 > JACPRG01 > CAYTIB01. The sequence continues at coordinate 3,624 of CAYTIB010000087.1, read as the reverse complement.
CGACCACTTGAGCAGCAACAGCCCCTTTATTGTCACAAGACCCACGCCCGTACACATTCAGTGAGTCAACCTTGCCCTTAAAAGGGTCGATAGTCCAAGCCTTTGGATCACCGACACCAACGGTATCGATATGCGCATCAAGCAGGAGGTTCGTCTTTCCCTTTCCAATTTGGCCAATGACATTGCCAAGCTTATCAATCCAACAATTATCGTACTTAAGTCGTTTCATTTCTTGGAGGATCCGCTTGGCTACTTTTTCCTCTCCCAAACTGGGGCTAGGGAGGGCTATGAGATCTCGAAGAAGTTTAACTACATCTTTCTTGCGCGACCTCGCGGCAGCGAGGAGAGTTTTGCTGTTCACGCTTTTTGTCATAACACTTTCCCTTTCCTTCAATAGATCAGCATTGGGTTAGACTGTGGATACTTTTTTGCGATAGTTGTAGACGGTGTAACGGGAAACACCAAGTAACCGGGCTACCTCGTCCACCGCACCTTTGATGAGGAAAATTCCTCTACGCTCTAGATCATGTACTAGCTGTATCTTCTGGCTACGGTTCATCAGCGGAACGGGCCGACCAATCAAATCCGTAGTCTCTCTAAATACCTGCTCCACCTGGGTACCTATACCGACCTCCCCTATGGGAACTACGCCCTCCGACTCCTCCGTGGAAACCCGACGAGAAAAACGTTCCAATGAATTTTGGATCAGAAGAGCTTCCGTCAGATCGTAATTAATCGATAGTGCACCAATCACCACCCCGAGTCCATCCCGGAGAAAAACCGTCGAAGCCTTAAGAGGCCGGCCATCTTTGGTCTCCGCAGGGTAGTTGTGCATATCTCGATCATCGGTGATGCGGCGGCGAAGTCGCTCTGGAACCGGATCGCCGATCCTCCGACCAGTAAGATTGCCATAGATGGCCCGGATTGAATGGTTCGGATCGGCAAAATCGTGTACAACAACCTCTATCGCATCGCCAAAAAACTTACTAAGACAAGACGCTATAGCCTCTGTGTTCTTGAGTAAGGTTTCTTTGTTCAATGAAGATTAATCCTAGTTAAAGTGGTGAACCCTGGCAGAAAACCTACGAGATCTCATAATATATACTATTTCAAAAATTTGTTGAACCTTTCAAATATTTTAATTAATATTAGCCCACCAGATCAACCCAAACCCTAGTAATACTGTACCTGGCATTGAAAACCCCTTACTCTGTCAGTGGAGGCTTGGGGAGTATCTAAGAGCATCGAAAAAGAGGCGAGACAAATTACACCTGGGACCCTATGATGAATAGATAGAGTGGATTTGGTGCTCCGAGCAAAAATCGAGGAGTTAACGATTGCTATGAGTAAACGCAGAGACGATGCGCGAGTGGCAATTCAATCACAACTAAAAAGTCTTATTGCACAGCTTCGATTGTATAAAGAGGATTTCTCTAAAACACCGGAGGATCGAGAACTGCTTCAAAACTTGGTCCAGGAAGCAAAAGCATTAGAGGAAAGATACCTTATTTTGATCCAGCCGAAAAAATAAACTCACATCAGCAGGGTTATCTCTCCATAACTCTTTTCAAACTGAAGCTTCTTTGGTTTCCACGGCACTGCCGAAACTCTAAATAATACTGCTTCCATAATGATCCCAGATTATCAGTCAACCGGAATTTTTTCCCGAAGAAAATCCAGAGCGCCTTGGAAGTCTTCGGGAGGTTCGGCCTCAAATACCAGAGTTTTTCCGGTTGCAGGGTGATCAAATTTCAATCGATAGGCATGTAAAGCCTGTCGGTCCATGACTGGATCACCCTGGTGAAAAACACCATAAACTTTGTCGCCAATTACCGGCGTTCCTCGGTGCGCCAGGTGGACGCGAATCTGATGGGTGCGCCCGCTTTCCAAACGAACCTCCAATAGAGCTCGCCGAACAAAACTCTCAAGGACACGGAAATAGGTTAATGCTGGTTTTCCGCTTTCCACTACAGCCATTTTCTTCCGATGACGCGGGTTGCGACCTATATCCCCATCGATTCGCCCTTCATCGGGGAACTTGCCCCAAGCAAGAGCCCAGTAAAATCGACCTATAAGTCTTTTTTTTATAGCTACTTGTAAGGACTTCAGGGTCCGCTCGTTCTTTGCGGCTACCATTAATCCGGAAGTATCTTTGTCCAAGCGATGAACAATGCCCGGTCGTAGCTTTCCGCCAATTCCTGAGAGATCGGGAATGTGCGCCAGCAAAGCGTTAACAAGAGTCCCCTGCGAATGCCCTGCTGCCGGATGAACAACAAGTCCCGGAGGCTTGTTGATAATTATCAAATCTCCATCTTCATACAAAACATCTAAAGGAATTTTTTCGGGGAGTGCATCCACTGGTTCCGGAGGCGGAATTTCGACCTGGATTTGATCTCCAGTCCTCAAAAGAATTCCTGTTTTGATGGAAGGTTCAAAAACTCTTTGATTCACAAACTCTCGACTCAAACGAACATTCCCCCGACGGATTAACTGCTGAACACGGGAGCGAGACCAACTCGGGGACTCAGGGTGCTCGAATAGGTAGATGTCTAGACGTTTACCCTCTCCCCTTTTGTCAACCCAAAATCGTAGAGTTTGCTCTTGAATTTCCATAATACCAAAAACCCACTTTAAAAAATCATACAAAGCATGAATGCAGAAAACACCCTGAATTGAATGCTATTCACGTAGAATACATGTTGTTTAAATTAATATCCATGTAACTTATTGTTTTGCCTTTCGTTATTCTTAAGTTAAATATTCGGCTACCAGATAAATACATAATTTGTACACAAACTTGCTCAATTTTGCTGTGTTCAGTTGTCGAAATTAACAGCCAAATGCATCCTGTCAGCAAACCCTGAGTTGGCTTCTCCTAGTGGGTCTTTGATCCACTTAGCGTAAACCTTGTACAACATCGCTACATCCTTGTGACCCAACTGTTTATATATCCACAGCGGGGAATGCCCGGCCATAAGTGCGTTGGCAGCGAACGTATGTCTCGTCTGGTAAGGCGGAAGATCACACCTACCGAATACACCTGAATAGTCTATAAAAAATTTAAATTCAGTTAGTTATGGTGAATTTAAATTTCTTGGGGGATTTTGAGGAGAAACTTTTTTGGGACTAATAAAAATGCTTTTATTTTGAGGGATTTCTTTTGAGTATTACCACTTCGCTAGCGGACGAACTTGAGGTATTTTTATTGGGGGTTCGTCCCTTTTCTTCTTCTCCTTGTAGAATGTGCTTTCTATGGAACTAGCGTTTAACCTATTAGTGAAACCCCAAAAATAAAGCGCACTTGCGACCAATCTGAAAGCTTCTGTTTTACTCTTCACCCCACCTTTTATCAGTAGCTCCACCATCATCAAAATCTTCTTACTATGTGAGGCCGAAGATGGACGTCCTTTTCCTTTTTTGGATCCCGCCCCCCGAAACCTGACAAGGTCCCCCTTGGTTCCTCCCAATTCACCTCTATCAAATTCAACAACGGGAGAAGGTGGGCGTTTGTATTTCTCCTCCCACTCGATTTCAGCGGGGAAGATATGCACATCCTTCACACCCTGAATTGATTTGAGTTTCTTGAGGAGCTTTTCGTTCGATTCTTGGATGGCTAAATGGGAT